>NZ_JCAXDO010000003.1:230960-232037 GCF_059740205.1 Serratia sp. LTN-2 | reverse complement strand
CTGGTGGCTGCAGGCCATCAGCTGTTGCAGGCCGTAGCGGCTGAGCGAGAAATGGAAGCGGCCGTCGATGCGCCAGCCGCCGTAGCGCAGGCTGCGGGTGTCGCAGCGCAGGCCGTTCTCGCCGGGGAAAATATACGGCGTGTGCAGATCCGCCAGCGGCAGGCGCCAGCGCCCATGCTGCGCGGCCAGGCGGCGATCCGGGTAGTTCTCGTGCGGGCCCAGGCCCAGCCACTCGGCGTGCGGGTGCACCGTCGCCAGTTGGCAGTGCAGGCCGATGCGCGCCGGCGGTGGCAGAGTATCGGCCACCTCGACCTCCACGTTCACGCTCACTGCGCCCAGCGCATCGAACAGCCACTGTTTGCGGCTGATCAGCAGAATCTGCCCGTCCACGCCGAACTGGTGTTCGCTCACCACCTGCACGCCGTTTTGCAGCGCATCGGCCTGCAGCCGCGTGCAGCGCTCATCCAGCCGGTACAGACCCGCCAGCTTCCAACGTTCGACCCAGGCGTTGGGATCGATATGGTCCGCCTCGCTGACGCCGATGTCGTTGTCGATCGGCGCGCGCGCAAAGCCGTCGCGCAGCGGCGTCAGCAGCTGCAGCTGCTCATTCTGCCACCACTGCGTCAGGTGGCCGCTGCTGCGATCGAAGCGCCAGCGCTGGTCGCCGTGGGTGAGGGTCAGCCCCTGATCGTCTTCAATCAGCGTTGGTGGCACGCCCTGTGCGGGCGGCGGCGCGGGATGCATCGCACGCGGCACCCGCCACTGATCCCAGGCGCAGCGGTGGTGAGCTTCAGACCAGTCGGTGGCCTGCGGCTGCACCACCTCCACGTTCAGCCACAGTTCGCCGGGCTGATGCAACATTGGCAGGCGATCGAGCAGGGTGAAGCTAGCGCTGCCCTGCGGCGCCAGCGCCAGATCGAAGCTGCCGCTGGCGCGCTCCACGCCGTCCAGCTCCAGCCGCCAGTTGAGCTGTTCGTTGTCGGTGTGGCGGAACAGGTAATCGCTGGTAACGGTCAGCGTCAGCGAGGCGGCGTTGAAGGCGAAGCGGAACAGCTGCTGCGCCCGCTGCGCTTCGAA
>NZ_JCAXDO010000003.1:229751-230137 GCF_059740205.1 Serratia sp. LTN-2 | reverse complement strand
TTCAACAGCCCGCCGCTGATTTCCACCTGGCGGAAGCCGACGTCATAGGCTTCCACTTCGATAATCTCCCCCTCGGGGGAGAGCAGGGCGACGGTGGCGCGATACAGCGCGGGCGTTTCGGCGCTCCACAGCGCCGGGCGTTCCACCGGCAGGCGCAGCGTGACGCGGTCGTCATAGGCGCCGCGTTCGTCCACGATCTCGCCGCCGAGTGGCTGGGTGCGTTCGGCCACCTGGGCGCCGTCGCGCCACAGTTGCACCTGTACTTGCAGTGGGCCGGGCCGGTTGGCACGCGCCGTTACCACCAGTTCGCCGCGGGTAAAGCTGTCATGCAGCGGGGTGGTGAGGCGGATATCGCTCAGGTGCGCGGCGGGTTTGTGCAGCAGGCT
>NZ_JCAXDO010000003.1:4002-229523 GCF_059740205.1 Serratia sp. LTN-2 | reverse complement strand
GGCGACCAGCCAGGCCGGATCGACGCTGAAGGTGCGCGAGTAGCAGCCGGTGGGGTTGTCTTCCGGCACGCGTGGCGGATCGACCGGGAATGGATAGCGCACGTTGGTGTAGATCGGCGCGTCGTAGCCGGCGAGCTGCCAGTTGCCCGGCACCGCCAGCGGGGCGGCGTCCGGCAGATCCTGCTGCAGCCAGTCTTCCGGCGCCGCCTGCGGGCGCGGGAAATAGCTGAAGCGCCATTCGCCGTTCAGCGACTTGCGGCTGGCGCTGGGGGCATCGTCGCGCGCGTCCTCCACCGTGCGCCAGCTGGCGAACGGCGGGTGGGCGTCCAGCCGGCGGTAGTGGGTGCAGGCCGGGTTTTGCCAGTCACGGCGGGCGAGGATCTCGGTCAGGGAAGCAAGGGGCGCAGCAGGCATCGGCGATCGTCCAGTTGGCTAGGTGATGCTCACCAAGATGCTGACCGGCGCATAAAAAGTAAAGCGGTTACACGCAACCTTGCAAGGGCGATCAAATAACCGTTAATGCGGCTCGCCGGCGCGATAGATCCGCTGTGGGCGGCCCACCTTGCCGTAAATGATCTCGGCGCGCAGCTGCTGCGCGGCGGTGCAAAATTCCAGATAACGGCGCGCGGTGGTGCGGCTGAGCCCCATCTTTTGCGCAACGCTTTCAGCGGTGTGGCGCGCGGCGGGTTCGGCGAACAGCGCACGGATCTTGCCCAGCGTCAGCTCGTCGATGCCGGCGGGCAGCGCCGCCTGCTGTTCGCCGCGGGCATAGGTGTTGAACATCTCGTCAATGCGGCGTTGGTTGAGGCGCGCCTTGTCCTTCAGCGCTTCGCGGCGTTGGCTGAAGCGCTGAAGGGTTTGGCTCAGCCGGTCATAGGCCAGCGGTTTGATCAGGTAGTCGAACACGCCGTAACGCAAAGCCTCGGCCACGGTGGCCATGTCGCTGGCGGCGGTGATGAACACGATGCCGCCGCGATAGCCGCTCAGCGTCAGTTCGCGCAGCAGGGTGATGCCCTGGCCGTCGGGCAGAAAGTTGTCCAGCAAGATCAGGTCCGGCTTGAAGCGTTCGGTCATGGCGCGGGCCTGCGCCAGCGTACCGGCCAGCCAAATCTGGCGGCAGCCGCCGTTCTGGCGGATAAACTCCGCATGCATCTCCGCCAGCGGCGTTTCGTCTTCAACGATCAGGATGTTCAGCCATTCCATAATGAAACCTACTATTGCAATCAAGATGCTAAATGAATGTAAGTAAATTGCGGCGTCAAATAAAGATTATCTCAATAATAAACACCATAAGATTAATTAAGTAAATAAAGAACATTAAATAACTTATTAACCGGGGACGGTTTGTGAAATAGGTCAATAATCCGCGTTTTTTTTCTGTTTACCATTGGTTTATCGAGTGCGATGTCGTGTTTATCTTCATGGTTTTTAAGGTTTTAATTAACCTTGTCAATGTTAATTAAAAAGCCTTTTTGTATTTAACTTGTTGTTTGTCAGTTAACCCAGAGAGCGTGTTATGTTAGGCGATGCCGTATTTAATCGGGTAAAGCGATCGGATCATAAAGCGATTTCGGAAATAAGCGCCTTCTTGCGCAGTAACGATCTGAATATCGACACTACGGTTGAAATATTTATTACCGTTACCCAGCACGACAAATTGGTCGCCTGCGGCGGCATCGCCGACAATATTATCAAATGCGTCGCCATCAGTCCGCTGATGCGCGGCGAAGGGTTGGCGCTGGCGCTGGCGACCGAGCTGGTGAACCTGGCCTACGAGCGGCACCATACCCAGCTGTTTATCTACACCAAGGTGCAGAACGAGCCGCTGTTCCGCCAGTGCGGTTTCTACCCGATCGCCACCGTGCCAGGCATCGTGGTGCTGATGGAAAACAGCCCGTGCCGCCTGAAGCGCTATGCCGCCCAACTGGCGAGCCAGCGCCGGCCGGGCGACACCATCGGCAGCATCGTGATGAACGCCAACCCCTTCACCCGCGGGCATCAGTATCTGGTGCGTCAGGCGGCCAAGCGCTGCGACTGGCTGCACCTGTTTCTGGTGAAGGAAAACACCTCGCGCTTCAGCTATGAAGACCGCCGCCGACTGGTGTTGGCCGGCACCGCCGATATCCCCAACCTCAGGGTACACGAAGGCTCGCAGTACGTGATCTCGCGCGCCACCTTCCCCTGTTACTTCATCAAGGACCAGGGCGTGGCCGACGACTGTTACACCGAAATCGATCTGAAGATCTTCCGCCAGTATCTGGCGCCCGCGCTGGGCATTACGCACCGCTTCGTCGGCAACGAGCCGTTCTGCGCGGTGACCGCGAAATACAACCGCGACATGCGCTACTGGCTGGAAACGCCGGCGCTGCCCAGCCCGCCGATCGCGCTGGTGGAAATCGAGCGTTTGCAATATCAGGGCACGGCGATCTCCGCCTCCTGGGTGCGCAAGCTGCTGGCGGCGGGGGACTTCCACGCCGCCGCGCCGCTGGTGCCGCCGGACACCCTGTACTACCTGCAGGATCTGCAAACGCAGCGCCGGGCCAAGGCGGCCCCGCATCCTTTTGAGTCCGCACAATCAGGTGAATGATGAAAATTATCCGAGAAGCAATGGCCGGCACGCTGGAATCCAGCGATGTCATGGTGCGCATCGCGCCCGCCGAAGGGCCGCAGCACGATCTGCTGATCGCCAGCAGCGTGGAAAAACAGTTCGGCGCGGCGATCCGCCACACCCTGTTGGAGGTGCTGCAGCGCTATGAGGTGGAGCCGGTGCAGGTGATCGTTGACGACAAAGGCGCGCTGGACTGCGTGCTGCGCGCCCGGCTGGAAACCGCGCTGATGCGCGCCTGCGAGGGCGGCCAACTGCCGTGGGAGGCGAAAGATGAAAACGCTGAATAAAACCCGGCTGCGCCGCAGCATGCTGTTCGTTCCCGGCGCCAACGCGGCGATGGTCAGCAACGCCTTTATCTACCAGGCCGACGCGCTGATGTTCGATCTGGAAGACTCGGTGATCCTGCGTGAAAAAGACGCGGCGCGCCGGCTGGTGTACCACGCGCTGCAGCACCCGCTGTACCAGGAGGTGGAAACCATCGTGCGCGTCAATGCGCTCGACTCCGCCTACGGCCTGGCGGACCTGCAGGCGGTGGTGCGCGGCGGCGCAGACATCGTGCGTCTGCCTAAGACCGACAGCGCGCAGGACGTTATCGACATGGAGCGCGAGATTGCCGCCATCGAAGCGGCCTGCGGCCGGCCGGTCGGCAGCACCGGGCTGTTGGCGGCGATCGAATCGGCGCAGGGCATCACCAACGCGGTGGCGATCGCGCACGCTTCGCCGCGTCTTATCGGCATCGCGCTGGGGGCGGAAGACTATGTACGCAACCTGCGCACCGAACGCTCGCCGGAAGGCATCGAGCTGCTGTTCGCCCGTTGCTCGCTGCTGCAGGCGGCGCGCGCCGCCGGCATTCAGGCGTTCGACACCGTCTACTCCGACGCCAACAACGAGGCCGGTTTCCTGCAGGAGGCGGCGCTGATCAAACAGCTCGGCTTCGACGGCAAATCGCTGATCAACCCGCGCCAGATTGAGCTGCTGCACAACCTGTACGCGCCGACCGCCAAAGAGGTGGCGCACGCGCAGCGGGTGGTGGACGCCGCCGAAGCGGCGGAGCGGGAAGGACGCGGCGTGGTGTCGCTCAACGGAAAAATGGTCGACAGCCCGGTGATTGAACGCGCCCGGCTGGTGCTGGAGCGCGCCGCGCTGTCCGGCTTACGGGAAGAACCGGCGCAGCACGGGGAGGAAGCATGATGAACCGCCAACAACGATTGATGACCTTCGCCAACCCGGCGGATCTGCCGGGCTATCAGGACGTCTCCAAGGCCAATCTGCAGGCGCGCAAACCGCGCGATCTCAAGCTGTGCGATTCCTTGCAAGAGGCGGTGCGCCGCAGCGGATTGCAGGACGGCATGACTATCTCCTTCCACCATGCGTTTCGCGGCGGCGATTTGACCCTCAACCAGGTGATGGAGACGCTGGCGGCGATGGGGTTCCGCAACCTGACGCTGGCCTCCAGTTCGCTGACCGATTGCCACGCGCCGTTGGTTGAACACATTCGCCACGGCGTGGTGAGCCGCATTTACACTTCCGGGTTGCGTGGCCCGCTGGCGGACGCCGTTTCGCGCGGGCTGCTGGCGGAGCCGGTGCAAATTCATTCGCACGGCGGCCGGGTCAACCTGATCGAATCCGGCGAGCTGAAGATAGACGTGGCCTTCCTCGGCGTGCCGGCCTGCGATGAGTTCGGCAACGCCAACGGCTACAGCGGTGAAGCCTGCTGCGGCTCGCTCGGCTATGCGCGGGTGGACGCCGAGGCGGCGGGCACCGTGGTGCTGTTGACCGAGCAACTGGTGCCGTATCCGCATCATCCCGCCAGCCTGGCGCAGGATCGGGTGGACCTGATCGTGCAGCTGGAGCGGGTGGGGGACGCCGACAAGATCGGCGCCGACGCCACGCGCATGACCTCGAACCCGCGTGAGCTGCTGATCGCCCGCCGCGCCGCCGAGGTGATCGCTGGCTCCGGCTACTTCACCGAAGGCTTCTCGCTGCAAACCGGCACCGGCGGTGCCTCGTTGGCGGTGACCCGGTTCCTGGAGGACAAGATGCGCGCCCGCGGCATTCGCGCCGCGTTCGCCCTCGGCGGCATCACCTCGACCATGGTGGATCTGCACGAGAAAGGGCTAATCGGCAAGCTGCTGGACGTGCAGAGCTTCGATCGGGCGGCGGCGACCTCGCTGGCGCGCAACCCGCGCCATATCGAAATCAGCGCCAACCAGTACGCCAACTTCAGCTCCAAGGGGGCGTCGGTCGATCGGCTCGACGTGGTGGTGCTGAGCGCGCTCGAGATCGATACCGGTTTCAACGTTAACGTGCTGACCGGCTCCGACGGCGTGCTGCGCGGCGCGTCCGGCGGCCACTGCGACACCGCCGCCGCCGCGCGGCTGGCGATCATCGTCGCGCCGCTGGTGCGTGGGCGCATTCCGACGCTGGTGGAGCAGGTGACCACCTGCGTCACGCCGGGCTCCAGCATCGACATTCTGGTGACCGACCACGGCATCGCCGTCAACCCGGCGCGGCCGGAGCTGGCGCAGCGCCTGCGGGAGGCTGGGCTCGAGGTGGTGAGCATCGACTGGCTGCGCGCCCGCGCGCTGCAGCTGACCGGCGAACCGCAGCCGATCGCCTTTACCGACAAGGTGGTGGCGGTGGTGCGTTACCGCGACGGCTCGGTGATCGACGTGGTGCATCAGGTGGCGGAGTAACCGATGGCCGCCGTCGATCCCCAACTGGCCGCCGAACGCGCGGTCAGCCTGCCGGAGCTGCTCACCAGCCGCGAATGCCGCCAGGCGCGCCAGCAAGCGTGGCTGGCGCAGCACCAGTGCACGCTGCTGGTGCTGACGCTGGTGGTGCCCGGCCCGGTGAAGGACAGCGCGCTGACGCGCGGCATCTTCAACCTGGGGTGGGCGGCGCTGCTGCGGCTGTGCGCCGAACAGGGCTGGCCCAGCCCGCAGGCCGAAGCGCTGGCGCTCTCCACCGGCTGCGAAGGGTTTGTGGCACTGCGCACCGATGCCCAGCGGGTGAAGGACTGCGCCATGCAGCTGGAGGTGAGCCGCCCGATCGGCCGGCTGTGGGACATCGACGTGCTGGATACGCAGGGGCGCATTTTGTCGCGCCGCGATATCGGCCTGCCGGAACGGCGCTGTTTGCTGTGCGGCCAACCGGCCAAGATCTGCGCCCGCCAGCGGCGGCATAGCAGCGAGCAACTGCTGCATGAAATGGAAAGGATGTTCAACGATGCGATCTCTGCCGATTAATCTGCCCGCCCGCCGTGCCGAACCGGCCTGCGACTTCGCCCGCGCCGCCTTTCGCGCGCTGCTGGTGGAAGTCAACCTCACGCCCAAGCCGGGGCTGGTGGATCGCCATAACACCGGCGCCCACCGCGACATGGATCTCGGGCATTTTTACCGCAGCGCCCGCGCCATCGGCGTGTGGCTGCCGCGCTTTATCCAACGCGGGCGCGAAGACGCGGCTCTGCCGGCAGAGCAGCAGCTGGCGCGGCTGCGGCCGCTGGGCCTGGCCTGCGAAAACCAGATGTTTCGCGCCACCGGCGGCATTAACACCCACAAAGGCAGCGTGTTCTCGCTCGGGTTGCTGTGCGCCGCCTTCGGCCGTCTGCAGCAGCAGGGGCGCGCCATCGGCGCAGCGGCGCTGTGCGCCGAAACGGCGGCGATGTGTCGGGGGCTGGTGGAGCGCGAGCTGCGACGCAACAACGCCGGGCAGACCGCCGGCCAGCGGCTGTTCGCTGCCTACGGCCTCAGCGGCGCGCGCGGCGAGGCGGAAGCCGGTTTTCGGCTGGTGCTGGACGGCGCGCTGCCGCTGTATCGGCAACGGTTGGCCGCTGACGGCGACGAGCAGCGGGCGCTGCTGGACAGTCTGCTGTGGCTGATGGCCCACAACGGTGACACCAACGTCGCCTCGCGCGGCGGCATGCTCGGACTGCGCTGGCTACGGCGCCGGGCGGCGTTGCTGCTGGCGCAGGGTGGCTCGGCCGGGGAGGCTGGCCTGGCGCGCCTGCGGCGCTTCGATGCCGACTGCATTGCCCGCAACCTCAGCCCCGGCGGCAGCGCCGACTTGTTGATAGTGACCTGGCTGCTGGCGCAGCTGGGTGCCCAAGAATAATAACCAAGCCTTCAGGAGAGTCCCCATGTCCCAAACCCAGGAAAAGATCTGGAAAGCGATAGCGCCGCTGGCGGTGCTCGCGATCCTGTTATTGATACCGGTGCCCGACGGCATGCCGCCGCAGGCGTGGCACTACTTCGCCATCTTCGTGGCGATGATCGTCGGCATGATTCTGGAGCCGATCCCGGCCACCGCCATCAGCTTTATCGCGGTGACCGTCAGCGTGCTCAGCGCCAACTGGGTGCTGTTCGGCGCGCAGGAACTGGCGGAGCCGGGCTTCAAGGCCGGCAAAGAGGCGCTGAAATGGGGGCTGGCGGGTTTCTCCAGCACCACCGTCTGGCTGGTGTTCGGCGCCTTTATCTTCGCGCTGGGCTACGAGGCCACCGGGCTGGGGCGGCGCATCGCGCTGTTCCTGGTGAAGTTCATGGGCAAGCGCACGCTGACGCTGGGCTATGCGGTGGTGATCATCGATATCCTGCTGGCGCCGTTCACGCCGTCCAACACCGCGCGCACCGGCGGCACCGTGTTCCCGGTGGTGAAAAACCTGCCGCCGCTGTTCGACTCTTTCCCTAACGATCCCTCCTCGCGCCGCATCGGTGGTTACCTGATGTGGATGATGGTGGTCGGCACCAGCATCAGCTCCTCGATGTTCGTCACCGGCGCTGCGCCGAACGTGCTGGGCATCGAGTTCGTCGGCAAGATCGCCGGGGTGCACATCAGCTGGATGCAGTGGTTCCTGGCGTTCCTGCCGGTCGGTCTGCTGTTGCTGATCATCGCGCCGCTGATTTCCTATTACCTGTACAAACCGGGCGTGACCCACAGCAGCGAAGTGGCCGCCTGGGCGGATACCGCGCTGGGGGAAATGGGCAAGCTGACGCGCAAGGAATACACCCTGATCGGCCTGGTGCTGCTCAGCCTGTGCCTGTGGGTGTTTGGCGGCAAAATGCTGGACGCCACCGCGGTGTGTCTGCTGGCGGTGTCGCTGATGCTGGCGCTGCACGTGGTGTCGTGGAAAGAGATCACCAAATATTCCAGCGCCTGGAACACGCTGGTTAACCTGGCGACGCTGGTGGTGATGGCCAACGGCCTGACGCGCTCCGGCTTTATCGACTGGTTCGCTCAGACCATGAGCACCCATCTGGACGGCTTCTCGCCGAACATGACGGTGGTGGCGCTGGTGCTGGTGTTCTACTTTGCCCACTATCTGTTCGCCAGCCTGTCGGCGCACACCGCCACCATGCTGCCGGTGATCCTGGCGGTCGGGAAAGGGCTGCCGGGCGTGCCGATGGAGCAACTGTCGATGCTGCTGGTGCTGTCGATCGGCATCATGGGCGTGCTGACGCCGTACGCCACCGGGCCGGGGGTTATCATCTACGGCTGCGGCTACGTGAAATCGAAAGACTACTGGCGTCTGGGCGGCATTCTCGGCGTGGTGTACATCGCCGCGCTGCTGCTGATCGGCTGGCCGATCATGAGCCTGTGGTACTGAGTTGAACTACAGCGGCCGCCGCCCGGTGGCCGCTGGTACGATCTTTTCCCGTGAACCCTGTCACACACTTGTCACACTAACCCCGCCATCATACTCAGGCAAACGCTAACACCTTAAAAATAATCATTTTCCGGGAGCCTCTGCGGATGAGAAAAAAAACGTTATTGCTGTGCCTGCCTTTGTTATTCACCGGGAACGCGCTGGCGGAAGCCGGCGGTTATCAACTGGAACAGGTGCTGGTGATGAGCCGCCATAACCTGCGTGCGCCGCTGGCCAATAACGGCAGCGTGCTGGCGCAGTCTACGCCGAAGGCCTGGCCGGCCTGGGAAACGCCGGGCGGCCAGCTGACCACCAAGGGCGGGGTGCTGGAAGTGTACATGGGGCACTACTTCAATGCCTGGCTGAAGCAGACCGGCCTGTTGCCGCAAGAGGGCTGCCCGGCCGCCGGTAGCGTGTATGTCTATGCCAACAGTCTGCAGCGCACAGTGGCCACCGCGCAGTTCTTCAGCAACGGCGCGTTCCCGGGCTGCGACGTCAGCGTGCACCATCAGGACAAGATGGGCGAGATGGATCCGACCTTCAACCCGATCATTACCGACACCAGCGAAGCCTTCAACCAGCAGGCGCTGGCGGCGATGAACGCCGCGCTGGGATCGCTGAAGCTGGACGCCTCTTACCAACAGCTGGCGAAGATCATCGATTACAAGGATTCCGCCGCCTGCAAGACCGACAAACACTGCGATCTGACCAAAGAAGCCAGCGTGATGAGCGCGGTGCCGGGCAAAGAGCCGGGCGTCTCCGGCCCGCTGCGGGTGGGCAACTCGCTGGTGGACGCCTTTATGCTGCAGTACTACGAAGGTTTCCCGATGAAAGAGGTGGCCTGGGGCAAAATCGCCACCCCGCATCAGTGGAAACAGCTGGCGCAGCTGAAAGACGGCTATCAGGATTCGCTGTTCACCTCGCCGGTGGTGGCGCAAAACGTCGCCAAACCGCTGCTGACTTATATCAACAACGCGCTGCTCGGCGAGCGCAAACCGGACGCGCCGAAGCTGACGGTGCTGGTCGGCCACGACTCCAATATCGCTTCGCTGCTGTCGGCCATGCAGTTCCAGCCGTATCAGCTGCCGCAGCAGTATGAGAAAACGCCGATCGGCGGCAAGCTGGTGTTCCAACGCTGGCGCGACGCGCAGAACGACCGTGAATTGCTGAAGATCGAGTACGTCTATCAGTCCACCGAACAGCTGCGCAAGGCGACGCCGCTGACGCTGCAAACCCCGCCGCAGCGCGTAACGCTGGCGCTGAAAGGTTGCCCGATCGACAAGGACGGTTTCTGCGCCTGGAGCGATTTCGAAAAGACCATGAAGGGCATCTTGTAATGCCCAGCCTCTCTCCCGACCGCGGGGGAGAGGCCTCTTCCCATCCCGGCTAACGCGCCGCCGTGCCGGCCTTAACGCCATTTATTTTGCCCAGAGTCATTGTTGCAGGCCGTTTCGGGGGCTAACATCATCAGCCTGCCTGCTTATCATGGATACTGCCGTTGCCCACTTTTATCCGCAATATCGACTTTTTCACGCCGGACGGTTATCCGGGCCAGGTGGCGCGCTGCCAGTTTGCGTTGGCGGAGTATCACGACGACAGTTTTTCTGCATTGGGCTTTACGCTGCCGGATCATCTGGCGCGCGCGGTGCCGAAGCGCCGTGCGGAGTATCTGGCCGGACGCGTTCTGGCGCGGCAGCTGTTGGCGCCGCTCGGTTTCGTCGATTTCACTCTGGCGCGCGGCGAAGATCGCGCGCCGCAGTGGCCGGCTGGCATCGCCGGTGCGCTGAGCCATAATTCGAATACCGCGCTGTGCGCCGTGCACCGCGAGAGCGGGCTGGGCGGCGTTGGGCTGGATGTGGAGACGCTGCTGTCTGACGAGCGGGCGGAGGAGCTGTGGGGGGCGATCGTTTCGCCGACGGAGCGCGAGGCGTTGCTGCGCGAGGCGCTGCCGTTCAACGCGCTGCTGACTCTGACGTTTTCCGCCAAAGAGAGCCTGTTCAAGACGCTTTATCCGCAGGTGCGCTGTTACTTTGACTTTCTTGATGCGCGCATGACGGCCGTGGACGTGCAGCGGCAGACGTTCGTATTAGAGCTGCTTAAGACATTGACGCCGCATTGCCCCGCCGGGCGCCGGTTCAGCGGGCGTTTTTGGCGTGAAGGTGACGACGTCACGACCTTTATTTTTTGCTAAAACACAATAATAACAGTGTGTTATTTATTTCTGTGCCGTAACGCGGATTTGCCGCGGCGCGCCGAAAGATTCATTCACCGGTGATTGACCCACGGTGGGGATCCGGTGTAATTTACCATCCTTTTTATGGCTAATGATAATTATTCGCATAAACATTATCATTGGTGAGGCGCAACAAAGGAGTGGTCTTGTGGCGACACTGACGACAGAAAACCAAACCTTCCCCGGGTTTGTGTACGCCGAGCAATCGACCTTTTTGTACCGGTCCGAATTCCGTTCCCTTTCCGCCGACGGCGTGTTCGAGCGCATTGAGACGCCGGCGTTCGGCGGCGAACAGGAAGGCAGCGCGCTGGCGCAGCATATCCGCGAGGCGCTGGCGCGCGCCAAAGCCGCCGGCCAGGCGGCACCGGTGGTGGTGGGTGCCATTCCGTTCGATACGCGCCGGCCTTCCTGCCTGTATGTGCCTGAAAACTGCCAGTTTGTCGCCAACGACAGCTTTACCCACGCCGCGCGCCCGATGCTGCAACAGCCGCATCGTCTTGCTGCCTGCACCAGCATTCCGGACGAGCCGCGCTTCAAGCATGCGGTGGCGGAAGCGGTAAGCCGCTTTAAACAAGGCAAGCTGGACAAGGCGGTGCTGTCGCGCATCCTCGACATCGAGCTGGAGCAGCCGGTGGCGGGCCACCAGATCTTCAATAACCTGATGGTGCAGAACCCGACCGGTTATCACTTTTCCCTGCCGTTGGCCGATGGCGGCGTGCTGATCGGCGCCAGCCCGGAACTGCTGATCCGCAAGCAGGGCGGCGAGATCCACACCAATCCGCTGGCGGGCTCGGCGCGCCGTCAGGACGATGCGCAGCAGGATCGCCTCGGTAGCGAGCGCCTGATGCGCTCGACCAAAGACAAATACGAACACAAGCTGGTGATAGAGGATATTCGCCGGCATCTGGCACCGCTGTGCGCCAGCCTGAGCGTGCCCAGCGGCCCGTCGCTGCTCAGCACCGGCACCATGTGGCACCTGTCCACCCGCATTCGCGGCGAGTTGCTGAACCCGACGCTCAACGTGATGCAGCTGGCTTGTCTGCTGCATCCGACACCGGCGCTGTGCGGTTTCCCGACCGAGAGCGCCCGCCAGCTGATCGCCGATTTGGAGCCGCACGATCGTGGCCTGTTCAGCGGCATCGTCGGCTGGTGCGACGCCAACGGCGACGGCGAGTGGGCGATCGTCATCCGCAGCGGTCTGCTGCACGGTAACCGGGTGCGGCTGTTCGCCGGCGCGGGCATCGTCGCCGCTTCGACGCCGCAGTCCGAGTGGATGGAAACCGCCGCCAAACTGGGCACCATGCTCAACGCTTTCGGCCTGAACAGCGGCGCGCTGTAGGGCCTCTTTGCGGCGCAGTGTGCGCCGCGCCATACGCTTTCGCAGGAGACAACGATGAACAACAACATGACCCGGCTGTGCGCCCGGATGGCGGTGTGCGCATGAGCATTCAGATGGATTTCACCGGCAAACGGGTGTGGGTGACCGGCGCGGCGCGCGGCATCGGCGAGCAGATCGCCCGGCACTTTTTGGCTCAGGGTGCTGAGGTGGTGGGATTTGACCGCGAATTCGCCAACCCGGATCTGCCTTACCCTTGCGTGACGCTGGACATCAGCCGGCCGGAACAGGTGGAGGCGGTGTGCCGCCAACAGCTGGGGGAGAACCCGCGACTGGACGTGTTGGTCAACGCCGCCGGCATTTTGCGCATGGGCAATACCGAAGATCTGAGCGTGGATGACTGGCATCAGTGCATCAACGTCAACGCCTCGGGGGCGTTTTACCTGTTCCGCGCGCTGCTGCCGCACTTCAAGGCGCAGCGCAGTGGGGCGATCGTCAGCGTCGGCTCCAACGCTGCGCACGTGCCGCGCGCGCAGATGGCGGCCTACTGCGCCTCCAAGGCGGCGCTGACCAGCCTGAACCACTGCGTGGGGCTGGAGATGGCGCCGTTCGGCGTGCGCTGCAATCTGGTGTCGCCGGGCTCGACCGACACGCCGATGCAGCGCGGCATGTGGCAGACCGACGATGCGCAGCAGCGCACTATTGCCGGCCTCCCCGAGATGTTCAAACTGGGGATCCCGCTGGGTAAAATCGCCCGCCCGGACGAGATCGCCAACGCGGTGTTGTTCCTGGCCTCCGACTTGGCCAGCCACATCACCATGCAGGATATCGTGATCGACGGCGGCGCCACGCTGGCCGCCTGAGTCAGACCCGCTGGCGGCGCAGCAGGTGCTGCGCGCCTTCCGCCGCCAGCAGCAGCACCGCCAGCCAGATCGCCAGATAGGTCGGCCATTCGCTTTGGCTGATGCTCTCGCCGAGCAGCAGCGCGACGATCACCAGCAGCACCGGTTCCACATAGCTCAGCAGGCCGAACAGACTGAACGGCAGCAGGCGGCTGGCGAGGATGTAACACACCAGCGCCACGGCGCTGATGACGCCGAGCAACGGAATGCGCCAATACAGCTCGGCATTGACCTGCAGTGCCGCCGCGCCGTGGTCGCCGAAAGCGAACCAGGCCGCCGCCGGCAGCATCAGCGCCAGCTCGCACCACAGTCCGCCGAGGTTGTCGGTGCCGAAACGGCGCCGCAAAATAAAGTAGAGCGGATAGCCCAGCGCCACCACCAGCGTCGGCCATGAGACGCCGCCCGCCTGATACAGCTCATTGCCTACCCCTACCATAGCGCACGCCACCGCCAGTTTTTGCAGCAGCGACAGCCGATCGCGATAGATCAGGCGCCCCGCCAGCACCATGGTCAGCGGCAGCAGAAAATAGCCGAGCGACACGTCTAGCGCCTTGCCGTGCAGCGGCGCCCACAGGAACAGCCACAGCTGCACCCCCAGCAGCGCCGAGGTGAGCAGCAGGCCCAGCAGCCGCAGCGGCCGTTGGCCGATCCAGCCCAGCGTGTCGGCCACCTTGCGCCAATCGCCGGACAACGCCATGAATAGCGTCAGGAACGGCAGCGTCAGCAGCGTGCGCCAGCCGTAAACCTGTTCGCCGTTCAGCGGGGTGAGGGTAGAGGTGAAGTAATACATCGCGCCGAACAAGATGGAGGCGACGACCGAAAGAGTGATGCCCTTAATCACACGCATTCCTGGTGAGTGATTGATTTTATGGCGGCTACTGTAGAGAAATTTGCCGCCAACGACAATGGCGTTGCCGGGCGCTGGACAATCGACGGCAGCGGGTTACAATTAATACTGTGTATTCATACAGGCTTTGACGATGACAATCGATCTTTTTGAAGACGCACTGCCGCCGCCGTGGCGGGAAGAGATCGCTCCTGGCGCGGTGGTGATGCACGGCTTCGTGCGCGATCACGGGCCGGAACTGCTGGCGGCGGTGCAGGGCGTGGTGGCTCAGGTGCCATGGCGGCATTTGACCACCCCTGGCGGGCATGTGATGTCGGTGGCGATGAGCTGGTGCGGCAACGGCTGGACCAGCGACAGCCGTGGCTATCGCTATTCGGAGCGCGACGCGCGCAGCGGCAAGCGCTGGCCGGCTATTCCCCCCATCCTGATGGCGCTGGCCGACGAGGCCGCACAGCAGGCGGGCTTCGGCCCCTTCGTGCCGGACTCTTGCCTGATGAACCGCTACGATCCGGGCAGCAAGCTGTCGCTGCATCAGGATAAGGACGAACATGACTTCGGGGCGCCGATCGTCTCGGTTTCGCTCGGGCTGCCGGCGGTGTTTCAGTTCGGCGGCTTGCAGCGCAGCGACCGGGCGCGGCGCATCCCGTTGGCGCACGGCGACGTGGTGGTATGGGGCGGCCCGGCGCGGCTCTGCTTCCACGGCATCCTGCCGGTCAAAGAAGGCTACCACTCGCTGGTGGGGCCGCACCGCATCAACATTACGCTACGCAAGGCGCTGTAGCTGCGGTTCCTGCGCCAGGCAGGCGACGAGATAGTCGATGAATACCCGCAGTTTGGGCGGCAAATGCTGGTTGGGCACGTACAGCAACCACAGGCCGCCGTGATAGCTGCTGAGAAAATCCCATTCCGGCAACACTTGCACGATCTCGCCGTCTTCGAGCGCCTGGCGGGCGGTAAAGTACGGCAGGCTGCCGATGCCGATATGCTGTTTCACTGCGTCCAGCCGCACGCCGGTGTGGTTGGCGGCGTAGCGGCCGCGCACGTTGACCGTCACCGTTTTGCCGCTGCGGCGGAATTTCCATTGCGCATCGCTCGGCGTCTCTCCCAGATAGATGCAGCTGTGTGCCGTCAGATCGTGCGGGTGCTGCGGCGTGCCGTGCTGCGCCAGATAATCCGGCGTGGCGCACAGCAGATGGTCTATTCTCATCAACTGGCGGCCGATCAAACCGGGCGACGGGCGATCGGTAATGCGCAGCGCCAGATCGACCCGATCGTCGATAAGATCCATATAGCGATCTTCCAGCCGCAGCCTGACGTCTACCTTCGGGTAGCGCCGCAGAAACGCCGGCATGTGCGGATGTAGCACGAAACGACCCACCGCCTTGGGGACGCTGATGCTGACCAACCCTTCGGGCTCCGCGGCGCCGCGCCCGCCGATCGCCATCGCCGCCTCGGCCGCCGCCAGCATGGCGCGGCAGTGTTGAAACACCTCTTCGCCGCTTTCGCTAAGCCGCAGCTTGCGGGTGGTGCGGTGCAACAGCTGCAGCGCCAGCGCCTGCTCGAGTTTCGCCACGCTGCGGCTGACGGCGGAAGGCGAAGCACCCAGCTTACGGGCGGCGGCGGAAAAGCTGCCGCTCTCCACCACCTGGACGAAAACGGCCATTTCGGCCAACAGGGCGTAAGAAAGATTTGTGCTCATGACGCAAAGGTCCATTGTGATGGCGACGGATTATCCTCTGATTATGACATGAATATAATGGCTTCCTGAATCGAGGAGAAAAATGATGACCGAACGACGTTATTACTACAGCGACGAGTTACAGGGCCAGGCACAGGTGTTGAGCTGCGCGCCGGCCGAGGCGGGCGCTTACGCCGTAGAGCTCGACGCCACGCTATTTCACCCGCAGGGCGGCGGCCAGCCCTCCGACGTGGGAACGTTGGACAACGTCGCCGTCGTGCGGGTGCAGCAGCAGGGGGATAAGGTGGTGCACTTTACCGCCGCGCCGCTGCCGATCGGGCCGGTTACGATGCGCATCGATGAAGCGCAACGCCGGCTGCATGCCCGTTGGCACTCCGGCGGACATCTGATCGGCTGGCTGGGCGAAGGCCGGGGGTGGCGGCCAGTCAAGGCGCATCATTGGCCGGGGGAAGGCCGCATCACGTTTACGCCGGGGGCAGACGCGCAGACGATCGAGGCGGATGTTTTACAAGCGGAGCTGGCGCATCTGATCGCCGCCGATCTGCCGCGTCGCCAACAGGCGGTGGACGGCATGCGCCAGGTGGGTTTCGGCGAGCTGCCCGCTTACGGCTGCGGTGGCACCCATGTCGCCACGCTGGCCGAGATAGGGGCGGTGATCGTCACCGGCGTCAAAATGAAGAAAGGGCAGCTGATCGTGCAGTATGAGCTGGGTTGAATAAACTTGATTGTCGTACCCTGTACGAGTAGCCTGGAGGGAAAGATCGCAGGAGGCGACGATAATGGACTATCTGGAGTTTATCGAAACGACCGTTTTCAGCAGAAAGCGGGCCGAATTGATGAAGGATGATGACTTTCAGGCTTTCCAAAGCTGAATCACCATGACGGGGATACGATCAGCCACACGGGCGGATGCAAAAAGATACGCTGGGGGTTGGAAGGAAAGGGAAAACGCGGTGGCGTTAGAGTGATCTATTATCTGACGGCCGCCAGCGGCCGAGTGTACTTGTTATTGATATATCGTAAAAATGAAAAGGATGATTTATCCGAACAGGAAAAGGCGATATTGAGATCCATCGTTCAACAACTTGATTAGCGATGGCGAAACTGCGTGACGAAGGAATCAGGGCATTATGAAAAAAGAACTTTTCGACGATTTGGTCAGCAGCATGAGCGAAATGGTGGCGATCGAAAAGGGTAAGATGACGCCAAAGTCCGAGCATGTCCATCGTCATGCCATTCCGGACGTTAAGTTGCTGCGTAAATCCAGTGGAATGAAACAGGCCGAGTTTGCCAAAGCGGTGGGGGCCAGCGTGGGATTGGTGCAAAGCTGGGAGCAGGAACGCCGTATTCCCTCGGGCTCGGCCTTGAAGCTTCTGCTGCTGATTGAGCGGAATCCCGCTTTGCTTGATGAATTGCTGGTGATTTAAATCATGTTCAGCGCCCGGCCTGCCGCAGCTGGGTGCAGAACGTGCATTGGCATCCCGCCACTGGCACCGCCGCGCAGCTGCCGATGTTCACCGCCTGGGCGTCCATGGCGTGAAAGCCGTAAAACAGATTTTCGATGTTTTGCTCCGCCGCGCGCGCCTGCTCGGGACGCGGCTCGGGCACCTTCGACTGAAACGCCGCGGCCTTGCCGGCCAACAGGCTGAGAAACAGCAGCGACAGCTGGATTTTCATCGTCGTCTTCCCTTCGTTAATTTCTGATACATTATAACAGAATAAATGCCCTGCCAAGCGGCACCCGGAAACAAGGTAACGAAGAGAGGACAGGGCGCCGTCGCCTGCGCCGGGAGAGGAAAACGGCGTCATATCGCCGGCTTTTTTGTTGCACGACGGCGGTTTTTCGGCGGCAATCGTACCCCGCAGGGCCGTGATTGCCGCCAGACCGAGGCTCATCGGTTTGAGAGGATGCGTCTTTTGCGCATCGGTTCAGACACTGTCTTCAGAGATCAGCACTTCGGTAATATCAATTCGATGCAGCAGCTTTCTCAGCTTTTCATGGCTGATTTTTTTCATGCGGCGCAATCGATACAGTTCTTCCCTTTCTGCGTGCAAAGAAGCCAGGTACAGCTGCCTTTCGAGCCGTTTCAGCGCCACGATGTTTTTAATATCGTCCTTGGTCAGGATTTTTCGCTGCAGCACGTCCAACATCCGGCGCGTCGTTTCTTCAATCAACTCTGGCGTTGCGTCGTCCGGTGGAGTATCGATCAGCTTTTCCTTCGTTTCATTAACCGCTTTGATGGCGGCACTCGCCAGCGCCTCTGAGACTGAAAACGCTTCTTCCTGATCCTCTTCAGGCGGCGGGTTGCCGCGCAATAGCAAAGGCAAGGTGAGTATGCCGACGACGATCGACAGCAAGATGACGCCAGAAGCGATAAATACCAGCTGATAGCGCCCCGGGAATGGCGAACCGTCGAGCAAGAACAACGGGATCGACAACACGCCTGCCAACGTGACGGCCCCACGAACCCCGGCGAAGGACGCCACGAACAGATCGCGCGTGCTGAATTTCGAAAATAACAGCGGATCTTTGCGCATCAGCTTCGCGCTGCCGAATTTCATCAACCACAGCCAGATCAAACGTACCGCGATCAAACTGAAATAGATGATGGCCACGTAACCCAGCAGTTTCTCCAGACTGACGGAATGATCCATATCGGTTTGCGCCAGGGTGAAGTTCAGGATGCCCGGCAGCTGCAGCCCGAGCAAAATGAACACCATGCCGTTAAAGATAAACTCGAGCATTTCCCATATGTTATTGGTGCGCAAACGCACCAGCGGCATATTGTGATTCACTTTGGATTGGCCAATCATCATGCCGGCGCTGACGGCAGCCAGAATGCCGGAGACGCCGATCTTTTCCGCTATCAGGTAACAAGAAAAGGGGAGCAGCAAAGAGAAGACAATCTGCGTAGCCGAGTCGTTGTACATCCATCTGTGGATGAATTTAACCATTTGATTATATAAAACGACGATAACAATGCCGCAGAGCACCCCGCCAATAGAGACCTGCAGAAAGGTCAGAAAGGCGCTTTCCCAGGTGAAGGCCAATGCGCCGAGCGCAACGGCGATGGAAAAGTTAAGGGAAACCAAACCGGAAGCGTCGTTCATGAGCGCCTCGCCTTCGATCACGCGCATGACCGGCTTGGGCATGCGCCCTTTGCCGACGATGCCGGAAAGCGCGACGGCATCGGTAGGCGACAGGACGGCGGCCAGGGCAAACGCGGCCGCGAGAGGGATAGACGGAAGCAGCAAGTGAATCAGATAGCCCACCCCCACCACCGTGATGATCACCAGCACCAAAGCCAGGCTCAGTATTTCTCTGCCGTAATGAATAAACTCTTGCGCCGGCGTTTTCCATCCGTCGGCAAACAGCAGAGGAGGGATAAACAGCATCAAGAAAAGTTCGGGGTTGAAGTCGATGTGCAGGCCAAATTGCGGCCAGGCCAAAACGGCGCCGACGATGATTTGCACCAGCGGCAAGGGAATTTGGAATGGAAATATTCTCGTCACGATGCCGGACAACGAGACGGTGAGTAATAAGATTAATATGGTGAAGAATGTTTCCATCGTGAACCTTTGGTTGGTTAATTTTTCTCGCCGTTTTCAGGCGCTGCCTGCCTGGTGGCTGCCGCCCCGACAGGCCCGTCCTTCTGCAGGCGGATAAGCTATGTATGGCTCCAGGGCGGCCATCGATAGCGGCCGTCAGAGTATCGTGTAGTGTCCCCCGGCAGATTCGATCGGCCGGGGGAACGGGGTCAGGATTCAGGAAGCGCAAACGCCATGACGTAATCGCCGGTTTCTTGCGAGTGCGCCGCGCCGCCGACCACAATCACGATGTATTGCCGGCCGGTTTTCGGCGAAACATAGCTCATCGGCGTGGCGCTCGCGCCGACCGGCAGCGCGTACTTCCAGACCTCCTTACCGGTGCTGCTGTTGTAGGCCCGCAGATAGTAGTCCTGGAAGCCGGCGAAGAAGACCAGGCCGCCGGCTGTCGTCATGGTGCCCGCATAGGTGGGCATGCCGACGGGCATTGGCAGGTGTGACCTGATGCCCAACGGCCCCATTTTTTCGGCGGTGCCGGCAGGGATTTGCCAGGCAATTTTCTTGTTTTTGTAATCGACGGCGGTGATGGTGCCGTAAGGGGGCTGGTTACAAGGCACCTCGAGCGGCGACATCCACATCAGCGTGATCATACCGTATGGCGTGCCAATCATGGGCGATGGCCCATGGCCGTCGATCACTTTCTGCGGATACTGTTTCGCGACGCGCTCATAGTTATCGCGCGCCACTAACCAGAACACATTCGGGATCCGCACATCGTTCATGTAAGCCATGTGGTTCACCGGATCAATCGACATGCTGCCCCAGTTGAGACCGCCTATATTGCCGGGCTGCTCGAGCGTGGGCCGCGTGCTGATTGGGGTCATGGCCCCCTGATAATTCATCCGTTTGAACAAGATGCGGCATGCCATTTGATCAAACAGGGTGGTGCCCCACATTTTCTCTTCGGTAAGGTGTTCGGCGCCGATGGTCGGCATGCCGACAGAAAACGGCTGGGTCGGTGAGAGTTTTTCTTCCGGAACGGCGCCTTGGGTCGGTACGGCTTGCTCTTCAACCTGCGCCAGCGGCTGGCCTGTCTCACGGTTCAGGTAGAAAATCTGCCCGCGTTTAGTGCCCAACAGGAGGACGGGCACCGGATTATGCCGATCGTCGAAGCCGTCCACCAGGGCGGGCTGGGAGGCGAGATCGTAATCCCAGATATCGTGGTGGGTCGTTTGGAATTTCCAGCGCTCGCGGCCCGTTTCAATATCGATGGCGACAATGGATGAGTTGTAGTCGTCCGAGTTTTTAGGGCGGTTCATGCCGTAATAGTCGGGTGTCGCGTTGCCGAGCGGTGCGTACAACAAACCCAATTTGTCATCATAGGCGGCGGTGGTCCACATATTCGGGGTGCCGCGGGTATAGGTGCTTCCGGGCGGCGGCGTTTTGGCGATCGCCGGATTGCCTAAGTCCCACGCCCAGTCCAACTCGCCGGTTTTGGCGTCAAACGCTCTGATGACGCCGGAAGGCTCCCCTTTCATCACATTATCGATGACCCAACCGCCGACGATAATTTTCCCCCGGGCGATAGTTGGCGCTGACGTCTGGAAGTAAAATCCAGGTTCGATTTTCCCCATATGCTGGCCGAGGTTAACCTCGCCGTTTTGACCGAATGAGGGGCATTTCTGGCCTGTTTTGGCATCCAGCGCAATGATGCGGGCGTCGATTGTGGTATGAATGATCGTTTTTTCGCACACAGAGCCTGGCGCCGCATCCTCATTCTGGTAGTAACCCAGCCCGCGACAGCGCTGCCAGACCGGGGATGTGGAATGCGAGTCAAACTGCCAACGCGCTTTGCCCGTATCGGCATCGATGGCGGTAATCAGCCCGTTGGGCGTGCAGTTATAGACCAAATCATCAATGGCCAGCGGGGTGTTCTGATCGACGCCCGGCCTGAAATCGCCGGTCCGGTAAACCCAGGCGAGCTTGAGATCTTTGACTGTGGAACGGTTCACTTGATTAAACGGCGCATAGCGCGTTCCTTCCGTCGTGCGGCCATAGGCGCTCCAATCCGCAGGGGCATTATCGCTTTTGCTCTCGATAAAGGTTGCGTTGTCAGCAGGCGTTATCGCTCCATGGGGGAAAAAGGCGCCGCTAAAGAAAGCAACGAATGCAACGGATAAAACCGTACCGGCAACGTAAGCCTGTTTTTTTCCCTTAGCGCTGTACAGATGCGAGGGAAGTAAAAATGCGGCGATGATAGAAAGGCCCGCGGGAACCAGCAGACGAGGGAACAGCGCCCAGTAGTTGAGCCCGGATTCCCAAAGCGCCCACAGCGTCGTGATGAAGAACAGCGCAATGGTTAAGTGATAACCCTGTTTGTTGCGTTTAAACACCAGTATCGCGGCTGCGGCATAACCTATCCCTGCAATGGCATAGTAAAACGAGCCGCCGAGGGCAATGAGCCAAACGCCGCCCACGGTCAACGCAACGCCCGAAAAAACCAGCAAGCAAAAGAACGTGATTATTAAAGCTCTCTTTACAACCGATGTTCTAATCATATGTTTTCCTTTGACCTGTCAATCCCATTGGGATCATCATTCCATCGCTCTCAATACGCGAAAATGCCGGCATGAAAGGCACTTTCATCGCCTTGAGACGGTTCACTAACGCTTTATGGCTGTTAAGGTCTTGTTTCGTTTTCCATTTCATGGCGCAGAATGGCGGCCTGGATCCGCCGCCCGAGCGAGATAAAGGTTTTATTGAGCAATGAGGGCGCGTACGTGATTAACGTATGGCTTATCGCATCATTTAATACCGGGTTGAAAACCGTTGCTGAACGGCGCGGCTTTCAGTATTACGGCGAATTTAATACTCTGTTAGACGATATGTGCGCCTGATGAAAGGGCCTCTTTGGGCTAATTATTTAGAGTGATGCGCAATGCAGTGCTATTTTAAATAACAGGCTTTTACCGATTTTCATAACTCGATAAATTCAGTGTGAAACTTCATTCTTTATCAAGCCGGTGTCGATAAAAACGGCGAAAAAAATGATTCAACGCCATTCTCTCACCATCGACATAGACAATATAACCTTTCCCGCGGTCGCCGATAGTCACTTTTTCCACATTAACATCGGGGTAGTGTTTTTTTAAATTTTTTGACCATGCGTGAGTGCTCATAATTCTATTTTCCTGACGGGGTTTACTCTTGTTTAAGGCATGTTAATAGCACCGGTGAATACAGGCATCGTGGAAATAAAATATCTTCCCTGTTTAGGGATGTCTACAAGAGGGGGGAGCGGGGTAAAGCGGACGTCAGGCGGTATGATGCGATCGGGGTTTTTCAATAAATCCAATTAAAACAATAAGTTGTAACTCAGCCCGCACGAAAGGTAAATTAATATAACTCATTGATATATAAGGTATTGGTATGTTAGTCACATTGCGGTGATTTATCCGCAGATAAACGTTCAGCCATTACCATGGCCACAAGATAGAGACCGGGCTCGGTTTGCAAAATGATGTTGATGGGCTTTCCAATTGGATAAGTCCTAAAGTTTGCTCTGTTTTAACGTGCGCGCGTGATGCCGCTCGCAAGCTCAATATGATTTTTACTGATTGATATAGATTGCATTAGTAAAGCCTGAGGTCGACATTGACGTGCCGGTTATTCTGGCATTTTCGCTCCATTTATTTCTCTTTTCCTGGCAGGGAATAAAATAGGGATATAGGTCTTCATCGCTATTTCGCCATTGCCTATTGGACTAAGGATTTCGATGAGGAAGCGATCGACCATGCCCACTTTATTTATCGGGAATGATTTGGTGTAAATGCTTTGCGTGAACTGTTGCGCTTCATCGCTCGCGCCTTTAAAAGTGAATTCGGCAAACAGTTGCATATCCTTTTTTTCCTGAGCCTCGGCCAGCGAGGCAAGAACGCTGCTGATATCAGCGCCTTCAGGAACATAGGTCGTCTTCAAATAGATGCTAACGTGGTTCTCTTTGTTGGCACTTGCACCGAAGTTAAAAAAATTAATCATGCCGCCGTCTGTTGCTTGCATTTTATCAATTGCCGCCAATCGCAGCGCCGAAACCGCGGGGTGGAAGTGATAGATCTCAGCATCGATACAATCCCCTGATTCATCAAAAAATTTTGGCAGGTGGACATAGTGATGTTCGGGTATGCCATCGAGAAACAGCAAGGGGATGGCGGAGGAGACGTCCCAGGATTTGCTCTTGCGGTACTGCATCGGCGACGTTCTGAACTGCTTGCGAAACGCTCGGCCAAATGATTGATATGACTGAAATTTCAACTCATTAACGATATGGGAAATGGAGAGGTTTGTCGCTTTCAGCATAAATGCGGCGCGAATGAGTTTTCTGCCCCTCACATAGTTGCCGAAAGTCATTCCCGTTTCATCTTTAAAGGCTTTCTGGATATGCCCACGTGAGTATCCGCTTTTTTCTGAAAGCATCTCAACAGTGAGCTTCTCATTGAACCCACTTTCCTCGACCCAGGCGAGCAGCTCCTCAATGACTTTGGTTATAAACATGCGGGAGCTTCCTTTTAGTTATCTGCCTAATGGTTGCGTCAGGTAAAATAACGCTTTATCGGTAATCAGCGACAGCGGCCTGATTCATTCGCTTTTTTAGGCAATATCCTGAGTATAGAACGCACGCAATATTAACGCGGCAAACTGAGAAAAATGTACTCAAAAGTGTCATTTGGCAACTAACTGGGTAGGGCGAGAGACGGCAGATGGCGTGACTCAGATAGTGTGATTTTATAATTAATTGATTTTTATTTGTTTTTTGTCGTTGCGTCCGATCCTGACAGGATAGGGTACGGGGAGCAGAAGCGCACTTTTTATTCATTGATAGATAAAAACTCTATATGTCTGCCAATTTATTGACAGTAACATCTTTTACAATCGAAATAATTAACTATGCTATGTTTAAGGGTGAGTGGTTAAGGAGTAAATAGGCCTAAGGCTGCGCTGTAAAATAATATCTAATCCAAATTGGGTATCACGGAGGTAATTCCATAACGTGTTTTTGTCTTGATGCCATTATTGGCGTTATTAGATGCGACTTGCCTGAGAATTTCAACTTGCGCGAAAGGTGAATGGCCATCCTATGGTCATGGACAGGTTGTTCGCGCCGTCTGACGCATGGATATATTTGAACAAGTATGGGGATGCCATTTTTCAATAGGAAGCAAACTTAACGGTTTTCTGATGCTAAAAAAAGAGAAATGCATTCAATAATAAATATAGCAAGATGACAGGCTTTACTATGGATTGTTCTAACGAGTTCAGACGCAATATTTTAGACGAAATAATCTGCATCATTGAAAAGGCGATAGATACTCAAAGCCATGTTTCAATTAGAGCGTTATCCGTCAAGTCAGGATATTCCATTGGGCATTTGCAGCGGATGTTCTATTTATATCAAGGGATGAAGATAGGGACTTACATCAGAAAACGCAGGCTGAGCCGCTCGACGTTGCTGTTGAAACGTACGGATATGAAGATCTATGAAATTGCCTTACTGTCTGGATTTAGTTCTCAACAATCATTTAGCCGCGCCTTTTCAAATCAATTCGGTTGTCCGCCGCGAACATTTAGAACCATGAGCCACTGGCCTTTTGTCAATTATCAACCGATTATTGCTTTCGACAAAGAGCCCTTTCCCAGCAGTATCGTGCACTTGAATTTGCACGAGTATTACGAGAAAAAAAGGCAGGTGCAACTGTTGTCTCCGGTCATGATCCGGGGACAGATGAAGATAAACTACAAGGACCCAATAACCTGTGGTCTGTACAACTCATCGGCAAGGTACCTTGCAATCCGGCGTAATGAGCACAAGATGAGTGAAAGCGAGTTCATCCTGTCTGCCTATGAAGGTGTTCTGGCCTCATTGGATATCTCCATTACCGAGAGCGTCATCTTTAAAATCCACGATCATTGCCCGGGTGAAAAGGATGACATCAGCATGTGGTATTTCATACCGATTAAATGATCCGGGCTTGTTGCTCGGGCCGAAGCGCGCTGTCTGATTTTTGCCTTGATATCATTGACAATTTTTTTCAGGCCTCCCAATGCCCTATTGGGATGGCATGCGCGTAGCCTGGTGCTCAGGCTGCGGTGGGGAGAGCGAAAAAAAACCGACCGCGAGGGTCGGTAAGCATGGGGTATTCAATAGGTATGACAAACTACGGGTGAAATAGTAGCGCGCGTTGCCGTTTTTTCTTTACCGAAAAGTGTTCTCTGTTATCAACAAATAGGTAAAACGTGCTAATCCGGCTCCGCTGGAGATAGTGCTGAGGTCTGGCAAGGTAGTGATGAAATAAAAAAAGCCGGCGATAACGCCGGCGAATGAAACATCGATAATCTCTCTGGGATGCATGACCTACACACGGAAAATAAGGGCATGCACTGCGTATCTAACCTTATCGCTTCGGCATTTTCTTACCAAAAAACGGTATTTATGGTGGCGAACAAGGCGGATGAAATAAAAAAGCCGATCTTTACGATCGGCGAATGCGAAATAACAGGGTAACGTTGGTTGAAAGTGCACATAAAATGATAGCGAGTTAATCCTATCACCGTCGGTGGCTGCCTATTTTACCTAAAAATGTGTTTATCGCGCCTCCTGGCCAGGCGCTCTTGTTCAGGTAGGTTTTTAGTCGATATGCTATCCGTCCTCTGTGAACCTGCCGAGACAGCCGCAGGATAATGATCATGGCGTAAACCGCCGCCTAAGCGACGGGAGAATGGTGAGCTTTGGTTTTATTTTATATTTACTCGCTGAAACATTTTTTCATCTAATTAACGTCTGGACATATCTCTTGGCAATGCGTTGACGAATAATTCAAATTACAAAAATTGCCTCATTGAGCGAATATTCAGATACTCGCTGTACGGCCTGGCCAGCGCTGACACGTTATTAAATTCTGAGCATACAGAAAGATGCCCCTGTAGGTATCGTCACGCACTCTGGATAGGACATTGCCACCATGGGCTCTTTTTTTAAGCAGGTCTATCGCTATTCCCACCCTCGTCCTTATCGGCACAATGAAAATCTCTGGCCTTACATGAAGATCGTCCGCGCCCCCAGCGGGGAGATCGCCGAACTGTGGTATAAAAAGCGGCCGGTGCCGCTCGTTCCGCTCAGTGAGTTACGCGGCAGCTGCCAGGGCGACGTCTTGTTGACGGCGACCGGTCCTTCCATCAATGCCTTGCCTTTCGATGCGCTGCCCGCGATGCCCGCTATCGGCGTCAACGGCGCCTATTTTCTGCATCAACAGGTGGCATTCCGTTTTTACGTTATCGTCGACATGGGGTTTATCGACCAGCGGTCAGATATCGTGCGTGATATTGTACAAACGGCGGGATTAACGTTATTCACCACGGCGCACGGCGTGGCCCGAATTATCGATCGATTTACGCTTGCCGGGATCCGCTGCCGGCTGTCAGTGCTTGAAGATGCCGCGTTTAAAATATATTGCCCCCGCATTGCGCCTGAGGCGCTGTGGGATCACTATCGCCGCGAAGGGAGCATGTGCTTTTCTGCCGCCGATCGCCGGGTGGGCTTCAGCCAGGATATTCGCCGCGGCGTGTTTGATGCCGGTACGGTGAGCTACTGGGCGCTGCAGATTATTGCGTTTCTCGGTTTTAATCAGCTGTTTATCGCCGGGCTGGACATGAACAATTTTCACTTGCCGCGCTTTTATGAAACCAAAGACAACATGCAGCCGACTTATTTGCCGGAACAGGTCGATTCCATCGTGATGCCCGCTTTCCGCTTCGCCAGCGAAATCATGCGTAGCAAAGCCATGTCGATAAAAAACCTGTCGCCTACTAGTGCTATCAGCGGCGAGATCTTCGAAAAGGTCGATTGCCAGGCCTATTTTATGCCGGGTTAAGCCTCGTCGCTCAACACCGTGAGCGCCCGTTCCAACACCTGTTCAGCGTCGATGATGCTGAGCGGCTGGGCGAGCTGAGCCGGGTTCATTGGCTGTGTCTCGGCTGAAAAAGCGATAATCTGATGTAATTCGCGGTTTTGGTATGGCCCGCTGTAACGTGGGTTGGCGGTGACGAACAGGCTGATGGTGGGCGTTTTCAACGCGATGGCCAAATGCAGCGGCCCGGTGTCGCCGGTGATCAGCAGCCGCATGTCGGCGATAACCGCCAACAGTTGCAACAGGGTGGTGTTGCCGACATGGCTCACCACGCGCTGCCGCTGTTCCTCGCTTAAGCCAGCCATAAATTCATGTGCGATCGCCCGCTCTGCCGCGCTGCCAATAAGGGCTATTTGCACCGTTGCCGACTGCGCCAACAGCCGTTGCGCCAGCTGAACAAAACGCTCCACCGGCCAGCAGCGCAGCGTTTCGGAAGCCCCCATCTGGAAGCCAACGATCGGCTGGCCCGGCGGCGTTTCCCGTGGCGGGAAAGCGACGGGGATGAACATCTCGGGATTGTCGGTGCGGCAGCCCAGCTGGCCCACCATATCCAGCTTGCGCTGAATCAGGTGGCCGCCGGTGCTGTGGCTGACGCCGGTTAACCAGCGTTCCATGCCGCTCGGCTTGTTGCCATACAGGTCTTTGAACAGGTATTGGCAGCCGGCGGCGATGGCGGCGATGACGTCATAGGGCGCTTTCGAATGCAGGATGACCGCCAACTGCGGCCGGTTTTTGCGCAGCCGGCGGATCACGCTCAGTATGTCTTTGGCCTTGTGATCCCAATAAATCACGTCATAAAACCAGGGGCTGCCTGCAACCAGCGGTCGGTTCTTATGGCTGGAGACCAGCGTGATTTGCGCAGCGGGATACCGTTCACGCAGCGCGCGAATAGCGGGCGTATTGAGCATCAGATCGCCGAGCGCGGTAGTGGAGAAAATCACGATGCGCTCAAAGGAGTGCTGCGGATCGAAGCTCGCTGCTGGCCGGAAATTGCCCGCGATGCGGGTATAGAGACGTAAACCGGCGTTGGCCGCCGCTATTTTCCACTGTTTCGACATTGCAGTTCACTTCCGATTGAGAAAGGCGGCCACCGTCTGGCGCCGCGTCGTATCATACAAGCGCGGCAATGGCGGGCCAATGGCCCGCAACAGATTGCGACAGATGCTAACGTTATGCTTGCAATTGCTGCGCCGCGCCTACTCCTCCCAGACCTGCGTGCTGCGCGGGCTGTCCATCTGATAATCCGAGTAGGGGCGGGTGAAGATCTCGCGCCCCAGCGCGCGGGCGGCCTGCAGCGGGTTGCGCGGATCGCGGGCGATTTCGCCGCGTTGGTTGCCGGCGCCGTGCACCAGCCCGACGAATTCAGAGTGGGTGTAGCGGCTGAACTCCTGAAGTTGATGCACGATACCCAGCGCCGCGCCGGGGTAGGTCTCTTCCGATGCCACCGCCAGCCCAATGCGCTTGCCGCTCATGCGTTGATGCACCTCCGCCGCCTGAGGGTAGGCGTTGGAATAGAAACTGAACGAGCGATCGAAAAAGGCCTTGGTTTGTGCCGACATGCCGTACCAGTAAATCGGCGTGCAAAACACCGCGCCGTCGGCCGGCAGGAAGTGTTCCAGAAACAGCTCGGCGTAGCGATCGGCCGGCGCCGGCGTATGCCGCTCGTCGCTCAGAAAACCGCTCAGGTAATCATCGAGAAAATGCAGGCTGGCGGACGTGCCGGCTTCGGCGGCGCCCGCCACGATCGCCTGCGCCAGCGTGGCGCTGTTGCCATCGCGGCGCGGGCTGCCGACCAACACCACCAGACGCTTGGGTTGATGAGTTGTATTCATGTCATGTTCCTTTTTGTTAAGCGAGTTCAGCCTTACTCTAGAAACTAACGTCGGAAGACGACAAATGACGGCTTTTCTGCCAGGATGAATTCAATTCACCTGTAGGGGTTTCACCATGTTCGCCACGCTGCCCGTCAACGCACTGCGCACTTTTGAATCCGCCGCTCGTCTGCACAGCTTCAAGCTGGCGGCGGCCGAGCTGGCGGTAACGCCAACGGCGATTTCACACCAGATAAAAGCGCTGGAACAGCAGCTGGGATTTGCGCTGTTTCAGCGGCTACCGCGCGGCGTGCAGCTGACGGCGAAAGGGGAAACGCTGTTTGCCGGAGTGCACGGCGCGCTGCTGGACGTCGCCGCTACGCTCGAGGGCCTGCGGCCGCAGCCCAGCAGCGGATCGCTGTGCGTCTCGGTGACGCACTCTTTCGCTGCGCTGTGGCTGGTGCCGCGCCTGGGCCGTTTCTACCAGGCGCATCCGCACTATCTGGTGCGCCTGGAGGCCTGCGCCGAGGTGATCGATCTGCATCAGGACGCCAGCGTGGACGTGGCGGTGCGCTACAGCCGCGCGCATTATCCCGCGCTGCATCAGACGGCGCGCCTGGAGGAAAGCTTTGGCGTCTATGCCGCGCCGGGGCTGGCCGCCGCTCCGCCGGAAAATCCGGTGTTGATCACCGTCAAGTGGGGGGATTCTGCGCTGTACGACAGCGGCTGGCATGACTGGTGCCGAGCAGCGGACGTAGACTGGTGGCAGCGCCATGCGGCGATGCGCAGTTATCACGAGGAGCATTATGCCCTGCAGGCGGCGGTGGCCGGGCAGGGGCTGGTGCTCGCCAGTTCGGTGATGGTGTCCGATATGGTGGACAACGGTCTGTTGGTGGCGTATCGGCCGGAGGTGAGCGTACCGGGCGCCGCGTACAGCGTGTTGTGCGCGCCGGGGCGCGAACGGCATCCGCCGGTCAGGGCATTCCTCGCCTGGCTGCAGCAGGAACTGCCGCAGGGCAATGGCACGAAATAAAAGTTTTATCGTCCTAAGCTGTGGGAATATCAGCGAACTTTTGTTTTTACTTCACTGCGAGAACCTACCATGAGCCAGCCAAGAACTTCCGATTACCCGATTGATGCACAATTTATTGAACGCTGGTCGCCGCGTGCCATGGCCAACGACGCCATCGACGATCAGACGCTGCTCAGCTTCTTTGAAGCGGCGCGCTGGTCGCCTTCGGCCTACAACATTCAGCCGTGGCGCTTCGCCTACAGCAAGCACGGTTCCGACAGCTGGGAGAACTATCTGGAGTTTCTGATCGACTTCAACCGCGGCTGGGCGCAGCACGCCTCGGCGCTGGTGGTGATCGTCTCCAAAACCACCAGCCTGAACAGCGAGCGGCTGGTGGACAATCCGACTCATGCGTTTGATACCGGCGCCGCCTGGGCCAACCTGGCGCATCAGGCGCACCTGAAAGGCTGGCTGACCCACTGCATGAGCGGCATCCACCACGATAAGATCAAAGCGGCGCTGCAGCTGCCGGACGACTATGCGGTGCACGCCATGGTGGCGATCGGCAAACCGGGCGACAAAGCTCGCCTGCCGGATTTTCTGCAGGAAAAAGAAACGCCGTCGGGCCGTCTGCCGATCGGCAAGACCGTCAGCGAAGGGCTGAACTTCACGCTGTGATCGCTTGCGCTCGCCGAGGCCCGCCTGGCGGGCCTTTTTTATGCAGCGAGTAAAACTTTGGGAGTATATTCTCGCTCGCCTATTCGCTGTATATTTTGTTATATAGCGATTGCATAATGAGGAGGAAACCGTGGGGGATCATTTTGGCAAAGGGCTGTTGGCGGGGTTAAAGGCGGAGAATCTGCAGCCGGAGGCGGAGCTGTCGCGCTTTTGCTCCGACTACAAGCGCGGTTTCGTGCTCGGCTATGCGCACCATTTGGCGCAGCGCTGCGGCGACGAGAACCGGGCGGCGTTTGAGGCCGGGCAGCTCAGCCGCGCCTATGGCCTCGGCAGCGAGCCGATGAGCGAGTTCTTCTCTGGCGGCGATAACCGGCTGGCGGAGAAGTTTTTCCGCGCCGGCTATAACCGACCGATGCAAAGTTAACGCAGGCAAGCCGTCAGGCGGCGCTCAGCACCGCCACCATATACACGCACGGTTGGTCGCTACGGTTTTCAAAGCGGCAGTCCGCCGGTGGGCCGAGCTCCAGGCAGTCTCCCTCGGCCATTTGGTGGCGCGCCTCACCCTCGACAAACAGCAGCTCACCGGATAACACCCAGATTAGCTGACGCTTGAACGCATACACCGAGGCCGGCATCGGGATCGCCGCGCCGGCCGGCAGTTCGATGCGCACCAGATCGAGCGGCAGATCGGTGCGCGGCGAAACGTGGCGCCGCACGTAGCCACTCTCCGGATCGACCCACATCGGTTGTTCTTCCCGGCGCAGCAGTCGGCCTTCCTGCGTTTCCGCCCGAGCGATCAGCTTGGACATGCTGAGACCGAACGCGCCCGCCAGTCTGCCCAGCAGCATTGCCGTCGGGCTGCTCTCGCCGCGTTCGATCTTATGAACCATCGCCCGCGATACGCCCGCCCGTTCGGCCAGATCGGACAGCGACCAGTGGCGCGCCTCGCGTTCAATGCGAATGCGCGCGCCGATCAGCTGATTTAGATTGTCTAATTTAATATTCATATCGTAGTATTATAGTGGACAATTGGCCGGGGTAAACCATGATTATACGAAATGCGACGCTCAACGATAGCGCGGCGATTGCCGCTATCTATAACGACGCGGTGTTGAACAGCACCGCCATCTGGAATGAACAAACCGTGGATGCGGCCAACCGCGCAACCTGGATCGGCGAACGCCAGGCGGCGGGCTACCCGGTGCTGGTGGCGGTGAACGGTGCGGACGAGGCGATCGGCTATGCGTCGTTCGGTGATTGGCGCGCCTGGGACGGCTATCGGCATACCGTGGAACATTCGGTGTATGTCCATCAGGCGCATCGCGGAGAGGGGATTGGCAAAGCGCTGTTGATCGCCCTGATCGCACGGGCGCGGGAGATCGGCAAGCACGTGATGGTGGCCGGCATTGAATCAGGTAACCAGGCCTCCATCAAACTGCATTTGGCGCAGGGATTCCATGAGGTGGGGCGTATGGAGCAGGTGGGTGCCAAATTCGGCCAATGGCTGGATCTGACCTTCCTGCAGTTGAAACTGGACGAGCGGGCCACGCCGCCCGCGCGCTGATCCCGGGAGACAGAGCGATGAATATGCTGTTGCTGCTGGTGGCGGCGGGAATGGGGCTGGTGGTGCAGAATCTGCTGATGGTGCGCATTACCGAAAGCGTCTCGACCATCCTTATCACGCTGGTGATCAACTCCAGCGTCGGTTTGCTGCTGCTGATGGGGCTACTGCTGGCCAAAAACGGTCTCGGCGCGGTGGCGGAAGTGACCGGCGCCGCCAGGTGGTGGATGCTGTTGCCGGGGCTGTTGGGATCGCTGTTCGTGTTCGCCGGCATTTTGGGTTACCAAAAGCTGGGGGCGGCAGCGACCATCTCGATCCTGGTCGCCAGCCAGCTGTGCATGGGGCTGTTGGCCGATGCCTATCGCGCCGGTCCGGCGGCGCTGCGCGAGAATCTGCCGGCGTTGTTCGGCGCCTTGTTGCTGGTGGCGGGCGCTTATCTGGTGGCGAAACGCAGCTTTTGAGCGCGCCGTTTGCTGCCGCGCCTTGAGTGACGTTGCCTATTGTCGGGGGAGATTATTCCCCCGATAACAATCTAGTAAACATAGTCATACTTTATTTCTGCAACGTGGTTGTAGACGTTATCCCGGTTTTTCTTCACGTCTTTAATCAAAATTGAAATGTTTTGCTGAGCATTAATGCATCTTCCAAATTTATCCCAGCTTTTACAGGTGGTTGTGGTCGTTTCTGTGGTGAAGGACTTCATCACTTCTTTGCTGGTTAACTCTCTATCGTCGTTATCATAAGTAAAATCTTCAGTTGTTGCTCCCGAGATCATTCTTGTTAAACGATTTTTAGCGTCATAACTATAAACGGTGTTGCTACTGTCATTTCCTAACGTGCTAACCCGGCTTGAACCGGAGAGCCTGCCTGCATCATCCGTTGAGAATGTGGTTATTGCCTTGCCTGATTGATGATTTTTTCCAGCTGAAATATCGGATGTGTCCTCAGAGCGGATTATTTTGCCATTGAGGTCTGTCAGAAATGTCCCGCTCATTTTTTGTGTCATCAGTTCATGTTTGTCCGCTCCATTTTCAATCATTGACATCTTAAAAGTCATGTCGTAATCCCAGTTGTTATGATTTTTATCTATCGAACCCTGGAGTTGAGTTAGCAAAACGTTGTTATTAATCCGTGACTTGATGGTTTTGCTGCTGCGTGAACTTAACAACGCGCCGCATTCATCGAACTCCATCTGCGTATCAGCCTTTATATAATCATCTTTGCTTTCTATATGCATGCTGACTTTTTTGGGAATCTTCCTGGCTGAGGCGTCTTGCGTCAATATCATGTTATTGAAAGCATTAATGGCGGTGAGATGTTCAGGGCAGATCTTTTCATTTGCATAGACATTACACGAATAAATAATCGGCAGGCATAAACACAATAATTTTTTCACAGCGAACACTCCATGTAATAACGCATTATCGGTCAATAATTATACCTAAGCCCGATATCTGGCTGCAACGTTCAACCCGTGATGCATGCAGGGAAGGTGGAAAAATACGGTTATGGCGAGAAATTATTGTCCGGGCCGAATATTCAGCACCGTCGGCTTAGGGTATTGGCGGATAAAACCATTCTACCCGCAGGTGAGGGTTTCGCGTTTTTTGTGGATGAGGTGAACCTGAGGCGGGAGGGCAGCGGTACAGATGCAAAAAGCCCGCTCGGGTTTCCCTGAGCGGGCTTCTCTAAATATGGCTCCTCTGACTGGACTCGAACCAGTGACATACGGATTAACAGTCCGCCGTTCTACCGACTGAACTACAGAGGAATCGTGTGAACGGGGCGAATAATAGCGGGGCGGTTGCGGCTTGTAAAGCCTGAAAGCGCCCGATGCGTTCGTTTGCTGCAAGATTGCCCAACCTGCTGCTTTTTCTCGCTTTTGTCGCTTATCCCGCGCGCAGTGCCGGCGGATTGCCCGTTGTTTAAGGCCGTTGCCTGCCGATGGTGCAACGCCTGCCCTGCGTTGTGGCGCGTGCTGCCCGGCGAACGGCCGTTTGCCGCCGCGTATCCCGCTTCTCGGGGCATTTGCCGACTCTGGCCCGGATCTTGCTGCGATTGAATAACCGGATTTCGGCATTCTCAATTTAGCGGCTCGCTGGAGGCACTATGAATTTCAGACGTCTGAAGTACTTCGTGAAAATCGTCGATATTGGCAGCCTGACCCAGGCGGCGGAGGTGTTGCACATCGCCCAGCCGGCGCTCAGCCAGCAATTGGCAACGTTGGAAGGGGAGTTGAAGCAGCAGCTGCTGATCCGCACCAAGCGCGGTGTGCAGCCGACCGAGGCCGGCAATATTCTCTATGCCCACGCGCAGACCATTCTGCGCCAGTGCGAACAGGCGCAGAGTGCGGTCAACAGCGCCGGGCAGGCGATGAGCGGCCAGGTGTCTCTCGGGTTGGCGTCGGGCAGCACTGCGGCGCAGCTGGCGCTGCCGCTGCTGCAGACCCTGCGCGATCAGCAGCCGGGCATTCTGCTCAGCCTGCATGAAAACAGCGGCGCGGCATTGGCCGGGCAGGTAGCCAATCAGACGCTGGATATGGCGATGATCTACGGCGCCAAAATGCCCGCCGGTCAGCACGCCATTGCGCTGATGCGGGAAGATCTCTATCTGGTGGCGACGCGCGCGGTGCCGCATCCCGGCAACAGCGTCGAGCTGCTGGACGTGGCGCGGCTGAACCTGTTCCTGCCGCGCGAGGGGGATGCGGTGCGCAACCAGCTGGAAGAGGCGATGGCGCTGCGCAAGCTGGCGATCAACGTGGTGGGAGAGATTGAATCCTCAGGCGCGCTGAGCGCCGCGATCGCCAGCGGGTTGGGGGCGACCGTGCTGCCGGAATCGGTGGCGCGCGCGATGATCGGCCCGGCCAAGGCCTGGATGGCGCGCATCAATGCGCCGACGATGTCGGTGCCGCTGTCGCTGTGCATGTCGGGACAACAGGCGCTGTCCGCCCCGGCATTGCTGGTGAAAGACCTGCTGCTGTCGATCGCCGGCGGCCGCAGCCAGGAGAAGCGCGCGCTGGCGCTGGTGCGTTGAGGAAAAAACGGCCCGCCGCAGCGGGCCTGTGCACCGTTAGCGGAACGGCGGTTCGTTGAAGGTGCGCAGCTTGCGCGAATGCAGGCGATCGCCCTCGGCGCGCAGCAGATCGATGGCGCAGATGCCAATCTGCAGGTGCTCGGAGATCGCCCCTTCGTAGAAGCGGTTGGCCTGGCCCGGCAGTTTGATCTCGCCGTGCAGCGGTTTGTCGGAGACGCACAGCAGCGTGCCGTACGGCACCCGGAAGCGGTAACCCTGGGCGGCGATAGTGGCGCTCTCCATGTCGACCGCCACCGCGCGGCTGAGGTTGAAGCGGCGCGCCGAAGCGGAGTAGCGCAACTCCCAGTTGCGGTCGTCGGTGGTGACCACGGTGCCGGTGCGCAGGCGCTGTTTGACCTCTTCGCCGGGCATGCCGCTGACCATTTTGGTGGCGTCATACAGGGCGCGCTGCACTTCGGCGATGCTCGGGATCGGGATATCCGGCGGCAGCACCGCGTCCAGCACGTGATCGTCGCGCAGATAGGCGTGGGCCAGCACATAGTCGCCGATCGCCTGGCTTTCGCGCAGGCCGCCGCAGTGGCCGATCATCAGCCAGGCGCTCGGGCGCAGCACCGCCAGGTGATCGCAGATGGTCTTGGCGTTGGACGGGCCGACGCCGATGTTGATCAGCGTGATGCCCTGACCGGTGCGCGAGATCAGGTGATAGGCCGGCATCTGGTTGTTTTTCCAGGCCAGATCGGACACCGTCTGCTCGGGCGCGCTGGTTTCGGGCGTGATGTAGGCGCCGCCGGCGCTGGAGAGCGCGATATATGGGCTGGCCGGATCGGCGATCTGCGCGCAGGCCCAGCGCACGAACTCGTCCACATAGCGGGTGTAGTTGGTGAACAGCACGAACGGCTGGAAATGCTCCACCGGCGTGCCGGTGTAGTGCCGCAGGCGCGCCAGCGAGAAGTCCGCGCGCAGCGCATCGAAATGCGACAGCGGGAAATGATTGTCGGTGGCGTGGTACAGGCCATCGGCGGTTTCGTCACCGATCTGCGCCAGCTCGGTGGTCGGGAAATGCTGGGCGATGCCGGCGCTCATTGAGCGGTCGAGCGCCAGGCTGGAGCCGTCGATGACATAAGGGAACGGGATCTCCTGCTGCGACGGCGCCACTTCGATATGGGCGGCGTAATCGTGTTCCAGCATCGCCAGCTGCTCGGCCAGATAGTGGCGGAACAGCTGCGGCCGGGTCACGGTGGTACTGTAGCTGCCGGGATGGGTAAAGCGGCCGAAGGCGCGGGTTTTGCTCGGGCCGGATGGCTGCCCGTCCCAGCTGACGCGCAGCTCGGGGTACACGAACAGCCCGGCGGCGCGCGCCTGCGGATCCGGCAGCGTGCCGTGGCTGATAAAGTCGCTGACCGCCTGACGCAGCGCGTCTACCGCGGCGTCATACAGGGCTTCCAGTTGATCGAGTGCCTGATCGGCGCTGAGGCCACTGCGAGGTGGGGCATAGCTCATACTTTCTCCTTGGATGTCCCGGCTCTGTGGCGGGGCTGCGGCGTTTCACCGTCACAGGTTAGCCGAAGAAAGGCGTAAAAGCTTGGTCGAAATGACGGGCGCGGCAAAGAAAATACCGCGCCCGCGGCGCAGGGGGATCAGGAAGCGGGGTCGGCCGCTTCGACCTTCAGCGACACCAGCCCGATGCCCAGCTTCTTCGGCGTGAAGCCGCCGCTGGCGCTCTCTTTCGGCTCGGTCGGCGCCGGCGGCGTAATGCTGATGTTTTGCGCGCCGCGCGGGTTATCGAAGCGCAGGGTGACGGTGCTGTCCTGTTCGCCGAGCGACACGAAACGCTCTTCGTCGCCGACGCGCACCGAAATCGGTTCGCCGACGTTGTTGCCGTAGGCGCGGGCGCGCAGCACCAGATCGAAGGTTTTAGGCAGCGGATCGACGTAATCGATGTTCACCGCCGGCGCCAGATTGGCGTCGGACCAGCGGCCCCATTCCTCGACGGCGGAGACGCCGGTGATGGCCTTCACCTGTTCCGGCATGCCGGGCAGCATGAACTCGATGGCGTCCGCCCGGTATTTCACTGCCGCGTCGTCCACCTGCAGGCGGGCGACGGCGTTTTGGTAGTCGGCGACGTTGTCCGCCGTCGGGGCACCAAAGTTTACCTTGCCGCGAAAGCGCTCGCCGCTGGCCTGCGCGATCTGCGGCGGCGAGGCCAGGGTACCTGAGGCCACGCAGATGTCGGTGCTCAGCGCCAACTGCGGCGCCCAGACCCGGCCGATCTCGTAGCATTTATCGACCCAGACGAATTTCTCCCCCGCCCCCAGCCCGGCCAGCTGCTTGCGCAGCGGGGTGGAGAGATAGACGTTGAACATCGGTTCGATGCGGTTATCGCCCACCCGCAGGATGAACGGCACCTTATAGGTGACGCCGGAGAAGCTGAAGCTGCGCTGGCGTGTATCCACGCTGTAGTCGCTGATGCGGTTCGGCAGGCCCCACTGGTTGATCACCGCCGGTTTCCAGCCGTTGATCTTCTCTTCGATGTTCAGGAACACCGTAGACAGCGACGGCGCCGACAGGCTGCTGCGGCCGAGGCCGATATAGTTGTCGCCGCCCATCACGTCCAGCACCGTGGCGCCGTTATCCAGCGTGCTGCGCTTTTCGTGGCGCTGCTCCGCCTGCGGCCGGGTGCCGTCGATGATGAAGAACAGGTTGCGGCGCTTCTGCTTGGTCAGAATGTCGTAGGCGGTGTTGTTCATCGCCAGGTGGTCGGAAGACACCACGATCACGGTATTGCTGAAGTACGGCGAGCGTTTGATCTTGTCGATCAGCGCGGCGATGTGCTGCTGACTGCAGGCCACCGCGCTCAGCGAGCGGTTGTCCTTATTCTGCCAGGCGTAACTTTGCTTGCTGCAGCCGGCGGAGATAAAACCGTCCGGGTGATGGGTGTCGACGGTCAGGGTAAACAGCGAGAACGGTTGGCGCTGTTCGGACAGTTCGACAAACTTGCCGTACACCACGTCCAGCACGGTGTCGTCGTACCAGCCCCAGTCGTTTTTATAGCTTGGATCGGCGACCCGATCGCGCAGCTCTTTGAAGCCGTAAACGTGATCGAAGCCGTGGGATTTCAGGAAGGTGTCTTTACCGGCGAACGCCAGCTCGGCGCCCTGGTAGAAATAGTTGCTGTAGCCGGCGGCCTTCAGCACGTCGCCCAGGCAGACGTTCTCCGGGTAGAAGGTGGAGACCGCGCTGGAGGCGTTACCGTCGAAGGGCGCGAACAGCGGAATGCCGCACTGCGAGGCGACCATGCCGGCGATGGTGTAACCGGTACCCGGCAGCTGCTGGGTGTTGCTGAAGTCGATGCTGTCGGCGCGCAGGGCATTCAGTTCGTCGGCCAAACCGGGAAACAGCTCGGTGTCGAAGTAGGTGCGCTCCAGGCTCTCGGCATAGATATACACCAGGTTCGGCCGCTTGCCCTGCACGGTCTTTTTCGGCGCCTTGTAGTAGGTGGTGAAATCGGCGGTATCGCCGACGATCTGGCTCTTGACCAACAGCGAAATGTCCTGAAACGCCGGGGTGGTGCCGACCGAAAACAGCGCCAGCAGCACGGCGACGACGCTGTAGGCCACGCTGCTGCCTTTAGCCTTGCGGCGCAGCAGGCTGCGGGCCAGCACGGCGAAAATTCCCCCCAGCGCCGCCAGCAGGCCGATAAACGGCAGCACGTATTTGCTGACGCCGGCGCCCTTGAGGCTACTGGTGACGGTGTAGATCACCGCATCGGTGATGCCGTCGCCGGTAAAGTAGTTGCTGGCGATCAGGATGACGTTCAGCACCAGATAGCTGCCGAGCAGCGTCAGCAAAATGGCGAACCACCAGCGGTTGGCGGCGGCCCGGGTGCGATAAATCAAAATCGACGCCAAAAAGAGAACAAACGAAACGACTGCTAAAACCATCCGCCAAACCCTGTCTGATTGGAAAAAACGTTGCTGCCCTGGTCTGCGCCGCCGGCCGTGCCGCGGCGCGAAAAGTGAAGGGTATAGCCTATTGCCGGCGGCGGAACAACGCGCGATCTCCCGCTACGGCCGACGAGCGGCGGCTATTGTACATTTTTATGACGATAGTGTGACGTTAATCACGCCAGCGGCGGCCACGGCGGCGAAAGCTTGCTGGTCGGAGGTTTCGCTCTACGCTTAATGAGCGCCACGACGGCGCGCCCATCAGCCATTCAGGAGGAAGTATGCAGACGATTTCCGCAGCGGTACTCGAGGATTTGGCCCCGCAAGGCGTGTTGCGCGCGGCGATCAACTACGGTAATCCGGTGCTGGCGCAGGCGGGGGCCGGCGGCAAACCGCAGGGGGCTTCGGTGGAGCTGGCCACCGCGCTGGCTCAGGAACTGGGCGTGACGCTCGAGCTGGTGACCTATGACGCGGCGGGCAAGGTGTTCGCCGATCTGGACAGCGGCGCCTGGAACCTGGCGTTTATGGCCATCGAGCCGGTGCGCGCGGCGCAGATTGCGTTCAGCGAACCCTACGTGATCATTGAGGGGACTTACCTGGTGGTGAACGACGCGCCTTACTTTGAGGTGGCGCAGCTCGACAGGCCGGAAGTGCGCATTGCGGTCGGCCAGGGGGCGGCGTATGACCTGTTTTTATCGCGCACGCTGCAGCAGGCGCAACTGGTGCGGGCGGCAACCTCTGCCGAGGCGATCGCGCTGTTTTTCGAACGGGGGCTGGAGGCGGCGGCCGGCGTGCGTCAGCCGCTGCTGGCCGCCGCGGCCGCCCATCCGGGCTACCGGGTGCTGGAGGGGCATTTCACCGCCATCCGTCAGGCGATGGCGGTGCCGCGGCAAAAAACGCAGGGCGCCGCCTATGTGAACGGCTTTATTGAACGCTGCAAGGCCAACGGGCTGGTGAAGGCGGCATTGCAGCGCAGCGGCCAGGGTGAGGTGACGGTGGCGCCGCCGGCCGCCTCGACTACCTGAACGCGTCGGGATCGTTGCCGACATTGAGGCCGCGATCCAGTTTGTTTATTGCCGAAAGTTCGGATGTCGATAGGTTAAAGTCGAAGATATCAATATTTTCCCGTATTCTTTGCGGCGTGCTGGACTTCGGCAGCGCAATGATTTGGTTTTCATACAGCCAGCGTAATACGATCTGGGCCGGCGTTTTATGCTGCTGTTCGGCAATTTTCAAGATGACGGGGTGGGTCAATATATTCTGGTTGCCGTGGCCGAGCGGGCTCCAGGCTTGAGTAACAATCCCGTGGGCGTGTAACCAATCAACGCATTCTCGTTGCTGATTAAACGGGTGAATTTGCAGTTGATTGACGGCAGGCAGAACACCGGTTTCAGTTTCCAGGCGGCATATCTGCTCGATGGAAAAGTTGCTTACCCCGATATTTTTAACTCGCCCGCTGTCACGGAGTTTTATCATGGCATTCCAGGCAGAAACGAACAGGTTTTGCCCGGATACCGGCCAGTGAATCAAATACAGATCGACATAGTCGCAACCGAGCTTGGTCAAGCTTTCGTTGAAAGCGTTCTCAACGTCATCATGCCGATCGTTCCATAACTTGGTGGTGACGAAGATATCCTCCCGGCGCACGTCTGCAGCTTTTATTGCGGTGCCCACTTCAGATTCGTTGCCATAGATTGCGGCCGTATCGACGAGGCGGTAGCCCGCATCAAGCGCGCATTGAACGGCGCCGATCAATTCATCTCCTCGCGACTGCCAGACGCCGAATCCGATGGCAGGTATCGCGTTACCGTCATTGGTGAACAGGTGTTGTGAATTACGCATATTCATTACCCAATATGGCTGATGAATTTTAAATGTTCATGAGCAGGATTAATAAAGTGCACGTCAGAGGCTTCCCGACGAGGTGTATCGATAGATAAAAAATAAACGGGCTTGCCGTTAAAAGGTTTGATGCTGTGAACGGTGTTTCGCTTAAATATCACCATTTGGTTTTCGGCTAAAACTCTTTTTGCATCGTTGCCGGCCTGAAACTCCAGCGCACCTTCCACGATGATCAAGATTTCATCACATTGTTTGTGGTAGTGTGCGGGAACCTCGGCATAGACGCGGAACAGGCGGACGCTGCCCTGTGGCGAATCTTCAAGGTACATATCGACGATCAGAGAGTCGGCGGTGTCAGGAAAGTGTTTTTTCCTTTCTTCCAGATCAAAATATAATGCGTTCATACGGCACTCACTGTAAATGATGGGCGTGATTAACCGGTCACTGAAATAAAACATTCATGGCTCAAGCGGTGGTGTGGCTATGTTTTATCCCAGGCAGGATAATATTGCATGCGGACGAACACCATTATTCCGACGTTCCCGCACATCACTGACAGAATACTATACAATGCGTTGAATGTTTTTTGACGGAGCGTTGAGTCGATATCAACCAAGGGAGCGATGCTGCGCTTTTATCAGCGCAATCAAAGGCCGCAATCCAGGTTGCAACTGGCGACGGCTGGGGTAGTACATCATAAAGGGGGCGCTGAGATGTGACCAATGGGGCATGACGCATTGCAATTCACCAGTGCGCAAGTGTTCATCGATTTGCATTTCCAGACAGTAGGCCAACCCCAGCCCGGCGAGCGCCGCTTTGATGATCATTGAGGTTTCACTGAAAGTATATTGCCCGTTCACCGACAACCGGCAATACGTTTCATCGTTGCCCAATTCCCATTGATAAACCGCACCGTCTCCCAATCGCATATTGATGCAACTGTGATCTTTCAACTCCGACGGCGAACCTGGCGCGCCATGCTTTGCCAGATAGGCCGGCGCTGCGGCGACAACCCATTTCAGACTGCCGGTCAAAGGAACGGCAATCATGTCCTTGGGGATGATCTCGCCATACCTGATGCCGGCGTCGAAACCTTCTTTGATGATGTCTACCTGATGGTTATTGACGGCCACTTCCAGCGCTATTTTAGGATGTGTTTGGGCGTAGCTTTCCATGACAGGGGCGATGAGCAAATCGAGCGCATCATGCGGAATATTCAAGCGAAGGTGGCCAATGGGTTCATCGCGATACTGTTCCAGCGTCGATAGGGCGGATTTGATGTAGTCGAATCCCCGATCGAGTTCGGTTACCAGTGCCATGCCTGCCGGGGTAGGGACGACCGAGCGGTTGGTTCTGTTCAACAGCTTTACGCCGAGGCGCTCTTCAAGCGAACGCATGGTGTGGCTGAGCGCCGAAGTGCTGACGCCGAGTTCCGCTGCCGCCAGCCGGAAACTTTTCTTTCGGCAAATGGTAGAGAACACATTGAGTTCGGCGAGTTCTGCCCGGGTGAACGTGGCCATTTTCGTCCCACTGTTTCTGTTCGAAAGGGTTTGATGATAAGCCCGGCGTACAGGGTATCGCAACCGAAGCGAACAGCCGCAGCATGCCAGCAGCGGCTGTTGCTGCTCGTTAGTCCAGCTCCACCGCGTACTGTTCTACCGGGGTGATTTTCTTGATCAGCTTGTTGTCGAACAGGAACTGCTCGTAAGCCTGGTAGCGCGCGCGATCCAGCTTGGCCGGATCGCGCGCAAACAGCGGCAGGCTGGCTTGCCAGGCCTGCTTGTTCAGCTCGGTATTCAGCTCCGGGTGCGCCTTGGCAAACGCCAGCCAGGTGTCCTGCGGGTGCGCGTGCAGGTAGTCGCTGCCTTGCTTCAGCGCGGCGAGGAATTTGCGAATTTTCGGCTCGTTCACCGCATCGCGGTTGGCGACGATGATCAGCTCGTCGTAGGCCGGCACGCCGTAATCTTCGACGTTGAACACCACCGGTTCTTTACCCTGCAGCTTGAGCTCCAGCGCTTCGATGTTGCGGTAGCCGCCGATCACCGCATCGACCTGGCCCGCCAGCAGGGCGCTGGTCAGCTGGAAGTTGACGTTGATGAGCTTGATATCCTGCGGTTTGAGATGCTCGTGTTCAACCATGGTGGCCAGCGTCGCCTGTTCGATGCCGCTTACCGAGTAACCCACCGTTTTGCCCTTGAGATCCGCCGGCGAGGCGATGTTCTTGTCCAGCGCGATCACCGTATTCAGCGGCGTGTTGATCAGCGTGCCGACGCGCATCAGCGGCAGGCCCTGATCGGCGAAGAAGTGCAGTTGCGGCTGATAGGTGATGGCGAGATCGGCCTGTTTAGCGGCCACCAGCCGCGGCGGCAGCGCCGGATCGGACGGCGGCACGATCTTGACGTCCAGCCCTGCGGCCTTGAAGGCGCCGATCTGCTCGGCCACCATAATCGGCGCGTGATCGGGGTTGATGTACCAGTCGAGCACCAGCGTCAATTTCTCGGCCGCGCCGGCCTGGCCGGTGATGGCGGCGCCGAGCAACAGCCCGCAGAGGGTATGTTTAATCATGGTCGTTCCTTTATCCCTGGTTATGGTTGCAATCATCAGTCGTTTTCCGGCGCCCAGACGATCAGGCGCCGCAGCAGCGCATCCACCGCGGCCCACAGCAACACGGTCATCAGCACTAGAATAAACAGCGCGGCGAAGCAGACGTCGGTCTGCATGCGCGCGTTGGCGTTCAGCATCACGTAGCCCAGCCCTTCGGCCGAGCCGACCCATTCGCCGATGATGGCGCCGATCGGCGCGACTGCAGCGGCCATGCGCAGGCCGGAGCCGAAAGCCGGCAGCGCCGCCATCAGCCGCACGTGCCGCAGTTGCGCCCAGCGCGAAGCGCGCATCGTGCGTGCCAGATCGAGATAGTCGTTGTTGACTCGGCGCAGCCCGTCGAAGAAGGCCGACACCACCGGGAAGAAGATCACCAGCACCGCCATCGCCACCTTGGCGCTCATGCCGAAGCCGAACCACAGCACCAGCAGCGGGGCCAGGGCAAACACCGGTATCGCCTGGCTGGTGAGCACCAGCGGCATCAGCCAGCGCTGCAGGCGCGGTGAGAAGATCATGCACAGCGCCAGCGCCGCGCCGAGCAACACGCCCAGAACCAGCCCGCTGACGATCTCCGAAGCGGTGACCAGCGTGTGCCAGGCGAGGTAGCCGCGCCCGTCCCACAGCGCCTGCGCCACCGCGCCCGGCGTGGGCAGCAGAAAGGCCGGGATGCCGCTTTGCCCTGCCAGCCACCACAGCAGCAGGCCGGCGAACACCGTCAGCCCGCGCCGCAGGCGGGTAAGCCCGCGTTCTTTGGCGATATTCATTGCGCCGCCCTCACCATCTGCTGCAGCAACTCGGCCTGGCTTTTCAGCAGGTCGGCGTCATCCGGCGCGCGCGGCGGCTGCCCTTTGATGCAGTGGCTATCGTCGAGACCGAGCGGCCAGGGTGACAGCACCAGCAGGCGGTGGCTCAGGCGGCAGGCCTCCATCGGATCGTGGGTGATCAGCAGCACGGTGTTTTGCGCCAGCAGCTCGGCGGCCAGGCTCTGGATTTCGGCGCGGGTAATGGCGTCCAGCGCGGAAAAGGGTTCGTCCATCAGTACGATCGGCTGGCGTTCGTAGAGCGTGCGGGCGATGGCGGCGCGCTGGCGCATGCCGCCGGACAGCGCGGCGGGCAGGCTGCGGCCATGCGCGGCCAGGCCCACGCGTTCAAGCAGGTGCGCCGCCCACGCCCGATCCGGCGCTTCGCCGCGCAGCCGCGAGCCGAGGGCGACGTTCTCCTCGATAGTCAGCCAGGGGTAGAGCAGGTCTTTCTGCCCCATGTAGGCGATGCGCCCGGCGATCGGCAGGCCGTCGCTGCCGCTCACCGTGCCTGAGCTGGCCTGCGCCAGCCCGGCGATGATCTTCAGCAAACTGGTTTTGCCGGCGCCGCTGGCGCCGAGCAGAGCGACGAAGCTGCCGCCGGCGATGTCGAAGCTCAGCCGGTCGAAGACGATTTGCTGACCGAAACGCAGGCTGAGATCCCGCACCTGGATGCCGGGCGGGAGAAGCGGGGAGGTCATGAGGCGTTCAGCCCCATTTGCCAAAATGCCGATTCCAGCTGGGTGGCGGTGGTGAAAATCTGCGCCAGCTCGGTGAGGCGGCTCTGCGCCCCGCGCTGATGGCCGATGGTCTCCAGCAGTTCGATGGCGGCGCGCACGCCGGCCAGATAGCCCTCGTCGCCGTAGTTGCGGATCCAGGAGGCGTAAGGATTCCCCTCCATTTTGGTGGCGGGATCGTGCAGCAGCCGCAGGCCGATTTCGGCATAACCGGCCACGCAGGGCAGCAGGCCGGCCAGCAGATCGAGGGCGTCGCCGGCATGGCCGATATCCAGTACGTAGCGGGTGTAGTTCATGGTCTCCGCCGCTTCCGGCTGGGCGGCGATCTGCGCTTCGTTCAACCCCCATTCGGCGCAGTAGGCCACGTGCAGCGGCAGTTCGGCGACGATACCGTTGAGCGAGGCGGTGGCGGCGCGCATCTCCGGCAGGGTGCGCAGCTTGCTGACCAGCAGCGCGTAGGCGCGGGCGAAGTGCAGCAGGAACAGATAGTCCTGGGTCAGGTAGCGACGAAAAGCGCGTTCGGGCAAGGTACCGGCGGCCAGCTGCTGCAGAAACGGGTGATCGACGTAGTCCTGCCAGTGGCTGCCGGCTTGTTGCCGCAGCCGGCCGTAAAGACCGCTTTCGAACAGGGTGGTGATGGACATGGGACCTCCTTGAGTCAGTGGAGATCCGGGCACGCTGAGGTATGAACAGGCAACGGGTGATTGCGTTGTTGCCTAACCGTCCCTTCGCTGGCATGACCCAGATCAGGTTCAAAGGGTTCGGCTTACGCCATCTCAGCCCGTAACAGGACACCCCTCGGAGCTGCTTGTTATACGACATTTGTTTTTTGATTACAATCGTCGGGCGGCGGCGCGGCAATCGGTTCGTTTAGTGCGATCGGGGGCGATTTTGCTGGCGCAGAGCGCGCGGTTTTTGTCACTGTAGGCCTATGTTTTGCCTTTGAGGACGATTCCCGATGAAAAAGATTGGTTTTCTCTCGTTTGGCCACTGGTCGCCTTCCGCTCAGTCCGGCACCCGTTCAGCGGCGGATGCGCTGCTGCAGTCTATCGATCTGGCGGTCGCCGCCGAAGATCTGGGGGCGGACGGCGCCTATTTTCGTGTGCACCACTTCGCGCGCCAGCTGGGATCGCCATTCCCGTTGCTGGCCGCCATCGGCGCCAAAACCCAACGCATCGAGATCGGCACCGGCGTGATCGACATGCGCTATGAAAACCCGCTGTATATGGTGGAGGACGCCGGCGCGGCGGATCTGATCGCCGGCGGGCGTTTGCAGCTCGGCATCAGCCGCGGCTCGCCGGAGCAGGTGATCGACGGCTGGCGCTATTTCGGCTATGCCCCGGCCGAGGGGGAAACCGACGCGGACATGGCCCGTCGCCATACCGAAGTCTTTCTGGAAGCGCTGCGCGGCGAAGGGTTCGCTGAACCCAATCCGCAGCCGATGTTCCCCAATCCGCCCGGGCTGCTGCGGCCGGAGCCGTTTTCCGCCGGGCTGCGCGATCGCATCTGGTGGGGTGCCGGTTCGAACGCGACCGCCGTCTGGGCGGCGAAGCTGGGTATGAACCTGCAAAGCTCGACGCTCAAGAACGACGAGACCGGCGAACCCTTCCATATCCAGCAGGCCAAGCAGATCCGCGCCTATCGCGCCGCCTGGCAAGAGGCCGGCCATGCGCGCGAGCCGCGGGTTTCCGTGAGCCGCAGCATCTTTGCGCTGGTGGATCAGCGGGATCGCAATTACTTCGGCGGCGGCGGCAAAGAGGGCGATCAGCTGGGGTATATCGACGCGCAGACCCGGGCGATCTTCGGCCGCAGCTATGCCGCCGAGCCGGACGCGCTGATCGAGCAGTTGGCGCAGGACGAGGCCATCGCCGAAGCGGATACGCTGCTGCTGACCGTGCCTAACCAGCTGGGCGTGGATTACAACGCCCACGTTATCGAATCGATTTTAACCCATGTCGCGCCGGCGCTCGGCTGGCGCTAAACGGAGGACTGGCATGTCACGTATTTTCATTACCGGCTCGGTGGACGGGCTGGGCCGCGCCGCCGCGCAAACGCTGTTGGACGAAGGGCATCAGGTTATCCTGCATGCACGCGCCCCCGGCCGTCTGGAGGCGGTGCGCGATCTGCTGGATCGGGGCGCGCAGGCGGTGATTGGCGACCTGTCCGAGGTGCAGCAGATCCGGCAGGTCGCCGAGCAGGTGAATCGCCTCGGCCGCCCGAATGCGGTGATCCACAACGCCGGCATGTTCACCGGGCCGCAGGTGATGCCGGTGAACGTGATAGCGCCCTATCTGCTGACGGCCCTGATCGAACGCCCCGATCGCATCGTCTACCTGAGTAGCAGCATGCACTTTGACGGCGTGGCGGAACTGAACGGCGTGGACTGGCTTGGCGGCGCAGCCGGCTCCTATTCGGACAGCAAGCTGTTCGTCACCGCGCTGGCCGCCGCCGTGGCGCGCCTGTGGCCCGGCGTCATCAGCAGCGCAGTCGATCCCGGCTGGGTGCCGACCAAAATGGGCGGCGCGGACGCGCCCGACGATCTGGCGCTGGGACACGTGACGCAGGCGTGGCTGGTGAGCAGCGATGAGCCGCAGGCCCTGGTTTCCGGCGGTTATTGGCACCATCAGCAGCGGTTGGATCCTCATGCGGCGGTGCACGACGAGGCGTTTCAAACGGCGCTGCTGGCGCAGTTGGCGCGCGTGAGCGAGGTGAGTTTGCCTCAGGCCTGATGGCCGCGTTCTCCTGGCCCGTCGGTGGTTATCGGCGGGCTTTTTTATGCCCGCAGGGTGAACCGACGGGGCTTTTCTTATACAGTGGTTGCCTGGCCTGTTTTGATTGTTATTTATATTATCGCCATGCACACATTTCTGATTATCGTCCCCGAAGGGGGCATGCTGTTCGAAGCGGCGGGCATCGCCGATATTCTGATGCAGGCCAATCGCCTGAGCCCTGCCGAGGCGCCGCTGTATCAGATCGCGGTCGCCACCACGCAATCCCATCGGGTGGTACACGGCCTGTCCGGTCTGAGCCTGCTGGCCGATCATCGCCTGGCGGATCTCGATCCGGCCCTGCCGCGCGATACCGTCATCGTCGCCGGCAAAGGGGCGACCGAAGAAGAGGGCGCCCTGGTGGCGGATTGGCTGCGCCGCGCGGCCCCGCAGGCGCGCCGTATCGCCTCGGTCTGCGGCGGGGCTCTGCTGCTGGCCGAGGCCGGCTTGCTGGACGGACGACGGGCGACCACCCACTGGCGGCTGGCGGAAACGCTGCAGGCGCGCTTCCCGCAGGTGCAGGTCGAAAACGGCCCGATCTACGTGCAGGACGGGCCGATTTGGACCTCCGGCGGCGTCAGTTCCGGCTTCGATCTGACGCTGGCGCTGGTGGAGGACGACTATGGCTTCGTACAGGCCCGCGAAGTGGCACAGGACCTGGTGATGTTTCTACGCCGCCCCGGCGGGCAGGCGCAGTTCAGCCGCTACCCGCTCAACCAGGCCAAATCGCCGGGCCCGATCCGCGACCTGCAGTCCTGGATCCTGGAGAATCTCGCCGACGATCTCAGCGTCGATCGGTTGGCCGAGCGCGTGGCGATGAGCCCGCGCAACTTTACCCGGGTGTTCACCCGCGAGACGGGCATTTCTCCCGCCAAATTCGTCGAAGAGGGGCGGTTGCATACCGCCAGGCAGCGCCTCGAGCAGAGTGCGGAAGGCATCGAACAGGTCGCCCTGGCCACCGGCTTCGGCAACGGCCTTAACCTGCGGCGCGTGTTTGAACGCAAACTGCAGTTGACCCCAAGCGAATACCGTGAGCGCTTCCATGCGCGCAATTTGGCGTAAATTGATTGGTAAACGTCATTTACGCCGCCTCGGGGCAGGGCTAGATTTGAGGCAAAGCCCAAAACGAGGAGATCATCATGGTGAGAGTTGGCATTAATGGCTTCGGCAGGATCGGACGCAACGTGCTGCGCGCGGCGCTGGGGCGCAGCGATTTCGAAGTGGTGGCGATCAACGATCTGACGGACAGCAAAACGCTGGCGCACCTGCTGAAATACGACACGCTTTCCGGCACGCTGGCGGCCAGGGTGGAAGCCGGCGACAACCAGCTGCTGCTGGACGGCCGGCCGATTCAGGTATTTTCGCAGCGCGATCCCGCCGAGATCCCCTGGAGCAGCGTGGGTGTGGACGTGGTTATCGAAGCGACGGGCTTCTTTACCGACAAGACCAAAGCGGAAGTGCACATTACGCACGGCGGCGCCAAGCGGGTGATTATCTCGGCGCCGGCCAAGAACGACGACATCACCATCGTCATGGGCGTTAACGACTCGCTCTACGATCCGGCGCTGCATAAGGTGGTCAGCAACGGTAGCTGCACCACCAACGGGCTGGCGCCCGCCGCGCAGGTGCTGCATCAGGCGTTCGGTATCGAATACGGGCTGATGAACACCACTCATGCCTATACCAACAGCCAGGCGCTGCACGATCAGCCGGAAAAAGATCTGCGCGGCGCGCGGGCGGCGGCGGAATCGATCGTGCCTTATTCCAGCGGTGCGGCCAAGGCGCTCGGCAAGGTGATCCCGGATCTGGACGGCCGGTTGACCGGTTACTCGCTGCGGGTGCCGGTGCCGGTGGTTTCGATCGTCGATCTGACGGTGACGCTGAAACGCCCGGCGACGGTGGAGGAGATCAACGCCGCTTTCCGCGCGGCGGCGGCGTCCGGCCCGTTGCAAGGGATCCTGGGGTACAGCGATGAACCGCTGGTGTCGAGTGACTACCGGGGCGATGCGCGCTCATCGATTATCGATGGTTTGTCCACGCTGGTCATCGGCGGCAACCTGGTGAAAGTGCTCGCCTGGTATGACAACGAGTGGGGCTTCTCCAATCGGTTGGTCGATCTGGCGCTGCTGATGGAAAAACGCGGGCTGTAAACGTCCAATAGCAAAAAGCCCGCTTAAGTTTCCTTAAGCGGGCTTCTCTAAATATGGCTCCTCTGACTGGACTCGAACCAGTGACATACGGATTAACAGTCCGCCGTTCTACCGACTGAACTACAGAGGAATCGTGTGAACGGGGCGCATGATATCCAGCAGCCCCGGGTGTGTCAACGCTAAATTGCCTTGAGCGGTTCGACTGCTCGGTATCTGAGCAATGCGCCCGTCAATCAGCCCATTACGCGTCGTTTTCCGCCTGGCCGCGCAGCAGACGCGCCAGCGGATCCTGGCGGTAGAAGCGGCAAAAGTGCTGATACAGCGCCGGGAAACGTTCGGCCAGCAGCTCGGGGGCGCTGAAAAAATACTCCGACAGCACGGCGAAGCACTCGGCCGCATCGGTGGCGGCGTAGGCGTCCATGCTGGCGGCCTCTTCGCCGACCATGTCGATCTCGTCCTGCAGGCTTTCCATCGCGGCGTGCAGATCGTGTTCCCAGGCAGCCACCTCGCGCAGCGGGATCGGCGGCACGCCTGTGGCGACGCCGCCGTTGCGCATATCCAGCTTGTGCACCGCTTCGTGGATCACCAGGTTAAAACCGGAAAGATCGAAAGAGTCCTGCACGTCTTGCCAATTGAGCACGATCGGCCCCTGTTCCCAGCTTTGGCCAGACTGCACCACCGGCCCCGAGTGCACCAGGCCGATCTCGTCCTGCCATTCGTCTTCCACCACGAACGGAGTGGGGTAGAGCAGGATTTCGTTGAAGCCGTCGAGGCACTCCGCGCCGAGCTCCAGCACCGGCAAGGCGAACAGCAGGGCGATGCGCGCCTGCATTTGTGAAGTGAGCTGCAGCCCCTGCAGCGGCACGATGCGCTTTTGCTGCAAAATCTGCCCGGCGACGGCCACCAGCCGCTGCCGCTCCTGCTCATCCAGCGGCGAGAGCAGCGGGATCGCCAGTGCGTCCTGCCACTGGGCCTGAATGTCTGCCTGGGGTTGAGAGGGTTGAGTCGCTTTCCACGGCCATTTAATCATCAGGTTGCTCGTAAAGTCATCACTTGAACGTTCGGCTGCATGCTAGTGCTGTAAAAATGCCGCAAAAGCGGGCATGATAGCAAGCGTTGTCAGGAGAGATGCCGGAGCGGCTGAACGGACCAGTCTCGAAAACTGGAGTAGGGGCAACTCTACCGGGGGTTCAAATCCCCCTCTCTCCGCCACTTCCCCCCCCCCCCCCCCGCGTTATTACCCATCGATTCAAATTCCTTTTCATTTTCTTCTGTCTAATGCGCTGTAACCGTTCGATTTGCAACGTGTTTGCGTTGGTCGGCATCCCGTTTCGCATTATAACCCGTGCATTATCAACGAATAGCATTTTACGATTATGTTCTTCATTTTGTGAGCTATGTTGCGCTCAAATACGATGCGGCGCTTGAGACAAGAACGTGGCTGCGGCCTGTCAATCAGGCTGAGCGTATGAAACGGCTACGGTGATCATGCCTGCCGGCCAAAGCCAGTCTACTAACAGGTCCAATCTTGCCAAAATGGCGTTTATTTACACGCGATTTCTCGCGCGCTAATATGTGTGCACATGCACATAAATGATCAGTCTCCTGCCCGAAACGAGGGCGACAGAAGGGACTGACCGCCTGGAGACTGGAGGACTTGACATGAGTTTGCTCGATTGCGCACTGGATTTTCGCCACTTCATTGAGGAGCTGCGTCGCCGAAAAGATTTGGTCGACGTGCATCAGGAAGTCTCCGCCGATCTGGAGATAGCGGCTGTCTGCCGCCGGGCTTACGAGCAACGGCTCTCGGCTCCGCTATTTCATCATGTGGCGGGCGCGATGCCGGGAGCCCGCATCCTCGGCGCGCCGGCCGGCATGCTCGCTTCGCCGGAATACGCCTATTCTCGTCTAGCCCTGCATTTCGGGCTGCCGCCGGAGAGCACTCCGCGGGATATCGTGGCGGCGATTCGCCGGGCGGTGAAGGCGGAACCGCTAGCCCCCGATTACTGCTCGACCGGGCCGGTGAAAGAGAATATTTGGCGAGGCGACAAGGTTGATCTGGAACGCTTCCCGGTACCGCTGCTGCATGAACGGGATGGCGGGCGCTACTTCGGCACTTACGGATTCCATGTCGTGCAATCCCCGGACGGGCAGTGGCACAGTTGGGGCGTCGGCAGGCTCATGATGCTCGATCGCAATCGTCTCACCGGCCCGGCAATCCCCACCCAACACATCGGCATGATCCGTGAAATGTGGCGCCGAGAGGGGAAACCTACGCCGTGGGCGATGGTGCTCGGGGCGCCGCCTGCCGCGGTGGCGGTGGCGGGGATGCCGTTGCCGGCCGGCGTCAGTGAGCCGGACTATGTCGGCGCGCTGCTCGGTAAAAGCGTCACGCTCACCCAAGCGGAAACCAACGATCTCTGGGTGCCGGCCAATGCGGAAATTGTGCTGGAAGGTGAAATCAGCCTGACGGAGACGGCGTTGGAAGGGCCGATGGGGGAGTATCACGGCTATCAACATCAGCAAGGCCACGAACAGCCGGTGTTCCATGTGCACGCGGTGACATTTCGCGATGACCCCATTTTGCCTATTTGCGTCGCAGGCACGCCGCCGGAGGAAAATCATACGATCTGGGGCACCATGATCTCGGCTCAGCTGCTGGAGACCCTGCAGAGCGCGGCATTGCCCGTCGACTTTGTCTGGTGTTCCTATGAGGCGGCAACCTGTTGGGCGGTGCTCTCCATCGATATTGAAAAACTGGCCGGCATGAAGACCAACGCTGCTGATTTTGCCGATAAGGTCGCGGAGATCGTCTTCGGTTCGCATGCGGGCTACCTGATCCCCAAACTGATTCTGGTCGGCAATGACATTGATATTGTCGATATCGATCAGGTGGTTTGGGCGCTGGCCACGCGTTCACATCCGGCGCGCGATCATTTTCTTTTCCCGGGCGTGCGCGAGTTCCCGATGGTGCCGTACCTGACGGAAGAGGACAAGGCGCGCGGCAGCGGCGGCAAAGCCATCATCAACTGTCTGTTCCCTGAGCAGTTCAGCGGAGTAACGCGTGCGGGCACGGCCTCTTTCAGACATGCTTATCCGGAACAGGTCAGGGCAAAAGTCGAAGCTAATTGGAAACAGTATGGATTCTGAAAAGAAAGGCGTACATAGTGGCCGACGGGGGATGGGATTGCCCAACGGCGCGCTTTATAAGATGACGGAAGTGGTGCGTCACCGTGAAAAACGGCTGTCTGCGTTACTGGCTTTACAAGGGCTCAGCCTCCATGAGTGGCGCGCGTTGCGCATTCTCTACAGCTTTCCGGGCGATGTGTCCATGAGCGATGTGATAGCGCATTCGCAGACCGATCGCACTGCGCTTGGACGCACGCTCACCCAACTGGTTAACCGGGGATGGGTTGCGCGTTTCCCCGATCCGGAAGATAAGCGGGCGGTATATCTGCGCGTGATGCCGGCGTCTCGCCCTATTTTTGACCAGGCGAGACAGCGGGTGGCGGATTATGACGCACAGCTGATGGCCTGTCTGGATGACGTCGGGCTCAGTGCCCTGGATGACGCACTGCAACGCATGATGCTGTTCATCGAGAGCGCGTAGTCCGTTCCGACGAAGCCAGCGCCGTATTTCCCGAGTGACCTCATCACGGTGTTGTACTGTTGCCCGCGGGTAAGGTAATTTGCTGATGGCAATGACGACTGACGCAGGGGCCAACGGACATGAATGAAAGGATCGACTACCACATCGAGAAATACCACTTCGCGCCGCTGGATGAAACCCCGCGGCTTGCGCACCAGTGGAGCGAGGTGCTGAACGAGTGTCGCCAGACGCAGGCTGGGGCGGAAGAGCGCCTGCGCATTGCGCTGCTCAACGTGGACTATGTGACCAGTTTTGAATTGCCTTTCCGTTTATTGCTGGTCAGGGCGCCGCAGCTGATCGCCGGCCTGCGTGATGAGCTGGCGCTCAGTCAAAAAAATGTGGTGTTCAACGGCAAACGCTTTGGTTGCGTTTACAGCTTAAAAAGCGATTTAAGCGGCGTGCCCGAGGCCTTCCAATACGGCCTGTCGACCCGTATTCATCGAACCTCTGCGTCGGGCGTGGACGCGCTGCCTTACCGGGAAATCGCCAAAACGCTCAAGGCGCCGCGTGAGCGGCTCAAGCTGGCGCTGGATCAAGGCCTGCAGGTCACGGCGCTGGACGGCCTGTTCTGGTTCGGCATACAGCGCATCGCCGCCGAAGTGCGCAGGCTAAGAAAAGCCGGCATGGCGATCGCGACGGCGGAAACGGAGATCTTCGATACCCTGACCGGTACGACGCGCAAGGTGCCGGTGTACCGGTTGGCCGATCGTTAAGCGCCGTTTCCGCACAGAAGAAGTGAAAACCAAGAACCTCCTTATTGATTGCACGGCTTATCGATAGGCTTCATTCCGCGCGATCGCGTATTTCCCGCTGCCCAGCAGCAGGATGGCGAGCCCGCCCATAAAGAACACCAGTTCGTTTTCAATCCCCCAGGCACCGACGTCGGTGACGGTGAATACCTTGCCGGTGCCCACCATCAGAAATGCCACCACCAGCGTAAAGGCGTAAACCAGCGCGGCGGGGCGGGTAAACAGCCCCAGGATGATCAGGATCGGCGCCAGGATCTCGCCGACATACACGCCATAAGCGATGAAGGCGGGCAGCCCTTGCTCCTGCAACGCGCCGGCGATCCAGCCGACGCCGTGCTGAACTTTCGCCACGCCGTGAAACAGCATCAGCCCGCCGAAGGTCAGTCTGAGCGCCAGTTTGCCCGCATCCGGGCGATCAAAAAGACGAGTGAATGCCGCATTCAGTGACTTAACCATGGCCTTTTCTCCTGAATAGGAATGATTTTCAATCAATATATCAATTGGGGGAATGCGAAAGATGTTCTGGATCAGTAAAAGGGTGGGCTTCGCATCGAATTTGCGCCTGGAAGCCAGGGGGAAAGGAGGGAGGCCATCCCGGCGTGCGCCTTGCTTAAGGGGACGAGGGCGGCTGTTGCGTTCAGGTTTATTACACGGAATAACATTTTCACACAGGCTGAACGTGGGGTAAAAAAAGTCTCTGCGCCGTTTCCGGTATCACCTTATTATGATGCTGCGCATTCCTTTCATATCCTTTTTTGCCCTCAGGAGTGACGCCTGCGCCAATGCGCGAGGATAGCCGACAACATAAAGATTAATAAGGTTTTTCTTCATGAATAAACGGCTTTGGCGTGCACTCGATATAACTCTATAGGGTTAATCATGCTTTTATTTTGAACGACTAACTAATTAGCGGTTCTTTTTCGCAATTTTATTGGGAATTATCTTGCTTATTTTGTTTTGCGAAAGTTGATTCTGTGGGGTGAAATGCTTCGCGCTGAGTTTATTTCTGGATTTTTTCTTTTTTTTTGATGGGAATTCAACGCTGAAGAGAATCCGACTGATTCCATGATTGGCATTATGAGCGGCTGTAAACTTTGGTGAACTATTTTTATCAGCCTAAAAATAATAGAATTACCATTTTTTTAAGTTATTGAATTGTTTAATTAATGTATATTAATTTGTTAATTTTTTATTAAAAAAATAATATTTTCCCTTGATATTGGTTTCGGCTTTGCTAGTATCAAATTAGTGGTCTTATCAGTTGGGAAAACATCTCTTGAGCATGGAGCGGATCACGGGTCTTAACAGAAGTGTCGCCGTTGCAAGGGCTGGGTGGTTATTTAGCTGTCAGGTTAAATGACATTGTTTATACCACTTTAGCAAAGTAGGCGCTTTTATCGCGTGATGCTTCGGTGTTGGCCTGCTGCAAAAGAACATGCAGGTGAAAGAGCATTGAATCTTAAGTTGCTCTGATCATTACCGTGGGTTAACTATAAAAAATGTTGCTTTATCAACCCCGCTGTTTGCGTGCTAAAACCGTGTTCGGTGCGCCACGGCGTAATGTTAACCTTGTACCAAAGCGTTAAAATTAATAATCAAAACTCTCGCCAAATTGTTTATTTTCACACCAGGTTTCGTATGGGTAAGTACTGAGTGCTGGAAATGAAAGTCACACTGTCATCGTCTTCTGCTGATCATTGCGTGCTGCTCGATCGCAAGAAACGAATGGCTGTCATGGTTTTATGAAAAAATTTCACTATTTACTGTGGTTATCATTTGTTTATTAAATTATTTGTATTCTGGTGTTTTATTGGAATTGTCCTACCAACAGGGATACGTTGTTTTTAGGGCATTTTTTGATTTTTTTCCTATTATTAGCTTGCATAATTATTGATTGCAACTTATTGATTTTAAAATGAAAAAATAAATATGTAAATGTAAAATAGTTTAAACCGATCACTGAGTTTTTATTGATAGGTTTAATCTATTATTGTTGTTAATATTAATACATCTAAACAATTTGCGGGCTTGGTGACGACTAATTAGGCTAAAAGGACTCTGGGAAAGACTGGCGAATGTAAAAGCCCATTTTTATAGGCTTTATGTTTGTAGTGCTGATGAAAAGGATATCAGGCCATGAATGAAGTCATCTCAACAGCAGTTAACGGCGTCGAATTTGACCCTCGATACAGTGAAATTGAATTTACGTTATCGGAATTCGACAGCCAAACCGATCCGCTGAATGCCGTGGACAATGCACGCGATATCAATTGGCATGCTATTCGCGAGCAATCTGCCGCCTTGCTTGAGCAGTGCTTCGATTTGCATGTCGTGCTGTGGTTTATGCGCGCCAATCTTCATATCGATGGTTTTTCGGCTGTCTATCAGGGCATCACCACTATCGACGGCAAATATGCCGAAGAGGGGAGCACCATTTTCCCTCAGGCCGATATGGAGCCGGCGACGGACAGCTTTCATGCGGCCGCATTAGGCTGGCTCGCTACCTCGTCCTGCCTGCACGAAATCAAGAACAGCAAGATTTTCCCCGACACGCCGTTAACCACTGATGAACTGCTCAATATGCGAATTGACGAGCAGGAAGGCAAAAGCCTGCATTTCTCGGAAGTGGTGAAAGTGTTGGGGCAGGCTGACAGCTATTTTGCCGGCAGAAACATGCCGCCATTAAAGGAACAGCTGTCTCGGGGAATAGATGCCCTGGAGCGCGTGGAAAACTACGCCAACCTGCAGGCCGAAGATTATCGGCTGGACTGCCGGCAGGTGCGTGACTATTTGACGCTGTTCAGCCGTCAATTGCTTTCTCTTGAACAGCAGGAGTTGCCGGAGGATATCGGCGCTGCGCCGGCCGACGCGGAAGCGGCGGAGACGCCGGCCACCCTGCCTGGCAAATATATCCGTTCCCGGCAGGATGTCATCTTGCTGTTGGATCAGGTTTTGGACTACTTCCAAAACTATGAGCCCAGCCATCCGGCCCCCATTCTTATTCGACGTTCGCAAAAAATGATCGGTATGGACTTCGCGACGATTGTTGAGGAGCTTTTGCCGGAATCTCTGGCCTCGTTAAATCAATTGTCCGGGAAGTAATTTTTCTCACAAAGGAGTTTTCCAATGGCTAAGGACTCAAGCTCTCAGAAATTTATCGGTAAAAATAACGCGCCCCGCGTGCAAATTGAATATGACGTAGAGCTCTACGGTTCGCAAAAGAAAGTAGAGTTACCTTTCGTCACGGGGGTCATGTCCGATCTCTCTGGGCATCGGAAAAAACCTTTGCTGCCGATCGAAGAGCGGAAATTCCTGACGTTCGATCAGGACAATTTCAACGATCGCATGCGCGCCATTAAACCTCGTCTTCAATTTTACGTGGAGAATACCCTGAGCGAAGACGATGCGCTGCTGGATGTGGAATTAGAGTTTGAATCGATGGAGGATTTTACGCCTGGCGCCATCGCCAAACGGGTTCCGCAAATGCAACGTCTGCTGGAAGCCAGGGAACATCTCACGGAGCTCATCACGTATATGGATGGTAAATCCAGCGCGGAAGAGGTGGTGAAGAATCTGCTGGAGAAGCCCGATTTTCTGCATCGCTTGGTGACGGATGCACGCAAAACGGTCGCGGATGCGGAACAGGATGTGCAGGATTCGGGCAATAAAGGAGATGAGGAATGAGAGCGAGGCAACGACGCTATTCAGCTAAACAGCAGGCAACGGCGGTCGCTGAAGTTGAGACGCAGGAAACGGAAAATGAGCTTGACGGTTTGCTCAAGCGTTCATTCCGGCCGAGAACGAACGAGGCCTCAGAAGCGGTTCGTCGGGCCATCGGCACGCTGTCCGAATATGCCAACCAAGGCAAGGTAAAGGTCAGCCAGGATGTCGTATTGACCATTGAATCGTTGATCGCCCAGATCGATGAGCAGCTGTCGCAGCAGATGAACAATATCTTGCACCATAAGGAGTTCCAGAAGCTGGAGTCCGCCTGGCAAGGTCTGAGTTATCTGGTCGATAACACCAACGTCAGCGAAACGCTGAAGATTCGGGTATTGAATATCAGCCAGGATGAATTGACGCGCAATCTGCGGCGCTATCGAGGATCGGCCTGGGATCAAAGCCCGGTGTTCAAACAAATTTACGAACAAGAGTATGGTCAGTTCGGTGGCGAACCCTTCGGTTGCATCATCGGCGATTTTGAGTTCGATCACAGCCCGATGAGCGTGACGCTGCTGACGGAGCTGGCGAAAATTTCCGCCGCCTCGCACTGTCCGTTTATTTCCGCCGCTTCGCCGTCGCTGTTGCAGATGAGCAAGTGGAACGAACTGGGCAACCCGCGGGATATCGGCAAGATTTTCACCACGCCGGAGTATGCCTCCTGGCGCCGCCTGCGCGAAAGCAACGATTCGCGTTATCTGGTGCTGACCATGCCGCGCTTCCTGTCGCGTTTGCCTTACGGTGCCAAGACCAACCCGATCGAAGAGTTCGCTTTCGAGGAGGCCGTCCGGCCGGATATGGATGATGATTTCTCCTGGGCCAACTCGGCGTATGCGATGGGCGTGAACATCAACCGCGCCTTCCATGAGTACGGTTGGTGCTCGAAAATCCGCGGCATCGAATCCGGCGGCTCGGTAGAAGAACTGCCCGCCTACGCGTTTCCTTCTGATGAGGGCGGTTATGAGTTGACGTGTCCGACGGAGGTCGCCATTTCCGATCGGCGTGAACAGGAGCTGTCAGACGCCGGGTTCTTGCCTTTGGTTTATCGCAAGCATTCTGATTTCGCTGCCTTTATCGGTTCTTGCACCATGCATGCCCCGGCGAAATACGAAGATCCGGATGCGACGGCCAACGCCAAGCTTTCCTCCCGGCTGCCGTACATTTTCGCCACGTGCCGCTTTGCGCACTATTTGAAATGCATCGTACGCGACAAAATCGGTTCTTTCCGTTCCAGAGACGATATGCAGCTGTGGCTGAATGACTGGCTGATGAATTACGTCGATGGCGATCCTTCCGTGTCGACGGAGGCGACGAAAGCGCGTCGTCCATTGGCCGCCGCCGAAGTTCGCGTTGAGGATGTTGAAGACGATCCGGGTTATTACCGCGCACATTTCTATTTGCGCCCGCATTACCAGTTGGAAGGCATGACCGTGTCCTTGCGACTTGTATCAAAACTTCCGTCAGCCAAAAAAGATGGGAGCAGATAAGTTACGGCTGGTCATTGGTTTGGATATTGCCGACGCCTATTATTAAATGGCGTGAGTGTGAATTGATATTTCGTTGAAATTTAGCGGCGTTATTCTCTGCGTCATGGCTATTTATTGATGGCTGATGGATTCCCATTTCCGCTATTTCAATGATTGCGTTGGCAATATAACGACTTATCTGAGTGGATATTTCAATTAACGTAGTAGGACCTATCAGTCAAGGAGACAAAAATGAGCACTAAAGCATTAGTAGACTATTTTTTGAAGATTGAGGGTGTAGACGGCGAATCCCCTGACCAAACCTATCCGGGATGGATTCAGCTGCAAGCCTGGCAATGGGCGGAGGAAAATGCCGGGCGCTGGGGATTCGGCAGCGGCGGTGGGTCCGGCAAAGTCGAAATGAAAGACTTTGAGTTTCGCATGGTAAGTAATAAGGCCTCGCCCAAGCTGTTTCTGATGTGCGCCACCGGCGAACATATTCCTCAGGCAAAACTTGTTTGCCGTAAATCAGGCCAGGGTCAGCAAGATTTTATTGCCGTGACCTTCAGTAACTGCCTGGTTTCCTCATTCAAGACCGTGGGCAATATGCCGCTGAACTCCACCATCGGTACTGAAATCGATACCGTGCTGCCAACCGATGTTATCAAGCTGAATTTCGCACGTATCGAAGTTGAGTACAAAGAGCAAAACAACGATGGCTCCATGGGTGCGGTGATTAAGACGGGGTATGACCTCAAGCTTAATGCCCGTATCTGATCATTGATGTCATAACACTTATTGCAGGCCGTCTGCCCGCAGAACCTTGCGGGCAGACACAATCATTACCGCGAGGTGTTAAATGAAAGCGTCATTGCCCATGCTATTCGATAAGCTCAGCGTGAGAAATCAAAGCGGCAGCGCCGATAATTGGCGGCGCGTCCTGGTGCGTGATATCGAATTTTTACTGAATGACGCATCGCGCAGCGCAGATTTAAAACTTCACGATTATGCGCATAGCGAAAGCTCGGTATTGAATTATGGTCTGCCGTCGCTGAGCCAACGAATACCCATTAATACCGATCCGCTAACGTTGGCGAGACATATACAAAGAATTATTACTTCTTTTGAGCCGAGATTGGATCCGAAAACGATTCGCGTGGTGCCGGTCGTGAATGAGCGTCAATCGTATGTATTGGCAATCTTATTTGATATCTATGGCACTTGCTCATTACCGGGCGACGAAATGCTGGTTAATTTGCGCATAGCTCTTGATTATTCCTGTGGCGCCGTACACGTATTTGATTAATAGAGGTGACTATGTTCAGTGAGCGCTTTCTCCAATTATATAATGATGAGCTGCGTTATTTTCGCGAGGCCGGTCGTCAATTTGCCTCTTCTCATCCTCAGGTCGCTCAGCATTTGGGCATGCATATCGACGGCGTGCTGGATCCTTTCGTCGAGCGTCTGTTGGAGGGCTCCGCTTTTCTTTGCACCCGCATCCAGGAAAAACTGAACAACGAGCAGCCAGAATTTGCCTTGCAAATGCTTTCTCGCCTGGCGCCCTTGTGGTACACGCCCGTTCCCGCGATCGCCACCGTCGCGATTAAGCCCGATCTCTCTTTCCCCCAGTGGCACAGCCAGGTCGATCTGCCGCGGGGAAGCCGAATGACCCTCAACGATATCTCGCTGAACAACAAACCCGCCACCTTCACCACGGCGCGGCATATTAAAGTGCAGCCCGTTGAGATTTCATTGGCGGAATGTGAAATTTTGCCGCCTCACCATCTGCCTGACGGCGCCGCCAGGCATATGCAAGATTGTTCAGCCTACGTCAGAATCGGCCTGACCACGCACGGCGTGTTGCCCGTCTCGGAACTGGACCTCGAACCCTTGCACCTGACGTTGGCGGAAGATACGGTGCGGGCCAATCAGCTGATGGCCGCGCTGCTTAATCGCACCTTGCGCATCGTGCTATGGGCGAAAAACGATGACCGGCCGATCGTCAAAGTCCTGCAACCGGAAAGCCTGCGCCTGGGCGGCGTCGGCGACGAAGAGGCATTGTTGCCCACCGCGGTAGGGGAATTGCCCGGCAACCGGCTGATGCGCGAATACTTTGCGGCACCGAGCCGCTTCTTCAGCCTCGAGCTGCATGGCGTACAGGATTTTCTGCGTCAATGCGAACGCGTCCATGAGTTCGAGATCTTGTTTGCTCTTGAGCAACGCCCACTGACTCTGATCGGTCGCGTCAACGCCAGGGATTTTCATCTGTTCGCGACCCCGGTCATCAACCTGTATCGCCGTCATTGCTCGCCGGTGCTGTTGACGGGTGAGCGCACAGAGCACCAGCTGGTGGTCGACCGTTTGAACACTTCGCTGTATGAGATACATAGCGTTAAACAGGTAAAAGGCATGTTGCCGGACGGCAACCCGGTGATTTTCTCTTCGCTGCAGGCCGACGTGCATTACGACTGTGAACGGGAGCCGGCGGGTTATACGCTGCAGCGTCGTCGCGAGCCGTCGCCATCCAAATACAACAACCCGCACCTGCCCAACGAAGATACTTTCATCGCCATTTCGCCGGGCAAAAGCGGTATCGACATCGACGACATCACGTCGCTCAGCGTCGAGGCGCTGGTCTGCGAACGGCATCTGGTGCCTGCGCACCTTCAGCAACCACATTTCCAACTGGAAACGGCGATGCCGATCCACCAGGTGGAGATCGTCCGCTATCCGAGCAACCCTGTCGCGGTGCCCAACATCAGCCAGGCGTGGCAAGCGATTCAGATGCTGGCCTCCAATCCTTTGCGCCATGCGCGTCCGGACGTTCAGGATTGTTCGGCGCTGTTGCGCGATTGGCTGTCGTTGTTCTGCCATCAGGATGACTCCAGCCAGCGCAAACGCATCGCCAGCATCAAAAATGCCTGGGTGGAGCACCACTTCGAACGCAATCAGGGGCCGGGGCCGCTCGCCTGGATCCGCGGGGCCGAGATCGCCGTCAACTTGAGCGCCAACCATCATGCCGACCACGGCGCCTATCTGTTCGGCAAAATATTGCACCACGCGCTCAGCCAATACGGCGATTTGAACCAAACGTTGAGCATGAAGCTGTTGCTGGATGGGGAAACCCACGCCGACTGGGGGGCGCTCTACTATGGCTGATATGTCGTTGATGCGCGAAACGGCGCTGTCGTTGGAGCCGGCGACGGGGGCGCAAGGCGAGAGCCTGGGCCAGGCCGAAATCCGCGGGCTGTCCAATCGGCAGGATTTTTTCGAGTTGCTGCGGCGTATCGAACGCGCGCAGCCGGATGCGCCGCGGCTCGGCGTCTCCAACGATCGCAGCCGCGAAAGGCTCTGCATCACCCAGCCGGCGGATATGGCGTTTGCCTCGCGCGAAATCGCCTCCATCGTGCAACGCCCGACGCAGGTGCTGATTCAGGCGCGGCATTTCGGCATGTTCGCCCCTTACGGCCCGCTGCCGATCCATGTGACCGAGCACGCGCGCACCGAAGTCATCGCCCGGCGCAATCAGGCGTTCCAGCAGTTCGTCGGCATCGTCAGCCAGCGCTTCGCCGTCTTGCACTACCGGGCCTGGGCGCAGTTGAAGGCGATGATCGGCCATGATCACGACGATGACAAAAACCCGTTCTTGCATCATTTGCGTCAGACGGTGGGCGTCGATACGGCGTTGACGGTAAACCCGCATATCCAGCGCCTGCGCGAAGCCTATCCCGGCACTTATCTGCCGGGGCGTCGCTCGCTGCGGCAGTTGACCAAGATGCTGACGGCCTATTTCGCCGTTCCCATCACCATTACGCCGCGCTACGCCAAGTGGATCGACGACGGCAAAAAAAGCGGCAGTCAAAAGCTGGGCAAGTTGGGTCGCACGCGCATCGGCAGCCGCTTTTTCGATGCCCAATACGGCGCGCATATTCAAATCGGGCCGCTGGGGGCCCCGCATTACCAGCAGTATCAGCGCGGCAGCCGGCGGCTGCAGGCGCTGGTGAGTATCTGTCATGACTTCACGAGCCATCAGCTGATGCTGGACGTCAGCCTGCTGATCGCCACGGAGCCGGGCATGGCGGCGCAGCTGGGCGGCAAGTCGCTGAGTAAAGACAGCTGGCTGAAACCTAAGACAGGGACGTTTAGGCAGCTGGTTTATCAATCAACAACTTAATATAAGGAAATTTAAGGTGTATCAACGAGAACGTCTTTTTTCGCGATTGGGCCACTTTGCTTATCAGTCCTTCGTTGAAGCGACCAAGCTGTGCCGGACCTTCAGGCACGAATACGTGGAGCTTGAACACTGGCTGAAAGTCCTGGTGGACAAGGAGCGCGGCGACCTGCCGCTGATCCTGGCGCACTACGCCATCAATAGTCAGCGCATCAGCGATGCGTTGGATCGCATTCTGCATACCTTGCCGAACCGCACGAATGCGGTGGTGGATCTGTCGACGCAATTGGAAACGGTGGTGGAAAGGGGCCTGCTGATGAGCCAGCTCGCCGAAACGCCGTCCGGCGGCGTGCGCACCATCCATATCCTGGTCGGCATTCTGCAGGATCCCACGCTGCAGCGCAGTCTGTACCGGCTGAGCGACGAATTCAAAAAACTGCCGATCCCGCAGCTGTTCGACGATTATCCGGCGATTCTGGCGGAGTCCGTCGAGCATGAGGAAGAAGAAGAGGAAGTCTACAGCGCCCACGGCGATGCGCCGGATGCGTCCGAGACGGTCGAGATACTCGATAAATGGTGCGCCGACCTGACTCGCCAGGCGCGCGACGGTGAAATCGATCCGGTGATTGGCCGCGAGGCGGAGCTGCGTCAGGTGATCGACATTTTGCTGCGCCGTCGGCAGAACAACCCGATTTTGGTGGGCGAAGCCGGGGTCGGCAAAACGGCGGTGGCGGAAGCGCTGGCCTGCAAGATAGCGCAAGGACAGGTGCCGCCGCTGCTGCAGGGCGCCCGGCTGCTGTCTTTGGATCTGGGGCGCATGCAGGCCGGGGCGAGCATGCGCGGGGAGTTCGAATCACGTCTGAAAGCGCTGATCGACGCCATTGCGCATTCGGCCGTGCCGGTGATCCTGTTCTGCGATGAGGCGCATACGCTGGTGGGCGCCGGCGGGCAGGCTGGCACCGGCGACGCCGTCAACCTGCTGAAACCCATGCTGGCCAGGGGGGCGCTGCGCATGGTGGCGGCGACCACCTGGTCGGAATACAAACAGTTCATCGAGCCGGATGCCGCGTTGACGCGCCGCTTCCAGTACGTGTTGGTTTCAGAGCCGGACGAAGAGAATGCGGTGAACATGATGCGCGCCATCGCCCCGCATTTCGCACAGCACCACAGCGTTAAAATCCGCGAATCGGCGCTGCAGGCGGCGGTGCATTTGTCGCTGCGCCATCTGCCGTCGCGGCAGCTTCCGGACAAGGCCATCAGCCTGTTGGATACCGCCTGCGCGCGGGTGGCGCTGAGCCAGCATGCGCAGCCTGAAAAAATCGAGTCGCTCGAGGCCGGGCTGGCGGTGAAGCGCACCGAATTGAACGGCCTGCAGGAAGAAAGCCGATTCGACAGTCTGGCGCCCACTCGCATCAGCGAATTGCAGCAGACGCTCAGCGAGATGGAGGGAGAGCTGGACGCCCTGCGTCGGCGACAAGCACAGGAGCAGCAGGCGGTTACCACCTTGCTCGAGGCGGAGCGGCAGTCGCCGGAGCGTCTGCCGCAGCTGGCCACCGAGTTGGGCGAGCTGCAAGACGGCGGCCTGCCGTTGGTGTATCCGTGGGTGGACGATCGCGTCGTGGCGGAGGTGCTGTCGGATTGGACCGGCATTCCCACCGGCCGCATGCTGCAAAGCGATCTGGACAATGCGCTCAACCTTAACCAACTGCTGAGCCGCCAGATTTTCGGCCAGCAGACGGCGATCGATGAAATCGCGCAGGCGGTGAGGATCTCCCGCGCCGGCATTCAGGCGCACGATCGGCCATTGGGCGTTTTCATGCTGTCCGGCCCGAGCGGTGTCGGTAAAACGGAGACCGCGTTCGCCCTGGCGGAGGCGATGTACGGCGGCGCGCACAACCTGATCGTCTTCAATATGAGCGAATTTCAGGAATCGCACACCGTCTCCACGCTGAAGGGGGCACCGCCGGGCTATGTCGGCTACGGCAAGGGCGGCAAATTGACGGAGGCGGTGCGCCGCAAGCCTTATTCCATCGTGCTGCTCGACGAATTCGACAAGGCACATCCCGACATTCATGAGGCGTTCTATCAAGTCTTTGACAAGGGCGTGATGGAGGACGGCGAAGGCCGCATGATCAGCTTCCGCCAGTGCTTTATTTTGATGACGAGCAACATCGGCGCCGGCGAAATAGAAGCGACGCTGGCGGAAACGCCGGAGCTGAAAACCGAGGCGCTGCGCCCGATGCTGCACGATGTCCTGGCGCGCTTTTTCCCGGCGGCGCTGTTGGCGCGCATGAACGTCATTCCTTACGTGCCGCTTTCCACCGAAGCGATAACCCATATCGCCACCAAACAGATTTCACGTTTACAGCAACGTTTGCACAAAGAAGTGGGCGTGTCGCTGGTGCTGGAGGGCGACATTCCCGGCTGGATAGCCAAACGCATCAGCGCCCATCCTTCGCGCGGCAGAGCGGTCGAGTCGCTGCTGCAGCAGGCGATTTTGCCGCCCATCAGCAATGAAGTGCTGCAGCGCAAACGGGCGGGACAGGAACTGCAGAATATCCAACTCATGGTCGAGAACGATAGTTTAAGTGTTTATTTCGACTGATTTTTAATTTACCGCCGGCCCGCAAACGCGGGGCGGGGTTCGATATCGGATCAGAGAGGTTGTTATGCCTTTAATCGAAATTGATAACCCGGTGTTAGCCGAATTAAATGCGTTTCCACTCAGCTTTACCACCAAAGAAGGGTTGTCGAGCAACTCGCAATATTCGCTCGAATTCGAATGCGCTCAGGCGGATGTGGATTATGAGTCTTTGCTGGGTGAAGGGATCAGCATTCAAATAGAAAGGCCGGATTTCGGCTCGCGGCCTTTTTACGCTTACGTGATCGGCGCCTCCGATGCGGGGCAGCACCAGGATAAGTTCGTTTATAAGCTGGAGCTGAGCACCTGGCTGTGGTTTTTGATGCAGAACCGCAACAGCCGTATATTCCAGGATCTGAACGTGCTCGACATCATCGAGCAAATCTTCTCTCGCTACGGCTTTGCCGACTACCGTCTGGATATTCAAGGCACCTATCCGACGCGTGAGTATTGTGTGCAATTTTCCGAAACGGATTTCGCGTTTATCAGCCGCCTGCTGGAAGACGAAGGCATCTGGTATTACTTCGATCACGCCGAGGATAAGCACACGCTGGTGATCACCGACCGGCAGAACTTCGACGATCTGGATTTCGGTTACGCCGTGTTGCCGTTCATGCCGGACAGCGAAGAAAATCGCGCTATTCGCGAAGGGATCCAGCGCATCCAGCGTTCCCGCAAAGTGCGTCCGAATGAAATCGTGCTGCGCGACTTCGACTTCCAGAACCCGCGCAAGAACCTGCAAACCAAGGTGGAAGAGAGCCGCCTCGGCCTGCAGAACACGCCGCTGGAATGGTACGACTACGCGGCGGGTTATATCGATACCGAGCGCGGTGAGAACCTGGCGCGGTTGCGCCTGGAAGAAATGCAAAGCGACGGTCACCTGCTGTTTGGCGAGAGCAACGCCGTCGGGCTGATGGCCGGTAAGGACTTCTCCTTGATTTTGCACCCGGACGCCAACCGCAACCGCCGCTTCAAATTGACCCGTTGCGACTATGTGTTCGTGCAAGACGGCCCCGACAGCAGCAGCGACGGCCGCAACGTGACCTGCCGTTTCAATGCGCTGAACGACGATGTGGCGTTCCGCCCGCTGCGCGAAACGCCCAAGCCGCAGATGCCGGGCATTCAGAGCGCCACCGTGGTCGGCGCGCCCAATTCCGAAGTGCATACCGACAAGTTTGCGCGCATTCGCGTGCATTTCCACTGGGATCGCTACAAAACCACCGAGGAGGACAGCTCTTGCTGGATCCGCGTCGTGCAGGCCTGGGCGGGGAAAGGCTGGGGCGTGATCGCCATGCCGCGCGTCGGCCAGGAAGTGCTGGTGACCTATGTCGACGGCGATCTCGACCGTCCGATGGTGACCGGGATTGTGTATAACGGCGATAACCCGCCGCCTTACCAACTGCCTGAATACATCAACTACTCGGGGATGGTGTCGCGTTCGCTGCGCTTCGGCAAGCCGCAGCACGCCAGCCAGTTGACCTTCGATGACAACCGCAACAACGAACGCGTCATGCTGCACGCCGAGCGCGATCTGCAAACCACGGTGGAGCGCAATCAGGCCACCGAGGTGGGGATGGACAAGTTCGACATCATCCGCCGCACCTTTACGGACTGGTTCACCAACCACGTCTCTTACAAGGATTACGTTTTCAGCATTACCGGGTTTGACGCGTCGATCAAAGGCGTCAGCGCCTCGATGACCGGCGTCAGCCTTACCGCCACCGGGGTCAGCACCTCGTTTACCGGCGTGAGCACCTCGTTCACCGGCGTGAGCACGTCGTTTACCGGCGTCAGCACCTCGTTCACCGGGTTGAGCACGTCGTTTACCGGGCAGAGCACCAGCTGCACCGGCGTCTCGAACTCGATGACCGGCGAAAGCAACTCCTTCACCAGCATCAGCAACAGCATGACTGGCGAGAGCAACAGCTACACCACGGTCAGCACCAGCCAGACCGGCAGCAGCACCAGCTTTACCGGCGTGAGCGTGAGCACCACCGGCTCATCGACCAGCACCACCGGCTGCAGTATCAGCACCACCGGTTCGTCGACCAGCACCACCGGTTGCAGCATCAGCACCACCGGCAGCAGCGTGAGCACCACCGGCAGCAGCGTCGGCACCACCGGCAGCAGCGTCAGCAGCACCGGCAGCAGCGTCAGCAATACCGGTAGCAGCGTCAGCAATACCGGCAGCAGCACCAGCACGACGGGGGTGTCCATCAGCTACACCGGCGCGTCACTGTCCGAGACCGGCGTCGATTTGAAAAAAGTCGGGATGCAAAGCAAAAACTAACGAGGCGCGGCAATGAGAATCATACGGCCACAGCAATTGGTGGCGATTAAAGGAAGTTACCAGATCGGCACAGACAGCCGGCTCGGCATCAGCGTCGTGGCCGGATGCTACCTGTCCCGACCGGAACACTTCGTGAACGAAGCCGAAATCTGGGAGGCGTGGAAACGCGCGCCGCTCAGCCTGCCGGTGCTGGATGTGGCCGAGCCGAAGCCGTTCGCCGAATACCTGATCGCCGGCCATGCCGGCATTGGTCAGCCGGTAAAAACGCTGGACGTCAGCGCCGACATCGGCGGGCTTAAGCGCCGTTGGCGGGTCGAGGGCGAGGGCCGACGCGGCGCGATGGGGGCGGAACCTTTCCTCAGCGTGCCGCTGGATCACACCTCGGCCTGGGGCGGGAAAGACAACAAGGAGAATCCGTTGGGGCGCGGTGGCAATGATGGACTGCGGCCGCTGCTGATGACCTTGTCCGCCGAGGGCTCAGCACAGGAACGCTCCCCGCTGGCGGCGCCGGCGCCGGTGCCGCACGAGTTTTTGCTGCGTAAGGCGCACATCGACAAGGTAGCGGGCCAGATCGCCAGCAAAGCGTATCTGGAAACGGCTTTCCCCGGATTGCCGGCCGATATCGATCGGCGCTACTACCAGATGGCGTCGCCGGCGCAGTGGCTGCCGGAAGCGGCGTGGCCGGATAGGGTGCCCTTTGAACTGCAGGGCGTCGGCGCGCAAAGCCAGGCGATACGCGGCGAGCTGCCGGCGGTGCGTGGGCGGGCGTTCATACGCCGCCACGATAGCGAGAGCCTCGAGGAAATTGCACTGCTGCGCAAAACGCTGTGGTTCCTGCCCGACAGCGACATCGCGCTGATCGTGTTCACCGGCGATGCGCCGCTGACGCATCTTCTGGACGAGTCCATCGAGTCCCTGATGCTGGCGTTGGATCGCTGCGATGCGCCGCGGCCGTTCGATTATTTCCGGCAGGTGCATCACAAGCGCAGCGACGATGAGGCTTCCCCCTTTGAGTTCCTGTTCGATCCGGATCTGATGCCGGCGGAGATGGGCCTGAATGTCATCCAGGCGGTGTCGGATCACCCCAGCGATTTGCGTTATGACCCGTCGCCCACCTCGTTGGGCGACTCCGCCGTTTTCTATCAACGCATCCGCGAGGCGATTGCCTTGCACCAGCAACAGACGACGGCGGATCCCGCTTCCGTGACGCTGCCCGATTTGCCGGATCTGCCCGCCGAAGACGGCAATGATGCGTTTTTTCCCGCTAGCGCAACCGTGGAAGGGAAGACTTTCAGCGGATTGCGCAGCCATGCGCTGTCAGACAAGCATTTTCTGCAATGCCGCTTTGAGCGCTGCGATTTTTCCCAGGCGATCCTGGAGAACTGCACCTTCGAAAACTGTGTTTTTGATGCGGTCGACCTGACGCAGGCGACGCTGCGTCGGATCCGCATGGTTTCGTGCACCTTGCAAAAGCCGTCGATGGCGGAAAGCGCGTGGCAGGAGGCGGTCCTCGAACGGGTAACGCTGGAGGCACCGCAGGGGCAAGGCATGCGGGCCGAGGGGGTGAAGCTGGATTACTGCGTCTTCGAGCGGGGGGATTTCACGGCGATGCGCTTTGAGCGCGGGGCGATTGGCAACGGCATGTTCAACGGCTCGACGCTGATCCGCGCGCAATTTCTGCAAGGGGAACTGGATGCCTGCGTGTTCAACCGCTGCCTGGCCGAAGGTGCGGTGGCGCTGGATATGACGTTAACCAAAAACTCGTTCCTCGGCGGCAATTGGCGCGGCGTGCGCTTTGAACGCTGCGGCGTCGAGAGCTTGACGGCGGGCATGCAGGTGAATTTTTCCCACGGCGTGTTCAGCGATTGCTGTTTCACCAAAGTGGGGCTGAAAGCGGCGCGCCTGGAGAGGTGCCAACTGCTGTACAGCGTTTTCACCGAATGCAATTTCGACGAGGCCGATTTGACGGCTAGCACCATCGCCGGCTGCGACATGGCCGGCGTGCGGTTCAAAGACAGCGTGCTGACGCACGCTCGCTGGCAAAACAGCAGCGCCCAGCAAGGACTGTTTTACAACGCCGACTTGCGCGATGCGGGATTTGACCAGTGCAACCTGGCGGCGGCGAATCTGGCGATGAGCTGGCAGGACGCCGGTACCCGTTTCAGCGGGTGTTTGCTTGAACGGGCGTGCTGGGTGCCGCGCAGAATTATTCAGGGGGACTATGCGCATGAAAACTGAGAGCCGCGTCATCCAACAGGCCCTGCCTGACCGAGAGGCGATCGAACTGGAGGTCGCTCAGGCGGTGGCGCAGACGCCGGCCATGCCGCGCACCTTCAAAAAGCGACGTTTCCACGATCGTGAGCTGAAAGGGTTGACGCTGAGCGACTGTTTTTTCATCGACTGCCATTTCGAACGCGTCACGTTTGAAGGATGCGATTTGCGAGCGGTGCGCTTTGAGGGCTGCACCCTGCAGCAGGTCAACGTGGTCGGCGGCAGCTTGATGCGCCTGGCGTTCAACGAATGCCGGTTTGACAACCTGACGTTGCAACAGGGGCTGCTGTGCAATGTGGCGTGCAATGACACCACGCTGCAGGGGTGCTACGTCGGCGATTGTCTGCTGGACGACTGCAGTTTGATCCGGTGCGAGGTCAACGGGGCGGAAGTTGAACGCAGCAGCCTGGGGCATCTGGCCGTGCAGACCAGCACCCTGACCAACCTGATGTTTCACCAGGACGTGATACAGGACGCCAACTGGTATGCCTGCCAACTCACACAGTGCCTGTGGCAGGCGTCGACCCTCGAGCGCCACATCATGGGGGGCTGTCAGTTGGAGAAGTGCAGCTGGCAAACGATCGCCGGACAGGCGCGCATCTGGTTCACCTGCCGCCTGTCGGACTGCAATTTGGCGCAGCTGCAACTGCAGGGCGCCAGTTTTCACCGCAGCGAGCTGGAGGGGTGTTCGTTCGCCGACAGCGATCTGACATCGGCGATCTTCGCCGAAGTGCAGGCGCTGCGCTGCGATTTCGAGCGCGCGACGCTGACCCTGGCGCAGGGGCAAAAAGCCCGGTTCAGCGAGTGCGCGATGGGCGGTGCCAACTGGGGGCGCGCCATGCTGATGCAAGCGGAATTCAGGGCGTGCGATCTGGCGCTGGCCAATCTGGAGCAGGCCGAGCTGCGGGAAGCGAATCTGATCGAACAGCCGTTGACCGCCGCCCAGCAACAGAGCGCTCGTCTGCATGGCGCACAGCGTCATCGCGCCGAAAATGTGCCGCTTACCGCCGATCCGTTCTTGAGTGCGATCGACGCCTGGTATGCGCATCAACAACCGGGACCGCGGCAACCGTCGTATCAACGGCCAACAGGAGTAAGCAGATATGTATAAGTCCAGAAGAGAGCATCAGAAGGTCTATGCCAACGCCAAGGTGACGCCTTTGCAGTTGGTGCGCAGCGCTCCGCTTGCCGAACAAGGGGGGCGCAAGGTGGTGACGCTGGCGGCCGACGCCAATGGCGGCCTGTATGTCGACGGCATGCGCGCCCATTGTCTGGCGGTCGCCACCAGCTGCCTGGTTCAGCCGCTGGCGGGCGATCGCGTTTGCGTCATCGTCGACGGCGACAAATTGGTCATTACCGAGATCCTGTCGCGGCAACAGGCGCACGCCGTCATGACGCTGGACAGCCGCAGCGCCAACTTGCGCATCGTGGCGCCGGAGATCGAACTGCAGGGCGGCAAGCGGCTGACGTTGCGCAGCCCGCACTTCACGCTGCTGACGCGCAGCAGCCGTTGGGTGGCCGAAACGCTGCACCAAATCTCTCAACGCCTGTTTGTGCGCAGCAAGCACGCAAGCCGGCGGGTGGAGGAAACCGACGAGGTATTGGCGAAACACATCATTCAGGATGCGCGGCAATCCCTGGTCATCAACAGTGAAATTGGTTCCCTGAAGTCTTCGGCGGTGCTGAAGATCGACGGCGGCCAGATACATATGGGGTAACCACCATGACTGCAGCCAATACCAACATGGGCGGGATCGGCTTGGCCGGCTGTGACCCGATGATACCGGCGCCGGGCCCGAATACTTCGCCCAACAACACCGGCATACCGAACGTGCCTAACTGTTTCATTTGCGGCGGCAATGAACAGAACCTCGGCACCATTCGCGTGGCCACCATCGATTCGGGCGGGGTGATCGGCGCCGCCTCGGGAACGCATTCGGCCCAGGCGCAGCCGGTGCAGGGATCGGGCAAGTATTTCTCCGGCGGCATGCCGGTCACGCGATTAGGTGATTCCAGCACGACGAACAACAACAACATGGTCGCTACTCAGGTCGCGCCCAGCCAGACCAAATGTTTCGTTAATGCATAGGAGTTCAGCATGGTGAAAACGCTCCGGGGGATCGCGGCAGGGGCTCTGTTGGCGGTGGGGACGCTGAGCGGATGCAGCTGGTTTTCTCACGACGAAGCGGCGGATGCGGGGCGTCGGTTGCGGTTTATCGACGTCGAAGTGACCGCCAACGACAACGTGAACCCGAATGCGGCCGGGGAGGCGCAGCCGGTCAAGGTGTGCGTCATAGAAACCAATCGCTCGGGGTGGATGCCCGACGGGATTGGCGATGGCGCCCCTTGCCGCGAGACGGCGCCGTCGGAAGGGGCGCTGAGCCGGCACCAGAGCATTTTGCAACCGAGGGAAACGCTGCGTTATCGCTTCGAGGTGCCGGCAGGGCAAGAGCGGTGGGTCGTCGTCGGGGCGGAATTTCAGCAAATCAGCGGCGTCTTGCCGCTCGCCGAGAAAAAGTCCCCCGCGCAGGCTGATTCGCAAATGAAGGTGATGGTGGGGATGACGTCACTCAGCATAGTGACTAACGACAAAATGGATGAATGACATGTTACCTAAACAACGCGTCGCCTGGGTAGAAGGCATGTTGATGGAACCGCAGCATTTCCAGCAGCAGGAACGTTTTTTCGAGCACTTGATTGAAGCGCGCTTGCGCAGCGTCGAAACCTTCACCTGGGGGTTCCTGGCGCTGGAGATCGACAACGGGCTATTGGAGCAGGGCAAGTTTGCGCTGAAGAAAGCCAAGGGCGTTTTCCCCGACGGCACGGCGTTCAGCATGCCTGAGGATATTCCGCTGCCGCCGCCGCTGGTGCTGGGAGAAGGCTGCCAGGGGAAAGTGGTGTGCCTGTCCGTGCTGATGGACATTGCCGGCAATGCCCAGATCGATCTTATCCAGGATGAGCGGAAAAGCAGCCGCTTTCGCACCATGGACGCCGATGTGCCGGATCGCAACCACGGCGTCAGTCTGGAAGGGACACCGCGCGTATGCACGATGCAGCTGGGGAGCCTGGTGACGCGGCTAAGCCTGGAGGATGCGGTCAGCAGCGCAGAAAGCGTTTTGCCGGTCGGCTTCGTGCGCGAGCTCACCAGCGATCGTCGGGTGCTGCTGGATGAGCGCGCCTTGCCGCCGATGCTGGATTTCCGCGCCATCGGCTGGCTGCCCGCGTTCACCACCGAACTGCTTGGGCTGATCAGCCAACGTCTGGAATCGGTCTTCCGTCCGGACGTGCACATGACGATCGGCGGGCTTTCCGAGCTGCTGGAGTTGCTGTTGCTGCAAACCTTGAGCGAGTTCAATTTGCGCATCAGCCAACTGTTGGCCAGCCCGCAGGTGCACCCTGAAACCCTGTTCGACACGCTGCTGAGCCTGTTGGGGCGGCTCAGCATCATTCCCGGCGGCGAACGTCTCTGGGATCGCGCCGATTTGGTGTATCTGCACGATGAGCCGCACAACTGCTATTTCCAGCTGTTCGCCTCGATCCGTCGCGCGCTGTCGCTGGTGATCGAAGCGCCGGCGGTGGCGCTGCCGTTTATCGATCGCGGCGACAGCATTTATCTGTGCCCGAACGACTCGCAGCTGCGTCTGGAAAAACTGGTGTTTGCCGTCAGCTGCGGGTTGTCCATCGAGCATCTGCGCTCGTATTTCCCCGCGCAGGTCAAACTGGGGCCGGTCGAGAAAATCATTCAGCTGATCGATCTTCAATTACCGGGCGCTCGCTTGCTGCCTATGGCTTCGCCGCCGCGGCACATACCGTATTACCCGAACAGCATCTATTTCGAGGTTGATCATGCTGACCCGATTTACAAGGAGATGATGGGCGGCTCGGCGATGGCGCTCAGCATCGTGGGGGATTTCCCGGACCTGCGCTTTGACGTCTGGGGATTAAGGCAAGGGAGGGTGGGATGAACGAATTCGAGAGAAAAATACGCGAGGCGATGGCGGTAACGCGCAACAACGCGACGCCGCGCCTCCCCGCGTCCGGCACGGTAGGCAAAACGACGGCGGAAATCGCCGCGTTGTCCTTCGGCGCGCGGGCGTTGGCCGCCAAGCTGCGGCCGGGGAACGCCGGGGTGGCGGCGCCCACCGAACCCAAGCCTTATGAAGCGGAAAGCGCCGCGCCGGAAAACAGCGATCCCGCCCCTGGCGACCGCCAGGGGGACACGGCGACGGCCTCGAACGGCTTGTTTGGCCGCGCCGCGCTGAGCAAGCCCGGGGTGATGATGGGCCACTGGGACAATCCACTGATCGCCGCCGCCATTCCGGTCTTGCTGCAGGTGGAGCGGGTACGCGATCAGAAACAGCTGAATCCGGGCGCGGTGCGCGCGCAGATCGTGCGCGAGATCCAACAGTTCCAGCAGACGCTGTTGGCGGATCACGTCGCGCCGAGCGATGTCGACAAGCTGGCCTATCTGTTGTGCTCCTACGTGGATGAGTGCTGCATGGGCACGCTGGAGTCGGGCGAACTGAATCTCAGCCTGCTGGTGGAGTTTTATCGCGACGCCTGGGGCGGGGAAAAGTGCTTCGAGCACCTGCAAGAGTATCTGGCCGCCTCGCCGCGCAATAAGGAGATCCTGGCGTTCTACGATCTGATCCTGTCGCTGGGCTTCGAAGGGCAATACCACGTGATGGAGCGCGGCGCGGTGCTGCTGGCCGACGTGCGCAACCGTCTTGACGGTTATCTGTACAGCCAGAACCCGACGCAGACGCTGGCCGATGCCGAACCGAGCAGCGTGGTGCGCAAGGCCACCCGCATCACGCCGCTCAAGCTGCTGTGCTACGGCCTGGCGATAGCGCTGCTGGCGTACGCCTCGGCCGCCTGGTATCTGCACGATCAGTCACGCGCGCTGCGCAACGCCATTCTGGCCTGGACGCCACCGCAGCCGCGCAAAATCAACATCATGGAGACGCTGCCGCAGCCGCTGCCGCAAATCCTCAGCGAAGGGTGGTTGGAGGTGCGCGCCGATCCGCGCGGCTGGCTGTTGATCTTCACCTCCGACGGCGCTTTCGCCACCGGGCAGTCGAAGCTGTCGGAAGAGTTTAAAAAGAAACGCAACATTGAGCGTTTGGGGGAGGCGCTGGCGCCGTGGCCGGGCGATCTGGAGGTGATCGGGCATACCGACAACAAACCGTATCGCAACACCTCCAACAACTCCAACCTGAAACTCTCGGAAGCTCGCGCGCAGACGGTGGCCGACAAGCTGCGGGAATCATTGGCCAACAGTAAATACAACCGCACCGTGACATCGGTCGGCAAGGGCGATCAGGAGCCGCTGGACGACAACGCGACGGAAGAAGGGCGCCGCCGCAACCGCCGGGTGGACATCCTTTGGAAAATCGGCGAGAGGGAGATGGCTTCACCGTCTGCCACGTTGAATCAGGCAGGGGTAGCCGCCGAGGTCCCCGAGGATAACTAAGACATCCGTCGGCGTAGAGATAATAAGGAAATTATATGATACGTAGATCATTCATATTGGTGATTGCCTTGCTGCTGTGTGCGGTGGTGTGGTGGATTGGGCCGCTGATCGCCATCGGCACCTACCGCCCGCTGCTGTCGGTCTGGGTCAGAGGCATCATTATCGCTCTGATCCTGTGCTGGGCGCTGTGGCCGTTCGTGGCGACGTTTTTGTCCTGGGTGTTCCGCCACGCGCGGGCCCCCGCCCCGGCCAAAAGAAAAACCGCGCAGCGAGATCGCGTCACCTCGCGTTTTTACGACGCCTTGCGCACCTTGCAGTACGTCGGCACGTCGAAGCAGCGCACCCCCTGGCAGCGCTTCAAGTACCGCCTGACGCGCCGTTACATCAGCGAAAAACCCTGGTTTTTGGTCATCGGGCCGCCGGGCAGCGGCAAAACCTCGTTGATCGGCGAAAGCGGCGAACGCTTCTTGCTGGCCGAACACTATGGGCTGCAACAGACGGTGGATGTCGGGCCAACCCAGGATTGCAACTGGTGGCTGGCGGAGAATTCGGTGTATGTGGACACCTCCGGTGAATGGCTGCAGCTGAACGGCCTCGGCGATGAGGGTGCCAGGGCGCGTGATACCCTGTTCAAGCTGATCAGGCGCCACCGCCGCCATCCGGGCATCGACGGCATCATGCTGTGTCTGGATGCGCGTTGGTTGCTGCACGCTTCGCTGACCGAAAGAAAGTCGGTCGCCGACGCGCTGCGCGTGCGTCTGCTGGAAATGGCTTCGTGGTTCCGCAGCGAGCTGCCGGTCTATCTCACCATCAGCCACCTCGATCAGCTGGTCGGCGGCGAAACCTTCCTGTCCATGCTGGGCGACGATCTGCTGCAAAACGGGATGGGGTTCAGCCTGAACCGCGCCGCACAGGGCGAAACGCCCTTCGAACAGTATGAAACCCTCTACCGGGAGATGGTGGCGCGCGTCAGCCATCATGTGCTCGAACTGCTGCACGATGCGCCGGACGGGCAAAACCGCCAACAGCTGCTGTTCTTCACCGAGTCGCTGGGATCGCTGGGCAACCCGCTGTATTCCCTGTTAGAGCAGATCTTCCCGCAAACGCCAGTGGGCTACGCCTGCCATTTGCAGCAGGTCTGGCTGGGCAGCACCATCGCCCTGCCGCCGCAGGGCGCGATTTACAACGCGGAAGCGGCGGATATCTATGAAGCTCGCCCGACCGGGCGCATTTATCACCCGGAGCTGAATTACGCCCGGCAAGAGCGTGGGGTGATGCAGCAGTCTTCTCACGCCAGGCCGCTCGGCAGCCGCATGAGCTCCCTGGGCCGCTATGTGCTGGTGCTCATTCTGTTGGCGGTCTCTTTTAACCTGCTGGCGATGCGTTACCTGTGGGAGAGTGATTACATCTCCTACATTGCGGCGCGCTTTGACGAAACGAAGCGCATCGTGCGTGAAATACCGGTCACTAACCGCGTCAGCGACGATGTCATTTCCGCCTATGAGCAGTTGGGCTATATGAACGCGCAGCTGGGCGGTGAGGTTTCACCGGTGCCGAATCCCTATTTCGAGCACAAGCTGATCAACAGCGCGGCGCAAAAGACTTATCAGCGCCATTTGCTGCAGATCTTCTGGCCGGCGGTGGAAAACTATATTGCGGACGAACTCAAGAATGACGTATCGGCGTCCAACAAGGACGTCTACGGCACGCTGAAAGTGTATCTGATGATGGGCGAGCCTTCGCACCGTTCCGCCGAGGCGCTGGTCGACTGGTTCATGACGCGTTGGGATAGCTTCATGCCGCAAGGTTACACCGACATGAACAAAGGCATCTTCGCTTACCACCTGCGGGAAATGTTTTCCCTGCCGAATGCGCCGGTCATGAAAATGAACGGCGACTTGCTGCGCCTGGCGCGGGTGAAAGCGATGAATATTCCGATGCAGGTGCGGGTGGTGCGCCGCATCGAAGAGAAACCGCTGCCGGCGGCGATCAACGACATATCGCTGGCCGACGCCGCCGGGCCGAACGTGTCCTTGATGCTGCGCCGCAAGAGCCAGGCGACGGTGACCGATACCGCCGTGCCGGGGTTCTATACCCGCGCCAGCTACCGCGATGTCTTCCTGGCGCAGCTCGATGACGCCGCCAGGGATATGATCGAAGAAGAGTCCTGGGTGCTGCGCGACAGCCCGGAAGGCAAAAACAAAGTGAACTCATTGGCCTCCGCACAAAAGTTGGCCGATGAAGCGAGAAAGCTTTATCTCATCGAATACGCGGACAAATGGGATGCGTTCATGCGCGACGTGCGCGCCCGGCCGGTCAACGGGCTGGAGGATGCGGCGATATTGGCGCGTCAGCTGTCCGATCCTTCGTCTCCGTTGGCCAACCTGGTGCGTTTCGCCGCGCGTGAAACCAGCATGACCGGCACCAACCAGGGCGATGCGGCGAGCTGGTTCGATCGCCAGCGCAATCGCCTCGAACAGCAACGGCGTGACATCCTCGGCGAGATCTCCGGCGAACGTGCGCGTTTTCGTCTTACGCCGGAACGCGCGGTGGAAGATCGTTTCGAGTTGCTTCGCCGCTTGGGGTATCAGCTGTTGCAGACCACCAATGCCAGCAACGATCCGCTGAGCCGCAGTTTCGAAGCGCTGTACAGCCAGCTGACCACGCTGTCCACCTCATTGCGCGGTGGCCAGGTGGTACCGGCCGGCGGCACGCTGAAACGGCTGCAGTTGGATGCGGCGCGTCAGCCGGAACCGGTGCGCAGCGTCATGATGGATCTGTTGCAGGTTGGGGACAGTCAAACGATCCAGCAGAGCCAGAAGAACCTGAGCAAAGGGGCTTCGTCGCTGGCTTCCGGGTTGTGCAAGGGCAGCATCAGCGGGCGCTATCCGTTCTCGCGCAACGCCAGAGCGGAGGTCGGCATCGAGGACTTCTCGCGCATGTTTGGGCAGAACGGCGCAATGCAGCAGTTCTTCGATGAAAACCTGGCCGCTTACGTGGATGTCAACGCGCAGAAATGGAATGCCAAACCGGGGTCGGAGGGGATCGTCAATGCGAGCACGCTGGGCGCGTTTGAAAATGCCCGCTTGATTCGCGATACCTTCTTCAGCGCCGGCGACAAACTTTCATTCTCCATGTTCATCAGACCGCTGTCTCTGACCCCGACCATCACCGAAGCGACCCTGGACATCGATGGGCAGGTGATTAACTACAGCCATGGTTATAGCCAGCCTACCCGCATCGATTGGCCGGGCCCGAAAGGCGGCAGCTATGTTCGACTGACCTTCCGCACCGGCACCGGCCAGATCCAGGTCGCCAGTTTCGACGGGCCCTGGGCCTTATTCCGGATGTTCGACGCCAGCAATCCGGTGCCGCTCGCCAGCGACAGGCGAGAGCTGACGATGTCGATGTCGTCGGTGGTTGGCGTGCTCAAACTGGAGTTGCGCTCGACGATGAAAGATTTCCCACTTTGGTCACGGGCGTTGCGAGGATTCTCGTGCCCGAAAGCGATGTAAACACAACCGTAACGAGGTGATAAACATGTTAGATCCAGCCAAAATTTTAGAAACCATGAAAGCCGGCGGCAATTTGGGCACCAACTCCCAATCGTCGCTGAGCCAACCCTTTATGCAAGGCGTCAGCAATATTCAAATGTCGGGGCCCGACGCGGCCAAGTCGGTCATGAGTAACGTGACAAAATCTTGCGATGATATGTTCGGTAATATGAAGGGCATTTTTAATGGTCTGCAATCGAATGTGAACGCACACCAAAAAATGCAAACGGGCGAGCAGCCGAAAGATTTTAATGTTTCCATGGACGATCTTCGTCCGGCGATTGCGAAAGGGTTCCCGCACGAAATGGCGGACTTCTTTTCCAAAGTGCCGAAACTGTAATCAACAACTCGATGGATAAAATACCGGGAGGTGGAAATGCCTCCTGGTATTCACAAGGAGTGGTGCGATGATCTATGACTGGATGCTTAAAAACGCCAATAAACGCATGGGTTTTTTCATTATGGTGATACCCAGCTTGTTTTTCTGGATAATGGTTTTTCTGACCTTTTATATTTTTTGATTCTTTGATGTAAAAAAAAGCACCCGCAAAGGTGCTTAAAATGAAACGAATTAAAAAAAATAGTAAGGGATGATTATGAGTTTTTATTACAGTTTCGAGATGATCTGCAACCCGCTGGAAATCAGCGCATCGACGGCCAGACCAATACCTTTACCGATGGTGCCGACAACGGTTTTTGCATCCGGATTAACACCGGCAATCGCGGAAATGGTATCAATACCGGTTCCCACTGCACTGCCAATCAGTGTACCTACGTCACCAAAAAAACCAGCACCGTTAACTTGTTCAATTTCAATTGCGGATAGTTCTTTCATGATTGAAACTCCTTTTTCAGTTAGCCCTTTACTTCAGGCAATTTCATTATTGCAAATCAGGTCTTTTTTTCAACAAAAGTGTTGTCATTTTTTATACTATTCTGTTGTTTGTTATTTTAATTTGGCATCGTTAAATTATATGTTATTGGATCCTGATTTTTCATATCGCATTTACCCTCAGCGTTCACTGCGCAATAACGCTTGTTATTTAAAAATCTGAATGACATCTACCCGAAGGGAGACCGTATGAAGATATTGACGACGCCGGAAAGACCTTTCCGCTATGATGAGCTTGCGGAAAAAATTGTCGTAGAGGCCAGAAGCCGCTTGGGGTGCGCCGCTCTGCGGTTTTTAGACTGCATGATCCAGGGGTATGGCCCGCCGGTGATTGTATTTGATATCTATAATAATCACGGTAAGTTGCAAACGGTTAAAGTCATTCTGCCCATTGGCAGTCATAAACAGTTAAAAAAAGATCACCTCGGGCTGATTGCCTGTCTGGAGGCTAAAAAACTGACGCGATTAAAAAAAATATAAAAATTACTCAGATCGACACTATTTATTACCTCTGTTTGCTCTGCGTCACGCCGGTAAAAACGCTTTCCCAGCCTGGTCGTTCTTGCTCCGGCCGCCGATGAGTTCATCTTTTCTCAATCAATCGCCATGAAAGTTTTGCAGTCACTTGCAACCGTAAAGTGTAGCTTTTTTTTATGCATTTTTTTTACAATAAGATTAATATGGTTATAGACAGTTTTTTTATATGGCTTGCCAGGGGAACGGCACGCCTCGAGATAAAGCATTATCCCGCCTTTCTTCTAAGTAAAATCCTAATACATAATCGGATGCTCTTAACAATCAATTCAGCGCCGCGTTATGTTCCATATTATGTTTTTTTTCGATATTTATCTGGATATATTGCGCTCTTGGAGTAAAATTAACTTATCGAAGAAAATTCTTGGTACCGTACCACGGATGGCAATGATGCACTATAAATATATCTTACGGTAACCCTTTACCTTGTAAAACGCGGTGCTTCCCCGCGTCTTGCTTTTGCGTACTCTCCAGGGCTGATGAGCTTATATCGTTATATATAAAATACACCTTTTGCGAGGCGAAGACGTTTCCGTATCGCATATAACGCTTTTTTATTAAAAAGCATCTCAAAAATAAAAAATAATCACAGCAAGCATATTGCAGTAAGGAGAGTGGGCAAGCGCAGTCAAAAGGGAGGTTTGTTAATGGAGCGCGTCAATATTGCTATCGTCGATCAAAATCAATTTTTCAAGCTTGGGTTAGGTCTGGCCTTGCAAGAAGGTTTTCTCACGAATGGTGTCAAGGCCAGGATCACGGGAGAGGAAAGGGCCAACATTATATTCAGGGCGCCGGATAAACGGGTGTCTATCAACTTTTGCCATACCCAGCTTTTGCAGGGCAATTTTTCTTCTATTCCGCTCTATTTTTCAATATTGGAGCATAAAACGATTTTTCCGAAAATTCATTGCAATTTAGAGGCCGGAAGCATTACGCGCAAAGACGGCGTGGCGGCGATCGTGGATAAGGTCATGTTGAGCTATCGCAAGAAAAACAGTTTAGTTTCAAGCTATTGCCCACGTTGCCGTACCCAACTGACCTTTAGCGAGGGAAAAGTGTGCCGCCTGATTCACCTGGGATATTCGCAAAATCAAACGGCGATGTTGCTCGGCATCAGCCCGAAAACGGTCAGCATCCATAAGCGCTCAGCGATGAGAAAACTAAACATCGATAATAATATTGAATTCTTGCGCTGGTTAAAAATGCACAGCGACTCTTGTTAATAGGATCGAGGGCAGAGACAGTCTGATTCCGTATTTTATACCGGAGCGGGGTGGCAATCGTTCATTGATTGCCGCCTGGCATGGAATAGGTTTTATAGGGAGATAAAACATGGCTGATTTCGTGAGGGAAACGGTTTCCCATAATCATTTCAAATTATTGCAAGAGCTTTACGGCAGAGATTTGGGCGGGGAGCGTTTCCTGCACTGGAAGCATCTGCTCGATCCGCATTGTGGGGCCCCAATGGAAAAAACTGGCATATTCTACAAGGAGCAGGAACGCTACCTCGGGATGTTCGTATCCAGCCTTTATCCCTTTAAAATCAATGGTGTTTCTTTCAATGTCAATATGCTTGGCGATCTTGGGATCCATCATCAGGTAAAATCCTCCACCGTATTGAAAGACTTTTTCCTGCAGGCCAGGCGGTCGGATGTGGCGGCGGATATCTGCTTTTCCGATGACCGTAAGATCAGGGTTTATGAAAAGATTTTTAGAAAGTATTTAACGTCCAATACGCGAATCTATCCCTATGTCGAATTAACCTTAAAGCCTGATAAGTTTATGGCCTTTCGTTTCGCTGAGGGGGGGCTCGCTCAACAGGCAAACTTTATCAATAATTTAGGGCGAGAAAAGGATCATCACGCATTTGAGTATATTGAAAAGCATCCCCTGTATCATAAAATTCATTATATAAATAAAGGGAGCCTTTACGCCGTGATCGGGTGTTCTGGCGAGTGCGCCGAACTATTGGATATTTCCAATCCTTCCAGGGAGTGCTTTTCCTGGGCGATCGGGGTTTGTCGGCACCTGCATAGCCGTTGCAAAGTGATGGTGCCCATCGCTTTTTATAAGTCGGTTTGCGCTCAGGCGGCGGAGGTGATTTCAGAAAAGCGCATCAACATGTTGATCGGCTATTACTCACAAAAGATAAGCGAGCTGATGCCGAAAGACGTTTGGGTATGCCGCATGGATCGCCGTTAAGCAGGGCACGTGTATTTTAAATGGAGTGTTTGTCATGGAAGAGATTCCTGTATCACCCTATTCAAACGTTTTTATCGATGAATATGACCGCCATCCAGAGGGCTGCAACTACAACGTATTGGTGCTGCAGCGTATTGAGGGCGTGCTGGATCCCATCAGATTGCAAGCCGCGCTGAATGCGTTGGTGCAAGATCATGTATTGCTGAACAGCCATATTCATGAACAGGATGGCGAGCTGTATTGGCGTCGCAATGACGCAATCTATCCTCTGCAGCATTACACGGACCGCACGCTGTTGACGCAAGTGATTCGCCAGCCTTTCGATATTTACCGCGGGCCTCTTTATCGTTGGGCGCTCTTCGCCGAGGGAGAAGGGCGCTATACCCTGGCGTTGGTCGGCCACCATCTGGTGATTGACGGCGCGTCTTCCGACGAGTTTTTCTCATTGGTAAGCCAGTACTATCGCCAACAGCGGCTGACGACGCGCATAGAAGCGGCCGAGATCGCCGTCATTAACCGGCAATTGCACCGGGAGGTGGAACAACTGGCCTCCGCGGGGGCGCTGGCGCACTGGCATGCCGAAGCGGCCAATTTGAGCACGCTTGAGGTGCCGTTTGAGCGAAGCGGCGCCGGGCGCGTGGATGTGGATGAAGCGGGCGAGTTGCGTTTCCAATTTCCCAAAGCGCAATGGAAAGCGCTGAAACAGGCCTCGGGGATACGGCGAATTAATGACTTTCTGGCGCTGCTGGTGTTGTGGGGGATCTTGATGGCGCGCAGCGGCAATCAGGAAACTGTCTATATCAGCTATCCGGTGTCGATAAAGAAGGGGCAAAAATTTGCGCTCGGCGGGCATGTGAACACCAGCGTGCTCCCCGTTTCTTTACGCGATGGCGCGGGTTTTTCCGATGTTTATCGACGCGCTTTGGCATTTATTACCGCCGCGGCGCCGCAATCGCGCCATCGATTTAATCAGCTGCCCACGCAAGAGGTGGTGCGAGCGTTGGGTATTCGCTCATTGCCGATTTCCTTCGCCCAGACCAACTTGCGCGACGAGGCATTGTCGCTGGCCGATTGCGTCACCTCGCCGCTATTCGAAGCCAACCATGATATGGCCAGTGCGACGCTCTCTCTGGAGTACGAGGATCGGGCCGATGGCGACGCGTTGCAGTTTCGTTTGCGCTTTCGCCAGGGCCTGTTTGACGAGGAAGAGATGCGTGACTGCGCGGCGCATTTTATTCGCCTGATGCAACAGGCGATGAGCGCACCTGATGCCCCTTTAAGCCACATCGCCTGCTATCCCGCCGCCGAGCGGTTGCCGCAGAATGACGAAAGCCCCGTGCAACCGAGGGAAACCCTCAGTGCCCGTTTTGAAGCGATCGCGCAGCGGTATCCGGAAAATATCGCGCTGGAGTATGAGGGGCTGCGCGTCAGTTACCGTGAGTTGAACGGCCTGGCGAATAGCCTGGCGAGAGAAATCGTGCTTCGCTATACGTCGCTGACCGGGGCCGCGCCCCAGGCGGACACGCCGATCGCCTTGTACAGCGAGAAAAGCCTGGAAATGGTCGTGGCGCTGCTGGCGGTGCTGAAAACCGGCGCGGCCTACGTGCCGATCTCTTGCCATTATCCTCAGGCGCGCATTCGGCATATTCTTGAGGAAACCCGCTCGGCGTTGCTCATCGCCGGGCAAACTATGCAGACCTCGGCGCAGGCGTTGGCCGCGATGCTGCCGCATCCCCCGTCCGTGCTGACATTGGGCGACCTGAGCCGCCTGCCGCATGAACGGCATAACCTGCCGGTTATCACCGCCGCCGAACGGCTTGGCGCTGTCATTTATACCTCGGGTTCGACGGGAACGCCGAAAGGCGTGATGCTCGAACAACATGCGATGTGCCAATTGGCGACCGCGTCCGGCATCGCGATTACGCCCGAAGATGTGTTGTTGTTCCTGTCCAGCCCCGCGTTTGACGCGGCGACGTTCGAAGTGTGGGGCGCATTGCTCAACGGCGCCAAACTGGTGGTCATCCGTGATACGGAGGATATCGCCGGGGATGTGCCGCAGCTGGAGGCCTTGTTGCGTCGGCAACAGGTGTCGATTCTCTGGGCGACGCGCAGCCTGTTCGATCACCTTTATCTCAGCAATGCCGACCTGTTTTCCGGGCTGCGCTGTTTGCTGGTGGGCGGAGAGGCGCTGACCGCCACGCTGATGCAGCGCCTGGTGCGGCAAACCAACCGACCACAGCAGGTCATCAACGGCTACGGCCCAACCGAATGCACCACGTTCACCACCCTGTATGCCATCGCGGCGGACGAAACCCGCAGCAGTATTCCCATCGGCAGAGCGATACCGGGGCGCGAGCTTTATGTGCTGGATCGCTGGCTGCAGCCGCTGCCGCCGGGCTTGGCCGGCGAGCTGTATATCGGCGGTTCGGCGCTGGCGCGCGGCTATCTCAATCAGCCGCAACAAACCCAGACGAGTTTCATCGAACTGAATGGCCGGCGCTTGTATAAAACCGGCGATCGGGTGCGTTGGCTGCGCGACGGTAATCTGGAATATCTCGGCAGAAATGATTGCCAGGTGAAAATCCGCGGATTCAGGATTGAACTCAGCGAGATAGAAAGCGCGATCAATGCCCTGGAGGGCGTCGAGAAATGCGTCGTGGTGGATGTCGTCCATCGGGACAGCAAGCGTCTTGCCGCCTACTTGCTGGTGACGCGGGGCGTGGCCCTGGATCCTGCCGAGTTCCGCTCACGGCTCGAGCGCGATTTGCCGGATTATATGGTGCCGTCCAGCTATGTCGAGATCGAGGAGATCCCACTGACGGTTAACGGCAAGTTGGATCGCTCGGCCTTGCCCACGCCGCAATTCGCGCAAAACGAGCGTTATGCCGCGCCGGAGAACCCGCTGGAGGCGCTGATTTGCTCGCTGTGGTCGAGCATTCTCGGCGTGGAGACCGTGGGGGTCGACGACGACTTCTTTCGGTTGGGGGGCGATTCGATCCAAAGCATTGTGTTCACCAGCGAATTGAGCAAGTCGGGTTACCACAGCAACTCGCGCGCGGTGTTCGAAACCAGAAATGCGCGGGCCCTGGCCAAGCGCATTCTGCGGCAGCAAGATGCGGTGACGACGCTAGACGAACAAGGCGAGCTGCAGGGCGAATTCGAACTGCAGCCGATTCAGCGTTGGTACAGTGAGCTGGCGCCGAAGCGCGACGCCTTCTTCAACCAGACATTTTTGGTGCGGGTACCGCCGATGTCCGCCGAGCAGGTCGCCGATCTGGTGGCCGCGCTGGCGGAGCAGCATGACATGTTGCGCGCGCGTTTTAGCGTCGATGACAACGGCGTTATCGTGTCGCAGCGCTACCTTTCGGCGGCCGATGGCGGCCCTTCATGGGGCTACTATGACCTGGCGCTGTGTCGTCAAAGCCGCGCCGAGCTGCTGCGGCAATGGCAATCGGGGTTTGATCCGGCAGAAGGGCCGATGTGCCGTTTCGTTTATATCTTTGACAGCAGCGCGCCCGGCTATGCCCTGATGTTCTGCGCGTTTCATCATCTGATCGTCGATGTGGTGTCCTGGCGCATCATCGTCAGCGACATGCAGCGGTTGCACCTGGGGGAATCGCTGTCGGCAAAAGGCACCAGCTACCGCCAATGGGGAGAGCGGTTACGGCAATACGCGGCAACGCAGAAAGACCAATGCGCTTACTGGCTGGCGATGATCGCCGGGCAGCCCGATTATGCCCGGCTCGGCAGCGCGGCGCAGCCCCCCGAATTTTGCCGATTCGAGTGCGACGCGGCGTTGACAACGCTGCTGGTGGACACTTGCCATCAGGCCTACAACACCTCGATCCGCGAAGTGCTGTTAGCGGCTCTGGCGCCGGTGCTGCAGGCTTGGCACGGCAGCGCGGACAGTTACCTCACGCTGGAACACCATGGCCGCGATATCAATGACGATAGGGTCCGGCTTGAGGGCACCGTCGGCTGGTTCACCGCCCTGGCGCCGTTGCGCATCACCGCGCACGAGTGCCAAAAAACCACGTTGCGCGCCATCAAGGACACGTTGCGAAAGATGCCCGATCACGGCATCGGTTACTCGGCGCTGAAATACGCTTCAGCGTCGGGCGATGAGGCGCTGGCTTGCCTGCGGCGGCACCGCCTGCCGGCCATTTCATTCAATTATCTCGGGGTGTTCAACGAGCAGGCCGACGACGCGTTATGGGCATTGATCGACCAAACGGCGGATTTGGAAAATGGCGCGATGCCGGTGAGCGGCAACGTATTGGATCTGGTGCTTTATGTTCACGACGATCGGTTGAGCATCGTCATGTCGGGTTTGCTACCGCATGAAACGCTGTCGCGGATCGGCTCGCACTATGTCGACAGCCTGTCGGCGCTGGTCGAGCACTGTTGCCACGAGGCGAGTAACGGCGTTTGCCTCGCCAGCCCTGGGGACTTCCCCCATGCCGATGTCAGCCTCGCCGAACTGGATCGCTGGCAGCAGAAGCATCGCCTCGCCGCCGTTTTCGAAGCCACGGTGACCCAGCGGGAGCTGATGTATTTCAACCGGCTCAACCGCGAGTATCAGATTGATCAGGCGGTTTATGAGATCGCGGGGCCGTTGCAACCGGAGGTGCTGAATCAGGCGTGGGCGCTGGCGCTGCAGCGGTTTGAAATGCTGCGCGCCGGATTTGGCGATCAAACCTGCCGCGGCCGGCCCAACGTCTTCATCTGCGAGACGCTGCAGGCGCCGATCGCGATGGACGATTGGTCGAATGCATCACCGCCCTCTCTGGAAGAAAGGATGGAGGCGCTGTTGGCCCGGGAGCGGGAAACCGCGTTTGAGCTGGATGCACCGCCGTTGATTCGCTGGTGCCTCATCAGGCTGAACGCGGATGAGCATTATCTGGTGCAGACCTTTAACCATATTTTGTTTGACGGCTGGTCGCTGGGGGTGTTGTTCGGCCAGTGGTTCAATGATTACCTCGCCTTGTTGGCGGGCAGGGTGCCGGCGCTGGAGATTAACCGCTTCGAACCTTTTGCCGCCTATGTGCGAACGCACGGCAATGATCCCGAAGCGCGGGCCTTCTGGGCGGACTATCTGCAGGGTGCACCGGTCAATCAACGCTTGCCGTTGGCTGCCGCACCGGCTATCGCGCCGCAGGGGCGCCGGATGCGTCAGCATTGCGATGAATTCTCCAGCGCGCAGATGGCGCGCCTCACCGCATTTTGTCGGCGGCAGGGGATCACCGTCAACCAACTGACGCAGCTGGCCTGGATGCTGGCGCTGGCCGAAGCGTTGGCTTGCGATGACATCGCGATCGGCACGACCATGAGCGAGCGCCCTGCCGACATTGAGCAGGTGCAGACGCTGTTTGGCCTGTGCGTCGCGAGCCCGGTGCTGCGGCTGCAGGCGATCCGTCAACGGCCGATTTATGCACTGCTGGATGACATCGCGGATTCACAAACTTTCAGGCAGAAGTACGCCTTTTCCGAACTGAATCGTTACGACGAGAATTGGGTGCCTACCCCGCCGTTCGGCAGCCTGTTCGTGTTTGAAAACATGCCGAAACCGGCGTTGGATCCGCGGCTGCCGTTTCACTGTCGCGTGATGGACATCGTCAGCGGCAGCAATCACCAAACGGTGCTGTGCCTGTTCCCCGAGGCGGAACGGCTCGCCATTTCACTGTTTTATGATTCCCACGAGATCGCTCGGGAAACCATCGACGAATTAGGCCGACGTTTTCTGATTATCGCGCTCGCAATCGCCAATCTTCCGCCCGACAGCGACATCAGCGCTGAGGACGGGATTATCCAGGCTGAGGAGGCATGATATGTGGCTGGCCATCGACGGCAAAATTAAATACCGGGCGATCGTGAGCGATCTTGACGGCACTTTGCTCGATCCTTCGGGAAATTTATCCGATCTGACGGTGGAAACGCTCAACATTTTACACCGCCGGGGGCTGGAAATCGTCATCGCGACGGGGCGCTGCGATGCCGATGCGCGTGGGATCGTGGACGGGTTGGGGTTCTCGCCGGTGATTGTTTCCTGCAACGGCGCGATGGTCAACATCGAAGGACAGACGGTGGCGGATAAAAACTATTTTTTGCCGGTGGAGCTGCAAGCGGGGTTGATTGACTTTTTATTCGCCAGCCCGTTCCACGTGACCCTGTTCACCCGGGAGGGGTGGATGATGGCCGAAGAGAACCCGCTTTTTTCTGACTATGTCAAAACGTCGGGCGTCGCCTGCCGCTATGTCGAGCCTGCGGCCATGAAGCGGCAGCAGATATTAAAAGTGCTGGTGCATGGCGATGCGGCGCAGATTGAGGCGCTGTTCGACGAGGTCAGTCTGGCGTTTGGAAAAACGCTGTCCATCTGTAAGTCCTCCACGGAAACGATAGACATCATGGATAAGCATGTTTCCAAGGCCAGAAGCGTGGCCGACTATTTGAATTCCAAACAGATAGCGATGCGCGATTGCCTGTCTTTCGGCGATGCCATGAACGATCTGGATATGCTGCGCTGGGCCGGGACGGGCGTGGTGATGGGCAATGCCATGAGCGAATTGAAACACGCTCTGCCGTTGAATCCGGTTGCGCTGCCCAACAGTCGCAATGGCGTCGCAGATTATCTCTGTCGTGAATTCGGTCTGTTCTGACGTTTTCACCGGGTGCGTTTTATTGGCGGAAAAAAGGAGGTGAACAGACAGTGAGGGTCTCATTTTCTTAAAACGGAACACTTTCGATTAATGCAAAGGAGCAAGTATGAAAGAACTGACTGAAGCAGAAGTCATGGCGGTTTCCGGTGCGGGCATCGCTTCCGACGCCGGCAAAATCCTGGGTACCGGCATTGGCACCATCGTGGATGCCGGCACCGGTCTTTTCGGTATCCATGCGGATGCGGCAAACGCCGGTGCAAAACTCGGTGAAGGCATTGGCGCCGTCATCGATGCCGGGATTAGCGCGTTCTCGCAGTTGTTCGGCCGCAAATCCTCTTAAGCCTCTAATGAAAAGTGCCCGCAAGGGCACTTTTAAATCAACCGCGAGCGCGGCATAGAGAACGGGGCGGGAGGATGAATGGCGAATAAAATCATGCTGATTATGGTAATCAACCTTTTTGTGGCGGTGGCATTGGCGGTGTTTAACGTCATCTATATCCAAAAGAAGATGGATATCCGCTACCCCAGTGACACTACTCCCTTTCAGGTCGCGGAGAAAGCGCAGGCCAGAATCGTCTCCATGAGACAGACCTCGGTATTCTTAAACAACAATCCCGTGGTGGCGTTCACGTTGGAAATCAATGCCAGGAGCAGGCAGTTCACCTTGACGGATCATCGCGAGGTGGTGCTCTACGTCGCCATGAGTCGTTATCAGGAAAACAGCATTTACAGCGTGCTGTTGGGAGAAAACGAGAAAGACGTGGCGTTCGAAAAGGACAGCTTCGGCTATCCGATATTATTTCATCGTGCTTCATGAGGCCGCTGATGCCTGTTTGCCGCTTCGCCAGCCTGAAGGGGCGAAGCAACGTCAACCATCGTGAGGGAAACATGTTAAAAATATCCGCTTACATGATCTTGGTTTGGTTGGCGCTGGCTGTCTGCCGGTATGCTGCGGCCAACGAGGAAGACATCTGCTTTGTGGGTGAGTCCCCATCGCTACAGACGGTCATACCTTGCTATAACCAGCAGTTGGCCACGCTGCCTCTGTCATTTTCATTAAAAAGCGTGGATAGCGGTCATGACACGGAAATTCGTCATTATCGGCTGATGTCGCAATCTTGGTCGCCGCAAGACGCCATCCGGCCGACGCAATGGTGGCACGACGTGGACATTTATATTCCCAACGGCGCTCTCAGCCGCAAAGCGCTGCTGGTGATGGACGATGACTGTGCGTGCAGCGCTGCCGGACCGAAAGCGACAGGCAATCAGAAAGCGGCGTTTTCCGCCGAGGCGTTGGCGGCGCAGAGCAAAACGGTGGTGGTGGTGGTCAATCGGCTGCCTTACCCGTACCTGGAATACCAGAATGAGGGGCGCCGCCGTTCAGGAGAGGAGAGCCGAGCCAGAGGGTGGCGATTGTTCCTGGACGATGCGGATGAATATTTGATGATGCCGCTGCATATCCCGATGACGGCGGCGCTGTCGCAAGCCATGACGCTGGCGCAGCGCGAGTTGCGCCAATGGGGGATCGACAAATTTATCGTCGCGGGCGTGGCTGACGGAGGAACCGCGGCCATGCTGGCGGCGCGTTCAGATCAACGCATCGATGCTGTGGTTGCCATTTTCCCTGATGGGATCGCGGCGCGGCAGGTGATGAAGCATACCTATCGCACGTATGGCGGGCGTTGGCCTTTGGCGTTCCATCCTTATTATCAACTTGGCATCGATCGGCGCATAGAGACCCCGGCGTTTGACAAGCTGATGCAAATTGAGGATCCCACCGCATACCCCTTGCCGGTTGGGCGCGAGCGGCCGCCGGTGCCGAAGTACCTCATCATCGCCGGCGGCGACGAGCGTTATCCGCCCGACAGCACGCGATTTTATTTGCATAAACTGCCGGGGGAAATCTCGCTGCGAGCCATCGCCGACGGCGATCGCGCGGTAAGCCGGCAGGCCGCCGAACGCGCTGTTCTGGCTCTGGTGAATCGTCGACAGCGTGATATTGCGTTACCGACGATCGATGTGCAGAGCAGCCCCTCAGAGGCTGCATTGCGCACGCTGCGCTTTTCCGAACCGCCGGTCAGGGTGTCGCGTTGGACGGCGCATAACCGCGCGGCCCGAGATTTTCGTTACTCGTGCGGCGTGCGTTTTACTTCGGCGCCGCTGGCGGCCGCGGGGGAGAACCGCGGCGAATTTCGGCTGGTCACCCCTGCGCAGGGATGGGCGGCCACCTTTATCGAAGCCGAGTTCAGCGATGGCTATATCGCGACCTCGCCGGTATTTATCACGCCTGACGATCGCTATCCGATCGCCGCGCCGGCAGGCGATGGCCTGGCGTGTGAAACCTTACCGGGCAGAGGGCTCGGCGAGGATTATCGCCATGACGATTAATCACGCTAAAAAATAAGGTGGAGAGGGGCATATTATGCGTTGAGCCTGGAACGTGCGGATATGCCGCTTAATTAGCCTACATCAGAGGGGAACCGTTTTCTATTGCCGGTGCCTTCTGTTTGCATCATTATTGCGCTGATTTTATCGTCAGCGTTTTTCTATTTTATGAAGTGCCGGTAAATGCCCGTTCTCATGGCACCACATCTTCTTATCTTTGCTTTTCTGCTGCCGAAATTTGCTCTGTCGCCGAAGCGTGAACCCCTTTGCAAGATACAAATTCCGCTGGCATCTGGCCTGTTTGGGATATTTTTACTTTTTATGACGGCGCCTATTATTTTCGCTTGTCGTCTGAGGTGAAAATGAGTGGATTAGCTCGTGCGATAGCGTAAAGGTTGGGCGAAAATAATTCTCTGTTCGCCCAGGTTAATGAGTCGAGAAACATCGTTTTTTTGGTTTTTTTAAAATAAAAATAAGAATGATGCCAATTCGATTTGGGGTAATTGTCTTTTCTCATTCTTACATTGATTTTATGTATTGCCAAAGAGGGAAAGCCAAGCATAATTAACTGTGAAAGGGGCGGAGCTCCTATTCTCCTTGTCACGGGTTAGCCGTGATGGGGATATTTTGCAGTTTATCTAATCAAAAGGAGAAGTACCCATGATGGAAAAAAAAGTGATTGTGTTGGCATTGGTTGCGGCGACTTTTTCGAGTGCTCTACCGGCCCTGGCGGCAGACGGGCAGGTTAATTTTACCGGGAATATTGTTGATGCCGCATGCAAGGTCACAAATGACTTGAGTAATCCATTAAATGTTGTTCTGGGCGACGTGGCCCGAACGGCATTTGCGGGTGGCAAGGGATCCACGTCCTCGGCGACTAAATTTACGCTGGAAGTGACGGATTGTCCTGATACGGTGAAAAGCGCTACCGTTAAGTTCGACGGTGCGGCCGACAATGGCGACAGCAACGTATTGCAGCTGACCCAGGAAACGGATGTCGCCACGGGTGTTGGCATCCAGCTGTCTGATATTTCTAACAATGTTCTTCCGCTTTACACCGCCTCAACGGCCTATCCGCTGGCCTCCGGCAGCGGCGTGAAAAACAACCTTGATTTTACCGCGCGTTATATTTCTACGCTTGCGGATGTGACTGCCGGTAAAGCCAACGGTGTCGCCACCTTCACGCTGAATTACAACTGATAATATTTTCTTGCCCGCTGGTTTCCAGCGGGCCGTATTGCCTCGGAGATAATATTATGCGGTTTAGTCGCTGCAGTGCCCTGGCGGGCTTCGTTTTCTTATTGTTTTTTTCCACGGCTCAGGCCGGTGTGGTTGTCGGCGGAACGCGAGTGATTTTCAACGGCGAAAAAAAAGAGGCGTCAATCAGCGTCGATAACCCGGACAGCGAGCCTTATTTGATTCAGTCCTGGTTGGATAATCAACAGAGCGGCGTCGATAAGATTGCATTTATCATTACGCCGCCTTTATTCCGCCTGGATGGTCACCAGGAGAATATGTTGCGCATCGTGCGTGTTGGTGATGACTTGCCGAAGGATAAAGAGAGCCTGTATTGGATGAATATAAAATCCATTCCTTCGACAGAACATACGGCCAAATCTAACACGTTGCAGATCGCGGTGAAAACGCGCATCAAACTTATTTATCGCCCCGCGGCGTTGCTCAAACAGGTTCCCGAGGATGTGGCTCAACAGTTGACGTGGCAACGCGTCGGCAAGGAATTAAAACTGACCAATCCCACGCCTTATTATATGAACTTTCATTATGTTCGCATCGGTGGGCATGAAATGAAAGAGGTGACCTATATCGCGCCGATGAGCAGCGAAATGTTTTCAGTGCCGGTTTCCGGCGCATCGTCGGTCAGCTGGAAATTAATTAATGACTATGGCGGCACCGGTAAGGAGCATCAGTCAGGTATTTAACCGCCTGGGGAAGGGCCACAGCAGGAAATAACAAATTCAATAATGGAGCTAATGAATGATAACGCACAAGCGTATGTTAGCGAAGCGGGATGCTTGGCTGAAACGCGTAGTCTTATTCACGGCAACCACGGCGGTATGCGGCAATATGGCCAATCCTGCCTTTTCTCGTGACTACTTTAATCCGGCGTTGCTGGAAACGGGGCGTTCGGGCCAACAGCATATCGACCTGACGGTTTTTGAAAACGGCAACCAGGTGCCCGGCAAGTACCGGGTGGATATTTGGGTGAATGACATGCTGATGGAGACGCGTGAAGTTCGTTTTGTCATCAAGCCCGGCGGCGGCGATAAAGCGGGTTTGCAGCCTTGCCTGACGAAGGAGGATCTGCAGCGGCTCGGCGTGAAAGTCGAGCGATTTCCCGCGTTGAACCGCGCTGAAGAGTGCGTGAATTTGGCCGCTATTCCGCAGGCCACGGCGCAATTTCAATTTAACCGCCAGCGGTTGATGCTGAGCATTCCCCAGGCGGCGTTGGAAAATCGGATACGCGGCTATGTGCCGCCCGAACTGTGGGACGAAGGGATGCCGGCGATGCTGCTCAACTATGGCTTCACCGGCAGCAACAGCAAGGGGCGCGATCGTTTTACCCAGAGCGCCAGCAGCTACTACCTCAACCTGCGGCCAGGCTTCAATCTGGGCGCCTGGCGGGTGCGAAATTATACCACCTGGAGCTACAACAGCGGCGGCGGAGGGCAGCCGTCTGAAGATCGCTGGGATACCGTCTATACCTACGCCCAGCGCAATATCATCAGGCTGAAGAGTTTGCTGACGCTCGGTGAAAGCAGCAGCCCGTCCGATGTGTTCGACAGCGTGTCGTTTCGCGGTGCGCAGTTGGCGTCCGATGACGATATGTTGCCGGAAAGCCTGCGCGGCTATGCGCCGGTGGTGCGCGGCATCGCACGCAGCAACGCGCAAGTGGTGATTCGCCAAAACGGCTATGTCATCTACCAGAGCTACGTCGCGCCGGGTGCGTTCGAGATTTCCGACATGTATCCGACCGGTGGCAGCGGCGATTTGGACGTGACTATCAAAGAGGCGGACGGCAGCGAACAGCATATGACCGTTCCCTTTGCCAGCTTGCCGGTATTGCAACGCGAAGGACGCCTGAAATACTCGCTGACGTCGGGCCAATACCGCACCTACGATCACAGCGTGGAGAAAAAGATCTTCACGCAGGCCAGCCTGATTTATGGCTTGCCGGCCGGCTTCACGCTCTATGGCGGTGGACAATTCGCCGGTCCGTACCAATCGCTGGCATTGGGAGCAGGTAAAAACCTGGGGGAGTTCGGCGCCCTGTCGGTGGACGTGACTCAGGCCTGGGCAAAACAGGAACACCAAGCCAAAAGCGATGGCCAGTCGTGGCGCGTGCGCTACAGCAAAAACATCGTTGAAACCGGCACCAACTTCGCCATTGCCGGCTATCGCTATTCGACCAGCGGATATTACGGGCTGCAGGAAGTGCTGGATACCTATCGCGGCGGCAACCGCTACGCCCCGATAGATCGCCGCAAGAACCGCGCCGAGATTACACTCAGCCAGAATTTATGGCAGGGGGCCGGTTCGCTGTCACTCAGCGCGGTCAGCGAAGATTACTGGAACTCCGAGCGCAGCATGCAGTCGCTGGGGGCGGGTTACAACAATAGCTGGAATGGCATCAGCTACGGCTTTAACTACAGCTACAACCGCAATTCTCAGGCTATTTACGGTGATTCAAACCGAGGGCAGCGGCGTATTTACGATCGCGACCAGCTGTTTGCCTTCAATATCAGCGTGCCATTGGAGAAATGGCTGAGCAATACCTACGCCACTTACAGCCTCAATACCAGCCAAAAGGGCAACACCAGCCATACGGCGGGGCTCAACGGCACGGCGCTGGCCGGCAATAACCTCAACTGGAGCGTGCAGGAAGGGTATGGCAATCAGGGCCAGGGCAACAGCGGCAATGCGAATCTTGACTGGCGCGCGACTTACGGCGAAGTCGTCGCGGGGTACGCCTACGATCGCAGCCAGCAGCGCGTCAACTATGGGGTGAAAGGCGGGGTGATCGCTCACGAAGACGGCGTCACCTTTGGCCAGCCTTTTGGCGAGACGGCGGCGCTGGTGACGGCGGCCGGCGCCAGCGATGTGGCGGTCGGCAACCAGGTCGGGGTGAAAACCGACTGGCGCGGCTACGCGATCGTTCCTTACGCCACGCCTTATCGCAACAACTCGATTCGTCTTGATGTGGAAAGTTTACCGGATGATGTCGATCTGGCGTTGACCAATCAGTCGGTCATTCCGACCCGCGGTGCGGTGAGCCGGGCGAACTTCAAGGCTAACGTCGGCAACAGGATCTTGATGAGAGTCACGGATCCGCATGGGGTTCCTCTCCCTCTGGGCGCCAGCGTACGCGATGCCGGGCATTCGGCGCAGCCGTTCCTGATTGGCGGCGATGGGTTGGTTTATTTGTCCGGCATGGCGGAGCAAGGCCGGCTCATCGTGCAGTGGGGGAGAAATGCCGAGCATCAATGCCGCATCAGTTATCAACTGCCGGCGGAGAAACCCGCAGCAGGGATCCAAACCCTCAATGGAGTTTGCCAATAAGTCTCGCTCGGTATCCATCATGACTTGTTAAGTGAGAGTGAAAATGAACGTTTTTCTCAGGATATTCCGTTACGGCGCCCTGCTGTGGCTGGCAACGCTAACGACGTTGGCCTATGCCGGCACCTGTAGCACAAATGCAAAAACCATCCGCATGGGGTTGCTGACCCTGGCCGTGGATCCGCGTATTGAAATCGGCGAGCAGTTGGCTGTCCGTACGGAAAACAGCATCAGCGGCACCACGTTTTCTTTTCTTTGCTCGGGCTCGGTCGCCTATCGCTCCATGTCGCCGCTGGCGCCGAGTGCGCTGCCCGGCGTGTTTGAAACGGGCATTGACGGCGTAGGGGTGACGATTTCAGACCTGTGGCAGAGCAATAAGAACGTGCCTTTCAATACGGCGATTTCGCCCAATCTGCTGACGCCGTGGATCAACCGCAACGATGTCAGGCTGACGTTCATCAAAACCGGCCCGATAAAAACCGGCGGCGATATGGGGGGGAAGATTATCGCCAGATATTATCTGGACTCGACCTCGGTATTGGATTTGAGCATTTCCGGCATGAAGGTCATTCAGAAAAGTTGCCTGGTTGATTTGAATTATAAAAATCAAACGGTGAATTTAGGCAGCCCAAAACGCAGCGAGTTTAACGGGATCGGCAGCAGCGCGGTTTCTTCGGAACGCAACTTCTTCGTGGTCTTGCAATGCCAGGAAGACAATATTCCGGTGCAGGTGACGTTTGAAGCGGCGGGAAGTTCTCCGGGCGTAGGCATGATCGATATTGCCGACGGCTCCGATGCGGCAAAGGGCGTTGCTGTAGAAGTCTTGGACGAGAACCGTAATCCGATCGCTTTTTCCCGGCCGATTAACTATCACACCGCTGCAGAAAAAGAGATCAGAATTCCCTTAATGGCGCGATATAAGCAAACGGGAGACATTAGCCCCGGACAGGCCGATGCGGTGATGACATTCACGATTACGCAGAATTAAGGGAGCCTCATCAAAATATAATGTCGTTTTTTCCCGCGACATTATTGGTGGCATCCGGCGCTGCAGGCCGATGCCAATGCAATGACAACACGCATGTATGGCGGTGTTTGTCCGTTTAAATATGGAGATTAACCTATGAAAGAACTGTCTGTTATCGAAATGAATGAAGTGTCAGGCGCCTACTCCTGGGATATGAGCAATGGACTGGCCGGCCTGATTGGCAGCGCCGTCGCGAATGCCGCGGAAGCCGTTTCGTCGGTCGCTTTGGGCGCCTCCGTCGGCAGCATGGCGGGCGCCGTTATCGGCGGTAAGCACGGCGGTGACGGCGGCGGCCTGCTGGGCGTCGGTTCCATTGGCCAGGGCGTCGGCATGGTGGCCGGCGGCATCCTGGGCGGGGTAGCCAGCGGCGTAGCCGCCGCCGTTATCGGCTGGGATACCACCCTGGAATACTCCAAAAAAGGCCTCGATGGGCTGATTAACGGCACCATCAGCTAAATCAATATCGTTGTCCAAGGCCGCAGCGTCTTCGCTGCGGCTGTCTCTCGGTCAGGCATGCGCAGGCTCTTCCTATGAGTGAAAATAAGAGCAGAAATATTTTCCGCCAGGAGGCGGTTAATTATCAACGTCAAAGATGGACCGGCAGAGCGCTGTTAATTTCCGGTGCGTCGAGCTATGTGATTGCCGTTACGTGCTTTATTTTTATTCTTATTTTAGCGGGCGCGCTCTATTTCTGTGAGTATACGCGCAGGGTCGATGTCGAGGGCGAGGTGATCAGCATTCCGCATTCGACCAACGTTTTCTCCTCTCAATATGGCTACGTGAATCGATCTTTTCATCAGGCCGGTGATGTGGTGGAAAAAGACGAACCGCTATACGTCATTGATGTGTCGCGCAGCACGGCATCAGGCAATGTCAGCCATATCGCCGCCAGTGAAATCAACAAACAGATTGGCAATCTGGATTCGATTATCAGCAAGCTGAATAAAAACAAAGACGCCATGCTGGATAACCTGAGAAAACAGATCAATAGCTATGAGTTAGCGTATAAAGAAACGGAAAAACTTAATCTCAATGCCCGAGACGGCATGGAAAAAATGAGGGAGAGTTTAAAAAACTATGAGCATTACCTGACCAAAGGATTGATTACCAAGGATCAGTTGAACTATCAGCGTTCGCTCTTTCAGCAACAGCAGAGCTCCTATCAGGCGCTCAACAGCCAAAAGATTCAGCAGAATATCCAGCTGTCGCAGTTGCGCAGCGATCTGCTTATTCGCGCCGCCGATTACGACAATCAAATTTCGCAAAGCGAATCGCAACGCAGCGAATTGCAACGTCAATTGGCGGAATCCAATGCTGGCGACCAGGTGATCATCAAAGCGCCCCTGAAAGGGAAAATCGAGTCTCTGAGCGTGACCGCCGGGCAGGTGGTCGAGAGCGGCAGCAGCCTGGCGCAGATCAAGCCGATTGAAAACATCAAATATTACCTGGTGTTGTGGCTGCCGAATAACAGTTTGCCCTACGTAAAAATCGGCGATGGCATCAACATTCGCTACGAAGCTTTTCCCTCGGACAAATTCGGTCAGTTCCCGGGGCGAATTGAGTCGATCTCCTCTGTTCCGGCTTCGCCGCAGGAGATGTCGGAATACAGCAGCGGCAATAAAAGGGAGAGGAACGCCTACTACAAAGTGTTGGCGTCCATAAGCGATACGCAATTCAGCGACAAAGGAAAATATCTGGAAATCAGCAGCGGGCTGCAGGCCAGAGTGATTGTCTTTCTGGATAAGAAACCGCTTTATCAATGGGCGGTAGCGCCTTTGTATGACATAAAAAACAGCGTGGTGGGGAGAGTCGATGAAGGATCATAATCTCTTTGAACGGATCAACGAGAAGTTAATCTTCTCTCTGCGCAAACGGGTGCCGAGCATCTTGCAGTCGGAGTCATCTGAATGCGGCCTGGCGTGCCTCGCCATGATTTCATCCTATTACGGGTTTAATGTGGATATGCTGAGCCTGCGGCAGCGATTCGGCATCTCCACCCAAGGCGCGACCCTGGGTACCATTTCACAAATCGCCTCGCAGATTCAGCTCAAGACGCGCGCGCTGTCATTGGACATCGATGAAGTCAACCAGTTGAAAACGCCCTGCGTATTGCATTGGAACATGAACCATTTCGTGGTGCTGGTGAAGGTTCGCCGCGCCAGCTTTGTGATCCACGATCCCGCCTTCGGGCGCAGAGTCATCGGCCTGCAAGAGATGTCGAATCATTTTACCGGCATTGCGCTGGAGCTGTGGCCCGACAGGGCGTTTCAGAAAGAGACGCTAAAGACCCGCTTGCGCCTGCTGGATTTGATGAAAAACATCGAGGGGCTGCCGGGGACGCTGCTCAAGATTTTTGCGTTATCTATCGTCATTGAGTCGGTCAACCTGCTGCTGCCCGTGGGGACCCAACTGGTGACCGACCATGTCATTCAGGCGCACGACTACAGTTTGCTGACGGTCATTTGTTTGGGGTTGATCTTCTTCACCCTGTTTCGCGCCGTGGTCAGTATTGCCAGAGCCTGGATTTCCATCGTACTGGGGACGCTGACCGACATTCAGTGGAAGACAACGCTGTTCGAGCATCTGTTAAAGCTGCCGCTGGATTTTTTCGAGAAACGGCACCTGGGGGATATTCAATCGCGATTTTCCTCGTTGGATGCGATCAGAACCACCTTTACCAATAATATCGTCAGCGGGATCATCGACGGCATCATGACGGTTGGCCTGTTCGTGATGATGATGGTCTACGGCGGATGGCTGGTCTGGGTCGTGTCAGGCTTCACCCTGGTCTATATCCTCATCAGGATGATGACTTACCGAACCTACCGCCAATTCTCGGAAGAACAAATCGTCAAGGCGGCCAAGGCCAATTCCCATTTCATGGAGACGCTGTACGGCGTCTCTACGGTCAAAGCGCTCGGCATCAAGGACACGCGCTCCAGCTATTGGCTCAATTTGAACGTCGATGCGGCCAATACCAATATCAAAATCACCCGATTCAATATGATGTTCGGCGGGATCAACACCTTCATCACCACGCTCGATCAGGTGGCGATACTTTGGCTCGGTGCCATGATGGTCATCGACAACTCGATGACGCTCGGCATGTTTATGGCGTTCAACGCCTACCGCGGCCAGTTCTCGCAGCGGGCTTCCAACCTGATCGATCTGGCGATCGGGCTGCGCATGCTGTCGCTGCATAATGAGAGGATATCCGACATTGTGTTTACCGATGCGGAGCCGGAATCCGCGCCGCGGCAGATATTTCAACCGGGCAAGGGCGTTGCCGTCGAGGTTAAAAACCTCACCTATCAATATGACGCGCTGTCCCGGCCGATATTTAAAGATCTGGACATGTGCATTGCGGCCGGTGAAAGCGTGGCCGTGGTGGGGGTCTCCGGCGCCGGGAAGACCACGTTGCTGAAGGTGATGTGCGGCTTGCTCAGCCCGACCTCAGGCCAAATATTGGCCGACTCTATGGATATCCATAAAGTGGGGGTGAATAACTACCGTAATGCAATCGCCTGCGTGCTGCAGGACGACCGGCTGTTCTCCGGCTCCATCGCGGAAAACATCAGCGGTTTCGAAGTCAATGCCGATAAGGCGTTGATTGTCGCTTGTGCGGTGCACAGCAACATTCACGATGAAATCATGCAGATGCCGATGGGCTACGAAACCCTGATTGGCGAGTTGGGGAACGGCATCTCCGGCGGGCAAAAACAACGCTTGTTTATTGCGCGTGCGCTCTACCGGCGGCCGAGCGTGCTGTTTATGGATGAAGCGACCAGCCATCTGGACGTTGAGAATGAATTGGCGATCAACCGGGCGATATCTTCATTGAATATCACGCGCGTGATTGTCGCCCACAGAAAGTCGACGATCGACTCGGCAGATAGGGTAGTGGTGCTGGGGGCGGCGAGCGGTGACCCGGCGAGCAACGGCTGACCTACGCAGGGCAACGCAGGCTGTCCCCGCGGCCGAAATCGCGGTAAAATGCAGCAGTTGATCTTATCGCACGCCATCAGGCCGTTGTATCCGTTATGAAAATGCGTAAACCGCGCCGTCCGCCCGGGCGGTGGATCTATTACATCCTGCATGAAGACATGCTGTGGCCCTGCCCGGTCAAATGGGAGTGGGAGAGCGGCTATAACGCCTGGCTGCCGTTTTACTATTCCCCCACGCTGGAATTCGTTGCCGGCAACCCCGCCCGCGCCACCAAGGTCAGCAACGGTCGGCGCTGAGCGTGCCGCTCGCCTTGCCGCCCGGCATCTGCTCGCCTAAGATCATCACATCATCTACCGCTTTTCCGGGGGCTTTCATGTCTACTCTGTTTCGCACTTCTCTTTGCGGCGCGGTGGCGTTGCTGCTGCTTGCGGGTTGCCAGCAGACGGCGCATAAGCCGGCGCCACCGCTGCAGGCGCAGTTGGATCATATCGCTTCGATGCTCGCCGGCGGGCACTTTCTGCGTGTGGACTGCGGGCGCAGCGAGGTGCCGGACGACGTGAAACTGCAGCGCACCGCGATGCGTGCGGCGCAGCATCGCGGCTGGGATACGCATGCGGCCGGGTATCGGCAGTTACCGGCGCTCACTCAGGCGCGTTACCTGACCCTGCAACAGGATAATCAATTGCTGACGGAAAAATGCGCCGCGCTCAGCCGCAGCACGGCGCGCTTTATCGCGGCGGCGCAGGCCGATCAGGAAGACTACATGGAGTAGCGTTGCCGTCCCCCTTTCGGGCGCTCGTCATGGGCGCCCAAAAATTCTTTGCAGGATAACGATTTATCGCTCATCATTTGAAATGATGTTTCACTTTTACCCATCGAGCCCATCTTGAACCTGTATGCCGCCCTGCGTCAGCGCGTGGAAAATACGCCCTGGTATGCCAAACGGAAAAGTTACCGCGTACTGTTTTGGCGCGAGATCACGCCGCTGGCGGTGCCGATCTTTCTGGAAAACGCCTGTGTTTTGCTGATGGGGGTGCTGAGCACCTTTCTGGTGAGCTGGCTCGGTAAAGAGGCGATGGCCGGGGTGGGGCTGGCAGACAGCTTCAACATGGTGATCATCGCCTTTTTTGCTGCGGTGGATCTCGGCACTACCGTGGTGGTGGCCTTCAGCCTCGGCAAGCGCGATCGCCGGCGGGCGCGGGCCGCGGCGCGCCAGTCGCTGGTGCTGATGACCGCCGTGGCGCTGTTGCTGGCGGCGGGCATTCATCTGGCGGGCGAGCAGATCATCGATGTGATCGCCGGTGCGGCCTCGCCGGAAGTGAAAGCGTTGGCGCTCTCTTACCTGCAAACCACGGTGTGGAGCTACCCGGCGGCGGCGATTGCGCTGATCGGCAGCGGCGCGCTGCGCGGCGCGGGCAACACCAAGATCCCGCTGCTGATCAACGGCGGCATGAATATCCTCAATATCATCATCAGCAGCATCCTGATCTACGGCATGCTGGGTTGGCACGGTCTGGGCTTCGTCGGCGCCGGGCTGGGGCTAACGATTTCCCGCTATATCGGCGCGATCGCCATCCTCTATGTGCTGGCGATCGGTTTTAACCCGGCGCTGCACATCACGCTGAAAAGCTATTTCACACCGCTGAAAATGAGCATCCTGTGGGAAGTGCTGGGGATCGGCATTCCCGCCAGCGTCGAATCGGTGTTGTTCAACGGCGGCAAGCTGTTGACGCAGATGTTCGTCGCCGGCATGGGCACCAACGTGATCGCCGGTAACTTCATCGCCTTCTCCATCGCTTCACTGATCAACTTGCCGGGCAACGCCCTGGGATCGGCCTCGACCATCATCGTCGGCCGGCGGCTCGGCAAAGGCGAGATAGGTCAGGCGGAGCGGCAGCTGCGCCATATTTTCTGGCTGTCGACCCTCGGGCTGACCGCCATCGCCTGGGGCACGGCGCCGCTGGCCGGGGTGTTCGCCGCGTTTTACACCTCGCAGGATGATGTGAAAACGGTGGTGAAAACCCTGATCTGGCTAAACGCCGCCTTTATGCCGATCTGGGCCGCCTCCTGGGTATTGCCCGCCGGGCTGAAAGGCGCGCGCGACGCCCGCTTCGCCATGTGGGTGACGATGCTCGGCATGTGGGGCTGCCGCGTGGTGGCCGGCTATGCGCTGGGCATTGAGCTGGGCATGGGCGTGGTGGGCGTCTGGTTGGGGATGTTCCTCGATTGGGCGGTGCGCGGCGCCTTATTCTACTGGCGCATGGTCAGCGGGCGCTGGCTGTGGAAATATCCGCGCGTGCGGCGCACGGACGCCGGCTAATCTTGCCTGCGCGCAGCCTGCCGACGCCCTGAGCGGCCGGCAGGCGAAATCGTGTATCAGAGGGAAGGGTACCAGCGCAACGACTTGTTGACCGGCCCCGGCGTGACCAACACTTTGCCTCTGCCGGCCAGGTTCAACAGCAAGTTGCGCGCCTGATAGATGGTGATGTCGTTGGACTCGGCCAGCTGACGAGTGGTGGGCCACTCGCCGGGCGGCGGCGGGGCCGTGCCGTTGGCCGAAGGACAGAGACGGTGCAGCGTCGTTAATAAATGCTGCTGCAGGTTTTGTAATTCTTGTTGTTTTGACGTGCGTTTTATCATGTCAGCCTCCCTTAAACTTCAGCCGAGTTTTGATATAACGATAAGCGTCGCCCGGAAAATAATGCCCTGTCCCGGCAATACCCTTCCTGAACCGGTAGCGAACGCCTGCCTGAACCCGATATTTCCGCTGCTATAAACCTGCGACGTTCATGTATCGGGAGCGGTAATGGGGTGGCTAAATGTTCAGCCTGCTGTATGTAATGGCTGTGCTTCATTGTTTTTCTCCATGGTTTACTGCCCGGTGCTGGTTTTCACCAGACCGAATTGATAAGCCTCCCTTTCCATTTCCGAATCATTATAACGCAAATAGAAAAAAGGCGATCAATAATGTCGCATGATATATATTTTACGAGATAATCGACTGAGGTTATTAATTTTACGATCTGTTGTCTCGAAAAAATATATTTGCCCTGTGGTTTTTGGGCTTATATCTCGTATTTATTGCTTTTGGCGGGAATGGCTTTTCAAATTACGACGGTTTTTGTAACAATATTTGGGCCGAAACAAACGAGTGAGTTGAATCTTAGTTGAATTTTCCGTGGGGCGGTAAATATTCACGGAAGTTCACGGGTTTGATCGTTTTTCTTCCTCATCAGCATGGGTTTCGCTGAGTACCTAAAACGAGTGATGGTGAAATGAAAGTCGCGGTTTAATTATCGCGAGAATTTGTTTCGGCTGCGAATAATACCGTTTTAATTCTGGGCTGTATAAATAACTGTTAAAGGAACGGGAGAGATCCTGCGCTTTTTACATAAATTAAAGGAATAAGTGAATTATGAAACTGAACAAAATCATGCTGACAGCAGTTCTGGCGTTTGGCGTTTCTTCTCTGGCGCATGCTGCCGATCAAGGGCATGGCAAAGTGACGTTTACCGGTTCCATTATTGATGCGCCTTGCTCCATTTCTCCCGAGACCGTGGACCAGACCGTGGATATGGGCCAGGTGTCAAACGTTGCGTTGAAAAATGGCGGCAAATCAGCGCCGCGCCAGTTCGATATTAAGCTGGAACAGTGCGACAACTCGACGCTGAAAACCGTCACCACCACCTTCGAAGGCAAAGCCTCTACCGCCAACAAGGACCTGCTGGGCATCGTCGGCACCGCCAGCGGCGCCAGCATCGCCATCACCGACACCGCCAGCAACCCGATCAAGCTGGGCACCGCAACGGCTCCACAGAACCTGGGTACCGGCACCAACACGCTGCGCTTCGCGGCTTACCTGCAGGGCGACGGCGCTTCCTCCGCCGTGGTTCCGGGCGACTTCACCGCCGTGGCCGATTTCAAGCTGGCTTACCAGTAAGCCCACGCCATTGGCGTGACTTTTTGCATGCGGGAGCCCCCGCATGCATTTTCCCTGGATGGAAGGCAAGTGTCAGGAGGTTCAATGCGCCGGTTTATTCACCCTTTAGTGTCTCCTTGCATATTGATGGCCACGCTGATGAGCCCGGCCGTGTCGGCGGCGTCCGGCTCTCAAGGTTGGGGGCGCGTAAATATGCAAGGAGCCATTATTGATACCGCTTGTGCGATTGCCGCCGGCAGCCGCGAGCAGACTATCGATATGGCCGTGATGCCGACGGGAAATATTATGCGCGATGGCTTAGGGAATACGCACCCATTCACCATCGAATTAATCAACTGCACGCTTGAGCGCCCAAAACCGAATTTACCGGACTGGCGACAGTTTCAGGTGGTTTTCGACGGCGACGCCGACGGCGACTTATTTGGCGTGCACGGTGAGGCGAAAGGCATCGCGCTGCAAATATCCGATGACCTGGGGAATATCGCCGCGCCTGGCCGGCCATTGCCGCTGGGCGATATAACGCCGGGCAACATGTCGCTCAATTACTCCATTAAATTGGTTGCCAATAACCAGCCGATGCGTGCGGGAAGCTATTTTTCCGCCGTGCGGTTCAAGCTGGATTATTACTGAGCGCTGTTATTGCGGCAAGCCGTAACGCCAGAATTATACGATATAAGGTTAGGGATATGATGTTGTCGCCTGCTGGGAAGCTATTTCGTTTTCAGGTGCTGGGATTATGTATCACGCTGGCGCTGGGAAGTTCATCAACGCGGGTCTATGCCGAAGATGGCATTCAGTTTAATGCCGACATTTTGGACGTGAACGATCGCAAAAATATCGACCTAAGCCAATTTTCCCGCAGCGGATACATTATGCCGGGAAGTTACGGCATGGTGGTTCATCTCAATAAAAGCGAGTTGCCCGAGCAGAAAATCGCTTTTTATCCGCCGGACAACGATCCTGCCGGCAGCCGCGCCTGCGTCGCTAAAGCGTTGGTCGATCAGCTTGGGCTGAAATCGGCGGCGATGCAATCGCTCACCTGGTGGCATCAGGGCGAGTGCCTGGATGAGTCCAGCCTGAAAGGCATGGTGTCGCGGGGCGATCTGGCGACGGGGACGCTGTACCTGAGCGTGCCGCAGGCTTACCTGGAATACAGCTCGGATGACTGGGATCCGCCGTCGCGCTGGGATGAGGGCATTCCAGGGCTGCTGTTCGATTACAACGTCAACGCACAAAGCCGGCAGCAGCAGCAGGGCGGCACGCGCGGTTACAGCGTCAGCGGCAACGGCACCGCCGGCGCCAACCTGGGCGCGTGGCGTCTGCGCGCCGACTGGCAGGGGCAGGTCAATCATCAGACCGGCAGCGGGCAATCCACGGAAAAACGCCTGGATTGGAGCCGCTATTACGCCTATCGGGCCGTTTCCGCGCTGCGCTCGCGCCTGACGCTGGGCGAGGACTATCTGGATTCGGGCATTTTCGACAGCTTCCGTTTCTCGGGGGCGAGCCTGGTGTCGGACGACAACATGCTGCCTCCCAACCTGCGCGGCTATGCGCCTGAGGTGGTTGGGGTCGCCAAGACCAACGCCAAGGTGACCATCAGCCAGCAGGGGCGGGTGATCTATGAAACCCAGGTGGCGGCGGGGCCGTTCCGCATTCAGGACATCAACGACGCCGTCACCGGCGAGCTGGACGTGCGGGTGGAGGAACAGGACGGCGGCGTGCAAGCGTTCAAGGTCAATACCGCCAGCATTCCTTACCTGACGCGCCCCGGATCGTGGCGCTTCAAACTGGCCGCCGGCAAACCGTCGGACTGGCAACACCATTCACGCGGGCCGCTGTTCGGCACCGGCGAGTTTTCCTGGGGCGTCAGCAACGGTTGGTCGCTGTATGGCGGCGCGTTGCTGGGCGGCGACTATAACGCGCTGTCATTGGGGGTCGGCCGCGATCTGATGATGTTCGGCGCGCTGTCGTTCGACGCCACCCAGTCGCGGGCGCGGTTGCCACAGCGAGACGAGACGCTCAGCGGCGGCTCTTACCGGGTGAGCTATTCGAAAACGTTCGACGAGCTGGACAGTCAGGTCACCTTCGCCGGCTATCGCTTCTCGGAAGAGGACTTCATGAGCATGAGCGAGTATCTCGACGCGCGCTATTACGGCAGCCGGGTTGGCAACAACAAGGAGATGTACACCATCACCTTCAACAAGCAGTTCCGCGACTGGGGGCTGAGCAGCTACCTCAACTACAGCCACCAGACCTATTGGGATCGCCCGTCCAACGACCGTTACAACCTGACGCTGTCGAGCTACTTCGATCTCGGCGAGATAAAAAACCTGAACCTGTCGCTGTCGGCCTATCGCAACCGTTACAACGACACCAACGACGACGGCGTGTACCTGTCGCTGTCGATGCCGTGGGGCAACGGCGCCACGCTCAGCTACAACAGCACGGTGAACCGTAACGACACCACGAACCGGGTGGGTTACTACCAGCGAGTCGATGAACACAACAATTACCAACTGAGCGCCGGCAGCGCCCGTCATGGTGCCAACCTGAGCGGCTACTACAACCACGAGGGTGATGCGGCGCGCCTGAGCGCCAACGCCAGCTATCAGGAAGGGCGCTACAGCGCCGTGGGGGTGTCCGCGCAGGGCGGCGCGACGCTGACGCCGGAGGGCGGCGCATTGCACCGCGTCGGCATGATCGGCGGCACGCGCCTGCTGCTGGACACCAACGGCGTGGGCGGGGTGCCGGTGCGCGGCTACGGCAGCACCGTTCGCACCAACCGCTTCGGCAAGGCGGTGGTGGCGGACGTCAACAGCTACTACCGCAACAAGGCCAGCATCGATCTGGACAAACTGGGCGACAACGCCGAAGCCACCCGCTCGGTGGTGCAGGCCACCCTGACCGAAGGCGCGATCGGCTACCGCCAGTTTGACGTTATCGCCGGCGAGAAAGCGATGGCGATCGTCAAACTGGCGGACGGCAGCACGCCGCCGTTCGGCGCCACGGTGCTGAACGCCCGCAAACAAGAGACCGGCATCGTCAATGACGGCGGCAGCGTGTACCTGAGCGGCGTCAGAGCCGGTGAGAGCATGACGCTGCACTGGAGCGGCGCGGCGCAGTGCCAGGTGCAGCTGCCGGCAACGCTGCCGGCCGACATGCTGACGCGCACGCTGCTGCTGCCGTGTCGGCCGATCGCCGCGGCGCAATCGGCCCCGGTTGAATAAACCCATCACCCTGAATCTGGAGTTATCGACAACATGCAAATTTTTTCTCTGAAAACCGCAGCGGCGTTCGCGCTGTTGGGCGCCACGGTGTCGCAGCACGCGCAGGCGGCGATCGCGCTCGACCGTACCCGGGTGATCTTCGACGGCGGCCAGAACTCGGTCAGCCTCAATCTCAGCAATCAGAACAAGCAGCTGCCGTACCTGGCGCAGGGGTGGCTGGAGGACGAGCAGGGCAACAAAATCCAAAGCCCGCTGGTGGTCTTGCCGCCGGTGCAGCGCATCGAGCCGGGTAAGCCGAGCCAGATCAAGATTCAGGCGTTGCCGGCGGCCAGACAGCTGCCGCAGGACAGGGAGACGCTGTACTACTTCAACCTGCGCGAGATACCGCCGAAGAGCAACAAGCCCAATACGCTGCAGATCGCGCTGCAGACGCGCATCAAGCTGTTTTATCGCCCGGCGGCGATCGTGCCGAGCCGCACCGACATGGCGACGCCATGGCAGGAGCAGCTGACGCTGACGCGGCAAGGGGAGAGTTACCAGGTCAATAACCCGACGCCGTACTACATCACCATCGTCGATGCGGGCAGCAAAAAGGGCGGTGAGGGCGTGAAAGGGTTTGAGCCCTTCATGATCGCGCCGAAGAGCCAGGCGCGCCTGACCGTAGGCGCTGCGGGGCTGGGCGGCAGCCCGGTGCTGACCTATATCAACGATTACGGCGGCCGGCCGCAGCTGAGCTTCAGCTGCAGCGGCGCGAGCTGCAAGGTGGTGCCGGAAAAACGGGCGGCGTCATGACCCACCGTGAGCGGGCGGTGTCGACGGGAGAGCCATTCAGGGGAAAAGGATGAAACGAGAACGGAGAAAGGTCGGCGAGCGCGCGTTGATGCTGGCGCTCAGCCTGGGCGTGGTCGCGATGCCTTCGGCGCAGGCCGACGTGGTGGACAACTGGCAGGTGGAGGGCGCCCATGGCGTGCTGCAGGTGTACGGCGCGCTGACGGAGAGCGCCTGTCGACTGGAGATGAGCAGCGCGCGGCAGGAGATCTGGCTGGGTGAGACCGGCACCGCGCGCATGCGCCAGGCCGGCGATCGCGGGCGGCCGGTGGCGTTCGAGCTGCGTTTGATGGACTGCCTGCGCACCCCGGGCGGCCAGCGCGATGCGCGCACCGGCGCGCTGGTTTGGGCGCCGAATCAGCCGGCGGTGACGGTCAGCTTCGCCTCGGTGGCGGACAGCGACAACCCGCAGCTGGTGAAGGCGCAGGGCGTTTCCGGGGTGGGGCTGCGCCTGCGTGATGGCCGCGGCCGCGACGTTCGGCTGGGGAGCCGCGGCGAGCCGCTGCTGTTGACGCCGGGGCAAGACGCGCTGAGCTACAGCGTGGCGCCGGAGCGGACTGCGGCGCCGTTGATGGCCGGCGCTTATCGGGCGACGGTAGACTTTAGGCTGAACTATGACTGAGGCGAGGACATGGTGCTGAGGATAACACGGGGCCGGGCGCTGATTGGGTTGGCGGGGCTGCTGGCGCTGGGCCTTCCGCCGGCTCAGGCGACCACGGTGAACGTGCGGGTCACCGTGCTTTCTCCACCCTGCATCATCAATGGCGGGCGGCCGATCGAAGTGGATTTTGGCGACGAAGTGATGACCACCCGCATCGATGGCGTCAACTATCGGCGGGCGGTGAGTTACACGCTGACGTGCAGCGGGCAGAGCAGTAACGGGCTCAAGCTGCAGGTACAGGGGACGGCGAGCGGTTTCGACGGCCAGCTGCTGCGCACCAGTAAAGACGGGTTGGGCATTGCGTTGATGAGCGGTGGCCGCCGTTGGCCGATCAACCAGTGGTTGAACTTTACCTACCCGACCGCGCCGACGCTTGAAGCGGTGCCGGTGAAGTCGGCCACAGCCAAACTGGCGGCGGGCGAGTTCACCGCGGGCGCCACCATGAAGGTGGATTACCAGTAACGCGGGAGCGAGAGCATGAAACTACGTTTTACGGCGAGCGTGCTGCTGTGCGCCGGGATGGCGTGCCATTTCGCCTGGGCGGAGAAAACGGTCGATATGCAGTTTCGCGGCACGCTGATCGAACCGCCGCCCTGCACCATTAACGATGACGGGATCATCGACGTGAACTTCGGCGATCGCGTCGGTATTAACAAGGTTGATGGCGTGAACTATCGGCAAAATATCGGTTACCGCATTCGCTGCGAACCGGGGATCGGCAAATGGGACATGCTGTTGAGTCTGACCGGCACCGCCGCGACGTTTGACGAAGCGGCGGTGCAAACCGACCGGCGCTATCTGGGCATCCGCATTTACCAGAACGCACAGCCGTTCAAAGTGGGCAGCGCGCTGCCTGTCGATCCGGCCAAGCCGCCGGTGCTGGAGGCGGTACCGGTCGGCAAATCGGGTGAAACCCTGACGGAAGGCGCGTTCGAGGCCACGGCGACGCTGCGGGCCGAGTATCAATGAAGGAGGAGGCGAGCGTGAAAACAACGCAAGGCGGCCGGGGCGTTATCGGCCTGGTGCTGTTGGCGCTGGGCGTGAACGGGGCCGCGCAGGCCGCAGACAATCTGCGCATGCGCGGTGCGCTGGTGGCGGAACCCTGCGTTATTCAGCCGGGTGACGAGGACATCGAGCTGGATTTCGGCACGCTGGTCGACAAGTACCTGTACCTGAACCAGCGCACGCAGGGTCAACCTTTCGAGCTGCGGTTGGCGCAGTGCGATCTCAGCCTGGGCAAGACGGTGTCGATCACCTTCAAAGGAACGGAGAATGCGCAGCTGCCGGGGCTGCTGGCGCTGGCGGCGAGCAGCCAGGCGCGTGGGATCGCCATCGGTATGGAGACGCTGCAGGGGCAGCCTTTGCCGCTCAACAGCGCCGGCGGCAAGTACCCGTTGCAGGACGGCGGCACGGTGATTGGCATACAGGCCTATGTGCGCGGCGAACCGGAAGCGTTGGCAAAGCGAACCCTTGGCCGCGGCGCTTTCAGCGCTATTGCGACTTTCAGTCTGGATTACCAATGAGCGCCGGGTTCCGGCAAAACAGAATAAGGATATGACGCGATGCAGCGTGTTCACTTCAGCGCGATGTACTTACTGCTCGGCCTGCTGCCGGGGCTGTGCTCGGCGCAAATTTACTCCTACGTGACCAAAAGCAGCGGTTCCCCCAGTGACGCCAAGTATGAGTATGTGCTTGAGAGCTGGGATACGGATGATCCGTCGCCAAACCCGTGCTATCAGCAAAGCCAGTGCGCGATCGGGATCAACCACCGCCACACCAGCGCCAACACCGGCGGCAGCACCGATGTGACGCCATCGGCTTCGGTTGTCGGTTCCTCCGTACATCCGCAGATCACCAAACTGAAGACGATGGGGGAACTCAGCAGCTATTACCAGCGCTATTACCCGTTGCCGATTAGCGGCAAAACCTCACATGTGGGCGATCCCATCACTCAGGAGTGCGTGGGGCTGTTTTATACCACCAGTTCCGGTTCCGCCGTTGTGGGGTCCAGCGCACGGCTGATGCCGAGCAGCGTCTGCGGCATCGCGCCGCCGCCGGTCGGGGTGTGCGGCATCGATGAGCAACAGCTCGATCTGAACCACGGCGTATTGCCGGATACCGAATTGGCGGGCAACACGGCGCGCGGCAGCCTGCGCGTGGTTTGCTCGCAGAAGATGAACATCGTCATGTATATCCGCGTCGGCAGCAATGGCCGCCTGGATCTGGGGAGCTCCGGCGTCTACAGCACGCTGCGCATCAACGGCGCCCTGGGCAACCTGGGGTATCAGTTCACTGCGGATACGCGCGGAGTCACGGTGCCGATCACCTCCACGCTCGGCGTGACGGGCACCATCAAGGCCGGCAATTACTCGGGGCAATCGGTCGCCATTTTAGCGCTGCCGTAGCCGCATTATCCCGCCGCGCGCCGCCACGATACGGCGCTGTGTCATGGCGGCGCCCGTCATCCGGGAGGATGACTCACGCCCGGCGGCGGCCGGGAAGGATTATTTCAAAGGGAGCGTGCCGATGGAAAGCACCATCACTCTGGCGTTTATCGATAATGACCGTTTCTTTATTGATGGTTTGCAGCAACTGCTGCTGCCGTATTTCGCGCGTCGCGGCATACGGGTGCAACTGCTCGACGCCGCCCTGGCGCACCGGGCGGATATGGTGTTTCAGTCCGTGGCGCGGGACTGGCAGGCGCGTTTCTGCCTGCGGTCAGCGAGCGACGGCCGGCCGATGAACTTTGCGTTGCGTGTGCCGGACGATACCCGTTGGCGCGAGAACCCGCGCTGCGCCAGCGAAACGGGCGTCATTTTCCGCAACGACTCGCCGGGCAGCGTATTACGCCAGTTGGAACGGGCACTGACGGCGCGGGCGCATGGCGATGTCGCACACCGTTGCTATTGGTGTGAACGTCAGCGCATTACTCGCCGTGAACGGGATGTGATGCGCTATCTGGCCAGTGAATTACCGCAGGCCACCATCGCGCGCAACCTGCGTCTGAGCGTGAAAACCGTCAGCAACCACAAGCAGGCGGCGATGAGGAAGCTGGGGTTCAAACGCAACGCGGATCTCTACCGCTGGCTGCGCTTGGGCGGATTGAACACCGTAGAGCGGCCGCAAGGGTAAGCGGCCGGGGGGGCGTCAATACAGCAGCGTCATCGCGCTGAAGAACAGCAGGGTCAACGCGATGATGATGACGTTTTGCGTGGCTTTGCGCACCAGCCTGCTGGCGCTCAGCCGGCTGTCGATGACGTAGAGCAGCGGCACCATCAGCAGCACGTAGGCAAACATCAGCATGGCGGTAAAGGGCTGCAGGTTCATTCATGTTCCTCCTGTGCGTCATCATGGCCGATCAAATGTACCAGCACGGCTTGCGTCTGGTGAGGCAAACCGACAAAAGACGGGGTGGAGGGAAAGGCCGGCACGAACGCTACGCCGGCGTGCCGCGTTTTCACCGCCGCTTGCAGGATTTTCTTTCGATGTTTCCGAGTATGGTCGACCATGCGCCTCCGAATAAGGCCGCCTGAAGGCGGCCGACTGCCGTATTGCCCATTAAGCTGGAGAAGGATTGCGGGCCACTGCCTGGCCGCAAAACCATAATATTGCGAATGATAATTATTATCAATAATGAAGATGAAAAAAATAGGGGTATTGCGGGCGGGCGTTTCGGTGGGGCATAAAAAGAAAAAGCACGCCTTGCGGCGTGCTTTGCGGAGTATTAACCCAGACGGTTACTTCTGATCGGGCAGAGCGTACGCGATCACATAGTCGCCCAGCTTGGTGCCGAAGGAACCGTGGCCGCCGGCGAAGATCAGCACGTACTGCTTGCCGTTGACCTCATAGGTCATCGGCGTCGCCTGGCCGCCGGCCGGCAAACGCGCTTCCCACAGTTTTTCACCGTTGGTCACGCTGAAGGCGCGCAGGTAGTTGTCTGCGGTGGCGCCGATGAAGAACACGTTACCGGCGGTGGTCACCGGGCCGCCCAGCATCGGCATGCCCATTTTGAACGGCAGCGGCAGCGGTGAGCTGTCGCGCACGGTGCCGATGCGTTTTTTCCACACGATGTCGTTGGTTTTCAGATCAACGGCGGAAATGTAACCCCAGGCCGGCTGTTTGCACGGCAGGCCGAACGGTGACAGGAACGGGTTCAGGGTGACGCCGAACGGCACGCCATACTGCGGCTGGATACCGGTTTCGGTGCCGCTGCCGCCTTTGTCGCCTTCCGGCGGTTCAATCGGGTTGCCTGGGCCGCGTGGGATCAGTTTGGAAACGAACGGCAGCGCGATCGGGTTGGCGATGGCGATTTCGCGATCGGTATCGACGGCCAGGCCGCCCCATTCGAACATGCCCAGGTTACCCGGGAACACCAGCGTGCCCTGCTCGGAAGGCGGGGTGAAGGTGCCTTCATAACGCAGGCTGTGGAACATCACGCGGCAGACCAGTTGGTCATAGATGGTCGCGCCCCACATGTCCGCGCCGGTCAGTTTCTTCTCAGGACGGAAGGTCAGCTCGGAGAACGGCTGGGTCGGCGACAGGCGATCGCCCTTGGCCGGGCCCTGCGGTACCGGTTTCTCCGGCGCCGGCACTACCAGCTCGCCGTTGGTGCGGTTCAGCACGAAGATGTTGCCGGTTTTGGTCGGCACATAGATGACCGGCACTTTTTTGCCGCTCTTGTCGGTAATGTCCGCCAGGGTCGGCTGCGCCGGCACGTCCATATCCCACAGATCGTGGTGGACCGTCTGATAGAACCAGACCAGCTTACCGGTAGAGGCGTTCAGCGCCAACAGGCCGCTGGCGTAGCGCTCCATTTCCGGGGTGCGATCGCCGCCCCAGATGTCCGGCGTGGCGACGCCCATCGGCAGATAAACGATATCCAGCTTGGCGTCATAAGCGGCCGGCGCCCAGGAGTTCGGCGAGTTCGGCACGAAGTGATGCTCGTCCGCCGGGATGGCGTTCGGATCTTTCGCGCCCGGATCGAAGGCCCACAGCAGCTTGCCGCTGTTGACGTCGAAGCCACGGATCACGCCGGAAGGCTCGCGGTTGGAGTAGTTGTCGGTCACGGCGCCGGCGACGACGATCACGTTATCGGTGATCACCGGCGGCGAAGTCGGCTCGTAGTGGCCCGGCGTCGCATACGGCATGTTGCTCTGCAGATTCAGCTCGCCGTTGTTGGCGAAGTCTGGGCACGGTTTACCGGTTTCGGCATCCAGCGCGAACAGACGGCCGTCGTTGACCGGCAGAATGATGCGGCGCGCGCACATTGCCGGTGCGGCGTCGCCGGCGGCGCCCGCAGCCGCAGCGGTTTCGTGGTAAGACACGCCGCGGCAGGTGATGTGCTGGAAGGTCGGGTTATATTTCAGCTGCGGATCAAATTTCCACTTCTCTTTACCGGTGGCGGCATCCAGCGCGAACAGCTTCTGGTGCGGGGTACACATGTAAAGGGTATCGCGGATCTTGATCGGCGTGACTTCGTTGGTGATCTCGCCCGGATCGTTGGCGGTCTTCAGATCGCCGGTCTGGAAACGCCAGGCCTCTTGCAGCTGGCCGACGTTTTTGTCGTTGATCTGGCTCAGCGGCGAATAACGAGTGCCTTCCTGGGTGCGGCCATAGGCCGGCCAGTCTGCGCCGGTGGTGTCTTTCGGCTGTACCTGCGCGGCGTCGAGCGTACCGTTGATCTCTTGCGGATCGTTGAATACGGCATAGGCCAGCGCGATGACGGTGATGACCAGCGCCGCGCTCAGCGCGCCGTAGGCGAACTTGCCGTTAGCGACCAGCTTGCGGTAGATAAACGGCAGCACCAGCCACAGGCCGAAGAAGAAGGTAACGTCGAGCCGCGGCGTCAGCGCCCAGAAGTCCGGGCCGACTTCCCACAGGGCCCAAAGGGTGGTGCCCAACAGGAACACCGCGTACAGCAGCAGCGCGGTGGCGCGGCGGCGGAACAGCAGCCATGAGGTCGCCAGCAGCACCAGCCCGGCGATGATGTAATACAGCGAACCGCCCAACTTGGCGAGCCAGATGCCGCCGCCGAGCAGATAGAGCCCGCTCAGCGCGGCAAACAGCGCCGTTATGACGATAAGCGGCGATAGTGACGCTTTATTTTGCATAGCAATACCCTTACCAAAAATGAAAGTCCCCGATTTAGAGATTAAGCCAAATCGCAAAAAACACGCGGTTTCTCCCTACTATTTCAGCGAGAAGCCGCTAGGGTGACGTAAAACCCATCCCGTTTTTTAACCTTAAGGTGCTTTGCCTTATTCAAAGCGATAAGACAAGGTGGCGCCGCCACCCCAGTTGCGCCCCGGCGCCGGTTCGAAATAGCGCCCTTGGCTTTCGTTGACGATCACCGAACCGACGTAGCGGCGATCGAAAACATTGTCCACCCGGCTGAACACGTCCAGCGCCCAGCGGTTCCAGGTAAAGCGATAGCCGGCGTTCACGCCGGCCGTGGTGTAAGCGGGGGCCTGCGCGTTGTTGGCGTCATTGGCCTGAATATCGCTCATGTAGCGCAGCTCCGCCCCGGCGTGCCAGCCTTCCGGCGGCGCATAGGCCAGTGAGGCGTAGCCCATGTTGCGGGCGATGCCCGGTAGGCGGTTGCCGGCGGGGGTACAGCCGGATTTGCCGCACATCTCGCTGCGGTAGGTGGCGTCCAGCAGCGTCCAGGCCATATGCAGGCGCCAGTCCAGCGCGAACTCCTGATCCAGCGCCAGCTCCAGGCCGCGCCGCCGGGTCTTGCCGGCGTTGGCGTAGCTGGTGCGCCCGCCGCTGCTTCCCGCCACCACCAGCTCGTTGTCGGTATCGGTCTGGAACAGGGCGGCGCTCACCAGGCCGTTGCCGAGACGCAGTTTGCTACCCAGTTCAACGGTGTCGCTGGTGGATGGCTGCAGGCCGATATTGAGGCCTGGCAGGCCGTCGGGGCGGTAGGAGAGTTCGTTGATGGTCGGGGTTTCGAAGCCGCGGCCGGCGGAGAGATAGACGTTCCACGCCGGGCTGATTTTGTAGTTGAGCGAGCCCATCGGCAGCCACTGGTGGTAGCGTTTGCTGCCGCTGTCATCGCCGTTGCCCGGCGTGATGTAGTAGTCGGTCGAATCGAAGCTGACCGTGCTGTAGCGCAGGCCGGCGTCCAGCGTCCAGTGCGGCGTCAGTTGCCAGGAGGTTTGCAGGTAAGGATCCAGGTTCCAGATGCGGTTCTTCTCATTGCGCCGCTGGTCGCCTTTCTCGCCGTAGTCCACTGTGCCGTCTCGCAAAATAATAAAGTTTTTGAACCCTTGGCGGCGTTCGGTCATGGTTTCATAATCCAGACCGCCGATCAGTGTTACCGGTAACGAAGCGAGAGTATCCTCATGCTTCCAGCGAGTGTCAATGCCCTGATATTTCCTTTCCAGCACGATCACCCCGCCGGCGTGGGCAGGATCGAATTGTTGTTCCTTACGAAACGATTGGTACTGCGTGGTGTGGCGCTCGCCGTGGTAGGCGGTCAGCGTCAGTTCGTCGCGCTCGCTCATCTGGCGCTGATAGCGCAGGCCGGCCTGGGTCTGATCGAGCGACTTGCGGGTGTTGTATTGATCCGCGCGCGGCGCTTGGCGCGGGTTTTCCTTCCATTCCGCTTCGGTCAGGCCGCCCGGATCGCCGGCGTCAATCGAGACGCTGTTGAACATCAGCGTCAGGGTGCTGACGTCGTCCAGCCGCACGCCGAGCTTGCCGTTGCCGAGGTTTTTGCGCGCGGCGCTGTGATCGCGATAGCCCTGAGTAGTGAAGCGGGTTCCCGATATAGCGTAGTTGACGTCGCCGGCCTGGGTGCCGTCGCCGGTGGCGCCGGTCGCTTTCACCCCGTAGCGCCAGGTGTTGTCGCTGCCGAAATAGCCGCCGGCCTCCAGCGTCGGCGGCTGGGTGCCGGTTATCGTATCAACGTTGATGACCCCGCCCGAGGCGTTGCCGTACAGCGCGGAATAGGGGCCGCGCAGCACCTCGATGCGTTCGACGGAATTGATGTCGATGTTGGAGGTTTGCCCCTGGCCGTCGGGCATGGTGGCGGGAATGCCGTCGACGTACATGCGCACCCCGCGCACGCCGAACATCGAACGGCTGCCGAAGCCGCGTATCGACAGCTGCAGATCCTGCGCATAGTTTTGCCGATTCTGGAGCTGCAGGCCCGGCACGCTGCCGAGATTTTCCGACAGGTTAATCTGCGGGGCGGCGTTGCGCAGATCCTGGCCGTCGATCACGCTGACGGAAACCGGCGATCCCAGCTCAGTGAGGCCGGTAGGTTGCGCCATCACCACCAGGGTGTCGCTCTTTTCTTCAGTTTTTTCCGCCGCTGACGCCTGGCCGATGAACATGGGTTGCAGCAATAGCATCGCCGCCGGGGTCAGCACGGCGCTTTTCTTATTGGTCATGGGATAAATCTGCCACTGGTATTAAAAGGGAATCGCTGATCGATTCAGGGTTAGCCATCTGTCACTCCATCTACATGACGCTAAACGAAAAGGGTAGTGCATCCTGACATCAGTATAGAATATCTGCGGAAGGAACGTTCCCGGAAAATGTTCAATCCCCTGAGACGGTTAGCGGATTAATGAAACTGGCTCATAAGCTCAAGCGTATTTTGCCCCATAGTCATGGCGGCATGGGTCTTTTACAGTCATCTCATCCGAGCGGCTCCGTGTCAGGGGGCCGGTATCCATCCGCAGGAGAGTGAAGATGCAAACACGTAAGTTGGGGCGCGAAGGGCTGGAAGTATCGGCGTTGGGTCTGGGCTGCATGGGGCTCAGTTTTGGCTACGGCCCGGCTACCGACAAGCGGCAGGCGATCGATCTGATCCGTGCCGCGGTTGACGAGGGCGTGACGTTCTTCGATACCGCCGAGATTTATGGTCCGTTCACGAACGAGGAATTGTTGGGCGAAGCGCTGGCGCCGGTGCGCGATCGGGTCGTCATCGCCACCAAGTTCGGTTTCGATCTGCCGCAACCGGCGGGGCAACAGGTGTTGAACAGCCGCCCGGAGCATATTCGCCGGGCGGTGGAAGGTTCGCTGCAGCGCCTGCGGGTAGAGACTATCGATCTGCTGTATCAACACCGCGTCGATCCCGAGGTGCCTATCGAAGAGGTGGCGGGCACGGTGCAGCAACTGATTCGCGAAGGGAAAGTGAAGTACTTCGGCCTGTCGGAAGCCGGCGCGCAAACCATTCGGCGCGCCCATGCGGTGCAGCCGGTCACGGCACTGCAAAGCGAATATTCGCTGTGGTGGCGCGAGCCGGAGCGTGAAATCCTGCCGACGCTGGCGGAACTGGGCATCGGTCTGGTGCCGTTCAGCCCGCTTGGCAAGGGCTTTCTCACCGGCGCCATCACCGAAGACACCGCCTTTGACAGCGGCGATTTTCGCAACGTGGTGCCGCGCTTCAGCGCCGAGGCGCGCCGGGCCAATCAGGCACTGGTGGGCGTGCTGGGGCAGATAGCGCAGCGCAAGGGCGTGACGCCGGCGCAGATCGCCCTGGCCTGGCTGCTGGCGCAGCAGCCGTGGATCGTGCCAATCCCGGGAACCACTAAGCGTCACCGACTGGAAGAAAACCTTGCGGCGGCGTCGGTGGTGTTGACGGCGGACGAACTGGGCGAGATTGAGCGTGCGCTCTCCGCGATCGACGTGATCGGCGATCGCTACCCGGCGCATCTGCATAAGAACGTCGGGCGTTAAGCCCCGCGCCGCAGCGCCTCAATCAGCAGCGCAAAGGCGGTGGTGTGTTGCCTGCGGCTTGGGTAATAGAGGTAATAGCCGGGAAACGGCGGGCACCACTCGTCCAGCGCCATCTGCAAGCGCCCGTCGGCCAGCGCCTCGGCGACGCTGTCTTCCGGCACGAAGGCGATGCCGAGACCGAGCTGGGCGGCGTCGATTCGCTGGCGCAGGCTGTTGAAGGTCAATTGCCCCTCCACCCGTACTTTGATCTCCCGGCCATCGCGGGCGAACTCCCAGGCGTACAACCCGCCGAGGGTGGGCAGGCGCATATTGATGCAACGGTGGTTTTGCAATGCCTGCGGCGTGGTGGGGAGGCCGTGACGGGCGAAATAGGCGGGTGAGGCGACGGCCACCATGCGCATGTCCGGGCCGATGCGCACCGCGATCATGTCCTTCGCCACCTGTTCCCCCAGCCGGATGCCGGCGTCGAAACGCCCGGCGACGATGTCGGTCAGGCTATTGTCGACGGTGATTTCCACGTTGATGTCCGGGTAATCGACGAGAAAAGTGCGCAGCACCGGCCACAGCACCGCATCCACCGCGTGTTCGCCTGCGGTGAGGCGGATGTTGCCGGCGGGGCAATCGCGCATTTCACCCAGCGCGTTCAGCTCGCTTTCTATCTCCGCAAAGCGCGGGCCGATGCTGTTGAGCAGCCGCTCACCGGCCTCGGTGGGGGCCACGCTGCGGGTGGTGCGCGTAAGCAAGCGCAGCGCCAGGCGTTCTTCCAGCCCGCGGATAGCGTGGCTGAGCGCCGATTGAGACACCCCGAGCTGCGCCGCCGCTTTGGTGAAGCTGCGTTCTCTGGCCACCATCAGGAAAGCGATCAGGTCGTTAAAGTTTTCTTTCAGCATATCGGCACCGGAGAGCAAGGTTAGGGCGCGGCCGCGCGTAGATTTATGAATTGAGCTCATAGCTCCTTGCGCATTTTAGCCGCTAGTCGCTGGAAAAGCATGGCGCTATCTTGGCATCACTGACCCATGACTATCAGCGCCGGCTGTGAGAGCCGGCGCGGAGGACACTACAGATGAAAATACAACGCAGCGGTTCGATCCCTTCGCAGCGCGGCCCGGCGGATTACTTTACCGGGCAGGTGCGCATCGACGCGCCGTTCACCGGCGAGGCGCCGGCCAGAGTGGGCGGCGCAACCGTCACCTTCGAGCCCGGCGCCCGCACGGCCTGGCATACTCACCCGCTCGGTCAGACGCTGATCGTCACTCAGGGGCGCGGTTGGATCCAGATGTGGGGCGAGAAGACGCAGGAAATGCACCCCGGCGATATCGTCTGGATCCCGGCGGATGTCAAACACTGGCACGGCGCGACGCCGGACTGCGCCATGACCCATATAGCCATCGCCGAAGCGGTGGACGGCAGCCCGGTGACCTGGCTGGAGCCGGTCAGCGAGGCGGAGTACCGGCAATAACGGCGCTCAGGACCGGCGGTTCTGTTCGCAGAACCGCAGGCGGTTGCCGAACGGATCGGTGAGGTTCAGTTCCTTGCCCCAATCGACAATCTCCAGGCCCGGCCGTGCATAGCGGTAGTTTTTGGCCGTGAGTTCGCGATGCAGCGCTTCGATGTCCTGCATCGGAATGAAAATGGCGGCGCCGGGCGTGCTGTCGCCGTAGTGTTCGCTCAGGTGCAGCGTCAGCCCGGCGCGGGCAATCTGCATGTACAGCGGCAGGTCTTCGCTGAAACGGTGCTCCCACTCCAGCGTGAAACCGAGAAAATCCAGGTAAAACTCTTTGGCCTTGTCGACCGAAAAGATGCGCAGGATCGGAATGGCGGGCGAGAAGGCGATCATCGTTGACCTCATTGCCGCGTTAGCGGCAGCCGATGTGGATATCGACCGCGTCGGGGCCGGTATAGGCTTCGAAGTCGGTCAGGAAGCGGCGTTCGATCTCAGGGTGTTGTGCGAAGTAGGCCCAGATGTGCTGCCAGCCTTCGATGACCGCCGCCGGCATCGCGCCACGGGCGGAGAAGACCAGATAGCGGCCGGGTTGGATGTGCAAACCGCTCTGTGCCTCACTGCCGGCGGTGACGTCAAAGGGCCCGCTGGCGTCGGAAACGTAATTGGAATAGACCCCGTATACCGGCAGGGCGGGTGAGGTGGCGAAAAAATCCGACCACAGCGCGGGAATCTTTGCCGTTTCGGCTTGGGTTTCGTTCTGGTTGGTGGTTCTGACTGTTTGGCCGGCGACGTAAAAGCCGGGCAAGTGCACCGAGGTAGGCTGCATAGGGGAAATTCCTTTTAACCGCTTGAAAGAGATGCCTAAAGGTAGCAAAGGCTTGCCGGATCCGCCAGGTATGGCCCCCGCAGGTGCGGGGGCCGATCGCATCAGGCGCCCAGGCCGCCGAGGCACAGGTATTTGATCTCGAGATAGTCTTCGATGCCGTATTTGGACCCTTCGCGACCCAAGCCGGAGTGCTTCATGCCGCCGAACGGCGCTACCTCGGTGGAGATCAACCCTTCGTTGATGCCGACGATACCGTACTCCAGCGCTTCGGCCACGCGCATCACCCGGCCGATGTCGCGGCTGTAGAAGTAAGCGGCCAGGCCGAACGGCGTGTCGTTGGCCATTTCGACGGCTTCGGCTTCCTGGCTGAAGCGGATCAGGGGCGCCACCGGGCCGAAGGTTTCCTCACGGAAGATTTTTGCCGTGCGCGGCACGTCGGTCAGGATGGTCGGGGTGAAGAAATTGCCGCCCAACGCGTCAGGCTTGCCGCCCAGCAGCACCGAGGCGCCGTGCTCGACGGCGTCGGCGATATGCTCGCGCACTTTCTCCACCGCGTCCTGGTTGATCAACGGGCCGATGGTGACGCCATCATCCAGGCCGTTGCCGACTTTCAGCTTGGCGACGGCGGCTTTCAGCCTGGCGGCGAAGGCGTCGTACACGCCATCCTGCACCAAAAACCGGTTGGTGCAGACGCAGGTCTGGCCGGCGTTGCGGTATTTGGAGGCGACTGCGCCGGCCACAGCGGCGTCCAGATCCGCGTCGTCGAATACGATAAACGGCGCGTTGCCGCCCAACTCCATGCTGGTTTTCTTGATGGTGGGCGCACACTGAGCCAGCAGCTGCGCGCCGACTTCGGTGCTGCCGGTGAAGGAGAGTTTGCGCACGTCCGGGTTGGCGGTGAGCTCGCCGCCGATGCCCTTGCTCGGGCCTGTTATCACGTTGCATACCCCGGCGGGCAGCCCGGCGCGCTCCGCCAGTACGGCGATCGCCAGCGCCGAGAACGGGGTCTGGCTGGCGGGACGGATCACCCCGGTGCAGCCTGCCGCCCAGCCGGGGCCGGCTTTACGGGTGATCATCGCCGCCGGGAAGTTCCACGGAGTGATGGCGGCGAACACGCCGATCGGCTCTTTCTGCACGATAATGCGGCGGCCCGACTGGGGCTGCGGAATGGTGTCGCCATAGACCCGCTTCCCTTCCTCGGCGAACCATTCGATAAAGGAGGCGGCATAGGCGATTTCACCGCGGCTTTCGGCCAGGGGTTTACCCTGTTCCGCCGTCATGATGCGCGCCAGATCTTCCTGATTCTCCATCATCAGTTCAAACAGCCGCCGCAGCTTGCCGGCGCGCTCTTTGGCGGTCAGGGCGCGCCAGGCGGGCAGCGCTTTTTTTGCGGCGGCGACGGCGCGCGCGGTTTCTTCGGCGCCGAAGGCCGGCACGTGGCCGACCAGCTCGCCGTTGGCGGGGTTATGAATGGCGATGGCGCGGCCCTCATGGGCCGGCAACCATTGGCCGTCGATGTAATTGGCCTCGCGGAACAGCGTGGGATCCTTGAGGGGCGCGCAGATACTGGTGCTCATTGGTCTCTTCCTTTGCTGAGTTCAACAGAATGGTCTATCCCATACGGCTACCCTTTACCCTAGCAAACTTTGCCGCCGCCGTTTGCCGACGCGGCGACAATATGACCGTTTTCTTTATGCGCACCTTCTGTACAAAAAACATCCGCCGCCGGGTCGATACTGAAAGGGCAGGCATATGACCCTTTTCGATGTGATTAAAAGGAGTGTGCGAATGATGAAATCAGTGGACAGGCATCTCGCGGCCTACGGCAGCGAAATGGATTTTTTGGCGTCGAGCATCGCCCTGATGGAGTGGCAAGGGCGGCAGATTGACGCCGGGCAGGTGGCCGGCAACATGTCGGAGCAGCAAAGCCGCCTGTTCTTTGCGCGGTTGAGTTATTTTCGTCAGCTTTATCAGGCCGCAGCGGCGGCCGAACACAGCCTGTAATTTGCCGATGTTTCCCGACATCGCAGGCGCCGCCGTTCGCTTAAGCTGAGGCGAACGGCAATTTTGCCTGACGTATATTTCTACCTTTTGACAGCGCTCTGCCTGGGTATGTGAGCGCTTATCAATGTCATCGCCAATCCCCCCGCTGAGGACGTCGTTTACTGAGGGTATCCGGCGGCGCGTCATGCTTTACCATTCTGAATGCCGTTCTCCGTACGCCAAAATAAACAGCATGTGAGTTCTTCAATGCCAGCCCTACTTATGGCGTTGTCTTTTGACGCTCTCTGCATCGATATTGCAACCTATACTCATACAGGCATTCGACATGCTGTGATTTGGCTGGGGCAATATCTTTATGTGTTTTAGCCGCAGCAAACGGATGAATGAGCCGCGTTTGAAAATAAGGAGGGGACATGACAGCTGACATCGCCATCAACAAGAACGAAGGTATTCTCACGATCGCGTTAACACGGCCGGATAAAAAGAATGCGCTAACGACGGCGATGTATGCGGCTTTGGCCGATGCTTTGGCTATTGCGGAAGCGGAGTCGGACATTCGGGTCATTCTGCTACAGGCGGCGGGCGACATGTTTACTGCCGGCAATGACATCAATGAATTTGCTTCGCAGGTCATGCAAGGCAGCGGGGGGCAAGAGGTCGTGCGCTTTTTAAAGAGCCTGGCCAGTATCACCAAACCTCTCGTCGCCGCGGTGCAGGGGAAGGCGGTCGGTGTTGGCACCACCATGCTTCTGCACTGTGATTATGTGCTGGTTGCCGATAATGCGGAGTTGAGCACGCCGTTCGTGAATTTAGCCTTGGTGCCGGAGGCCGCCTCGAGCTATTTGTTACCTTCGCGGATAGGCCATGTCAGAGCCTTTGAGATGTTCGCTCTCGGTGAGCCCGTCGCCGCGCAGGACGCGGTTGCCTGGGGAATGGCGAACAAATGCGTTCCGCTCGCCGCTCTCGACGAGGAGGCGCGTCAGGTGGCGCGGAGGCTGGCGGCCAAACCGGCGATTTCGCTGCAGGCAACGAAAAAACTCATGCGTGATGCCGAGCGTCTCATTGCCCAGACCGACCTGGAGTTGAGCGTTTTCATGGCGCGGCTGCAAAGCGCGGAGGCCAGAGAGGCATTTGCCGCCTTTGTGCAAAAGCGCCGGCCAGACTTCACCAATCTGGTATGACCCCCGATGCCTGGCTCGGTGCGGCCAGCAACCTCTCAGCGATCGCCCTCGGCATTCGTGCTATTTTCATGGCAAAAATAAACGCGGCCGGCGGCGAAAAAGTTTCATGGGTTAAACTTTTTCGCCGCAAACGAGGTTTTATTTTACCGGGCGCGCATTGCTGCTACGCCCATCTTGACAATAATTTTGCCGCTGCTAATAGTTACTTTATATTTTAAATAATAAACGAAGTTTAATATATGAGACAACTTGCGGGGAGCTATGATAACGGCGCTACGGTGGATGATGAAGCGGCTATTTTGGCTTCGTTTCAAACCCGCAGCGCGGCCGTTTATAATCAGACGCGGCATGAAAAGAATATTGCTTACGGTGAAAGCGAACGCGAAACATTGGATTGGTTCTATTCTGCAAAGCAACATCAGGGGACGTTAATTTTTATTCACGGCGGCTATTGGCAATTTTGCGATAAGGCGGATTTCGCCTTTATCGCCGCCGGGCCGTTGGCGTTGGGATTCGACGTGGTGCTGGTGGAATATACGCTGGCGCCGGCGGTTAATCTTGACGCTATTTGTCGGCAGATCGGCGCCGCATTGGATGCCATTCAGCGTCGCCTGCCGCCGCACGACGCCCATCCGGTGCACCTGTGCGGCCATTCCGCCGGCGGGCATCTGGCGGCGTTTTGGCAGCAGCATGCGATGGTGGATGCGGTCTTTCCCATCAGCGGCCTGTTCGAGCTGGCGCCGCTGCGAGAAAGCTATGTCAACCGGGCGCTGCAGTTGACCGCGCGGCAGATTGAAACGCTCAGCCCAGCGCGCCACCTGCCGGCGCGAACCAAACCGCTCACGCTGTATTACGGCGCGGCTGAGCTGCCGGAACTGATCGGCCAGTCGCGCCACTATCACGCGGCGCTGCATCAACATGGGCTGCCGGCGGAACTGGTCGCGGTGCCCGGTGCCAACCATTTCACCATTCTGGATGCGTTGTTCGCCGCCGACGGCGCGCTGCTTCGCCAACTTGATCATCATGGGAAACACTGACATGCGCGAGATCGTAGAGACCGGGCTGCCGGAAATCGGCCAGCCTTTTTCCTGGGCTACACGGGGCGGCGGCATGCTGTTTACCGCTCATGGCCCGGTGCGGGCGGACGGCAGCATCGAGACCGGCGCGCCGGAGCAACAGATTGCGTTGACCTTCGACAATCTGGCGCAAACGCTGAAGGCGGCGGGCAGCCACAGCGATAAGGTCTTGCAGGTGATCGTTTATCTTACCGACGTCAACGACGTTAAATGTCTCGATAATATTTACCGAGAATACTTTAATTATCCGTACCCTAATCGTTCCACGGTGATTGTCGAAAAACTGGTGGTGCCGGGAATGAAAATAGAAATTACCGTCAGCGCTATCGCCTGATTTAATTTCCGCTTAAATCCGTTTTTATATTAATTCAATAATGAGTTAAGGATGCGTCATGTTTAAACAGATTGCGCCTTCCGCAGCCGATCCTATTATGTCGCTGATGGAGGCCTATTTGCAGGACCCCAATCCGAACAAAGTGAATTTAGGCATTGGGCTGTATTACGACCAGCAGGGGAATATTCCGCTGATGCAGGCGGTGGCGGCCGCCGAGCAACGCCTGCTGGCGCTGCGTCGCCCGCATGGCTACCCGCCGATCGAAGGCTCGCCGCAGTTCGCTAGCCAGGTGCAGACGCTGCTGTTCGGTGAGCGAACTGTGGCCGACATCGCCACGGTGCAGACCGTCGGCGGCTCCGGGGCGCTGAAGCTGGCGGCGGATTTTCTGCGCCACTTTTTGTCGCGCAGCGAGATCTGGGTGTCCGATCCCACCTGGGCCAACCACTGGGCGATTTTTGAAGGCGCCGGGTTGCAGGTGAAAACCTATCCCTACTTTGACGAGGCGGTGGGCGGCCTGCGTTTCGCCGCCATGCTCGACGCGCTGAGCAACCTGGCGCCTGGCAGCGTGGTCTTGCTGCATCCTTGTTGTCATAACCCGACCGGCACCGATCTGACGCCGGAGCAGTGGCGCGCTACGCTCGCCGTACTGCAGCGGCGCAACCTGCTGCCGCTGTTCGATATCGCCTATCAGGGCTTCGGCGACGGGTTGGACGAGGATTGTCTGGCAGTACGCGAAGCGCTGAAAATCGACTTGCCGTTTTTGGTCTGCAACTCGTTCTCCAAAAACGTGGCGCTGTACGGCCAGCGACTGGGCGCGCTGTCGGTGCGCTGCGCCGATGCGGAAAACGCCGCCAACGTCAAAGGCGCGTTAAAAACGTTGATCCGCCGCAGCTACTCCTGCCCGCCGACACACGGCAGCCAGATCGTGGAAACCCTGCTCGGTGATGCCGAACTCGGTGCGCTTTGGCGTAACGAGCTGGCGGAAATGCGCTCGCGCATCAAGCAGATGCGTGAGCAGCTGGCCGCCGGGCTGGCACGGGGCGGCTCTTCGCTGGATCACCGGCGCATTCGCGATCAGCGCGGCATGTTCAGCTATACCGGCCTGAACGAAACGCAGCTGCAAACCTTGCGGCAACGCTACGCCATCTATCTGGTTGCGCCCGGCCGCATGTGCCTGCCGGGGCTCAACCCCGGCAATATCGATTACGTGACCGCCGCCATTCTCGACGTCACCCGTACCGTCTAACTCTGCTCGGGAACACCGCCATGCCACAGATGAATGATTTTGAGCATATCGCCCGTCGCCAGGGCGGGTTGAACAAGCATCTTACCGCCGGGCAGATGTCGATGCTGGCGATAGGCGGCGCCATCGGCACCGGGCTGTTTCTCGGCAGCGCCTATGCCATTCAGATGGCGGGGCCGTCGGTCTTGCTGAGCTACCTGATCGGCGGCGTCATTGCGTTGCTGCTGATGGGTAGCCTGGCGGAAATGACCTCCGAACACCCGACGCCCGGTTCGTTCGGCGACTACGCCGAATTTTATCTCGGCCCGCTGTTCGGTTTTCTGGTGCGCTACTCCTACTGGTCCTGCGTGGTGCTGGCGGTGGGCACCGAAGTCACCGCCATCGGCATGTACATGCAGTTCTGGTTCCCGGCGACGCCGACCTGGCCGTGGGTGCTGCTGTTCTCGGCGGCGGTGATCGCGGTCAACGTGATCGGCGTGAAGTCGTTCGGCCAGGTGGAATACGCGCTGTCCACCGTCAAAGTGACGGCGATCGTGGCCTTCATTCTGATCGGCATCGGCATCCTGGCGTTCTCGGGCAACCCGGCCTACGGCCTGCGCAACCTGACCACCGGCGGTTTTATGCCGTTTGGCGTCAAGGGCATGTGGTTTGCGGTGATCGTTTCCATCTTCAGCTACCTGAGCATTGAGATGATCGCGGTGGCCGCCGGTGAGGCGAAAAATCCGGTGATTGCGGTGAAGGCGGCGTTCAAGGGCACCATCGTGCGGCTGTTCATCTTCTATATGCTGTCGATCGCCCTGATGCTGGCCATCGTGCCCTGGCGCCAGTCCGGCACCGGCGAAAGCCCGTTCCTGATGGCGATGAACGTGATCCATCTGCCCGCCGCCGCCGGCATCTTCAACTTTATCGTGCTGGTGGCGGCGCTGTCGGCGATGAACAGCCAGCTGTACATCACCACCCGCATGATGTTCTCGCTGTCGCGCGCCGGGCAGGCGCCGGCGGCGCTGGGGCGCGTCAGCCGGCGCGGCATTCCGGTCAATGCGCTGGCGATGTCGTGCATCGGCATCGTGGTGTCCATCGTCCTGAGCCTGGTGGCGCCGGAAACGTCGTTCGCCGCCATGATGTCCATTTCGGTGTATGGCGCCTGTTTTACCTGGCTGATGATCTTCGTCACCCATCTGTTCTTCCGCCGCCGGCACCGGCAGACCCATCTGAAGTTCCGCATGTGGGGATTCCCCTATACCACCTTACTGGGTGGCGGGCTGATGGCGGCGCTGATGATCTCGACGGCGTTTACCGAATTCTTCCGCATGACGCTGTGGTTCGGCATTCCGTTCACCTTGCTGCTGGTGGTGGCCTACCGCTTCCAGAGCCGCCGCGCGGCAGCGCCGTCGCCGTTCAAGGCGCCGGAGGTGGAGTAATGCGGGGCAGGGGCTGAGGCGCACCTCAGCCCTGGGGATTAAAGCTGGCTTTTCGGGATGAGGTGATCGCCGAAGCTCAGGCGCTGGCGGCCCGGCTCGATTGCGGTCAACGGCGCCACTTCGTGCAGCGAGGATTTGCAGCGCTGCACCAGATCCTGATACTCGCGGGTGCCGGCGATCTTCCAGGCCAGCTCCTGTTCGGTCAGATCGCGCAGCACGCGCGCCGGGCTGCCGACCACCAGCTTGTTGGCTTCGATCGTCGCCGCGGCTTTGACGAACGCCATCGCGCCGACGATGGTGTTCTCGCCGATCTCCGCGCCGTCCATCACTACCGCGTTCATGCCCACCATCGCGTTGCGGCGAATGCGGCAGCCGTGCAGGATGGCGCCGTGGCCGATATGGCCGTCTTCTTCCACCACCGTGTCCTGCTGCGGGAAGCCGTGCATCACGCAGTTGTCCTGAATGTTGGCGCCGTCGCAGATCACCAGGCGGCCAAAATCGCCGCGCAGGCTGGCGTTCGGGCCGATATACACGTGTTTGCCGACGATCACGTCGCCGATCAGCACCGCGGTCGGGTGCACGTAACTGCTGGGGTCAACGACCGGCGTCAGGCCGTCAATCTGATACACAGGCATAGCGTGAGTTCCTTAACATGTAGGGTCGCGCGGCAGGCCGCCGAAGCGCCGATAGTAACCGGCGGCCGGCGCGGGCAGAGCGCCGATGGTGGTCTCCACCAGCGAGCTGACGTACTCCGTCGCAGCGCGATCGACCTGCTGATAGAGATTGATGCACAGATTGCGAGCGATCTGGCCTTCCCACTGCGCGGGCAGCAGCGCGTCCGGCAGCAGCGGATCTTTCAACACCACGCGACGGAAGAAGTGAATCAATAATAGCTTAATCTGGAAACAGCGCAGCGGCGTCAGCGCCGCCGGGTCGACTTCGCGCAGCAGCGCCATCAGCGGCCGGAAGGAGACGATAAACTCGTGATAGCCGGCGGCCACCTCGCTCAGCGACCAGCAGTCGGCCACCAGTTTCTGCAGGGTTTGTTCGGAGCGGTTGTAGGGGTAATCGGCGCGGAAGTAGATCACCTGCTCGCTGGCGTTCAGTTCGCCGAGCAGCGCCGTCACGTCGGTCTGCGCGTGGGTGGGGGCGGCCATCAGGTTGCTGGCGATCTGCCCGAACCCGAGCCAGCCGAGCTCTTTTTTCAGCCGCGCGCGCGCGTTTTTATCGGCGCTTTCCAGCAGCAACAGCTCCCACTTGCCGTCCCAGGCGGGCTGCTCGCGCAGATAAATTTTCGATTCGGCGTGGCGGAACTGGCGCATCCCCTGATCGGTCACGCGGTAGAAGCTGCGGCGGCCTATTTTCTCTACCGCCAGCCAACCCTCTTTCTGCAGGCGGAACACCGAGGTGCGCACGAAGCGATCGCCGAAACCGAAGGCCTCCAGCAGCGCGCTCAGGCTGCCGAGCCACACTTCGCCGCCGCGGTGGCTGAGCGCGTCGCCGTACAGCGAAATGATCAGCGAAGTGCCGCTGATCGGCTGTGCGTCGACGGCATGACGAATGAACTCATCCAGTTTATGTTCCATATTTTTCCATGGGTTAGCCTTCGATGAGCCATAACATTACGCCTAATTTAGGGCGGCGTCATCCGTGACGCCGTGCGCCTCAGCGCGGCCGCAGATCGACCACGCGCTGCGCTTTGCCTTCCGAGCGCGGAATATCGCCGCAGTTGGCGATGCTGACGTCGGTGCTGACGCCCACGATCGATTTGATGTGGTGGCGCAGCTGGTGGCAGATGTCGCAACGTTGCTGGTGGCTGAGGCTGAGCGCCGATTCTTTCAGCTCGACGCGCACCGCCAGCGTGTCCAGGTGCCCGCTGCGGCTGACCTGCAGCTGATAGTGCGGCGACAGCTGCTCGAACTGCATGATCTGCTCTTCCACCTGCGACGGGAAGACGTTGACGCCGCGGATGATCAGCATGTCGTCGGAACGGCCGGTGATCTTGCCCATGCGGCGCATCTGGCGCGCGTCCCCCGGCAGCAGACGGGTGAGATCGCGGGTGCGGTAGCGGATCACCGGCAGCGCCTCTTTGGTCAGGGTGGTAAACACCAGTTCGCCGTGCTCACCGTCCGGCAGGGCGACGCCGGTCTCCGGGCAGATGATCTCCGGCAGGAAGTGGTCTTCCCAGATGGTGGGGCCGCCGCCGCTCTCCAGGCATTCCATCGCTACGCCCGGCCCCATCACTTCCGACAGGCCATAGATATCCAGCGCCTTGATGCCCATGCGGGTTTCGATTTCGTGCCGCAAGGCTTCGGTCCAGGGTTCGGCGCCGAACACGCCGAGCCGCAGCGAACAGCCGCGCGCATCGCCGCCCATCTTGCGCTCCAGCTCGTCGATCAGCGTCAGGCAATAGGACGGCGTCACCATGATGATGTCGGGTTTGAAGTCGAGGATCAGCTGCGCCTGTCGTTCCGTCTGGCCGCCGGACATCGGGATCACCGTGGCGCCGAGCCGCTCCGCGCCGTAGTGCGCGCCCAGGCCGCCGGTGAACAGGCCGTAACCGTAGGCGACGTGCACCTTGTCTTTGGCGGTGGCGCCGCCGGCGCGCAGACAGCGGGCGACGATATCGGCCCAGTTATCGATGTCGCGCTGGGTGTAACCGACCACCGTCGGGCGGCCGGTGGTACCCGAGGAGGCGTGGATGCGTACCACCTGTTCCATCGGCACCGCGAAGGTGTCGAACGGGTAGTTGTCGCGCAGATCCTGCTTGGTGGTGTAAGGGAAACGCGCCAGATCGCTCAGCTGTTTGAGATCGTCAGGGTGCACGCCTGCCTGGTCGAACTTGCGTTTGTACATCGGCACATTGTCGTAGGCGTGGTGCAGCGTCCATTTCAAGCGCGCCAACTGCAACGCTTCAATCTCATCGCGCGAGGCGAATTCGATGCTATCGAGGGGCTGTGGATTTATTGTCATGGTTAGCCTCAGGGGTCAGACACGCTCAATGATCATGGCGATGCCCTGGCCGACGCCGATGCACATGGTGCAAAGCGCGTAGCGGCCGGCACGCCGTTCCAGTTCAAACAGGGCGGCCAGCGCCAGGCGCGCGCCGCTCATGCCCAGCGGGTGTCCCAGAGCGATCGCGCCGCCGTTGGGGTTGACCTGCGGCGCATCGTCCGGCAGGCCAAGCTGGCGCATCACCGCCAGCGCCTGGGCGGCGAACGCTTCGTTCAGTTCGATAACGTCCATCTGCGCCAGGCTCAGCCCGGCGATCTCCAGCACCTTGCGGGTGGCGGGCAACGGGCCGATGCCCATCAGCCGCGGCTCCACGCCGCAGGTGGCGGTGGCAACGATGCGCGCGCGCGGCGTCAGGCCCTGGCGTGCCGCCATCGCTTCGGAGGCGACGAGCAGCGCCGCCGCGCCGTCGTTCAGCCCCGAGGCGTTGCCGGCGCTGACGCTGCCGGGCTGACGGAACGGGGTTTTCAACGCCTGCAGCTGCTCGAGCGTGGTGTCGGCGCGCGGATGCTCATCCTGGCTGAACAGCGTCACCGCGCCTTTTTTTCCAGTGAGGCTGACCGGGGCAATCTCCTGCGCCAGGTAGCCCAGCGCCTGCGCCCGGGCGGCGCGCTGCTGGCTGCGCAGCGCAAAGGCGTCCTGATCGGCGCGGCTGATGTTGAACTGCGCCGCGACGTTTTCGGCGGTCTCCGGCATCGAATCGGTGCCGAACTCGGCCTGCATGCGCGGGTTGACGAAGCGCCAGCCGAGAGTGGTGTCGTACAGCTGCGCCTGGCGGCTGAAGGCGCTGTCGGCCTTGCCCATCACCAGCGGCGCGCGGGTCATCGATTCTGCGCCGCCGGCCAGCATCAGCCCGGCGTCGCCGGCTTTGATGCTGCGCGCCGCCATCGCCAGCGCATCCAGACCCGAGCCGCACAGGCGGTTCACCGTGGTGCCGGACACGCCGACCGGCAGCCCGGCCAGCAGCAGCGCCATGCGCGCCAGGTTGCGGTTGTCCTCCCCGGCCTGGTTGGCGCAGCCGAGGATCACATCGTCCAGCTGCGTCCAATCCACCTGCGGATAGCGTTCCAGCAGCACGCGCAGCGGCAGGGCGGCGAGATCGTCGGCGCGCACCTGTGCCAGCGCGCCGCCATAGCGGCCGATCGGGGTGCGCACGCCGTCGCAGATAAATGCCTGATTCATGCCTGCTCTCCTAAAATGCTGTGGCCGAGGCGGTGCGCGCGGCCGCGGAACCAGGCGACGGTTTTGCCCAGTTGGTTAACGATCTCGACGTCATACAGCCCGGTGGCTTTGCCCTGATGGCGCACCTCCGCACTGGCGGTGAGGCGATCGCCGGCCAGCGCCGGGCGGACGAAGTCGATGCTGCAGCCGGAGGCGACCGCCGCCAACCCCTGGCTATTGCAGGCGTAGGCGAAAGCGGTGTCCGCCAGGCTGAACAGCTGGCCGCCGTGACAGGTCTGGTGGCCATTGAGCATCTGCGGGCCGACGGTCATGCTGACCTGCGCGTACCCGGCGTCGACGGCGTCGATATGCATACCCATCGCCTGAGCGCAGGTATCTTGCTGAAACATTTGCTCGGCGCAGCGCTGAGCCAGCGCGCGCGGCGTATTGGCGTTCATTGTTCGGCTCCTGGGAAAGAGGCGGGAGAAGCATAACGGCGCAGCAGCGGCATAGGGCGATAGCGCGCCTCGCCGTAATAGCGTTGCAGGTTTTCCAGCGTCGCCAGGATGTGGCGCCAGCCAAGCGCGGCGCCCCAGGCCAACGGTCCGCGCGGGTAGTTGACGCCGCGCAGCATCGCCAGATCGATATCTTCGGCGCTGGCAACGCCTTTGTTCACCACGTCGAGCGCTTCGTTGGCCAGCATGGCCAGGGTGCGCATCGTCAGCAGGCCGGGGTAATCCGGCAACGGAATGACCTGCTTGCCGAGGGACTGCAGCAGGTGAATCGCTTTGGCATTGTGTTGCGCACCGTTTTGCTCCGCGCAGCTGATGGCGATGGCGGAGGCGCGCGCATAGTCGGCACAGAGATCGAACAGCACCACGGGCGTTCCACGTTCGTCGGCCAGCTGGTCGGCGGTTTTACCATTGGTTAACATCAGTGTAACGTCGTCGATCGTGACGTGCGGGCTGGTCTGGCCAGGTTGTATGATCGCCCCCGCATTTTCGCTTAACAGCTGCGCCAGATCGGCCAGCGGCGACCAATCGCCGTGCAAGGTGACGCGCTGTGGCTGCGCGGCCTGCGCCGGCGGCGCAAAGGCGATCTCGGCGGCGGAGCGCGATGTGTCGTAGCGGTAGAAGCCGCGGCCGGATTTGCGGCCGAGGTGCCCCGCGGCCACCAACTCCTGCTGCACCAGCGAAGGGGTGAAGCGCGGATCCTGGTAGAAGGCCTGATACACCGATTCGGTCACGGCGAAATTGACGTCCTGGCCGATCAGATCGGTCAATTGCAGCGGGCCCATGGCGAAACCGCCGGCGTCGCGCAATACCGCGTCCAGCGTGGTGGCGTCGGCCACCCGTTCCTCCAGCGCGCGCAGGGTTTCGGCATAGAACGGCCGCGCCACGCGGTTGACGATGAATCCCGGTGTTGAGCGGCACAGAACGCTCTGCTTACCCCAACGCTGCGCCACGGCCTGCAGCGCGGCGAGGGTTTCGGCACCGGTCTCCAGACCGCTGACGATCTCCACCAGCTTCATCAGCGGCGCGGGGTTGAAAAAGTGCAGCCCGGCCATACGCGCCGGGTGTTGCAATGCCCCGGCGATGGCGGTGATCGACAGCGAGGAGGTATTGCTGGCGAACAGCGTCGCGGGCGAGCAGACCGCTTCCAGATCGCGGAACAGGCTCTGCTTAATCGCCAGGTTTTCCGCCACCGCTTCAATCACCAGCGCGCAGTCGGCCAGTTGCTCGAGCGAGTCGGCGCGTTCGAGGCGCGCCAGCAGCGCTTCGGTGGTCGCGGCATCGGCCTTGCCGCCGTCCACCCGCTGCCGCAGGCGGCGAGCGAGTTCGTCGATCGCTCGCTGGGCGGCGGCGGGCGCGATATCGAACAGCCGCACCGGGTGGCCGGAGGCAGCGGCCACCTGCGCAATGCCGATGCCCATGGTGCCGGCGCCGATCACCGCCACCCGGCCGTTAACAAGGGACGCGTTCATGGCTATTTCCCGCTGAAGTTCGGCGTGCGTTTGGCGAAGAACGCGCTGACGCCTTCGCGGTAGTCGTCGCTGCGGCCGCCCAATCGCTGCAGATCGCGCTCCAGATCGAGCTGCTGATCGAGGCTGTTGGTGGCCGAGCTATAGATGGCTTTCTTGATAAGGCCCAGACCGTAGGTTGGCTGAGTGGCCAGATGGCGCGCCAGCGTTTGCGTGCGATCGGCCAATTCCTCCGCCGGCACCACCTGCCAGATCATGCCCCACTCCAGCGCCTGTTGGGCGCTGATTTTGTCGCCCAGCAGCGCCATGCCCATCGCGCGGGCGTGGCCGGCCAGCCGCGGCAGGAACCAGCTGCCGCCGGAGTCCGGCACCAGCCCCAGGCGGCAGAAAGACTGAATAAAGCTGGCGTTGTCGGCGGCGATGACGATGTCGCACGCCAAAGCCAGCGCGGCACCGGCGCCGGCCGCCACGCCGTTGACCGCACACACCACCGGCTTGGGCAGGGCGGTCAGACGGCGGATCAGGGGGTTGTAGAAACGTTCGACCGACAGGCCGAGATCCGGCGCCTGTTGATCGGCGCTGACGTTGCGATCGTTGAGATCCTGCCCGGCGCAGAAACCGCGTCCGGCGCCGGCGATCAGCAGGCAGCGCACGTTGTCGTCGCGCTCGGCTTGCGTCAGCGCCTCGCTCAGCTGGCGATGCATCTCGTCGTTAAAGCTGTTGAGCCGATCCGGACGGTTGAGGGTCAGCGTCAACACGCCGGCGTCGAGATGGCTGAGAATCAATGCGTTATCCATAAATCAGCGCCCCTGATAGTTTGGCGTACGTTTTTCGAAAAAGGCGGCGATGCCTTCGCGGCGATCGTCGGTGGCGGCCAGGGTGACGAACTGCTGACGTTCCATCGCCAGCCCCTGGCTAAGGCCGGTCTCCTCGGCCTGTTTCAGCGCCTGCTTGGCGGCGCGCAGCGCCAGCGGCGCCTGACGGCTGATGCGCTCGGCAATCTGCTGTGTGCGTTCCAGCGTCAGAGCATCGACGCACACTTCGCTGATAAGGCCGGCCTGCAGCGCGGTGCGGGCGTCGATGGCTTCGCCGGTCAGCACCATCTGGCTGGCGCGCGATTTGCCGACGCAGCGGATCAGGCGTTGGGTACCTCCGGCGCCCGGCATCAGACCAAGGGTGATCTCCGGCAGGCCGAAGCGGGCGCTTTCACCGCCGATGACGATGTCGCAGGCCAGCGCCAGTTCGCAGCCGGCACCCAATGCATAACCGTTTACCGCCGCCAGCAGCGGCTTGCCGAACTGCGCCAGCCGCTGCCACAGCTGCGGACGGCTGTCCGCCAGGGCGGCCGGCACATCCTGCTGCTGCAGTTCGCGCAGATCGGCACCGGCGGCGAAGAAACGCGCCGCGCCGGCGATCACCACGGCGCCCACGCCGCGGTCGGCATCGGCCTGCTCCAGCAGAGACACCAGCTGCTCCAGGCAGGGGGTGCTCAGGGCGTTGCGCGCCTCCGGGCGGTGCAGCGTCAGCGTGACCACCCGGTGTTGTTGTTGGCGTAAAATGAAAGGGGTGTCCATCGCGGCTCCTAGACGTCGAAGTCCAACACCACGCCGTCGCCTTTCGGCCACGACTGGCAGCTCAATACATAGCCCGCGGCCAACTGGTCCGGCTCCAGGCTGTAGTTGACGCCCATCTCCACCTGGCCGGCCTTCAGCCGGCATTTGCAGGTGGCGCACACGCCGCCTTTGCAGGCGTAGGGCAGGTCGGCGCCCTGGCGCAGCGCCGCGTCGAGAATGCTGTCGTCCTGTTCGCCGACCTCAATATCCAACCGGCGGCCGTCGAGCAGGATCGCCACCCGGGTGGCGTTGCGATCGCCGCTGCTGCGCGGGCGGGCGACCAGGCCGCTGGTGTTGAAGCGCTCGCTGTGGATGTGATTGGCCGGTACCCCGGCCTGTTCGAGTACGGTTTGCGCGTCGTCCATCATCGATTCCGGCCCGCAAATGAAGGCGTGGTCATAGTCGCGGAAATCCAGCAGCGCGCCGCCGATCGCCGCCAGGCGTTCGCGGTCGATGCGGCCGCTGAGCAGCGGGCTGTCGAGGCTCTCCTGGCTGAACAGGTACAGCTGCTGAAAACGCTGTGGGTAGCGGTTTTTCAAATCCGACAGCGCTTCTTTGAACATCATGGTTCTGCTGTTGCGGTTGCCGTAGATCAGGGTGAAACTGCTGCCCGGTTCGAGCTGCAGCGTCGCCTTGATGATCGACAGCATCGGCGTGATGCCGGAACCGGCGGCGATCGCCAGGTAGTTGCCTCGGCGCTCCGCCTGCGGTTGATAGCCGAAGCGCCCCTGCGGCACCATCACCTCCAGCGCATCGCCGACCTTCAGCATGCGGTTGACGAAGCCGGAGAAACGGCCCTGATCGATCGCTTTCACGCCGATCTGCAGCAGGCCTTCCTGCGGTGAACTGCAGATGGAGTAGCAACGCCGCAGCTCTTCGCCGTTGACCAACGCCTTGAGCGTCAGGTGCTGGCCGGGGGTATAGCGGTATTGGTTTTGCAGTTCTTCGGGCACGCGCAGCGTGATGGCTACGGCGTCCGGCGTTTCGCGCTCGATGGCGGCGACGTTCAGGCGATGAAAGACCGTCATGGTGTCAGCGCTCCTATATGCATTTGAAGTAGTCGAACGGTTCCCGGCAGTCGCAGCAGCGATACAGCGCTTTACAGGCGGTGGAGCCGAACTCGCTGATCTTCTCGCTGTGGGTGCTGCCGCAGCGCGGGCAGGCTACCGGGCCGTGGGCGTGCGGACGATCGCAGGTGTGGCCCTGCGGCGGCGCCACGCCGTATTGCCGCAGCCGTTCGCGGGCGTCGGCGTTCATCCAGTCGGTGGTCCAGGCCGGGCTGAGGCGGATCTCAACCTGCACCGGGCTGAAACCGGCTTCCGCCAGCCGCTGCTCGATGGCGTTGAGCAGAAATTCGGTGGCCGGGCAGCCGGAGTAGGTTGGGGTGAAGGTCACGCGCCAGCCGGCGCCGTCGCGCGCCACGTCGCGCACCATGCCCAAATCGGTGATCGACAGCACCGGCAGTTCGGGATCGCTGATCTGCTGCAGGCAGTGCCAAATCTGCGGAATTTCGGCGGGTTGCAAACGAGTGACGTTCATCGCGGCCTCCTACCATTGACCGTTTGGATAGGCGCGCTGCAGGAACTGCATCTCCGTCAGCAGCGGGCCGAGGTGTTCGCTGTGTCGCCCTTGTTTGCCGCCGTGACGGAACGCCTGCTCGGCAGGCAGCGTCAATGTCGCCTGGCGCAGCGTCTCTTCCACCTGAGCCTGCCAGGGGGCCTGCAGTTCGCGCGGATCGACGGCGACGCCTTGCTCCGCCAACGCCAGTTCCAGCTCGTCGGCGTGGAACAGCTCGGCGGTGAAGCGCCACAGGTTATCCAGCGACTGTTGGATCTTGCCGTGGCTGACGTCGTTGCCGTCGCCCAGGCGGATCATCCAGCCGTGGCTAAAGCGCAGGTGATAGTCGGCTTCCTTCAACGACTTGGCGGCGATGGCGGCGATCTGCATATCGCGGCTGCGGCTCAGCGCCTGGTGCAGCTGCACGTGGTAGGCGTCGAGCAGGAACTGGCGCACCAGCGTGTCGTTGAAACCGCCGTTCGGCTGTTCCGCCAACAGCAGGTTGTGAAACTGGCGCTCGTCACGGCCGAAGGCCAGGCTGTCTTCGCTGCAGGGCGGCCCGGCCAGTTCGGCGGCGTAGCCCAGGAAGTTGCGCGCCTGGCCGAGCAGGTCGAGCCCGATGTTGGCCAACGCCAGATCGATCTCCAGCTCGGGCGCGTGGCCGCACCAGGCGCACAGGCGCTGGGCGAGGATCAGAGGCGTGTCGCCCTGGCGAAGCAAATAGCTGATGCGCGGATCGTTAACCGTCATGGTCGCCTCTACATGTTCTTGATGCCGTCGGGAATGGTGTAAAACGTCGGATGACGGTAGATCTTGTCTTCGGACGGATCGAAGAACGCGCCGCGATCTTCCGGCTGCGAGGCGATCAGATGGCACGACTGCACCACCCAAATCGAGCAGCCTTCATTGCGGCGGGTGTAGGCGTCGCGGGCGTTTTCCAGCGCCATTTGGTCGTCGGCGGCGTGCAGGCTGCCGACGTGGCGATGCGCCAACCCTTGTTTGCTGCGGATAAACACTTCATACAGCGGCCATTCAACGTGGCTCATGATCTCGATTCCTTATGGTGGCTATGCGGCGGAGGCGGCGTTTTTCGCGGCGTGGGCCATGGCGCCGTCGCGCACCCAGGCGCCGTCTTCCCAGGCGCGGCGCTTGGCCTGCAGGCGTTCGTGGTTGCACTGGCCGCGTCCTTTGATCACCTCATGCAGTTCGCTCCAGTCGATCTCGCCGAAGCGATAGTGGCCGGCGGCATCGTCCCAGATAAGGTCCGGGTCCGGCGCCGTCATGCCCAGCGCCTCAAGCTGCGGCACGGTGTTGTCGACGAATTTCTGCCGCAGCTCATCGTTGCTGTGGCGTTTGATTTTCCACGCCATGCTTTGGGCGCTGTGCGGGGAGTCGGCGTCGCTCGGGCCGAACATCATCAGCACCGGCCACCAGAAGCGATCGATGGCGTCCTGCAGCATGGCGCGTTGCGTGTCGCTGCCGTTGGCCATCGCCATCACCGCCTCATAGCCCTGGCGCTGGTGGAAGCTTTCCTCTTTGCAGATTTTCACCATCGCCCGCGCATAGGGGCCGTAGGACGCACGGCATAACGCCACCTGGTTGACGATGGCGGCGCCGTCGACCAGCCAGCCGATCACGCCGATATCCGCCCAGTTGAGCGTGGGATAATTGAAGATAGAGGAGTACTTCATCTTGCCGTCGAGCATCTTTTGGTAGATGTCCTGGCGTGAACAACCGAGGGTCTCGGCGGCGCTGTAGAGGTACAGACCGTGGCCGGCCTCATCCTGCACTTTGGCCAGCAGCACCGCCTTGCGGCGCAGCGTGGGGGCGCGCGTCAGCCAGTTGGCTTCCGGCAGCATGCCGATGACTTCCGAGTGGGCGTGTTGGCCGATCTGCCGAATCAGGTTCTGACGGTAGGCGTCCGGCATCCAGTCTTTGGCCTCGATAGCGATATCCGCCGCGATCTTGTCGTCGAAATGCTGCTGGTACTGTGCTTCAGTTGTCATGCTTGCCTCTTGGTGATTCGTATTTTTCACATTAAACACAAAAATGTGAATCACTTTAACTAACCATAAGGCTACAAACTGATAACAAAAAGATCAAACGAGATTTATGTGGTTTTGCGAGCTTAATCACAGGGTTTAACATTAACTTATTGATTTTATTTGATAAATAAGGTGGTTGATTTTGCATTAACGGCAAGGTGAGCGGCTTGGTGGTGCCTTTTGTTCTCTTTTTGTTAAAATTGAGCTTGGCGTTGACTGGCATTTATGTGATACGTAATTAAGCTGTATGGTGAAAATTTATGAATTTTGGAGGGCACATGCAGCAGTTACACAGTTATCTTTCTGGCGCCTGGGTGTATGGGCAGGGAGAGGGCCGCCAGATCCGCCACGCCGTGACCGGCGAAGCGCTGTTCCAGGTCTGCTCCGACGGCCTGCCGTTAGCGGCCAGCCTGAGCTATGCCCGTAGCCACGGCGGCCCGGCGCTGGCGAAAATGACGTTCCAGCAGCGCGCCCAGATGTTGAAAGCGGTGGCGAAGCACCTGCTGGCGCATAAAGAGGCGCTGTATCAGATCTCCTATCAAACCGGGGCGACGCGCAGCGACGGCTGGGTCGATATCGAAGGCGGCATCGCGACGCTGTTCGCTTATGCCGGCATGGCCGGCCGCGATCTGCCGGACGATACGCTGTGGCCGGAAGATGAGCTGATCCCGCTGTCGAAGCAGGCGCAATTCGCCGCCCGCCACGTTCTGACCTCGCGCCCGGGCGTAGCGCTGCATATCAACGCCTTCAACTTCCCGTGCTGGGGGATGTTGGAAAAACTGGCGCCGACCTGGCTGGCGGGCATGCCGGCCATCATCAAGCCGGCCACCGCCACCGCGCAGTTGACGCAGGCGATGGTCAGGCTGATCGTCGACAGCGGCCTGGTGCCGGAAGGGGCGCTGCAGCTGGTGTGCGGCGGCGTTGGCGACATGTTTGCGCACCTGGATTATCAGGATGCGGTAACGTTCACCGGTTCGGCGCAGACCGGCCAGCGGCTGCGCGCGCATCCGCGCCTGTTGGAGAAATCGATCGCGTTCACCATGGAGGCGGATTCGCTCAACTGCTGCGTGTTGGCGGAGGACGTGACGCCGGAAATGCCGGAATTTGCCCTGTTTATTAAAGAGGTGTGTCGTGAAATGACCGCCAAGGCGGGGCAGAAATGCACCGCGATCCGCCGCATCATCGTGCCGGCGTCGCAGGTGGCGGCGGTGCGTCAGGCCTTGCTGCAGCGACTGTCAGGCGTGACGGTGGGCGACCCGCAGCTGGAGCAGGTGCGCATGGGGGCGTTGGTCAGCCACGAACAGCGTGATGATGTGCAAAGCAAGGTGGAGTTCCTGCTGCGCAACGGTTGCGAGCCGCTGTGCGGCGCAGCCCTGGATAAGCTGGACGTGCTGGGGGACGGCGCGCGCGGTGGCGCATTTTATCCGCCGACCCTGCTGTATTGCGCCGATCCGTTCACCCATCAGGCGGTGCACGGTACCGAGGCCTTCGGCCCGGTGGCGACGCTGATGCCGTATGCGGATACCGAGCAGGCGATCGCGCTGGCGTTGCTGGGGCAGGGCAGCCTGGCGGGATCGCTGGTGACCGCCGACCCGGCGCTGGCCAAGCGCTTTATCCGCGCGGCGGCCTGCGCTCACGGACGTATGCTGATTTTGGATGAGCAGGCGGCGGCGGAATCCACCGGCCACGGCTCGCCGTTGCCGATGCTGGTGCACGGCGGCCCGGGGCGCGCCGGCGGCGGCGAAGAGCTGGGCGGGTTGCGCGCGGTGAAACATTATATGCAGCGTACTGCGATCCAGGGCAGCCCGGCGATGCTGGCGGCCATCGGCGGTGAATGGGTGCGCGGCGCGCCGGTCGCCGAGCATCCGGTGCATCCGTTCCGCAAATATTTCGAGCAGCTGCAGCTTGGCGATAGCCTGTTGACCGCGCGCCGCACCGTGACCGAGGCGGATATCGTCAACTTCGCCTGCCTGAGCGGCGACCATTTTTACGCGCACATGGACAAGATCGGCGCTGCCGATTCGCTGTTCGGCGAGCGGGTAGCGCACGGTTACTTTGTGGTGTCGGCCGCTGCCGGGCTGTTTGTCGACGCCGCCGTCGGGCCGGTCATCGCCAACTACGGCATGGAAAATCTGCGCTTTATTGAGCCGGTGAAGATCGGCGACACCATTCAGGTGCGGTTAACCTGCAAGAAGAAGATCCGCAAGCCGCAGAAAACCGCCGAAGATCGGCCGCATGGCGTGGTGGTGTGGGATGTGCAGGTGCTGAATCAGGAACAGCAGCCGGTGGCGCTGTACAGCATCCTGACGCTGGTGGCGCGCCAGCAAGGGGACTTCGAGGCATAATGCGCGCTTCGCCGCCGCCGGCGCCCCGGCGGCGGCGAGTCATTCAGATCAGCGGCTGCCCGCGCAGCTGTTCCAGCACTTTCAGCGGCGAACGCTGCGGATCCTGCATTTTATTCACCGGCAACAGGAAGGTCTGCTCCAGCATAAACTGGCCGCCCATCGCGGCGTGCGGCGTTTGATCCGAGAAGCAAATCCAACTGCTGCCCGGCGGGAACTCCAGCGCCAGCTGCGGACCCCGTTGCTGATAATCGCCGTCGGCCTTCATCGCGTCATGCAGTTGCAGCATCAGATGGTCATAATGGCTGCGGCGGGTTTTGGTGATGCGCACCTGATGTTGCAACCAGCTGCTGAAGGCGGAGTAACGGGCCAAACGCGGCATAAAGCGTTCCGCCAGATCGGGGAAGGGTTCTCCGACGCGCCATTGGCGATTCTCACCGTGCGGATTGATGTTGGTGAAGATGCGCAGAATGCGTTCGCCGTAGTTTGGACGCGACGGGAAAGCGTCGACGTGCAGCCGGCTGTCGTCTTTGCGCCAGGAGTTCTTGGCGCGCCAGGCGGAAACCGGATGCAAGCGCAGGCTGCCGGTCGGATGGTGCAGCACCTCCTGATACTCGGGCAACAGCCCGGCGATCAGCTGGCGACAGGATTGGTAATAGCGTTCCAGCAGCTGCTGCACCTGCTGCTGGCGCTCCGCAACGGCGACGCCGGTCAGCTTGCCGGACAGAGGCTGATAGCTGATGTTCTTGCGCTTCGGATCGACCAGCGTCGGATCCAGCAGCGGCTTTTCCTGCTCAGACAGGGTGAAGGCCAGTTCAGGCAGAAACAGCACTTTGCCCTGTTCCAGTTCGCTGACCGCGCTGGATGTTTCCGTCGCCGCCCATTGCCGCAACGGCAGCGTCAGTACGGCCTGTTCACGCATAATATCGCCAGTAGGCATGAGATCTCCTCGCAAATCTGTATCGCTTTATTCCCGCCTTTCAGGTTGCCGCGTGGATGGCTGCGCTGGTTTGCACAGTGGCTGGCTGGAGCGGCGTCAGAACGCTTTGCGCCGGTCGCCCAATGGCAACGTGAAATAGGTGAGTTCTATTATGGTTGTATCAGCAGGGCGCATTGCGCCGAAGCGTGCGATGGCTTCCTGATATTTAGAATAGTCCTGACAAGGGTATCACCGGCAACGCCAATAAAAAGTAAACGTAGGCTAAACGAGCCCCGCTGTAGGCACGAATAATCAAAAAAGGCACGAATTGTTCGTTAAACGGCGCGTTTTTTATCTTGTTGAATTTTAATGGAAATAAATACCCTGCTTATTTTTCGCCGCTATTCTATTCCGGAGGGAAGATAACGCCGGAGAGAAAAAGTTTTGGGGGGAAATTATTTCATTTTTCCGGATAAATAATTTGGGCCGCCTGGTTGCGACGGCCTAATTATTGGTCAAGCGCCGTAAATGCAGTTTTTGCCTTTTTTCTTGGCCTGATACAGCGCGCTGTCGGCCTCATTGATAAAGCCGATCGGCGTATCGTTGTACATATGCGGCACTTTGGCGCAGATGCCGATGCTGATGGTAACGATGCCGTGCGGATTGCCCTGATGCGGGATCTTCAGATCGCGCACCGCATTGATAACGCGTTCGGCGAAAATCAGCGCGCCTTGCACATCGGTATCCGGCAGAATAATCCCCATCTCTTCACCGCCGTAGCGCGCCAGCACGTCGTTGCTGCGGCACGCCAACCCCTTCAGCGTTTGGCCGATCTGCTGCAGGCACTGGTCGCCGGCGACGTGGCCATAGCTGTCGTTGTACTGTTTGAAGTAGTCGATATCCAGCATCAGCAGCGCCACGCTGCGGTAGTTGCGCGAAGCGCGCGCCAGCTCGTTCTTCAGCGCGATATCAAACTGGCGGCGATTGGCCAGACCGGTCAGGCCGTCCAGCAGCGCCAGCTCTTCGAGCATCTGGTTGATGCTGGTCAACTGATCGCGGGTGCGCATCAGCTCGGCTTCGGTTTGCATGCTGTGCTTGATTTGCCGCAGCAGCACCATGCCCATCGCCAGCAGGATCATCAATAAAGAGAGGCCGCCGGCGGCGAACAGGCCGGCGTCGGTACGCCAATCCGCCAGCGCGTCGCGTTTCGACAATCCCGCGGCGATCACCAGGGGAAAGCGGTTCACTCGCGAGTAGCCGTAGATGCGCTCCACTTTGTCGAACAGCGAGGTAATGGTGGCGTTGCCGAACTCCGAATGCGGCAAAATCTCGCTGAACAGCACGCCCTTGGCGATGTTTTTACCGATCGACGTTGCCGAGTACGGGCGGCGGTACAGGATGGTGCCATCCGCCAGCAGCAGGTTTAACGAGGCGTCGGTGTTGAGCGCGAAACTATCGTAAAACTGGCGGAAATAATCGATGTACAGCGTGGCCAGCACTACGCCGCCAAAGCTGCCGTCCGGGTTGTTGAATCGCCGCGAAACGGGAATGATCAGATCGCCGGTGGTGCGGCTGCGGATCACTTTGCCGATGTACAGGCCGGCGCCATCGCGATTCTGATGATATTTGAAGTAATCGCGATCGGCGTTGTTGGCGTTCTTGATGAATTTGCCTGAGGCCGTCGCCAGCCAGCGGCCGCGCGCATCGTAAACAAACAGCCCATGCAGCTGCGGCAGGTTGCCGACCTGTGTCTGCATCACCCGCTGCAGCCGCATCAGCTGTGACGGACCCAGTCCGTCGGTCTGAATACGCTCGGTCAGATCGAGCAGATTGCCATCCACCTGCATGAAGGTGTCGTCGGCATGCTGCGCCAGCGAACGGGCGAGGTTGGCGGATTCATGCTCGGCGCTGCGCAGATCGCGCTGGTGCGCGCTCCAGATTTGCCAGCTGTTAAAGAGGATCAGCGTGGCGGCAACGATGATGACAAACACGCCGGCCTGAAATAATAATGGGGAGCTTTTAACGCTGCGCGGCGGCACGGCATCCTGTAGGGGTTGCTGCTGAGTCATGTCACCCTTGTGGTTTGATTACTATTCAATTTGAGTTAAGAGCAATCCTATATTTTATGCATAAATGCGCCAGACCTCTAGCCCTTAACGTGGCGATGCGGGAAAGTCGGGCCGCAAACTGCATCAGCGGCGGCGTAAACACTACGGAGTGAAAGGATCCATGTCGGATTACATCATTATCGCGTTACTGACGTTGGCGGTGTATTACCCCCTCACGCTGGGGGCGCTGGCGGTGATGATGTACTTCGCCTGGCGGCGGCGTCGGTCGCCCTACTGGCGGTTGGGATTGATGCTGTTGGCGCTGCTGTTCGTTCTGTTCGCCAAGGCGGCCTATGACTGGCACCGCTATAGCTAGCGGTGCCATGACGGAGTTACTCGACGTTGATCATCCAGTTGACGCCGAATTTGTCGGTCAGCATGCCGAAGCCTTTGGCCCAGAAGGTGGCTTGATAAGGCATCGTCACCTGGCCGCCCTGCGCCAGATTATCGAACAGTTTGCGTCCTTGTTCCGCATCGCTGGGGTTCAGCGACAGCGAGAAGCCTTTGTGGGAAGCCCCGCCGCTGTCATCCTGCGGACAGCCGTCTGAAGCCATCAGCACGCCGTCGCCGATCAGCAGGCGCGCATGCATGATCGCATCCGGGTTGACGTCCTGTGGCCCGCCTTGTCGGGCCTCTTCGGGCATATCTTTGAAACGCATGACCATTTCAATTTTGGCATTCAGCTGCTGCACATAGAAGTTAATCGCTTGCTCACAGTTACCGCTGAAGAACAAATAAGGTTGTACCAGCATGACATTGACCTCGGTTAAGACCCGGCAGGCAACGACCGGCCCACGGGCGGGAAAAATGATTGCTGGCGGCAATAATTGCCGTCGGTGACTTATTAGTGTAGTTCCCCTGCTGCAGAATGCTTGAGCGCGGCGAAGGCGATTAATACAGCGAAGGTTCGCCGGGCGGGCGGGTTTTAAAGCGGCGGTGCAGCCACATGTATTGATCGGGTGCCAGCAGCACCTGTTCCTCCACCACGCGGTTCATCATGGCCGCCGCGCGCGTTTCATCGTCCAGCGGGAAGTCCGTCAGCGGCGGTTGCACGATCAGCTCGTAGCCGCGGGCATTCGGCAGGCGGCGCGGCACGAATGGCACGATCGACGGCCGCCCCATACGCGCCAGGATATAGGTGCCGGTCGTCGTGGCGGCGTTTTCCACGGCGAAGAACGGGGCGAACACGCTGCTTTGCGGGCCGTAGTCGTGGTCCGGCGCGTACCACAGGATTTCACCCTGCTTCAGGTTGCGAATCATGCCTTTGATATCTTTACGATCGATCATGAATTTATTCGAGCGCAGCCGGCCCCAGGTCTGCACCCATTCCATCAGCTTGTTATTGTGCGGGCGGTGTACGCCGATGCCGGGGTTTTGCATGCCGAAGATGCGCGCGCCCAGCTCCAGAGTGAGGAAATGCAGGCCGATCAGCAGCACGCCTTTCCCGTCCTGACGCGCCAACTGCATGTTTTCCATGCCGCTCACCTTAAACCAACGGGCGATGCGCCAGTCAGGCCAGAACCAGGCCATGCCGACTTCGAACAGGCCCATGCCGACGGACTCAAAATTTTTGACAATCAGCGCCTCTCGTTCGGCGGCGGGCATCTCAGGGAAACAGAGTTCTAAATTACGGCGCGCTATTTTTACCCGGCGTTTCATCAGGAGCATGGCGATTCTGCCAAGGCCGTGTCCAAGCCGATAAATGAGCGGGTAGGGCAATAACACCAATAGATAGAGTATTCCCAGCCCTATCCACAGCAACCAATAACGAGGGCGCAAGAATTCGCGCTCAAAGCGTTGGTTTAAAATCATTTTTTCTGTTCTTCCTTTAATTTCGCAATGGGACCTTAACCCAAATTGTTAAGTGCGAAATGATAGAGCATTTTTTGTGAGACCGGGTTTTCCATTCATGCTTTTTTTACGCTTTATTTAAGCGCAGACGGAAAGCGGAACGAAATGAGATTTTTACCGAGGAAAGGGAGGAGATTCACCGCTATTTCAACCGGCTGGCGCCCTTGAAAAATAAGGACACAATTAAGCGCATCGCATAAGTGACAACCGCTATGTAACCTTAAAGAAACAGTAACGCGGCGGAACCGTCCCAGATGGCGGCCAGTGCGTACAGTAGCGCGAGAATCAGAACAAACGGGCCATTGAACATCGGCGTTTCCTCCCAAAGGATTTGTTCAAAGTTTAGTCTGCCAATATGACGACGAGATGAAATGCGAGCGTTTTTTATACGGTGAAATTCAGACGGACGGAAATGGGTAAACCGCTGATTTTTTACTATAGTCATAGTGTGAAGTTGCGCGTTTGTCGCCGCACACCCTGCATTGAGCTGCTGCGGGCAAGTCACCCAGAGCAACATCGCGGAGCGGACGGCGTCTGGCGTGAAACAGGTGACGCAATTCTCAGAGGGTGGGTCTGTAAGGATTTGACATGTCATATGAAAATGACGATCTAAGCGGTGTTGAGCAACCGAGCGACTACGTGAAAACCACCGCCTGCGAAGTGCGCAGCGGCGTAAAGGCAGCGCTCGAGCAATCATGTGCCTGCATCAAGGATAACCCTTGGGCAGGGGTAGGCGCAGGCGCCGTCGTGGGCCTGGTCATAGGATTTCTGTTAGGCAAAAGGCAATAGGGAGAGTAAAAATGGGCATCATTTCCTGGATCATTTTTGGTTTAATCGCCGGTATCCTGGCTAAATGGATTATGCCGGGCAAAGACGGCGGCGGGTTTATTATGACCGTGGTACTGGGGGTTGTGGGCGCCGTGGTCGGCGGCTATATCAGCACCTTCTTCGGTATGGGTCGCGTTGACGGTTTTAACCTGGGCAGTTTTGTGGTGGCAGTCATCGGTGCCCTGGTGGTGCTTTTTGTCTACAGGAAGATCAAAGGCTAAGCAGCCGTTGCTCAACAGGGTCGCCGCGGCGGCCCTTTTTCGTGAAATCAATCCGGCGGCGCGGCGCGGCCGAATCGCTGAAAGGGGAATATCATGGGTCTGTTCGATAGCGTATTGGGTAACATTTTAGGCGGCGGTGCCAACGGCAAAGGCATCGATTACATCGCCATTATGCAGTGGGTCGAGCAACAAGGCGGCCTGCAGGCCATTTTGGACAAGTTCCGTCAGGGGCAGTTCGGCGATATCGTCGGTTCCTGGCTCGGCAATGGCGAAAATCAGCCGATTACCGGCGATCACGTGCAGCAGGCGTTGGGCAGCGATGCGATCAATCAACTGGCTGAAAAGCTGGGCGTCGATCCGGCCCAGGCGTCCAGCACCATTGCGCAGTTTTTGCCGACGGTAGCCGATGCCGCTTCACCAAATGGCGAAGTACAGCAAGACAGCAATGAATTGGGCGACATGGTCGGCAAATTGTTCAAATAATGATTATGCTCCCGGCGTCTGGCCGGGGGCATTCACTCCGCTGATTCCCTCGATCGTCGTCAACGCCTGTTGCAGATGCGCCACCCAGGCGCGCACTTTCTGCGGAATAAAACGTAAAGCGGGATAGACCGCGTGCAGCGCCATGGGCGGGTAGCGGTATTCCGGCAACACGGGAACCAACGCCCCCGTCGCCAGCTGCTTGCCGATCAACGGCCGCTGAGCGCCGCCGATTCCGGCGCCTGCCTCGATGGCCGCCAGCAGCGATAACGTATTGTTGGCGCGGAACGTGGGCCGCAGCGCGACTATCTCGGCGCCGTGTGGGCCGAGCAGGGTGAGCGTATCACCGTCGTTTAATCCGCTGTAACGAATGTGCGCATGTTTCACCAGCTCCGCCGGCGAACGGGGGGTACCGTGCTTGGCCAGATAGGCCGGCGACGCCACCAGCAGGCGTTGCAACTCACCCAGCCGTTTCGCCACCATGCCGGGCGCGTGCAATTCGCCGAAGCGCAGCGCTACGTCGATGCCTTCGCCGATCACGTCGGCGCGGCGATCGTCCAGCAGCAACTCGATGGTGAGTTCCGGGTGACGCTGCTGGAACGCGATGGCCAGCGGCGTGACGTGTCGTTGCCCGAAACCGGTCGGTGCGTGAAGGCGCAGATTGCCCTGCAGCCGGTGGTGCTGCCCGTGCAGCGCCTCTTCCGCTTCGTCGACCGCCGCCATAATCGGTTTGATACGCTGATAGTAATCATTGCCAGCCTCGGTCAGGGTGACCGCCCGAGTGCTGCGAAACAACAGCTGCGCTCCCAGCTGTTGCTCCAGGCCGGCGATTTGCTGACTGACCGCCGGCTGCGTCAAACGCAGATCGCGAGCGGCGGCCGACAGGCTGCCCAGCTCCGCTACCCGCAGAAAGGTTTTCATCGCGTTCAGCTTATCCATGATGTGCTTGCCTATAGATTTTTCTTATTAGTGTTAGTAGAAAGTCTCTTCTACCACAAGTATTGCTAATCAATAACACTCTGGGCATCGATAACCCGAGGAGTGGCAAGATGAACGCAATGCGACAGGCGCTGGTGATCGGCGCCAATGGCGTGATTGGGCGCCGATTGATTGAGGAGCTGACCGGCCTGGGTTGGCCAGTGGTGGGCGTTTCGCGGCGGGGTGGGCAACCGGCGCCAGGGGTGAGCCATCTGCAGGTTGACCTGCTGGATGCGGCGGCGACGCGTGACGCGCTGCGACCGCTGAGCGCGATTAGTCACGTTTTCTATGCCGCCTATCAGGATGCGCCGGACTGGGCGGGACTGGTGGCGCCGAACCTGCAGATGTTGCAACACGTTGTCGAAGGACTGGAGCCGATCGTGCCGGCGTTGGAGCATATCAGCCTGATGCAGGGCTATAAGGTCTATGGCGCGCATTTGGGGCCGTTTAAAACGCCGGCGCGCGAAAGCGACGCGGGGCATATGCCGCCGGAGTTTAACATGGCGCAGCAGCAGTATTTGGCGCAGCGTCAGGCAGGCAAGCGCTGGCGCTGGAGCGCTATTCGCCCGAGCGTGGTGGGGGGCTTCTCGCTCGGCAACCCGATGAATCTGGCGTTAAGCATCGCGGTTTACGCCTCCATCAGTAAAGCGCTCGGGCTGCCGCTGCGCTTTCCCGGTAAGCCGGGCGCTTACCACAGCCTGTTGGAAATGACCGACGCCGGGCTGTTGGCGCGCGCTACGCTGTGGGCGGCGACCGAACCTGCGGCGGCCAATCAGGCGTTTAACATCAACAACGGCGATCTGTTTCGCTGGAGTGAAATGTGGCCGAAAATCGCCGCGTACTTCGGGCTGGAATGTGCGCCACCGTTGCCGATGACGCTGGAGAGCATGATGGCCGACAAAGCGCCGCTGTGGCGGGAGCTGGCGCAGCGGCACTCTTTGACCGAGCCTGATTATCGCGCGGTGGCCGGCTGGCGTTTCGCCGATTTCGTCTTTTCCTGGGACTATGACATGTTCGCGGACGGCAGCAAGGCGCGGCGTTTGGGTTTCCATCAGTTTGTTGAAACCGAAACCATGTTTATCACGCTGTTTGATGAGTTCCGCCGTCGCGGCATCATTCCCTGAGTGGCGTATTGGCTTCCCCGCCGCGAGGCGGCGGGGAACGGTCTTAGAACGTCAGCATGATTTTGCCGATATGCTCGCTGGACTCCATCAGCGTATGCGCTGCGGCGGCCTGCTCAAGCGGGAAGGTTTTAAAGATCTGCGGTTTCAGCACGCCGCGTTCCAGCAGCGGCCAAACCTTCTCTTGCAGCTCGGCGGCAATCTGCGCCTTGTCCGCGACGCTGCGCGAGCGCAATGTCGAACCGGTATGGGTCAGGCGTTTCAACAGCAGCGGCATCAGGTTTAACTCTTTCACCACGCCATGTTGCGTGCCGATTTGCACGATGCGGCCTTCCATCGCCGCTGCCTGATAGTTCTTGGCGACATAGTCGCCGGCGATCAGATCGACGATTACGTCGGCGCCTTTGCCGCCGGTGACCTCTTTGGTGCGTGTGACAAAGTCTTCGTTGCGGTAATTAATCGCCACGTCGGCGCCCAGCGCCAGACTGGCCTGGCGTTTATCTTCGGAGCCGACGGTGGTGATCACCTGTGCACAGAAGGCTTTCGCCAGCATGGTGGCGACTGTGCCGATACCGGAAGTGCCGCCGTGGATCAACACGGTTTCGCCGGCTTTGAGGTGGCCGCGTTGGAACACGTTGACCCAGACGGTAAAGAAGGTTTCCGGCAGTGCGGCGGCCTCGGTCAGGCTCAGACCCGCCGGCACCGGCAGCGCATTGCTTTCATGTACGGTGCAGTATTCCGCATAGCCGCCGCCGGCGATGAGGGCGCAAACCCGATCGCCAAGGGCGAAATGGGTTACGCCTTCGCCGAGGGCCACCACTTCGCCGGCGATTTCCAGACCGGGGATATCCGAAGCGCCCGGCGGTGGCGCATAGTTTCCCTGGCGCTGCAACACGTCGGGGCGGTTAACGCCGGCGGCGGCAATTTTCACCAACAGTTCGCCCGCTTGCGGGACGGGTACCGGGCGCTCGGTGACGACCAGAACCTCGGGGGCGCCTGGCTGGCTGATCTCAATCGCTTTCATCATGCCGGGCAGCGCTGCATTTGTTGACATGGTCACTCTCCTCATCGTGGCGGACGCGGCTATCAGGCGGTGCGCCCGCAATAAAGTCTGCCGTTAGCTTAGCGAAATCGAATGAGGTGCGCGTGGTCGAATAGAGCGGTTTTGCGAGGAAGGGGCGAAGCCGCCGCGATGGGCGGCAGGCGATCAATCGTTAGGCGGGATGCGGAAGCCTTTTAACGAGACGATAAAGTGTTCTTTTCCTTTGGAGATCTTGGCGCCTTTATCGCACCACAGGCTGGCAAGCTGGAAGAAATCGTCGCTGTCGATATCGTAGGCCAGTTCGATTTTCTTGGCCGTGCCGGCACGGATGAGCTTTTCTGCTTCCTGGTGGTTTGCAGCTTTAATTAGGGTCATGGGCGAAATCCTTGGTGTTAAGCCAGAGCGGATAATCGCCAATCATGATATGGCCATATTGTGACATTTTTGTGATGAAAGGATGACAATCAGCAAAGGCGCGGCGTGCGGTGAGCCGCGCCTTTGCGGTGAAAATGCGTTGCCGGTTACCGATCGTACGGGCGAACCAATGCGCTTTTCTTCTGAGATTTGAAATGCTTGTAGAGCGCATAGCCCGCAATGCCGGCCAAGACGGCCAAGAGAGCAAGGGATCCTGTGGCCATGAACATCACCTCCGAAATAAGAATGGCAAAGAGGCGTATTTGTGACATTCATCACTTAGTCGGGCAATGAGACCAATCTGTAATCGGCAAAGCGCGATGACGAGAGGCAAAAAAAAAAGCGCCTATAGGGAGGCGCATAAAGATTTGCAACACAGCTTGTTAGGTTCAACACCAGGAGGAGTGGTGAACTGACGCTATTCTAAGCGGCCGTGATAGCGGGGTGTATAGGCATTACTCCGAAAGCGCTGTTACCATTCATAACCTAACTGAATGTTGTAATCGGGATCCTGGTTGGTGGAATAAGGATCGGATTGGCGGCGGCGATCGGTTTTCTTCACCGGGCCTTCATACGCGGGGTAAGGTTTGGTGCGCGGCTTGCTGCAACCCGGATGATCGCACTCGATATCGACGCGAAAGCCGTTTTTATCTCGCGCTTCCGCCCAGGTAATCGGCGGTTTCGCCGCCTTGGGGGCCGGCCCTGGCGGCGCCACCGGTTTAGGGGCAGGGGCAGCGCTGGGCTCTGGAGGCTGATAATTCAACTCCAGCGCGCCAAGCGGGGCGCTGCAAGTGGCAAAGGCCAGCAGCGCGGCGCGGCAGGCGGTCGGTAATGTGAGCCATCTCGGCATGGTGAGTCTCCCTGGATGATTTCGCCAGGCAACTATAGAACAGCAGAACGAGAATTACTATCATTTGAGCGGGGTGTTACGGATACGCCAGACGGCGATTCCATCGGCAAGCAGGGTCAAATCCTGTGCGCTTAGCCGCGATTAGCGTCTCATCACGGCGAAAAAGGTTGCTATTGCTGCTCGCTCATGAGTTAATGATGTCGGCCTGTGGTACAGACCTATTTATGCACGACATTTTGAGTAAAGTAGTTCAAATTTAAAGCGTTATCCCGGATAGCCCTTCTCTGACGAATTTCCTTTCCAGTGCCTCCATAAGTAACTGATGACCGGCTATCTCGCCCATGGCGGCTTACATTATTATTGAAGGAAATTAGACATGTCCAACATGATCAAAGGTCAAGTGAAGTGGTTCAACGAAGCTAAAGGTTTTGGTTTCATCACCCCAGCAGACGGCAGCAAAGACGTATTCGTACACTTCTCTGCTATCCAGGATCAAGGCTTCAAGACCCTGGCTGAAGGCCAGAACGTACAGTTCTCTATCGAGAACGGTGCGAAAGGTCCATCTGCGGCTAACGTTACCGCTATCTAATTGGCGTTTACCGCTGATTGAAAAGAACCCGCTGCGGCGGGTTTTTTTATGCCTGTAATTTGGCGCGGGGCAAAAAAAAGCCCGCAAGTCAGCGGGCAAAAGTTCCTTGTTACTTCTTCATTTGCGAGCGCTTCTCTGGGGGGGAAACGCCTACGGACAGGTTACGCGGGGCCGGCTTAAGATTCTGCGGCCAAAATGTTAAGGAAGTGAAAAATCCTGATGGCTGCTACGCTGATAGCAGAGTGCGGCAGGACAGGGCGGTGTGTTCTCCCTGCGTTTTGTAATACACTGACGCCAATCGCAAATAATGGGGAAAGGTATGCAGGTTAACGATCGCGTGACGGTAAAAACAGACGGCGGCCCACGGCGGGAAGGCGTCATCCTGGCCGTAGAGGTGTTCAACGAGGGCACCATGTATCTGGTTTCCCTTGAGGATTATCCGGCGGGCGTGTGGTTCTTTAATGAAATAGATAGCCGCGACGGCACCTTTGTGGAGCCGCACCGCGAACGCGGGCAGTGACTTCGGGTAATCTCATTAATCAACTTGTGAAATAGTCTATTTTGAGACTATTTCGTTACGGTAGGATTTATTTTATCTATGTAAAAAAATACCCGTTGCGCTAGCGGGGGATAACGCAGCAGGTATTCTTTTGGCGTTTCCGACGCTTGACACCCGGATTACATTATCACCGGATATTTAACGACGGCCAAAACAGAGTGGGGGGCGTTCTCTGTATGTTTAACGGCTATTGACAAATATTCCACTGGTCAGCGTGTCAGTCAAACGAACAACGTGGTATATGATTTGCTTGTTGTGCGTTTTTATTTTCCGCTTGATGTTTCCCTTGTGTGAAGAGACCGTTTTAGCTTTTATTTGCATCTGGTCTGATATCTGGATGGTACCTTGACCGGACATCCACATGCGTAACATGTTCGATTCGGTCTGGCTCAACGTGACCGGCGTTTGATCCAGGGAGGACTTCTCCACCCGAAGGGACTTTTTCTCGAGATAGTGACTAAGTAGCTGATTCATAGTCTCTGGTTTGATGGATTTTGACGATATGATGACATTCTTGCGAACATATAAGTAATCGTCGAAATGTACGTTGGTAATGGCCATAAAGATAAAGAATAACGTATCCGGGTGCAGTGATATCACCCGTTTTATTCGCTCGGTGGCGTTTGCTTCGTGGATGAAGCAGTCCTCGTTAATAAACACCAAACTGGGATTCAACTTACTGCATTTTTCATGCAGGCTGTCAATATCCTCAATGGCATTAATATGGCGTTTCTTCACGCCGTGCGAAGTCAGATAGTCGGTTAATCCCAATCTGGTATAGCTACATGAATCCATGATGATCGTTGGCATATCGCACCCCCACTTAAATCCGTTTTACTGCGGTAATATGAGAAAAAGCCTAAAAAGCCGAAAGGCAAAATGAAACAATAATTCAGTGTAGCGAGTGTTCTATCAATAAACGCGGCGGCACTCAATGATATTTTCATACTAAACTTATTAATCACATGAATCTATAAGTTTAGCTTAAGTCAGAGCGTTCCACTGACGGCTCCGCTTCAATATGATAGGCCTGATTTGTACTTGGCGCCCGTGCCTGGCGGCATCTCTCGCCGGGATTCTGCCCATCATGTCACGAAACAAAATTTTAGTTTGCTAGGAAAAGTCTTAAAAAAAATTCATGTGTTGTTTTTTTGAAGCTTTTCAGCGGGCTTTTTGAACGCTCAAAAACAACTCACTTTGCGCAGTTGGTTTTTTATGGTTTAAAATCAATCAATTATCTAGTGTGACAGTGTTTTTGAGAATGACAATCACTTCATTTTGTATCATAACGGCAAACAAAAGTTAACGTTATTGCTGAAATGTGTAGCTTAATTGTTGCCATAAATCACCGTTTTACAATGAGTTATATGGATATTTATTTCATCTGAAATCATTTCTGTGAATGCCAAACGGGAATTGAGTTATTTCTCTAAACAGTTGCGCCGCTTTCTGGCAAACCTGCGCCAAAAAGCAGGTCGGAGTTGTCTCTGGCCTGAGTTGGTTTTAACGTGCTTTTTCCCTTTCAAAAACAGGACGCCGCGATGAGACGGAATCCGTACGGGCAGCCGATAGGCGACGCTCTTCCCCATTGGCAGCCGGCAGGCATGCCCGGACAGACGTTACTGCAAGGACGGTTTTGCCGTCTGGAACCGCTGAACATCGATCGCTGGGGTGATGAACTCTATCGCGCTTATCAAACCGCCGAAGACGATAGCGACTGGACCTATCTGTTCTGGGAACGGCCGCAGACGCGCGAGGATTTCCAGCGCTATCTCCAGGCCCAGGCAACCAGCGCCGACAGAAACACGATGGTAGTGATCGCGCAGGAGAACGGGCGCGCGGTGGGAACCTGCGCCTTTTTGCGCGTCGATCCCGCCAACGGTGTGGCAGAGCTGGGAACCATCAACTGGTCGCCGTTGATGAAACGCAGCGCCCTCGGCAGCGAAGCGATCTTCCTGATGCTGCGGCATCTGTTCGACGATCTTGGCTACCGGCGCTGCGAATGGAAGTGCGATAACCTCAATCTGCCTTCACGCCAGGCCGCCGAGCGTTTTGGCTTTCGTTACGAGGGCACTTTCCGCCAGGCGATTGTCGTCAAAGGGCGCACGCGCGACACCGATTGGCTGTCGATCATCGACGGAGAGTGGCCGCCGCTGCGCGCGGCGTTTACCGCCTGGCTGTCGCCGGACAATATCGGCGATGACGGGCGGCAAGAGCGGCGTTTGCAGACCTTTCACCTCGGTGACTTGCCGAGCGCCTAAGCCGTCTCCGCCAGGCAATGGCGCAACGAGTCCAGCGCCAATTGGATGTCCTGCTCCTGCGTCATCCAGTTGACCAACGCGGCGCGGATCCCCGGCTGATGGTTATAGGTGGTCGGGGTGCAGCGTACTACGCCATGCCGATTAAGGCGCTCGAGAAAGCGATCGCGCGCCGCCTCGCGCTCACCTTGCGGATGGCTGAGCGCAAAGCACACCACGTTCAAATTCACCGGTGCCAGCAGGTGGAACCCCTCGTCTGCCGCTAACGCCGCCCCCAGCGCCTGCGCCAGTTGGACGTTGCGCTCGACGATATCCCGGATACCGCTGCGGCCATAGGCTTTCAGCGTTAGCCAGAGCGGCAGGGCGCGAAAGCGGCGCGAGTTTTCCGGCGTCAGATGCAGGTAGTTGTCCGGCCGCAGCGTCGGCGCCTCCAGGTAGGCCGAATGGTTCTGAAACACCTGCATCTGTAGATCCAGATGGCGGGTAAATTGGATCGCGCTGTCGTAAGGCACGTTCAGCCATTTGTGGGCATCGACGGTGATGGAATCCGCATGTTGCCAGCCCTCGAGCCTCGCAGCGTATAGCGGCGAGCAGGCCGCCACGCCGCCGAAGGCCGCATCGACATGCAGCCAAAACGGATAACGCTCCCGCAGCGCCAGCAGACGCGGCAGATCGTCGAAAGCGACGGTGTTGACCGTGCCGGCGCTGGCGAGCACCAACGTGGGCCGGCCTTCGCCAGCGGCGAGCTGCCGCTCCAGTGCTTCCATATCCATGGCTTCAGACTCCGGCAGGCTGGCGACGGTCGTCAACGCTTCGCGGCCGATGCCGAGCATGCTGAGCGCCTTCACGCTGCTGGAGTGTGGATTGGCCGCCAATGCCCGGATGGGGCCCAGTGCCGCCAGGCCCTGTTGGGCGACATCGACACCGTGTCGTTGGCCCAGCCACTGTCGGCCAATGGCCAGCCCGGCGAAATTGGCCATGGTGGCGCCGCTGACCAGGCTGCCGTTGAACGCTTCCGGCAGGCCCAGCAGGGATTTCAACTGCGCCACGGCAGCCAGTTCAATCGTGGCTGCGATGGTATCATGGCTGAGCAGGCTATTTTGGTCTGTCACGCTAACCAGCCAGTCTGCGGCGACCGCCGCCGGGGTGCCGCCGCCGGTGACGAAGCCGAAATAACGCGGGCCGGCGCTGGCGGAAATGCCGGCCTGATACTTCTGCCAGAAGTCATCCAGCGCCGCCAGGGCGCCGGCGCCGTTTTCTGCTAATCGGTCATCACCCGGCTGCAGCTGCTGGTGCGCGAGCGGCGGGCAGACCGAGCGCTGCTGCAGCCCAGCCAGAAAGTCCTCAGCCAGCTGGCGGGTGTGGTCGAGAATCTGCGGAAACTGAGCGAGATCCTGTTGTAAACGTGGGTGCATGGCGGCTCCGAAAGCGTCAGGAATGGTCAGGTAAACATAGAACATTTGCCTGTCGGTCAAAATCGATAAAAAATACCCTTTTTGGATAGCCTGGTTAACCAATGATGAATGAACGTCTTCCCCTGCATGTCTTGCCGACTTTTGCGATCGCCGCCCGGTTGGAAAATTTGCGTGCCACGGCGCAGCAGGTGCATTTGACGCATGGGGCGGTGAGCCAGCAAATTCAGCAGCTGGAGCAGGCGGTCGGCTACCCGCTGTTTGAACGGCGCGGGCGCGGGCTGCGTTTGAATGCGGCCGGGCGAGAGTTGCTGGCGGCGGTGGAACCGGCGCTGCAGGCGCTGCAGCAGGGCGTGGCCCGCGCCCGACGTGCGGCGGCAAGCCAGACGCTGCGCATCAGCGTGTTGCCGTCTTTTGCCCATTACTGGCTGTTGCCGCGTTTGCCGGCCTTTAATCAGGCCTGTGCCGATATTGCGCTCGATATCGATGCCTCATTGACGCTACAGGATCTGTCGCAGCGCGGCTTCGATGCGGCGATCCGCATCGGCGGCGGGCATTGGCCGGGGCTGCAGGCGCAGCGCATCGCGGCGGGTGATGTGCTGCCGGTCGCTTCACCGGACATGGCGCGGCAGTGGCGGGAGGCATTCGAGAGCGGCGGGGATATACCGTTGCTGGAACACGACGTCAGCCCCTGGCGCGATTGGTTCAACGCACAGGGGCGCTCGTTGTGCGGGCGGCAACAGGCGCTGTTCAACGATGCCGGATTGTTGATTCGCGCAGCGGAACAAGGGTTCGGCATCGCGCTGGCGAAAAAGCTGCTGGTGCAGGACGCGATCGACGCGGGAAAGCTGGTGGCGCTGGCCGCGTCATGCCGCCTGAGCGATGACGACGTTTATCTGGCATGGCCGCAGACCGCCGGGCTGACGCCGGCGGTGACACGTTTGCTGCAGTGGCTGCAGCAGCAGTTGGCGGCGGTTTAACGGCGCAGCCACTCCGGCTGCGAGGCGCCGAGCGTGGTCGCCGGCAGCGCCCATTGCAGTGCGGTGCCCTGCAGGTTTAGCGGCGTGCGCAGGCGTTGCGCGGCGCCCCAGTAAGTCAGTTCCGTTTCCGGATTCTCGTCGGCGGGGCCGGCAGGCGCCAGCGGTTCCGGCCGATAATGCGTCGGATGCGGATGCGCCAACAGCAGTTGCGCCGTGCGCGCCAGCGACAACCGGGCGTGGTAGCCGGCACCGTTTTTCATGCGCTGCGCCATACCGGTCAATACCGCTGCCGCCATCAAATAGCCGGTGGCGTGGTCCAGAGCCTGTACCGGCAGCGGCACCGGCATACTGGCGCTGCGCCAAACCATGCCTGCCTCCGCCAGCCCGCAGCTCATCTGCACCAGACTGTCGAAACCGCGCCGGGTGCGCCACGGCCCGCTCCAGCCGTAGGCATTCAGGCAGACGTCGATCAGGCCCGGCGCCAGCGCGCGCCTTTCCTCCGTGCCATAGCCCAGCTTCTCCAGCGCACCGGCGCGGTAGCCGTGCACAATCACGTCGGCGTTCTTCAGCAGGTGTTCAAACGTATGGCGATCGTGCGCATTGCTCAGGTTGAGGCGCGCGCTGCGCTTGCCCAGCATCACCTCATGCTCGACGCCGGGTTCATCCCAACCGTAAGGATCGATGCGCAGCACGTCGGCGCCCAAACCGGCGAGAAAACGCGTGGCGATTGGCCCGGCGAGAATGCGCGTCAGATCCAGCACCCGTACGCCGTGCAGCGGCCGGGCGGCGGGCAGCGCCCAACCCGGCGGCGGCGCTTCCGGCTGCATCGAGGTGTGGATCAACGGTTCGAGCGCCACGCTCTTGCCCTGAATATGCTGGCGCCAGTCGGCCGCCGAACGCATTTGGGCCGCGCAGCCGCCGGCCTCGATGACCGCCTGTTCCAGTTCGCTTTTTTTCCAGCTCAGCACGCGCGCCGCCAGCGAGCCTTTATCCGATGCCGCGCCCAGCATCTGTTCCACCGCTCGCCGATGGTGCGGCGCATTGGTATGCAGGCGTATCCAGCCATCCGCCGTGGCATAGTCGCCGGCCAGCGCGTCCCACGCCGCAGGCAGCGTCCAACCCAACGGACGCAGCGTCCAGCCGAACCAGAATGAGGCCAGGCGTTGATCGATCCAGGCCTGCGGCGCGTCGGCAGCCTCACGGCGCAGCAATTCGCCGCAGGCCAATCCGGCGGCGCCCCAGGCGGCGGTGGCCAATTCGGTGACGGGAAACGCCGAAGGCAATGCGCCGGCGCCGCTGACGGTGAGCCGGTCGACGGGCGCGGGGCGTTGCCCCAGGCTTTGCCAAATGTCGTCGAGCAGAGTGTGAATAAGAGGCGTCATCGGCCGCTCCTTGCGTGTCGTCGGAAATATAGCCTAGCGTAGCCCACCACCGGCGACCTTGCTAAGGGGCAACGTCGAGCGTGCGGCCGTCGGCCAGTTTGGCACGCAGACTGTGGGCCGCTATGCCGGCGAAAGGCCGCTCGCCAAAGTTGGCGGTCAGCGTCGAGCCGTCGCTGAAGGTCGTCTGTTGCACCCAGCCGTCCCGATCGAGCCAGCGGAAGTCGGTCAGCGCTTTGTCCCACAGAGCCTGATGCAGCGGCCGGAAAGCGGCATCGGCGCGTTTGATCGCCGGCAAGCGTGCGGCCAGGGTGGCGCGGCTCAGATGGAACATCGGCGCAGTGTTATACAGCTGGCTGAGCAGGCTGCGGCTGGTCTGAACGTCGCTGAACTTCAGATTGTCGTAATTCCAATGGTGGCTGCTGACGATCGCATCGTGGAAAACGGCCTGGTAGAGCGGCAGGCGATAACGCGGATCGAATTCGACCGTGCGGTAGGGCTGTTTCACTCTGGCGGGGCGGAAGAAAAACGCCGGTTGGGCGTTGGGCCACCAGGCGCCGAGATAATAGGGCGAGGACTTATCCTGATTCATCTGTTTATCGCCCCAGCCGAATCCCCAGGTTTCCATGCCGTGGGCGAACATCAGGCTGCGGGCGGTCACCGCGTTGCCGTCCTCCGAGCCGAGCGGCAACTTAAGGGTGGCGCTGAACCAGGCCAGCCGGGCGTTGCGCGCCTCGGCCATCTGCGCTGCGCCGGTCGGGTGGTCGGGCTGATAGTCATCGGACACCATGCCGGTGCCGTCCACGTCGAGAAACAGGCTGTTCAACCCGGCCAGTTGCACCAGCTCGCGCATGCGCTGTTGAGAATAGGGCAGGACGCAGCCCGGATTAAGGTAGTAACCCTGTTTGCCGAAGCCGGGTTTCTTGCTGCCGTCGGCGCGCACGATGGCGCAGGTTTCGCGCAGCGCCGTCGGCAGTTGCGCGGTGAGCCAGCTGTCGTTCACGCCGCGCGCAATGGCAGTATCATAGGAGTCGTAGCTGGCGATCAGATAGCCGGCCGCTTTGGCGGCGGCCACCGCTTGCGGGTGCAGGAAGGCGGCGGTCCAGTTGTCGGTGCCCAACCACAGGCGCGGCAAACCGGCCTGGCGCAGCGCATCGATCAGTGGTTTGGCCAGCCCTTGCCCCCAACCGTCCGCTGGGGTTAACCAGCGCCCCAGCTCTTGCTGCGCCCGCTCACGCACTGCGGCGGCCTGGCGCTGCTGCGCCTGCAGGAAATCGGCGTCATCCGGCGTCGCGCCCAGCGCGAACTGCGCCGTCAGCGCCTGGTTGATGCCGTCTATCAGGGACTGTTGTTGCCAGCCTTCCGGCGTTTTGCCCGCCAATTGCCGCAGAGATTTTCTGCTCTCGGCATCCATCTGCTGCCGCAGCGCTTCGGCGGCGGGAGAGGCGAGGTAGTGCAGCAAGCCCGGCCAATCTTTGACATCTTCCGCCGCCAGCAGCTGGTCGCCCCACAGGTAGATATGGGTTGCGCCGATCAGCTTTTCGCCTTCGGGCGCCTGTTTCATCTTTTCGCGCAGGCTGCTGAACTGGCCACTTTGTTGCAGAATCTCGCGGTAACGGCGGGCGCCGGACAGCGGCGTGTTTCCCACGTGCAGCAGCACCTCGAATGCCTGTTGTTGATTGAAGCGGTTGAACTGATGCTCGGCGCGCATCGCCAGCTTTTCCTGCTCCGAAGCGAAGGTGACCCGGTTGCTGAACGGCGTCAACATCAGCCAGCTGTAGACCTTGTCCTGATGTTGCTGGCTCCACAGCGGCAGTTTCAGATCCCAGTTGGTATCCAGCGGCGTCATTTCCGTCGTCAGGTAGTTGCGCCAGACCGGGTTGTCGAGTGGAATGCGGCTGCCTTCGCCGATCGGCAGCAACAGCGCCGCCGCCTGCGGAGGCAGACGATACCAGCTCAGGGTTTGCGGCCGGTCGCTACGGAAGCTCAGGCGCAGATCGCCGTCTTCCAGGCGGGCGCTCACGCTGACCGCGCTTTGCGGCCATCGCCAGCTGGCGCGCTGTGGCGACGCGGTGAGATCCGCCACCTGTTGCGTGGGCTGAGCCAAGTTGACCGGCACCGCACCTGCGGCGATGCGCAGCGTGGCGGGATCGAGTTCAAACTGCACGTCGCCTTGCCGCAGCAGCAAGGCATCGGCGGAAAAGCTGACGAGCAGCGCGAGCGCGAGCGGGGAAAACCGTTGTTTCATCGGAGGCGTCCTTGAAAGATGAAGGAGGGTAGTTTACCGATAAGCACACCGCTACCCAACGTTGCCGCGCCCTATTTGTGACATCGAAATATCAGTGCGGTATTTCAGTTTATTTTTCGTTTAATAAATTAGCCTTTACTTCATTATCCGACGTCACTATACTCAGCCAAAATTTCGGTGGAGAAACCCAATTGGACAGTTGCAGTTGTAATAAAATAAATAAGGCAAGCTGACCAATTCTCTTCTGATTTGTTGCTTGCCGCTAGCGGCGGGCAGCACCCCTCTCCAGTTATTTCTGAGCTGTGCATACCCGAATAAGAAAACGTTTCCTGATGCCAGGTGGCTTCAGGTGAATTGAGTTGGACGTTATTATGGTATTCTGCAGCCACAGCCTTTTCCCTCCAGGCATGACACGCTGATTCGCTGATTTATTTTCAGCGCGTTTTCGCGTGTGCTAAACAGCACATGATTTTATCTCCTGTCGTTAATTAAGGGGAAAGTCATGGCTATGACTCCTTTCGTTTTAAATTTATTGCTGGCGATGTGCCTGGGCGCGGTGATTGGCGCCGAGCGCCAGTGGCGCCAACGCATGGCCGGCCTGCGCACCAATGCGCTGGTGGCGACCGGCGCGGCGGTCTTCATTCTCAGCTCTATGTCCACCGATCCGGCCAGTGCCGGCCGCGTGGCCGCGCAGATCGTATCCGGCATCGGCTTCCTCGGCGCCGGCGTAATCATGCGTGAAGGGCTGAACATTCGCGGCCTCAACACCGCCGCCACGCTGTGGTGTTCTGCGGGCATCGGCGTGCTGTGCGGCCTGGGCCAGCATTGGGATGCGGTGGTCGCCACGCTGGTGATCCTGTGCGCCAATATCCTGCTGCGCGAAGCCGCGCAGCGCATCAACCTGCAGCCGCAACAGCAGGCGACCGATCTCGAACTGTGCTATCGCATTCAGGTGACCTGCGGCGAGCAGGATGAAATTCTGGTGCGCACCCTGATATTGCAGGCGTTGAACGGCGTGGCCTTGCGGTTGCAATCCTTGCGCAGCGCCGATATTGCCAGCCCTGGGCAATTGGAAGTGTGCGCGGAAATTAACGCCACGCCGGCCGCGCAAAAAGAAATTGAGGGTATTGTCTGCCGCATCAGCCTGGAAAAAAGTGTGAGCGCCGTTCGCTGGCGCGTTGCGTCCGAATTACCGGTCTGATTAATCATATAAATATTTATTAACTTGATTGCATGTTCGGGTTTATTCAGGCACGCCGTGAATAACGTTGGGCATTAAGGAGGCGTTATGGACGATGACCCCGGAAGGGAAATAATTCTTGCGTGGCTGGCCGGGTGATCTCGCCATTCAGTCGCGCTAATTAAACAAATTCCAAGCTGTGCATAGTCACCTGTTTATCGGGCGGGAGAACCCTGTGCGCAGAACTAAAATAAGAGAATAGCGTTATGACTCAGATTAATGAAAGAACGCACCGCCGTGATAAAGACGCAGTGAGCTACGCCATTGCGCAAGAGGCGACCAACAGCATCGCCCAGACGCTGGCGAACCTGAAGTGCAACCGCAACGGCTTGACCCAGGACGACGCCGATGAACGGCTGGAACAGTTCGGCGCCAACCAGGTCGCCCACGACAAGGCACCGCACGCCCTGATCCAGCTGATCAAGGCCTTCAATAACCCGTTTATCTTCGTGCTGATGGTGCTGGCTGCGATCAGTTTCTTTACCGATTATTGGCTGCCGCTCCAGAGCGGTGAAGAAACTGAACTCACCGGCGTCATCATCATCCTGACCATGGTCACGTTGAGCGGGCTGTTGCGTTTCTGGCAGGAATACCGCACCAACAAGGCGGCGGAAGCGCTGAAATCGATGGTGCGTACCACCGCTACGGTGCTGCGCCGCAGCAGCTACAGCGCGCATCCGCTGACGCTGGAGGTGCCGATCCGCGAACTGGTGCCGGGGGATATCATTCAGCTCTCCGCCGGCGACATGGTGCCGGCCGACGTGCGCCTTATCGCTTCGCGCGATCTGTTCATCAGCCAGGCGATTTTGACCGGTGAAGCGATCCCTATCGAGAAATACGATGCGATGGGCAACGTGGCGCAGAAGTCGAGCGAAGGGGAGGTCTCCAGCGAGAACGCGCTGCTTGAGCTGTCCAACATCTGCCTGATGGGCACCAACGTCGCCAGCGGCACCGCGACGGCAGTGGTGGTGGCGACCGGCGGGCGCACCTACTTCGGCTCGCTCGCCAAGTCGATCGTCGGTTCGCGGGCGCAAACCGCGTTCGATCGCGGGGTGAACAGCGTCAGCTGGCTGTTGATTCGCTTCATGCTGGTGATGGTACCGGTGGTGTTGCTGATCAACGGCTTCACCAAAGGCGACTGGAGCGAAGCGGCGTTGTTCGCGCTGGCGGTGGCGGTCGGTCTGACGCCGGAAATGCTGCCGATGATCGTCAGCTCCAACCTGGCGAAAGGGGCGATCGCCATGTCGCGCCGCAAGGTGGTGGTGAAGCGCCTGAACGCCATTCAGAACTTCGGCGCCATGGACGTGCTCTGTACCGACAAGACCGGTACGCTGACGCAGGATCGCATCATTCTCGAGCACCACATCGACGTCAATGGCGCCAGGGATAACGAGGTGCTGCACCTGGCCTGGCTGAACAGCTTCCACCAGAGCGGCATGAAGAACCTGATGGACCAGGCGGTGATCCGCTTCGGGCGCGGCAAACCGGGGATCGAAGCCCTGGGACGTTTCAGCAAGGTGGATGAGCTGCCGTTCGATTTCGTGCGCCGCCGTCTGTCGATCGTGGTGGCGGATGAGCATGACAGACAGCAGCTGATCTGTAAGGGCGCGGTGGAGGAGATGCTGGAGATCGCCACCCACGTGCGCGAAGGCGACAAGACGCTGGAACTGGATGAAACGCGTCGTGCGGCGCTGCAGGCGCTGGCTCGCGAGTATAACGAAGATGGCTTCCGCGTGTTGGTGCTGGCGACGCGCGAGCTGGATGCGCAACGCTCGGCCGAACCGCTGAGCGTGGCCGATGAGCGCGACATGGTGGTGCAGGGGCTGCTGACCTTCCTCGATCCGCCGAAGGAGAGCGCGCAGCAGGCGATCGCCGCACTGCAGGAAAACGGCGTGACGGTGAAGGTGCTGACCGGCGACAACCCGGTGATCACCTGCAAGATTTGCCGCGACGTCGGGCTGGAGCCGGGTGAACCGCTCTCCGGGCTGCAGATTGAACAGATGGATGACGAAGAGCTGGCGCGCGAAGTGGAACAGCGCACGGTGTTCACCAAGCTGACGCCGCTGCAAAAATCGCGGGTGCTGAAAATGCTGCAGGCCAACGGCCATACTGTCGGTTTCCTCGGCGACGGCATCAACGATGCCCCGGCGCTGCGCGACGCCGACGTCGGCATTTCGGTCGATACCGGCACCGACATCGCCAAGGAGTCGGCGGACATCATTCTGTTGGAAAAGAACCTGATGGTGCTGGAAGAGGGGGTGATCAAGGGGCGCGAGACCTTCGGCAATATCATCAAGTACCTGAACATGACTGCCAGCTCCAACTTCGGCAACGTGTTCTCGGTGCTGGTGGCCAGCGCCTTCATTCCGTTCTTGCCGATGCTGGCGATCCACCTGTTGATTCAGAACCTGATGTACGACATTTCTCAGCTGTCGCTGCCGTGGGACAAGATGGACAAAGAGTTCCTGCGCAAGCCGCGCAAGTGGGATTCCAAAAACATCGGGCGCTTTATGCTGTGGATTGGGCCGACCTCGTCGATCTTCGATATTACGACCTATGCGCTGATGTGGTACGTGTTCGCCGCCAACAGCGTGGAACACCAGGCGCTGTTCCAGTCTGGTTGGTTCATCGAGGGGCTGCTGTCGCAAACGCTGGTGGTGCATATGCTGCGCACCCAGAAGATCCCGTTCATTCAGAGCACCGCGGCGCTGCCGGTGTTGCTGACCACCGGGTTGGTGATGGCGCTCGGCATTTACATTCCGTTCTCGCCGCTCGGTGCCCTGGTTGGCCTGCAGCCGCTGCCGTGGGAATACTTCCCGTGGCTGGCCGCGACGCTGGTCAGCTACTGCGTGGTTGCGCAGATGATGAAGCGTTTCTACATCCGCCGCTTCGGCGAGTGGCTGTAAGCCGCCTCGGCGTTCACTTCGGGGGCGAAATGCTTCGCCCCCTCACCGCTACAGCAGTTTGTTGACCAACAGGCCGAGCATGATGGTCAGCGTGAAGGAAAACAGCGTGCCGAGCAGCACATACTCGGTACGCATCTTATCGTCGCTCTGGCGCAGATCGCCGAAACGGAAGATGGATTTGGCCGCCAGCAAAAAACCGATCGCCGGGATCTGCCCCAGCAGCACAAAGGTCAGGATCAGCGTTCTCTCCAGATAGCCAATCTGTTTGCCCGCGCGCAGCAGCGAGTCGTTATCGGCCTTGGCCGAAGGCGGCATTTGCGGCGTCCAGCGCGCCAGCAGTTGCCCGATCAGCAGACTCATCGGCAGATAAATCAGGCTGTAGGCCACCAGCACCAGACCGGTTTGCCAGCTCCCCAGTTGCCGCCCCAGCGCGGCGAGCAGTTCAGCCGCATTCGGCGTCAGCCCTAGCCACAGCAAGGCGATCACCGCCAGATGCAATCCCTGATCGAGCAGGAAACTGCGGGCCGGGCTCAGGCGGGCCATGATGGTGACTTTCAGCCAATCGATCAGGTAGTGGCTGAGGGCGATGACCAGCAGGCTGGCCAGCACCTGGCGTGAAGAGAGCCCGCCGTGCAGCAGGCCGAAACCGGCCACCACCCAGGCGGCCAGCACCCCGTGCAGCAAGGCGTGCAACAGCAGAAAACGCGAGCGTGCGCGATGTTGGATTTTATCTTCCACCCAACTCCGCGGCTGCAGCGGAAAATCCGCCAGCAAGTGGGCGAGCAACAGCCAGGCCAGCAAGGGTGCATAGGTCAGATCCATAGTCAGACGATCCTGTTAATGGCGTGAATAAACCGCATGATTTCCTCGTAGGCCGCGCGTTTCAGCGCGGCGGAGACCGTGGAGGCGGCTTTTTGCAGTTGGTCCGCCACGGCCGCGCCGCTGTCGGCGAACATTCTTGCCTGGACGATGCGCGCTTCGGTCTGTGACAGGCGGCTAATCACATGATCTAACATCGGCAGCAGATCGCTGACAATGGCGTTTGTCCGATCGTTGTCGGTTTTCAGAGCCAGCCGGCAATTTTTCGCCATGGCGTCCAGCGCGCTGCCGGAATTGATAAAGGCGCTGCCGTAACCGATGGCATCGGGCCGCTGGCTGCCCAGCCCGACGGCGATGCGCGCATCCCAGTGCGCGGCGCCCATCGCCCGCAGAGCGAGGCGAATGTACACCGCCAGAAACAGCCCGTCCTCGGGGGCGGCCTGCGCCTGGAAGGCGTCGCCGCGGAAAATCTCCACCTGATGCAGCCGCCCATCGCGCTGCAGCCGTTCGAGCAGGCTGTGCAGCCCATTGAGATAGTTGACGGTGTCTGACCGGCGAGAATCGACCAGATCGCCGCTGATTACGCTGATTGGTGTCGGCATGGCGTGATCCGTTGTTGGCAATAGGAAGACTATAAATTCGCACCTGGATGCGAATAAGTCAATAATTCGCTTATAGATGCGAATTTATCAACTTTTCGCCTTTGGGGGCGAAATTATGCGGTGAGGCGAAGGGGATGGACAGCCGGGAATGCGCGGGCCCGTCAGGCTCGCCACCGGCGATGTAGAGGAAAAGGGGCCGGCAACCGGCCGTTCAGAAGCTTTTGACCAGCACTTCACGCGGGATTTCGCTGCCGTGTTTCAGCAGGTGTTCAAACGATCTTTCGCTGCTTTTCAACTGCTGCAAAAACTCCTGTGGCGACAGATCGTGCTTTTTGCCGCTCATGTAAGCCAGCGCCAGTTCTTTTGCCTGATAGCGGGAGAAGTTGTACATGGTGTCCTCGATACGGTGAATGTCAGTGCTCACGATTGTAGCGAAAGAGCACATAATGAACAGCGGCTTTGGCGTATGGAATCGATAGCTGAAACTTAACTCGCCGATAGCCGGGCGTGCGCGATGACATGTCGCGTGAATTTATATTCGTTTAAACGAATATGATTTTGAAATGTTCCAGCGCTGGATTATAGTGGGGCAAAGAATACCAGGAGCGCATTATGTCGTCATTGACGCCGCTGAAGCTGTTTAAAAACTTGTCGGACGATACGCGTCTGACGCTGGTGCTATTGCTGCGCCACGCCGGCGAGCTGTGCGTGTGCGAGCTGTCGGGTGCTCTGGCGCTGCCGCAACCCAAAATCTCAAGGCATCTGGCGATGCTGCGCGAAAGCGGGCTGTTGCTCGATCGGCGCGACGGCAAATGGATACATTATCGCCTGTCGCCGCATATGCCGGCCTGGGCGGCGGCGATTATTGAGCAGGCTTATCTGTGCCGTCCAGAGCAGGTGGCGGCGTTGGGGCAACGCGTGGCGAAAGGCTGCTCGTAACGGTAAAAAAAATTTGCCGTTATATATTCGAAAAAACATATATGTAAGTTTGAGAGGCAGTGAGGCAGCGATGATAGTGGCGGGGACGATCTTTATTCTGACGTTGATCTTGGTTATCTGGCAACCGAAAGGGCTGGGTATTGGCTGGAGCGCGTCAATCGGGGCGGGGTTGGCATTGCTGAGCGGCGTGGTGCACGTCGGCGATATTCCCGTGGTGTGGCAGATAGTCTGGAATGCGACCGCGACCTTCATCGCCGTCATCATTATCAGCCTGTTGCTGGATGAGAGCGGTTTTTTCGCCTGGACCGCCTTGCATGTCGCCCGTTGGGGCAACGGTAAAGGGCGCTGGCTGTTTACCTACATGCTGTTGTTGGGCGCGGTGGTGGCGGCGCTGTTTGCGAACGACGGCGCCGCGCTGATCCTGACGCCGATCGTGATCGCCATGCTGTCGGCGCTCGGCTTTCGCCCTGCGGCGGTGCTGGCTTTCGTGATGGCGGCAGGCTTTATCGCCGATACCGCCAGCCTGCCGCTGGTGGTGTCCAATTTGGTGAATATCGTTTCGGCGGATTTCTTCCACTTGGGCTTTACGGAGTATGCGGCGGTGATGGTGCCGGTCAACCTCGTCGCCGTGGCGGCGACGCTGGTGATGTTGCATCTGTTCTTCCGCAAAGATATTCCCCAGCGCTACGCGTTGGCGCGCTTACCGGTACCGCGGGAAGCGATCCGCGATCGCGCGACGTTTAGGACCGGCTGGGCCGTATTGGCGCTGTTGCTGATCGGCTTCTTCGGCCTGGAGCCGCTCGGCGTGCCGGTTAGTTTGGTCGCCGCCTGCGGTGCGCTGGTGCTGCTGGCGGTGGCGAAACGCGGGCGGGCGATCGATACCGGCAAAGTGCTGCGCGGGGCGCCTTGGCAGATTGTGATTTTCTCGCTGGGCATGTATCTGGTGGTCTACGGGCTGCGCAATGCCGGCTTGACCGATTTGCTGTCCGGCGTACTGGATGCGTTGGCGCGGCAGGGGCTGTGGGCGGCGACGCTCGGCACCGGTTTCCTGAGCGCGTTTCTCTCCTCCGTCATGAATAACATGCCGACGGTGCTGGTGGGGGCGCTGTCGATCGACGGCAGCAGCGCGGAAGGCGTCATCAAGCAGGCGATGATTTACGCTAACGTTATCGGCAGCGATCTCGGCCCCAAAATCACCCCGATCGGCAGCCTGGCTACGCTGCTGTGGCTGCATGTGTTGGCAAGGAAGAACATCGTCATTACCTGGGGCTATTATTTTCGCGTAGGCGTGATGATGACGCTGCCGATCCTGTTCGTCACCCTGGCCGCGCTGGCGCTGCGGCTGTCCGTTTTGCCATAACCGGAGCAACTGACATGAGCGACATCAAAATTTATCACAATCCCGCCTGCGGCACGTCGCGCAACACGCTGGCGCTGATCCGCAACAGCGGCGCTGAGCCGGAGGTGATTTTGTATCTGGAAACGCCGCCCAGCCGCGAACGTTTGACAGCACTGCTGGCCGAGATGGGCATGACGCCGCGCGCCTTGCTGCGCAAAAACGTCGAGCCCTACGCCGAGCTGCATCTGGACGACAGCGCCTGGAGCGATGAACAACTGATCGACTTTATGCTGCAACGGCCGCTCCTGATCAATCGCCCTATCGTAGTGACGCCGCTCGGCACGCGTCTGTGCCGCCCATCGGAGGTGGTTTTGGATATTCTGCCGGATCCGCAGCGCGGCGCCTTCAGCAAAGAGGACGGGGAGCCGGTGATCGATGCGCAGGGCCGGCGGATCATACGTTGATCCCCCGGCGCCTGTTTTACCCCAAATCGCCGCCGGCGACCGGCAGCACCGTTCCGTTAATGTAACTGGCTTCGGCGCTGGCGAGGAACAGAATAGCGGCGGCTTGTTCATCGACGCTGCCGTAGCGGTGCATCAGACTGCTGTCGAGCGTTTGCTCAACCACCTGCCGATACCAACTTTCCTCCTGTTGCGTCGGGGATTCGCGATTGCGTGGCGTCAGCCGCGGCGGCGCTTCGGTGCCGCCCGGCGCCGTGGCGTTGATGCGAATGCCGGCGCCGGCATATTCAAAGGCCAGTGATTGGGTCAGGGCGTTGACGCCGCCTTTGGCTGCGGAATAGGGAACGCGATTGACGCCGCGCGTGGCGACCGAAGAGACGTTGACGATCACTCCGCTCCCCTGCGCCAGCATATGCGGCAACGCGGCGCGGCAACCCCATAGCGTCGGGAACAGCGAGCGCCGAATCTCCGCCTCAATCTGTTGCGGCGCATAGTCGGCAAACGGTCGTGCCCAGATGGTGCCGCCCACGTTGTTCACCATAATATCCACGCGCCCAAAGTGCTGTTGCACCTGATCCAGCGCATCGCGCGCTGCTTCCCAATGCTCCAAATCGGCCTGCAGGGCGATGATATCGGCGCCGCGTTCGCGTAAAACGGCCACGACCTCTTCCAGATAGGGGGAGCGATCGATCAGCGCCAAACGGGCCCCTTCCCGAGCCGCGCGTTCGGCCACCGCTTTGCCGATGCCTTGAGCGGCGCCGGTTATTACCATCACCTGGCCGCTGAAACGTGATTTATCCATGGTCAACTCCTCCCATCGGCCTGGCTGGGGGCGAACTTCTCATAATGGAAGCTATGCGGGATAAAGGCGCGTCGCTGAAAATCGCCAAGCACCGCTTCCACCATCGGCGGCGGCCCGCACAGATACACATCCAGCTCACCGTTATTAAGCAGGCTTTCGTCGAGATGCTGGGTGACATACCCTTTATGCGTCGAAAACGACGTTTCACTGGCCACGCAGGTCAGATAGCTGAAATTCGCCAGACGCTGGCGATACGCCTCCAGCTGTTCCAGCTTGACCAGATCGTGGTCATGGGTGACGCCGTAGATCAGATGCACCGGCTGTTCGCTGCCGCCGAGCGCCAGATATTCCAGCATGGAAAGGAACGGCGCCAGCCCGGTGCCGCCGGCCAAAAATAACATTGGCCGCACCGGCGCACGCAGATAGAAACTGCCCTGCGGGCCGCGCAGACGGATCGCGTCGCCGGGGCTTGCCCGTTCGGTCAGATAACGGCTCATCATGCCGCCGGGTACGTTGCGCAGCAGAAAAGAGAGCTGCCGGCTGCCGGGCGGCGAACTGAACGAATAGGCGCGGCTGGCCGCACTGCCGGGAACGTCGATATTCACATATTGCCCCGGCAGGAACGCGATGCCGCGTTCATCATCCAGCGTCAGGCGGAACTCGATAGCGCTGTCCGACAGGGCGGTGGCGGAGGCGACGGTGGCGGTAAACATTTCGCTGGCGGTTTTACACATCGTCGAAGGCATCGGCACCTCGATGACGCAGTCCGAGAGCGGCACCATCTGACAGGTCAACACCCGCCGCTGTGCGACTTCCTGCTCTGACAGCGCTTCGTCCAGATAGTCATCGCCCAGCTGATATTCTCCTTGTTCACAGTGGCATTTACAGGTGCCGCATACGCCGTCCGAGCAGTCCATCGGCAGGTTGATCTTTTGTCGGTAGGCGGCGTCGAGTACTTTTTCATTCGGGTTGCATTGAATAAAGCGGCTGACGCCGTCTTCAAAATTAAGGGCCACGGTAAAAGACATACCTCACCTCCTGCATTAAAGATGATAAATATCAATTACATGATTGATATAGTCATTATCCAGACGAATTTTCTTGCGCTTAATTTGTAGCGCCTCCCCGCTAAGATCTATCCACAGTCGGGTTGAGCCGAAATAGGTGTCCGTGTGGTTGTAGCGGTGATAGAAGGTGGCCCAGTGGTAGTTCACCTCGGCCTGTTCCGCGCCGGACGATAACAGCTCCACGTTGCTGATAAGATGCACCGTGCGCGGCTCCGGCATGCTGCTGGCGGCTGAGCGTTCGGTTTTTATGCGGTAAACGCGGTCTTCCAGGCCTTCGCGATTGGCGTAATAAATCAGCGAAATCTCGCTGTGAGGGTCCGTCGTCTGGCGATCGTCGTCAGCCCAGGCCGGCATCCAATATTCGACCTGCGGATGGTAACAGGCCAGCCAGTCATCCCACTGCCGGTCATCCAGCAGGCGTGCTTCGCGGTACAGGAACTGTTCCACCCGCTGTTGCAGGTTAAATGTGCTCATTGCGCCACCTCGTCGTGTCGTTGCTGGCGCTCCAGCTGGCGCAGCAGAATGTTTTGCCAATGATGATGCTGGCTGAGATACAGGGCCTCATCTTCCGGGCGCGGACCGGTCATGTCAGGTACGATCCCCAGCGCTTTGGCATTGTCGTCAGCCTGGCCCTCCAGCCAGCGGGTAGCGCCGCGGCTCAGATCGCTCCAGGGCATGTTGCCGGCGTTGAACCCGAGCTGGCAGGCGCGGAATTCCTCCAGATCGTCCGGCGTACCCATGCCGCTGACGTTGAAGAAATCCTCATACTGGCGAATGCGCAAGGCTCGCTCGTCGGCGTTTTCGCCCTTCGGCGCAAAGCAGAATACGGTCACTTCGGTTTTATTGACGGCAATCGGGCGCACTACGCGCAACTGGCTGGAAAGCTGGTCCATGATGTACAGATTGGGGTAAAGGCACAGGTTGCGGGTTTGGTTCACCATCAGGTCGGCACGGTGTGCGCCGAAGGCGTCGTTCAAACGGGTGAAGTGCCGATAAATGGGGCGGGACTCCGGGTTCAGCACCCGAGTCCACAACAGCAGATGACCATTCTTGAAGCCGTAGGCGCCACCGTCGTTTTTTGACGACCAGCAGTTGGCGTCCATGGTTTGGGTGCCGCTGGCGGCATCCCGATGCGCCATGGTGGAGACATAGTTCCAGTGCACCACGCTGACGTGGTAACCGTCCGCACCATTCTCCATCTGCAGCTTCCAGTTGCCGTCGAAGGTGTAGGAGGATGAGCCACGCAGAACTTCCAGCCCGCTCTCAGCCTGATCGACGATGAGATCGAGGATCTGTCGCGTTTCACCCAGATAGTCCTCCAGCGGTTGCACCTCATCGCTCAGGCTGCCGAACAGAAATCCGCGATAAGATTCAAAACGCGGCAGCTGTTTCAAATCGTGTGAGCCGTCCCGCTTGAAACAGGGGGGATAGGCGCCGGTTTTCTCGTCCTTGGCTTTCAGCAGGTTGCCGGCGTTATTGAAGGTCCAGCCGTGGAAGGGGCAGGTGAAGGTACTTTTATTGCCGGCCTTGCGGCTGGCCAACATTGCGCCCCGATGCGAGCAGCTATTGATCATGGCATGCAGCTGCATGTCTTTGTCGCGCGTGATCATCACCGGCTGACGCCCAACGGTGAGCGTGTAATAATCGCCTGAGTCGGCGATTTGGCTTTCATGCGCCAGATAAATCCAATTGCCTTCGAAAATGGCTTTCATTTCCAATTCAAACAGCGCCTCATCGGTAAAAATACCGCGGTTGCACTGATATATGCCATTTTCTTTATCAATGATTAAAGCATGATTTATTTTTTCTTTCAGCTTGGATATTGTCGGGTTCAATAATGAGTGCATATTCATGGCCTCATATAAAAGGGATTGACGGGCAATCAATAGCCGATTGCCCGTTATTGGCGTCGCTATTCTCTCGTGCGAAAAAGATTAATCTTGCAGCGCGCGGGGACGGTTTATTCTGTTTTGTTCGATGCGGTCCGCAGCGGCATAAAGCGTGAAATCAAACTGCACTTCGGTATGCGGGCCGGGCAGATCGCGTTTTGCCGCCAGCGCCGAATCGGTGATTTTCACCGGGGTGGCGATCAGCTCATCGCGGGTAGCGAAAGCAAAGTCATCCCACAGATAGCGGTCGCCATTGAGGTTGATTTGCGTCGTCAGGTGTTTATGCGCCGGTGCGGAGACGAAGAAATGAATATGCGCCGGGCGGTTGCCGTGGCGGCCCAGTCGATTAAGCAAAGCCTGAGTGGGCCCATCGGGCGGGCAGCCGTAGCCCGACGGCACGATGCTGCGTGCCGCGTAGCGGCCATCGGCGTCGGTGGTTATCCGCCGGCGCAGGTTGAAGCCGCTCTGCGATTTATCGAAGAAAGAGTAGTTGCCCAACGTGTTGGCGTGCCAAATATCGACCACAGCCCCCGCCAGCGGCTTGCCGTCGGCGCCTTTGACCTGGCCGTGCAGCCACATCACCTCGCCGTCGTCGTCGCCGTCGTCCATCCGCGCGAAGCCGGCGCTCAGTGGCGCATTGGCCACATACAGCGGCCCCTCGATGGTGCGTGGCGTACCGCCGCTCAGCCCTTGTTGACGTTCGCGCTCGTCGTCGCGCAGATCGAGGTAGTGTTCCAGCCCCAAGCCGGCGGCCAGGAGCGCCGCCTCTTGGTGTTCGCCCAAGACGTGCAGATAGTTGATCGCCTGCCAAAATTCCTCAGGGGAAATATCATAGCGATCGATGAGCTGACAAATATCGCCCAGCAGTTGATGCATGATTTTTTTGAAACGCGGATCACCATTGTCATTAGTAAAACCGCTGCTGATTTCCAGCAGTTTGATAATGTCTTGACGTTGATTGAAGGAAATAGACATTGTGAATTCCTCATTGCTTATAATGTAGGTTATACAGAGAACAGGAATTAACAGCTAACCTTGCGGGTTATTATCCCGGTGTTTTATTTGTCATCGTCGCGGATCGATGACGGGTGTCGGCATAACGCCGTTACGCGAATTTTCATATAAGGGTAAAGCGGCAGTGCGAATAACAGCTCGTGCAGCTCGGCATTGCTTTCCACATCGAAAATGCTGACGTTGGCGTAGCTACCGGCTACGCGCCAAAGATGTCGCCATTTTCCGCTCGCCTGCAGGGTTTGCGAATACGCTTTTTCGCGCGCTTTTATTTCGTCGGCGAGCGCTTTAGGCATATCGAGCGGTAATTTCACGACCATTTCAACTTTGAACAGCATGGCGTCGTACCTCGTGGTTATTTGCGGCGGTAAAAGCGCAGTTTGTCTTCATCGATATCGAGCCCCAGGCCCGGGCCTGACGGTAGACTGACGTGACCGTTGGCGAAACGCAGCGGCGTGGTGACCACGTCGTCTTTCAGCAACAGCGGGCCGAACATCTCGCTGCCCCAATCCAGCTTCAGCGTCGACCAGGCGTGCAGCGAGGCGACGGTGCCCAGCGTGCCTTCCAGCATGGTGCCGCCATAGACGCCGACTCCGGCGGCCTGTGCGACCTGCGCCAGTTTCAGCGCCTGCGCCGGGCCGCCGGCCTTGGCTATCTTCAGCGCGTAGGCGCCGGTAAAGCCGCCCGCAGCCAATGCATAACCGTCGTGAGCGTCGGCCACCGCCTCGTCGGCCAGGATCGGCAGAGTGAAGCGCTGACTGAGGCGGATTAACGCCGTGCGATCCCATTGCGGCACCGGCTGTTCGACCAGATCGATGCCGATCTGCTGCAGCGCCGCCATTCCGCGTACGGCGGTGGCGGCATCCCAGGCCTGGTTAACATCGACGCGAATGCTGATCTCCGGCCCCAGCGCTTGCTTGATCGCCAGGGTGTGGTGCAGATCTTCCTCCAGCGGCCGGGCGCCGATCTTCAACTTGAAGGCGCGATGACGGTCTTCCGCCAACAGGCGTTGCCCTTCGATGATGTCTTGCTGCGTATCGCCGCTGGCCAGCGTCCACAGCACCGGCAGAGTGTTGCTGAGCGCGCCGCCGAGCAGGGTGCTGACCGGCAGGCCGAGGCGTTTGCCCTGGGCATCGAGAAAGGCGGTTTCCAGCGCCGACTTGGCAAAGGTATTGCCCTGGACCTGGCCATTCATCAACGCAACCAGCGGCGCCAGACCGCTGAAGCTTTTGCCGCTCAGCAGCGGCGCGAGGTAGCCGTCGATCGCCGACTTGATCCCCTCCGGGCTTTGCGGGCCGTAGCTCAGCCCGCCGATAGTGGTGGCTTCCCCCCAGCCGATCAGGCCGTCGGCGCAGGTCATGCGCACCAGCGTCAGCGTTTGGCAGCCCATAGTGGCCATCGACAATTTGTGTGGCCGAATAGTGGGGATATCCACCAGCCAGCTGTCGATGCGTTCAATGCGAAGTTCCATGTTTCATTCCTTTTCAGTAAGAAACTCGACAACGCAGCGGTTGAAGAGATCCGGACAGGCGATGTTGGAAATATGCGATGCCGGCAACCGCCGCAGGTCGGCGAGTGGCGCATTGGCGACTAAAAACTCGGCGTCCGCCACCGTCGTGACCGGATCTTGCTCACCGGCAATCACCCGCATCGGCCGCGTCATCGAGGCGACCTCGGCGCGCAGGTCGGCCCGCGCCAGCGCCTCGCAGCAGGCGGCGTATCCCTGTGGATTACCGGCTGCCAGCGCCGCCACCAGCGCCGCCACCTGCTCGGGGTGGCGTTGCGCGAATGCCGCGCAGAACCAGCGCGCGGGGGAGGCGGCGGCGATCGGCGCCAACCCGTGTTCCCGTACCTGCTGCGCGCGTTGTCGCCAGCCTTCGGCGTCGCCGATGCGGGCGGCGGTATTGGCGACCACCAGCCGGCCGATGCGCTCGGGGTGATAACGACTGAGCCAGAGCCCGGTCAATCCTCCCATCGAAATGCCGCAAAAATGGGCGTTCGGCGCATCCAAATGGTCGAGCAGGGTGATGACGTCTTCAGCCAACTGCTGCAGTTGCAGTGGCGCTTTCGCCAACGGGGTGGCTCCGTGGCCGCGCTGGTTGTAACGCAATAGGCGAAAGCGTTCGGTCAGCGCCGCCAACTGCGGTTGCCACATCTCGAAAGTGGTGCCCAGCGAGTTGGACAGCACCAGCAGCGGTGCGTCGGCCGGGCCGTCGAGACGATATTCAATATCCATGATTGGCCTCATACCCGTTCGATAATCAGCGCAATGCCCTGACCGACGCCGATGCACATGGTGCACAGCCCGTAGCGCCCGCGCGTTTTCCTCAATTGCCAGGCGGCGTTCATCACCAGCCTGCCACCGGAGGCGCCCAAAGGATGGCCGAGCGCAATCGCGCCGCCGTTCGGGTTCACCTGCGGCGCATCGTCGCGCAGTCCCAGCTCGCGGGTCACCGCCAGCGCTTGCGCGGCGAAGGCTTCGTTCAGTTCGATCACGTCCATCTGTTCGAGGGTCAGGCCGGCAATATGCAACACTTTGCGCACCGCCGCCGCCGGGGCAAATCCCATGATCGCCGGTTCGATGCCGGTGACAGCGCTGGCCACGATGCGCGCCATGGGCTGCAGGCCATGGCGCGCCATGCTGCGCTCCCCGGCCAGCAGCAGCGCACAGGCACCGTCGTTCAGGCCGGATGCGTTGCCGGCCGTGATGCTGCCCTGCGGGGCGACCACCGGCCTGAGTTTTTCCAGTGCGGCTAAGGTGGTGGCGCGCGGATGTTCGTCCTGGCTGAAGGTCAACGGCTCGCCCTTCTTCTGCGGGATAAGCACCTCGATCAGTTGGTCGCTGTAAAAGCCGCTTTCCTGCGCGGTGGCAGTGCGTTGCTGGCTGCGCAGGGCGAAGGCGTCCTGATCGCGACGGCTGATGTCGAATTGCGACGCCACGTTTTCAGCGGTCTGTGGCATCGTGTCCACGCCATACAGCGCCTGCATTTGCGGGTTGATAAAACGCCAGCCCATAGTGGTGTCTTCAATCTTCATCGCGCGGCTAAAGGCGCTTTCCGCCTTGCCCATCACATACGGCGCCCGCGACATGCTTTCCACGCCGCCGGCGATCATCAGCCCGCTCTCGCCGGTTTTGATGGCGCGCGCCGCAGCCGCCACCGCATCCAGGCTGGAGCCGCACAGGCGATTGATGGTGCAGCCGGGCACCTGCACCGGCAGACCGGCGAGCAGAAGCGCCATGCGCGCGACGTTGCGGTTGTCTTCCCCCGCCTGATTGGCGCAGCCGAGCAGCACGTCATCCACCTGGCTCCAGTCGAGCATCGGATGACGTGCCTGCAGGGCTTTCAGCGGCAGAGCGGCCAAATCGTCGGCGCGTATGCCGGCCAGGCTGCCGTTGAGGCGACCGAAGGGCGTGCGGACGGCGTCACACAGATAAGCTGGATTCATGGCGCGGTTCCCCGTGTTGAAGGGTGAAAGTCAGTGCGACCGGGGTGACCTCCTGCAGCTGTTGCGGAGTCAGGCCGGCAAATATTTCGCGCACCACCAGTCCCTGGGGGGTGACATCCATCACCGCCAGATCGCTGTAAATGCGGTCGATGCAGCCGACGCCGGTCAACGGATAGCTGCATTGGCGGACGATTTTGCATTCACCCGTTTTGGTCAGGTGTTCGGTCATCACAAACACCTGACGTGCGCCGATCGCCAGATCCATCGCGCCGCCGACCGCCGGAATCGCCCCCGGTGCGCCAGTGCTCCAGTTCGCCAAATCGCCGCGTTCGGAGACCTGATAGGCGCCCAGCACGCAAATATCCAGATGGCCGCCGCGCATCATGGCGAAAGAGTCGCCGTGGTGGAAAAAGCAGCCGCCTTTCAGCAGCGTAACCGGTTGTTTGCCGGCATTGATCAATTCCGGATCCTCTTCGCCCGGCATCGGCGCCGGGCCCATGCCGAGAATGCCGTTTTCGCTGTGCAGGAAGATCTCTTTATCGGCGGGCAGGTAGTTGGCGATCTGAGTGGGTATGCCGATGCCCAGATTGACGTAGGCGCCTTCGGGAATATCGCGCGCGATGCGCTCAGCCAGCTGTTGATGGGTCAGTTTGCTCATGATGCGCTCCTTAAGCCGAAAGCCGTGCTGCACGGGGAGAAGAGGGCACCAGGCGTTGTACGAAGATGCCGGGCGTGATGATGTTCTCCGGATCCAGTTCGCCCAACGGCACCATATGGTTGACTTCGACGATGGTGCAGTTGGCGGCCATCGCCATAATCGGCCCGAAGTTGCGTCCGGTTTTGTCATAGCGGAGGTTGCCCCAACGGTCGGCTTGTTCTGCCTTGATCAGCGCGAAGTCGGCCTTCAGCGGCAGTTCGAAAACATATCGGCGGCCGTCGATCTCGCGGGTTTCCTTCCCTTCCGCCAATTGGGTGCCATAGCCGGTTGGGGTATAGAAACCGCCGAGCCCGGCGCCGGCGGCCTGGATGCGCGCCGCCAGATTGCCTTGCGGAACCAGCTCCAGCTCCAACTCGCCACGGCGGTAGAGGTCGTCAAACACCCAAGAATCAGCCTGCCGTGGAAAAGAACACACTACTTTGCGCACACAGCCGGCCTTCAGCAGAGCCGCCAGACCAAAATCGCCGTTGCCGGCATTGTTGCTGATCAGCGTAAGCGCGCGTGGCCGGTGACGGATCAGAGCATCCAACAGTGCGTAGGGTTGCCCGGCCGGGCCGAATCCCCCAACCATAAGGGTGGCGCCATCCGGAATATCTGCGACGGCGGCGTCTGCGGACGCCATGCTTTTATCGATCATCAGTTCTCCTCAAGGCTCGGTTAGGACGTTGCGCCAACAAATAGCGGGTTTGAAATTAACCTAGAGGATGAAAAAAGCATCAGCAAGTGCGAATATCAGAACATTGTGCGATTATCGATACATTGAGGGTTTAGGTCTGCATTTTGTGATGCAGGCAGCTAAATCGGCATCGGATGCGATACGCAGGGCTTTACTGCCATATTGAGCGTGTAAATTGAGTGCAGATACTAATGGGAGGCCTGAATGAGTGAAGTTCCTGAATTTGGCACCGAAGAACTGCGTCGCCTGCAGGAGATCGGTGATTTAAGCAACGACCAGTACAAGGGCGACCCTAATTTTATGGCCTCGCTGGCCAGAGGGCTGGAGGTGTTGCAGGCCTTCAAGCCGCAATATTCGCAGATGTCGGTGTCCGAGATCAGTCAACAAACCGGCATTCCGCGCGCGGCGGTGCGCCGTTGTTTGTATACCCTAAGAGCGCTGGGATTCGTGCATTGTCCCGATGGGCGCCACTATCGCTTGCTGCCGCGCGTGTTGACTATTGGCCACGCTTATCTTTCCTCCTCCGAGCTGGCGAAGGCGGCGCAAAACTCGCTGGACTATCTCAGCAAATTGCTTAATGAATCCTGCTCGGTGGCGACGCTGGACGGCGATAACATTTTGTATATCGCCCGCGCCTCGGTTAAACGCATCATGACTATTGATCTGGGGCGCGGCAGCCGTCTGCCGGCTTATGCGACGTCGATGGGGCTGGTGTTGCTCAGTGCGCTGGACGAGGGAGAACTGGAGGATTATCTGTCGCGGGTCACTTTCGAACCGCTGACCGAGTTTACCGTCACCAGTGCGGAGCAGCTGCAGGAACAGTTGGCCAGGGTACGCAGGCAGGGGTATGCCATCAACGATCAACAGCTGGAGATCGGCCTGCGTTCCATTGCGGTGCCGATGCATTCACGTAAAGGCGGGGTTGTGGCGGCGATGAACGTTGGCGTCAATGCGTCGCAGATCTCGGCGGCGGAGCTGCGCGAACGAGTGCTGCCGCAGCTGCAGCGCACGGCGATGGAGCTGGCGCTGCTGCTGTAGGGCAAGCGGATTAGTGCAGTTCGGCGCCGCTGCGGTCGGCCAGCGCTTCCAACAGCGGGGCGGAAGGCACGAAGAACAGAGTGCCGGTCACCGCGCGGCTGAAATCGAGCAGCCGATCGTAGTTGCCGGCCGGGCGGCCGATGAACATGTTTTCCAGCATCTGCTCGATCGGCTGCGGAGAGCGCGCGTAGCCGATAAAGTAGGTGCCGAATTCGCGCAGGCCGGGGCGGCCGAACGGCATGTTGTCGCGCAGGATCTTCACCTCGTTGCCTTGCTCGTCAGTGATGGTGGTCAGCGAACTGTGCGACGACGACGGTTTGACCGCTTCATCCAGCTCGATGTTGGATTGTTTGTGGCGGCCGATGATCTTCTCCTGCGTTTCCACGCTGAGCGAGTTCCAGCCCTGCATGTCATGCAGGTATTTCTGCACCAGTACATAGCTGCCGCCGCTGAACGCCGCGTCTTCGTCGCCGATCACCGTGTAGTCGAAGGCCTCGTGCCCCTCCGGGTTTTCCGTGCCGTCGACGAAGCCGATCATGGCGCGCTGATCGAAGTAACGGAAGCCGTGCACCTCCTCGATTACCGTTACGGCGTCGCCGAGCTTGCCGATCAGCTGAGAGGCCAGTTCGAAACACAGATCCATTTCATCAGCGCGAATATGCAGCAGGATGTCGCCAGGCGTGGCGACCGCGACGCGTTCCCCGCTGCCGATCGGGCTGAACGGGTGCAGCTGGCGAGGGCGCGGCGCGCCGAACAGCGTATCCCAGGCTTCGGAGCCGAAGCCGCAGACGCAGGTGAGATTGCCCGCCGGCGCGCGTTTGCCGACCGAACGCACTACGGCGGCGATATCGCCGCACCAGGCGCGCACCGCCGCCAGCTGGTCGGGAACCGGCGACAGGGTGGCGACGATGAAGATGGCATGGCGCGTTACCGGCGTGAATACGGCTTGCGGCGAAGTGTTATTTGCATTCATTGCATTCGGCTCCAGTGTGTTCGGGTGAAAGAGATCAGATCAAATTAAAGTGCTCGTCGGGTTTCATCGGCGGCGGCAGCGGGCTTTGGTCGTTCATTTCCAGCAGGTTGCGCTCGATGGTATTGCAGATGGCGTTTAACGGCAGATGGTTGGCCGACACGCCGAACGGATCTTCCAGCTCTTCGGCCAGTGAGTCCCAGGATAAGAAGGTATAGGAAATGAACACCGAAACAAATGGTGTCATGTAATGCAGGTCGGTTACCAGGGCGAAAGGCAGCAGGCTGCAGAACAGGTAAACGGTGCGCTGCAGGATCAGCGTATAGGCGAACGGCACCGGGGTGCTCGCGAGCCGTTCACAGCCGCCGAGGGCGTGGGACAGCTCGCTCAGCTTGTTGTCGAGCAGCTCGAAGGTGATGTCGCTCAGCAGGCCCTGATGGCGCAGTTTGCCGATCTCCTGACCCAGCATCAGCAGAATGCGGTTGGTCGGCATCGGGCTGGCGATCACTTCGGCCAGCTCCTTGCTGCTGAGATTGTGGTACAGATCGGCGGTCGGATCGGTGGCGCGCAGCTGATGTTTCAGACTCCAGCTGAAAGCGATCAGCAGCTTGGCGACCTTTTGCTGCACCGCCGGTTCATCCGGCAGCAGGCTTTTGATCTGACGCAGCAGGGAGCGCTCGGTAATCAGCAGCGAACCCCACAGGTTGCGCGCTTCGACAAAGCGGCTATAGCCGGCGTTATTGCGAAAGCCGAGAAAGATGGCGATGGCGATGCCCAGCAGGCTGAACGGTGCGATGGTTAAATGCACGCCGAGCTGCTCGTACCATTGGTAGCTGATCACCGCCACTATCGACATCAGCACGTTCAGCGACAGGCGAAAGGTGATCTTTGACAGCACGGAACCGTGCCAGGCGAACAGGCGAAAAAACCAGTTCTGGTTCGGGCGAATTATCATGACGTTGGCGCTTCCTGGTGTCCTGCTATTGAGAATAGTCGATTCTTATCCGGCGGCGTTATGCCGTCGTCGTCGATTGCCAGAGCCGCTGCGGATGCGTATAGACGGTGGCGCGTCCCGGCTTGCTGAACCCCACCAGCGTCAGGTTGCTGCGTTCGGCCACCTCCACCGCCAGGCGGGTGGCGGCGGAAACGGCGAACAGGATCTCGACGCCGCACATAGCGGATTTTTGCACCATTTCATAGCTGGCGCGGCTCGAGACCAGCGCTGCGCCTTGCCACCACGCCTGTTGGCTGCGGTAGCCCAGCAGCTTGTCGAGCGCCACGTGGCGGCCGACGTCTTCGCATCCGCCGCTGAGCGCGCCGTCCGGTTGGATCCAGGCCGCCGCATGGGTGCAGCCGGTCAGTTTCCCTACCGTTTGCACCCCTTGCAGCTGCGCCAACGCCCGGTCGAGCAGGGCCAAATCGAAGCGTTGCGTGAAGGGCAGCGGCGCGATGGGTTGAGCGACCTCCTGCAGCTGTTCCACCCCGCAGACGCCGCAGCCGGTGCGGCCGGCCAGGCTGCGGCGCTTCTCTTTCAACTGCATAAAGCGGCGGCTCGAGAGCTCCACATGCACTTCGATGCCGTTGCAGGCCGGTTGTTGACGAATGTCGTAGATATCGTCGGGGGAGGCGATGATGCCTTCGGACAGCGAAAAACCGATGGCGAAGGCCGCCAGGTCTTTCGGCGTCGCCATCATCACTACGTGGGAAATGCCGTTGTACACCAGGGCGACCGGCACTTCTTCCGCCAGCCAGTCTTGTTGCGCCTGAGCCAGATCGTTGCGCTGCCAGACTGCGTGGCGCGACAGGCAGGCCGAGTCGGCATCGCCGGGTTCGTCGAGAATCAAATGCTTGTTCATGATGGTTTCGCGGCGCCGGCGGATACAGCGCCGGCGTCAGATAGAGTCTGATGAGTGATAGCCGATTTTATCATAGATGGCGTGCTTGAACAGGGCGAAACGGGGCGTCTTTGCCACCGCCTTACGGCGCGGCGTGCCACTGCCCTAGATAGCTCGTGACCGCCCGCGTAGCCTCGCGGCAAATGGCCGGCGAGACGGTGCCTTCCCGCGCATAGCCGTATTTCATGCAGGCGAACGCCAATTCTATGGCGATCAAGACGACGTCGGGATCTGACGGCAGCGCATCAAGTTCGGGCAGCTCGCGCACTTTGGCGCGGAACATCTCGCCGATCGTCAGGTTCTTGGCGGCGTGCGCCTCTTGCTCCGGTTCGGTGAACGCGCCGCTCAGCAGCAGGACGCTCGCCGCCAGATGCGCGTTGTAGTAGCGGGCGGTGGCCGCCACGGCGGCATCCACCCAATCGTGCAGGGTGTCGGCGCTCTCGAGCTCCGCTTCACGCAGCGCCTGCGCCAGTTGCGCCATATGGCTTTGAGCCAGGTGTGAAAACAGCGCGTATTTGTCCGGGAAGAACGGGTAGATCGCGGCGCGCGGCACATCGGCTGCTTCCGCCAGAGCGGGAATGGAGGCTTTTTCCGGCCCGAGGGTGGCGAGCATCTGTTCGGCGGCGCTCAGCACTTTGGCCATGCGCGCCGCCGCGCGTTCCTGAACCGGCACGCGCACATTTTTTTTTGCTTGCGGCATCGCTTTTTCCGACATAAGTTGTATTTTAATAATCCGACATTTGTTGGATTATACTGAAATTGAACCCGTCAACCAAGCGCCATAACGCCAGAGGTTTCGTATGGAGAATTACGCCAATCAATCTCACTGGCAGGAGATTCAACGATTCCTGCCGGAAAATTTTCGGCTGCGGCCGGGGGAAGAACCGACCGAGGTGTGGTGGCCCTGGCGGCAGCACCGTATTCATCTGGACTGCTATCGCCGCCCGGAGGCGCCGGTGAAAGTGATCCTGTTTCATGGGGTCGGCACCAACGGCCGACAGATGTCGACCATCCTGGGAGCACCGCTGGCGCGCCGGGGGATAGAGACGATCGCCGTCGACATGCCGGGGTACGGAATGACGCAGATGGGCGGCCAACGGCGGCGCGTGCGTTACGACGACTGGGTGCAGATCGGCAGCGATCTGATCGACGCGGAACGGGCGAAGGATGCGCGGCCGATTGTGCTGTACGGCCTGAGCGCCGGCGGGATGGAGACTTACCACGTGGCGGCGTTGAACCGGCAGGTGAAAGGCATTGTCGGCATGACGTTTCTCGATCAGCGTGAACAGCAGGTGCGCGACGAGACGGCATTGAATCTGTTGATGAGCCGCCTGGGCATTCCGTTGGCGCGGCTGACGGCCGCCACGCCGCTGGCGGGTATGGCGATGCCGATGGCGCTGGCGAGCAAGATGCATGCGCTGGTCAATGACAAGGCGGCGCTCAAGGCGTGCCTGGCGGACAACACCTCGGCGGGAGCCTGGGTGACGATGCGGTTTTTGGCCTCGTACGCGGAGTATGCACCCGCCATTGAACCGGAAGCGTTCGACGTTTGCCCGGTTCTGTTGACGCAACCGGCGCAGGATCGCTGGACGCCGTTGCACCTGAGTGAACTGTTTCTGCGGCGCATTCGGCGGGTGCCGGTGACCACCGTGATGCTCGAGAACGCCGGGCATTATCCCCTCGAGCAGCCGGGCCTCGATCAGATGGTTGAAGCGGTGCATCGTTTTTGCCTGGCCGCGGCGGAGCGGTGAGGCGACGGCGCATGTTCTGAAGACGCCACTGCAGCTCAGCATGTTATCCACAGTTTTAGTGGATAACGTGTGTGCAAGGCAGAGTGAAACCGTTAGCAGGCGTAAAAAAAAATCGCTCAGAAAATTATTATATTACGCGTCAAACTGTGTTCTGACGGGGGATAGGGGGGTTCACGCGTTCGCGTTTTGTTTATGCTTTACTGTATGAATATACAGTTTGGTTGTGAATATGCTGAGCACTTCAAGGTTGTATGCTTTTTCACCAGGTGAGCCCCTGACGTTACCGCTGTTTGCCGATCGTGTGGCCTGCGGTTTTCCTTCACCGGCGCAGGACTATGTCGAGAGCCGGCTGGATATCGGCAAGCTGCTGGTGCGCCATCCTAATGCCACTTATTTCGTGCGCGCCAGCGGTGAGATGGAGCGAGCAGGATGGATCAGGCACTACCGACAGATTAAGAAACTGAGCATCCGAGAAACAGCAGACGCGACAGGCTGCAGTACTTCCCAAGTTTGTCGCATTCAGGCCTTCTATAAAGAAGTTGAGACTGATTAAAAAGCAGCCTTAATGTACAATAATTTTCTATATCCAAACTGACCCCATGAACAATCAATGAGTTAGAGGTGAAAGATGATTTCATACAAAAAAACCATACCTGCTCTTGTCATATTCGCTTTATCTAATGCTGTGGCATATGCGAATGATTTCGACAAATCAAATGAAGCGATGGCAATTTCAGCAATAGGTTTTTCTGGCTCAAATGCTCGTGTTGCACATGATGTTTGTGGGGCAACCAATGAGAAAATTGATAAATATAAAAAACAAATAAAAGACTCATTAACTAGAACATTAAAGTATGAACAGTCAGGGTTCGATACGCATTGGGATAATGGTTGGAAAAATGCTGATTTTTTGGTTAAGTCGTTAAGTAATGATGAAGCCTATAAAAAAGAATATTGCCAAGAGGTTTTAGATGGAATTAATAATCCTGAAATGAATTAAGGATTATTCCTTATTCGGGGTTCTACGCCGGAACTCCAGATTTTTCCGTCCGCTAAAATTATCCCCGGTTGAGCCGCTTTATACCGTCAGCTCGCAGTGGACCATCAGGGGAAATGTGGCGGTACAGCGTTTGTCGGGTTATCCCAAGCTCCTGGCATAACGTACTGACTTTCGTCTCTGGCCGTCCCATTGATGCCATTGCCAGTCGCAATTTTATTGGCGTCATTTTGTAAGGCCGTCCGCCGTTCCTCCCGTGGGCTCTTGCTGAGGCAAGGCCTGCCGCTGTTCTTTGCGGCGCTGTACGCAGCAGAGACCGACGGCCGCACGCGACTGGCTCGACACCCGCTTAGTCCCGCCCTCTGGTCAAATGCAGGCTGACGTGTACAGCCTGCAGGCAGAGGATTTCGTCTGGCAACCGGGATCGCCCGCCGTCGGCGCCGTTCGCAATGACAATCCCTCACTCATCCTGCCCATCGATACGCCAACGGGCTGAGTGCTGCATTATCCACAGTTTTGGTGGGTATCATGTGTGCAAACACACGTGAAGAACGCCAAAAGTTGCAGGAAAAATCACTCAGAAAATTATTATATTACACGGCAAAGTGCGATCCGCCGGGGATTAGGGGTTGCACGCGTTCGCGTTTTGTTTATGCTTTACTGTATAAATATACAGTTTGGTTATGAATATGCTGAGCACTTCAAGGTTGTATGCTTTTTCACCAGGTGAGCCCCTGACGTTACCGCTGTTTGCCGATCGTGTGGCCTGCGGCTTTCCTTCTCCCGCACAGGACTATGTCGAGAGCCGGCTGGATATCGGCAAGCTGCTGGTGCGCCATCCTAACGCCACCTATTTCGTGCGCGCCAGCGGCGAATCGATGATCGACGGCAATATTCGGGATGGCGATCTGCTGATCGTCGACAGCGCCCTGACGCCAGAGCACGGCAATATCGTGATCGCCGCGGTGGACGGCGAATTCACCGTCAAAAAACTGCAGCGCCGGCCCGACGTGCGGCTGTTGCCGATGAATCCCGCCTACGCGCCTATCGTGTTCGACGACGAAGCGCAGCTGGAGATCTTCGGCGTGGTGACCTTTATCGTCTACGCGGCACTGTAGCCATGTTCGCCCTGGTAGACGTCAACAGCTTCTACGCTTCCTGCGAAACCATCTTCCGACCCGACCTGCAAGGGCGGCCGGTGATCGTGCTGTCCAACAACGACGGCTGTGTGATCGCCCGCAACGCCGAGGCGAAGGCGCTGGGCGTGCCGATGGGCGCGCCTTATTTCAAGATCAAAGAGGAGATGCGCCGCCGCAACGTCGCGGTGTTCTCCTCCAACTACGCGCTGTACGCCGATATGTCCCGCCGGGTGATGGACACGCTGGAGGAGATGGCGCCGGCGGTGGAGATTTATTCGCTGGATAAGAGTAAGTTGTATAGTGTGGTCACCCAAGCAGTGGAATCCGAGCTATGGACATTTTTAAACGTCTGAGGGGGTTGCATGGCGACACTGGAACACATTCATTTTGTACCCCACATTCTCGAGCGTAGAGAAAGCCGCGTAACTTACTTAGTCAGCAGCAACCGGCCCTCTATCAAGGGTTTTCCTCAGATTTTCTGGGCAGGGGGAATGCCATGGAGAGAGGCAAACCTGTGGGCCATGGAGCGAGCAACGGCGGGGGAAGCTTCCCTGAAAACCGTTGCCAGTAACATGAATGGCCTTTTGAATTACGCCAAGTTCCTTGAGTCGCGTGGGTTGCATTGGTTCGAGTTTCCTGTCCGAAAAGCCGACCGTTGTCTGGTGCTATACCGTGGAGCGTTGATCACGATGCGCAATGCGGGCCAGATCAGCCCTTCCACGGCGTCTGAATATATGCGCAATTGCATCATGTTTTACCGGTGGGTGAGGCGCAGGGAACTTCTGGCGCCACATGTTCCTCTATGGCGAGAGCAGCCCTACACCGTCAAATTCTTTGACCAGGCTGGGTTTGAGCGATCGGTGAACGGAATCACCACCGATCTCAGCATCCCGAATCGCAAACGACTTGGCCAAACCCTGGAAGATGGGTTATTGCCGATGACTGCGGCGGATCGTGATGCCATACTTGATTTCGCCACCGAGAATGCTACGCCGGAGCTCTATCTTATGTTGGCACTCGGTTTTTTTACCGGAATGCGGCTTGGCAGCATTTGTGATCTTAAAGTTCAGACGCTTGAACATGCCGTGCCAGATCCCTCTGCGGAAGGGCTGTTACGGATTGCGGTGGGGCCGGGTGCAGCTCCGCCTGTACACACGAAGTTCGGCGTAACCGGCCAGATTTGGCTACCTGAAGCCTTGTGCGATAAGTTGCTGGAATACGCCACGAGCTGGCGGCGGATGGAGCGAGCAACGAAAGCCACGCCCGAGAATCGCGATCTGCTGTTCTTGACCCGCTTCGGCAACGCTTATGGCAGGAGCGGCACCGATCAGTCATCAGCGGTGAATGTCGAAATGTCGAACTTTCGAAAGCGGGGGAACCAGGCAGGGTTACAGATGCTCCGTAGGTTTCGCTTTCATCAGTCGCGTTGTACCTTCGGTACAGAGCTGGCGCGTTTGGCTCTCTCGACTTGTGCCGATGCGGCACTCGCCATTGCAATCGTCAGCGATGCGCTGCTTCATGCCCCTAACTCCGAGGCTACCACTTTCAGGTACATACGATTCGTGCAGGCAGTGCCGATAAAGCAAGCCCTTTCTCATCACTTTATGGCGGTATTTAGTGGCATCAGCCTGGAGGAGCGGCAGAATGGATAGTTCCAGTATCGATCTCACTTTCCCGATGCTTGAGTATGGGGGGGCTGAAACGCCCTGGGATCTCCGGCCGTTGCTGTTTCGCGGAGGCGCAGCGGCAAAGGTAAAGTCTGTGGCCCGCCAGATCGCCCAAGGCGAGTTTGGTGACCTTTTGACAGAACGTATTGAACTGGTGACAAGGCTACATGAACATGTCGCCGGCGATCTTGCTGGCGGCGGCAGCCGCTTCTCGGCAAAAAATAAGATAGGTGCGTTGCGGAGTTTCTTTGCCTGGTGCGATTTGGCAGGCGATAACCTCAGTCTTGACACGGTAGCCGACACTTTCATTCGTTGGACCGAACATTTGCTACATCGTTATCGGATTGAGCACAGCCTCAGTGAGGGGACGTTATACGATCTCACCAGGCTCACGGCGACGATGCTTGATCGAGTATTGGATCGCCAGACAAGTCTGAGCAAGAGCACGCGTATTCGCAAGCCGCTCGGCAAAGGCAAAGTGCATACGAGCAAAGCGGATAAGCAGGATCTGCAAAATACTTTTGCGTTCGGGCATGTTCTAGCAGATATATGCAATGCTCTGACCTGGGAGGTAACGATAGGACCTTTGCCGGTCTGCATCCGATTGCGTACAGGCCAGATACTGAAGCAATGGTCTGGGCTGCCCTACCCGGAGAAAGTGGCGGCGCGCCGTACCAGACCTCAAACAATGACGCAGATAGAAAAGTCGCGAGTAGCACGTGCTGCCTGGGAAGAGGATCGAACCGTGCGAACTCGTTCCCCCCTTGTCAACTTACGCATCGAAAGTGAGTTGCTGATGTTCATCGCTCAGACCGGCATGAATCTGCAGCAAGCCCATACTTTGCGGGTCGAACAATTTCATTACGCCAGCCACCTGGATGGCTACCAGGTACGTGCATACAAAAATCGACGTGAAGGTGAAGTGCTGTTCGAGATCTTTGCCGGTTATCGAGAGTGGTTTAAGCGTTATCTCGAATGGCGTTCGGCGTGGTTTCCCGATGAGATGGAAAGTCTGCTCTTTCCACTGATACGTTGCGGGGGACGAGTTTTGGAGGAAGCGACGCAGTTCACCAACGTTATGCGCATTTGCCGCGAGCTTGGGATGCCGATGGTGAGACCGCGAAAACTGCGCGGGGTACGCATCAATTGGCTGCTTCGAGAGTCCCAGAACCCAGATCAGGTGGCTGAGTTGGCCCAGCACACGGTGGAAACGCTAATACGCGTTTACGCCGCCCCCCATCCGCAGATCGCTATGGTGGAGATTACACGCTTCCATCAACAGAGCGATCCGTTCCTTTCACCACCTGCACCAGGCCGATGTGTCTCGGTCGAACCTGAATCAATGGTTGCGATGCCGAAGAACGCTCCGCGACCTGACTGTATAAATGCTGCAGGTTGCTTGTTCTGTATTCAGCACCGGGATATCGAAAGTGAAGATCATGTGTGGTCTCTCGATAGCTTGCGTTACCTAAAATCGCTTGAGCTGGCGCGCTACCGCCCCCCCGTTTTGAGTCAGAATATGGCGGCAGAACATCCGACCTTGTTGGTCATTGAGCGGTTGGCGGCTAAGCTGCGCTTTTTTGAAGAAAGTAGTGAAGTTCGTAGGCTGTGGGTCGAAGAGTCGAAAGCCCGTATCCGTGAGGGCAATTATCACCCGGCCTGGGATGGTTTCATCCGCTTGGCAGAGCTGCGGCAGAAATCATCATGACGAAAAATATTTTTTCCGAACTTCGCCTTGGTATCGGCTCCCCCCTTGCAGAGCCTGATGCACCTAATTATCGCCCACCGTGCTGGCCACCCCAGCCTGACTGGCCAGTCATTCTTGATGCCGCTGGTGAGGTGGTGAGTCGTTGGGGGGATGCCGTTTGGCGGCTCGACCCGTGGGCGGGAAAAGCGGTTACGCTTAATTTCGGCGATGGCCCGGCAAAGAAATATGCCGCCGCGATAGATCCTGTTAACGCCGAATTACTGCGGTTAATTATCGGTTGGTGGCTGTATGGCCCCAATGGCGCCCGTGGATATCGAGGTCTGAAAACCCGCTTTGATCAAATACGTAAGATCTTCGTTTTGTGTACTCAAGAAGGCATTCTTGCCTCCGAGTTGAGCCAGTTTCCTCGTGTGGTTGAGTGCCTTTCGAAAAAGCTGCAAGTTTCCCGGGCATGGGAGCTTTTGACACTGTTGCACGAACTGTATGAGCAGCGAGATACACTGGGTTTTACCTTGTTGGATCGTGCAGGGCTGGCACGCCTTGCGGCGGTCATACCCCCTCACCAAAAACGCCAAACTCCCTATATTCCCCCTCGCATTTGGCATTATCAGGTTATGCGCTTACGCGAATGCCTGGATGATTTTTTGGCGCATAAAGAGAAGATTGAGGAGTGCTTCCGTTTCTGCCTGGCGGCCTATAGGCATAATGCTGCCAATCTCCAGGGGCAAATCAGACCGTCATCGTTCTATCCCTTTCAGTGGCCTTCGGATGGAACAAATGGAAAGTTAACCGGACGCAAGTACTACGGCCCTTTTATCGATACCGCGCATCGGTTTGGCATAGTGGGGTTGTTTGGCCGCTGGCTGAGTGTGAACGACGACGAAATTCGTATTCAAACGTTGAGTCGCTATCTGAGTCTTGTGAGTCATGCAGGGTTAAGTTATCTGCTGAACTTCAGTCTCATGCGAGTCGAAGAGGCATGGAACCTGCGCGCTGATTGTTTGCATATTGAACGTGATCCGCAATTTGGCGACATTTATGTATTGCGTGGGCGAACAACGAAAACAATGCAAGATGCTGAAGCCCTGTGGGTAACGTCTCCCTCTGCCTGCACGGCGGTTGAAGCTATGCGCAGGGTTGCAGATCTTCGCGCAGAATGTAACACGCCCTCTGGCGTAGGTTCTGAACAAGGAAACTCCTCCAATCATTATTTGCTTGATTACAGGCTGGAACCCTGGGGAGCAAAGCTCACTAAAATCAACCGCACGATTCGTCCCACGATTCTGAGCTATGCCAACGTAGTTCAGTCGTTCGATAAGCTGTTCGATCCCGAGCAATTGCGTATTACGGCAGAAGATTTTGAATTGGGGCGATTGGTGACGCCAACGTTGTCCGAGGAGTATTCGGCGGGTAAAATCTGGCCGTTGGCCTGGCACCAGCTGCGGCGAACCGGCGCAGTCAATATGCAGGCATCAGGTTTGGTCAGCGACGCCTCCTTGCAGTTTCAACTGAAGCATGTCGCCAGAGCGATGAGCCTCTATTATGGGCAAAACCATTCACGGGTGCGAATGGAGGAAAAGGCTCATAGCTACTATGTCCGAACTATGTACGAGATGTTAGGCAGGCAATTGCAACAACTGACGAGCAGCCGGTTCATTAGCCCCCACGGAGAAAAACGGAAAGCCGAGATAGTCCGATTGATTTCGGCCGCAGAGGCCAAGAAAATCATCAATCTGGCCAGGAAGGGCGTCGTGGCTCATCGCCCCATTTTGCTGGGCGTCTGTACCAGCCGAACCCCTTGTCCCTATGGCGGTATCGACAACATCGCTCGTTGTGGCGGGGGGGATTCCCCAGCAGACCCCAAACCTTGTGCGAACGTACTGTATGATCCCGATCAACTTGACGAAGTCGAGGCGTTTGCCGTAGTACTGGACGAGCGGCTGGCCATCGCCGATGCAGACAGCCCTCTGAGGGCTGCACTGGAAGCCCAAAAACGCAGTGTGGAGAACTACCGCCATGTCATCCGCAAAACATGACTTCACAGACCCGGCCAAGCAAATGGGAGCTGGAGAGCAGTATCGAGCAGCGTTCGAGCGCCTAAAAAACAACAAACCCGAAAGACTGCCGAAAGGAACCCCTGTCAGTCAGAATAATGTGGCTAAAGAGGCCGGCAGAGATCCCTCCGCATTGAAGAAAACGCGCTTTCCTTTACTTATCGCTGAGATCCAAACCTATGTTGCATCGTATGCAGAGGATCGCCCATTATCCGTTCGCCAGGTCAGTCTATTAGCCCGTCAAAAAAATCGTGGGCTTCGAGAGCGGATTGGCGAAATTGAGCAGCAGCGGGATCACCTGGCCAGTCTGCTAAGTGAAGCCGACGCGACCATTCTTGAACTGTATGACCGTATTACCGAGTTAGAAAGGCAACTACCGGGCTCGAACGTTCTGCCCATTGATCCGCGAGGCCGTAAAAAACTTTGAAGCGGAAAACCGACTGGGTGCGAGGAGAAGCGATATCGCCATATCTTGTTGGCCAGCCGCAAAATCAGGGACAGTAGATTTTGCAAACCGTGTTATCTGGAGGAAAGATGAACTACTACGCAGAGGCGCATTTCTAGGTATCGTTAACTGACCTGGAGATGTGATGAAAAAATTAAAACCGCAATATCGAGCTCTTAGAGTTGTATCTTTCTACGAGCGGTATTTGCTGACGTACCCACAGCTGAGAAATGCGTACTATAAGCATTTCAGCACCCGGCAAGAAAAAAGCTTTTTCTATCTGCATCGTATTGAGTACAAAGTCTATCCGCTTAAACTGAGAGCCGCACGAGGAAAGTCGCTGGCCGATCCCTGGGATGATTATCCTTCAAATGTAGATAGTCTCGCCAAAAGCTGGAAGCACAACGCGAAAAGACGTCATCAGTACTATCGATGACAGTGTGCTATCTGCGGATTAGCAGCACTCTCGAAGGCTCTGTCGCATTAAGGCGTCGTCAGATAACATGCTGTTTTTTTTTAATGATGTTACCTGACCATGTCTTTGAGCCAAAATGCCTTCCAGCGACTGCATTATCCCGTCGATATCATCGCCCAGTGTGTGCGCTGGTATCTGGCCTATGACCTTAGCCTGCGTAATCTGGAGGAAATGATGGCTGAACGTGGTGTGTTTTTGTCGACCACTCTACGCTTCATTGCTGGGTCATCCGCCTGGTACCGTCACTGGATAAAGCCTTTCGACGGCGTAAATACTCCGTGGGTCGCCGATGGCGGATGGATGAGACCTACATCAAAGTCAAAGGTCAGTGGAAATATCTCTACCGCGCGGTGGATACTTCGGGGCAGACCATCGACTTCATGCTGACCGCCAAACGGGACGCTGTGGCTGCATTACGCTTCTTTCGCAAAGCCATTAGACACCAGGGCAGATCTGAGAGAGTGACCATTGATAAAAGTGGCGCCAACACGGCAGCGCTGACGACACTCAATGCCGACAAACCCGCAGAGGAAACCATTACCGTCAGGCAGAATAAGTATCTGAATAATCTGATTGAGCAAGATCACCGAAATATCAAACGTCGGATACGGTCCATGCTGGGGTTCAAATCATTTCGGCGGGCACAAACGCTTCTGGCTGGCATCGAGCTGCTCCACATGATACGTAAAGGGCAATATCAACACTCGCAAAGTGAGGGATTGTCACCCGCAGAACAATTCTATCTGTTGGCTGCCTAAAAAAACGGCAGCGCGATTTCTGCTGACCTGTCGTCGTTAATGCGACAGAGCCCCTTTTTACGCATTATCTCATATCAGTACCGACCTCATGCAGCTCTTCCTAACCATGAACAATAACGTCGAGGGGTAATGCAGGGTTTAAATGTATTCCAGAAGAAGATAAATGGGTTTGTAACATCGAAGAAAACAGGATGTTACCTAATGCGGCAGGACCCGTATTGTTCTCGCTGCTTGGCCTTACTTTTACGCTTAATGTATGCATTGTTTTAATCTAAATAATCCCGCCATAAAAGAATAAATGTTTATTTATATGGAAATATCAAACTTATTCTCTTAAACGAAGAGGGGGAAGGTGTTGACTTTATGGGGGTTAGACGTTCGATGTTGACGCCGGACAGGCGAAGGAAATTATGTGCTCTTTCCTTGTGGAATACGGCGTGGCGGGCACGCACCGATAACGTTAATCCCCCACTGGTTTCGGGAAATCTGGTTGTCAATGATATTTAAAAAACACCAGAACATTCCGAATTTATACGCATTGCCGAAATTGACAGTTCTGTCTAGCCTTATCGTGCTAAAAGGCGGTTTCCTCTCGGGCGTTAAGCATGAGGGCGGTAGCGTTGTGCCGGCTTTCCATTCCCGCTGGGGGTACCCGCAACGCGGGGAAGAAAGAAGACAGACGAACCAAAACGGTATTGATGTGTTGTGATGCCGGCAAAAGTGAGAGGCGGAGTCGCGACAACAAACCGCTGCGCAAGCTCGCGCGGCATCTGATGAGGAGCAATAACATGTCACTTGAAGCAAAAACGATGGGCAATACCTATCCAATTCCTACTTACCGGTTTGTGGTCTCGGTGGGTAAAGATCAGATGAGTTTCAGCAGTGTGTCGGGTCTCGATCAGTCGGTGCAGTTGGTGAAGTATCAGGATGGCACGGGAAATCTGTATCAGATGCCGGGGCAGGTAGAGCCATTAACCATCACGCTCAAGCGAGGCGTGATGCCCAAGCAAAGCCAACTTTATGACTGGATTAATGCCATCGCTTTCAACCGGGTGGATAAGCGGGATGTGTTGATCAGTCTGACCAATGAAACAGGCTCTGAAGTGCTGGTCACCTGGAATGTAATGAATGCCTTTCCCACCAAGTGGAGCGGGCCGAGCTTGGACGCGACCAGCAATGAGGTTGCCTTTGAAGAACTCACGCTGGCAGCCGATCGCCTGACATTAACATTCAATTGATAGCCGGCGGGGGCAAAAAGCCCGGGGCGATAAATCGGAACGAGAGAGGGATTTATGGCGGATTATAAGGTACCAGGTGTCTATGTGGAGGAGCCGTTCGGGCTGTCTTTGTCGATTCAGACGGGACAGACGGCGGTACCGGTGTTTGCGTTTGACGGTGGCAATACGTTGGCCTCGGCGATGCAGGCCACAGACAAAGTGACGGAATTTACGTCGTGGCTGGAGGTAAGCACGGTCAGGCAAAAAGTCTGGGATACGGCATATGCGGGTGATGGGGGCAATGACGATGCGAAGAAAACAGCTGCGGAGAAAGCCGTCGCGCCGTTCGACGTAGACCGCCTGTACCAGTCTCTGAGGCTGTATTTCATCAATGGCGGGGGCCATTGCTATATAGCCCCGCTGGATAAGTTTGACACATTGGTTCCGGCGCTGGATGACGCGACGTTGCTGGTCCAAGCGGGGTCGACTACCGCGACATTTGTGACAAAAGTCACAGCCCTGTGCGGAACCGGCAAAACCCTGTTTGCACTGTTTGACGGCCCACAAGAGGAGTTGGACACGCCTGCCACAGTAAAAACCAAGGTGCAGGATGGGAATATCTATCCCTCAACGCCTTATGCCGCCGTGTACTACCCGTGGCTGACGGTGCCCTCTGCAGAAAATAATAGTGTCATTGACGTCCCTCCGAGCGGGGCGGTGGCGGGTGTGTATGCTCGGGTAGACAGGCAACGCGGCGTGTGGAAGGCGCCGGCGAACGTCGAAATTATCGGAGCCACCCCCAAGTGCAAGGTTTCGGACGCGGTGGGCGCCGCTTGTAACGTACCTACATCTGGTGGAAAGGCCGTGAATGTCATTCGTGTATTCCGCGGGACCGGGCCGTTGATTTGGGGGGCGCGAACGTTGAATGCAGACAGTGGCGCATGGCGCTACGTGCCGGTGCGACGGTTGTTCAATGCCGCCGAACGGGACATCAAAACGGCGATGAGTATGGCGCTGTTTGAGCCTAACAGTGCGCCGACGTGGGAGCGGGTGCGTGGCGCGGTGGAGAGCTATGTGCATGGCCTCTGGCGCCAGGGCGCCCTGCAGGGGGAATCCCCGGCGCAGGCGTATTTTGTGCACATTGGCCTCGGCACGACCATGACCCAGGACGACATCAATAACGGCCGGATGATTGTGAAAGTCGGGCTGGCCGCGGTGCGCCCGGCAGAGTTTATCGTACTGCAACTGACACAGGATGTGGTGCCGGCCTGACGGGTGCAATGAAACGGGCGGTGCCCCCGGTACCGCGGCGTATGACCAACGAGAGGACGAGTCATGAGCGAAGTGTATGCAGTGCCGGGTGTGTATGTAACGGAATTCAATGGGCCATCAATAAGTATTCAGAATGGCGAAACCGCAATCCCGGTCTTTCTGGGTTTTTTCACTCCGAAGCCCCCCCATGAGACGCCGGCAACGTTGATGTGCGTGCGTGTTGAGAGCTGGCTGGACTTTACCCAACAATTTGGTCCCTCAGACCATATTACCGTTGATGCTACAGCAAAAACAATCCATACGACGTCCTATATGGGGGCCCATAGCGTTCGGTTGTACTTCGAGAACGGCGGCGGGCCCTGTTACGTACTGAACATCCGCCGGGAGGGGGCCAAGGATATCACGCAGACTGTTCTGGGACAGATAACCCCGGCTATCGAGCAGTGTCCTGACATTACGTTGTTGTGCTGGTGCGAATTCGTCAATCAGAAAATGGATACCGCTATTTACGGCGAGCTAGGCAAACTGTTGGCCGCAAGCGAGACTTCAGGCGGCAATCCCGGTCGATTTTTATTGACCGATGCCTGGCCGGTAGGCAAACCGGAAACACCGTCGGAGTGGACGTTCACAGCACCTGACGTGGTGGAAAAAACACAGGTAGCGAGCTATTTCCCGGCATTGCTGACCGGTTATGTGCGGGATTACCGCGACTATGTGGCTCAACCGTCCTCGCCGGGATATGAACAACTGATTAAGGTTGAAAACTTCTCCGAGGCTGATTTGAAAAAGCTTAGAGATATTAAAGTAGTAGAGGCCAGCTCGACATCAATTCCACTCGGTACGCTCAGGAAAAAAATCAACAGTCTTACTGGTAATGATAAAACTGCCGCTCAGGCAATCTTAACCCCCATCGACACTCTTATCCAACAACAGCTCCCCGCGTTGCCAGACAAATCCGACCCTGTGGTCTTGCGGGCCAGCGTGGCGATGGCGGGGGTCTATGCCCGTGTAGATCGCGAGCGCGGGGTGTGGAAAGCGCCGGCCAACGTCGGGTTGGTGGGCGTGACGGGGCTGATTGCTCAAGGGTTTGCGAATAAAGAAACAAAATGGTCCGACGCCATCCCGGTCCGCGTCGACGATGCGTTGAACACAAAACTGGTCGATGCAGGGATTAATGCTGTCCGGGCGTTCAGTGGGCAGGGCATACGCGTGTGGGGGGCTCGCACCATGAGCCCGCCCGCACAGACGGCCTGGCGGTATGTGTCGGTACGGCGATTGTTCAACACCATCGAACGCGATGCCCGTGCCGCATTGCATACCGCCGTTTTTGAGCCCAACAGTTCTCTGACCTGGGAACGGGTGCGCGGGGCGCTGGATAACTACCTTAATGCGCTGTGGCGCCAGGGGGCACTGCAGGGCGAGACACCCGCGCAGGCGTATTTTGTACACATCGGCCTTGGCACGACCATGACCCCGAAAGATATCACCGACGGCAAGATGATTGTGAAAGTGGGCGTAGCGGCGGTGCGCCCGGCGGAGTTCATCATCCTGCAACTGACTCAGGATGTCGTTGCCGGGTGAGGTTAGGATGAGCCTCTGGCAGGCGTGCTGACGAGGAGGCTGGAGTAATGGGGAGAGAACGAGATGAGTGAGCAACCGTGGCTGGAGCCGGGCGTCAGGTTGATGGATACCATGATGCCGATGACGGAAAGGGATGACACTCTTCCGAGTGCGGTCCCTGTGTTCATCGGCTGGCGAGTCGACACCCCGAAGAATGACGCGGTACGTCTGGCGTACCTTGACTCCTGGGACCGGTCGCAAGGAATGGGTGAGGGACTGGCACCGTATCTGTGGGATACGGTGCGGCATTATTTCGATAATGGGGGCGGCCCCTGCTATGTGCTTGAGGGGCACTTGCCGGCGGTGACAACGCACCGTGTTACCGACACAAAGACATGGTGGACAGACTTCCTCAAGGCGGTGTGTGGACGGTTGTTGACAGAGCCAGGGATCACACTGGTGGCGATGCCACAACTGGTTTGGCTGGCTGAGCAGATTCATCAAGGGGGGGAACCGGCGGAGACATTCCTCTCGTTGTGGCAGGGGTTGCTGCAGGCCTGCAGCAGCCGTCCCGATCTGTTTTTTGTGTTGGATGCGCCGAGGGAACCGACGGTAGCCAGCACCTGTATCGCCGCACTTCGTTCGTCGCATGCTCTGGGGGATGCCGTTCAACGTGTGGCGCTCTACGGTCCGCATCTGGTGACAGATTATCCCGACCCCACCCGTCGGGAGGCGTTTTGCATTGTTCCCCCGTGCGGGGCAGTGTTGGGCGTCTACGCGCGATGTGACGTGTCGGACGGGGTGTGGAAAGCCCCGGCCAATGTGCCGTTGTTGCATGTGGTTAAGCCGGAGTTCCGGGAGACGCTGGCCCGAGGGTGGTTTGATGTGGAGAAAGCCCCGATTAATCTGATCCGCAGTTTTGCCGGCCGGGGCACCCGGGTCTGGGGATGCAGAACGCTGGCCAGCAGAACCCCTTTTCGGTATGTGCAGGTGCGCCGCGCCGTGACCTGGATAGAAGCCAACCTGAAACAGATCTGCCGCTTTGCGGTGTTCGAGCCGAATAACGACATTACCTGGTTTCAACTTCGCGGGCTGTGCAGTGCCTGGTTGCGCAGAGTGTGGCTGGAAGGTGGCCTGGCCGGTGCAGACGAAACCGCGGCGTACTCGGTTCGGGTGGGGGTAAACGAGAGCATGACCGCGGACGACGTGGCAGCAGGACGTCTGATCATTCAGGTCGGCGTGGCGCTGTTGCATGCTGCGGAGTTCATCGAGGTGAAACTGGAGCTGACCGTGGGCGAAAGCCCGGAACGTTTGGGGAGTGAATCATCATGACGTCACCGTGGATGAGTGCACCGAGTTTGTCACATCGATTTTTGGCGACGTTCTTTATCAAGGGGATCCCAAGCCCAATGGACGTCCGGTTTGCGCGGATTTCAGGGTTGGGGCGCGAGCTGCAGGTCACGGGATTGCGCGAAGGTGGGGATAACCTGGGGACAGTCAATCTGGCGGAGCGTGTGACACACGGTACGTTGGTGTTTGAACGCGGTGTGGCGACCGTGACCCCCGTTACGTTGTTGTTCGAGCGGGCACTGGGCCAGTTCGCGCCAATGTATCTGAAGGTTGTGATCCTCCTGCTTGATGGCCATTCGCGGCCACAATGCGGCTGGACGATAACGGATGCATTGCCCGTCAAATGGCACACCGGCGACCTTGACGCGACAGGAAACACGGTGCTGATCGACACGCTGGAGCTGGCGTATCACGAGTTGCACTGGGCGGGGGGAGTGGGATGACACTGGAGATACGGGAGTTGGTTATTGAAGCGCGGGTGGTCAATGACAGTCCTCAAGGGGGAGCCACGGTGGCAAGGCCGGGAAACAGCGAAGACGACCTGGCGCGTTGGGTGGATCTGGTGACCCGGCGGGTACTGGAAGCACTGGATGAACAACGGGAGCGACGGTGATGGGACTGTTAGAACGCGGATTGGCGAAACTGACCCTGGAAGCCTACCAGGGTGACAATCAGGTGAAGAAGATCGGCTCGCTGACGGCGATGTACAACCCGGAGTCGATCAATCTGGACTATGGGGCAACGTATCAAACAGCGGCCGGCGTGAATCAGCACCATGACGTGAGCTGGTTCAGACAGGTTGACCCCCCCACGCTGAGTTTGGCGTTGATTTTAGATGCGCGGGGGCCACAGGGCGGGCAGCCTGTAGATCAGCAATTGAGCACCCTGCGCGCCCTGTGCTTCACGGTGGACGAGAACGGAGAAGCCCCTTACCTGCGAGTCAGCTGGGGCAGCATGAGCTGGCATGGGCATGGTTTTTTTTCGGGACGACTCACCCAGTTGTCCATTGCCTACACCCTGTTTGACCGAAACGCGAAACCGCTACGGGCAACGGCCACTTTGACGCTCAAAGGGCAAACGAGCGACGAAATGGCAAAACTCAGCGCGATGCGGGCACCAGGAAAGCAGATGTTGCGGATGCCGGATAAAACCTCGTTGCCGCAGTTACTGGCTCAATCAACGATGGTGGTGGGAAGCGTGGGGTATCTGGCGACGGCGTATGCGAACGACGCGGATAACCTGAGTGGATGGACGCCGGGGCAGATGCTGATCGCACATTAATGCCATGCGCGTCGGACGCCCGTACCGAGGCGGAGGAAAATCACCATGACCGATAAATCATTCAACGGCCGAATAACCCAGGCCCTGGACACCCTGACCGCGCACCCTGTCGCGCCAGATGGGGGGGCGGGGACACCGGATGCGCCGGCGACCCCGCTGAATGCGTGGGCGGACAAGATTGGCACTGTGGCTGCGGTGGCGGGCGCCGTGGCTACCGTGACAGGCTCTGTGCCTGGCTTGTCGCAAAAGGGAAAAAACACGGCGATCGCCCCGTTAACGGTGGTAATACACCTGGGGGGCCAGGCCGTAGATCCGACGACGGTATTTATCGAAAAGTTGCAGACTCGGCACGCGGTCAACGAAATCCCGTCGGCGATGGTGGTATTGAGTCTCCCGCATTCGGCGCCGGATGATTACACGGCGCTGGATCAGCTGATGGGCAGGTGTCAGATCGGGCAATCTGCCACGGTGAGGGTAGATCAGATGACGGTGTTTGACGGGGTGGTAGGGGACGTGAAGGTGAGTAGCGACGCATCCGGCCGGCGCGTGAAAGTCCGGTTGAGACACGCGTTGCAGGGGCTGAAGTCCACGTTGACGAGTCGCATCTGGACCTCGCAGCCGGACACCACGTTGATCCGCGAGGTGCTGCACACACATCAGATCAAGAACACCGTGACGTTGGCGGTGAGTGAGGCCGTGCAGCGGTTTCAGTGGAACTGTTCGGATTGGTATTTCTTGCGGGCGGTGTTGGGGCTGCATGGGGCCTGGTTGTGGCCCCATGCGGACGGCAGCGTGACGGTGCAGTCCCCCGGACTGGGGGGCAAAGCGCACCGGATATCGGCAACACCCGGGCCAGGGGGCGTGACGCTCCTTGATGCCGAATGGGGCTATTCAGGGGTAAACCAGCGCAGCCCACTGTCAATGCAGAGTTGGGACCTGAGTACGCAGTCAGTCGTGAAGAAAACGGCAAAAAAACCGTCCCTGGGGAGCGGCGGATTATCGCCGGCGAAGGTGAAAGCCCTGGGCAGGGCGGGAATGACCCTGTTAACGGGGCAATGGGACGGGGCACACCAGCAGGCTGCGGTGAACGGTTGGCTCGCCGCACAGCAGGCTCAGGCGGTCAGAGTTCGATTAACGGTGGCGGGTTGCCTGGCGTACCAGGTGGGGGACACGTTGGTGCTTGATGGCTTCGGTTCCCACCTCAGCGGTCAAGGCATAGTGACCCAGGTGGAATACCAATGCAGCGTCAACGGGCGGCAGGGCAAGACGGTGATCGGCATAGGCCTGGACGAAGAGGTGGCGTCGGCACCGCCGCTGTCGGTGCCGACGGGTCAGGTCATTGGCCAGGTGGCGCCGTTTCAGGCCGATCCCCACCGCCACTGGAACCGGCTGCCGGTGACGATACCGTTACTGGGGCGGGACGTTATCTGGGCACGAATGGGGCATGTGTATGCCAGCAAGAACAGCGGTGTCACGTTTTATCCGGAAGCGGGTGATGAGGTGGTACTGGGGTTTGTGGGCGGTGACCCGGTCATCCTCGCGTCACTGCACAACCCGAAACGAACGGCGGCCATTGAACCGAGCGCGAAGAATGCGAAAAAAGGCATGGTGTTACGCCATGACGGTCAGCGTATGGAACTGAGTGTTGACCGTGACGCACATCGGTTCACCTGGGCGCTGGGGACGGATAAGACGCCGGAACAGCAGATGGTGGCAGATCAGGAGAAAGGCGTGGTGCTCACGAGCCAAAAGGGCAACGTGGCCGTTGAGGTCAGGGCGGGCGAAATGTCCGTAACGACGAAGAAAAACATCAGGCTGGAAACTGAAGAGCAGGTCACGGTCACCGGCAAGACCGGGGTCACGGTCACCGGCGGCAAGGATGTGATCCTGGACGCGAAGGCGCAACTGGTTGGTCACGGTAAGACCCGGGTTGAAATGGCGAGTGCGGCAGGGAAACTGGAGCTCTCACCGGAGAAGGCGAATTTGTCGGCCAATCAGACCCGCGTAGTAGGCACGTTGACCGTGGATATCCAGGGGAACGAGGCCGTGAAGATGAAGAGCTCAAAAGTCGACCTCACCGGTGACGTCCAGGTGGCGATAGCGGGCGCAACGGTGTCGGTCAAGGGAACGGCACAGGCGAGCGTAGAGGCGGCCGCAGTGAAAGTGACCGGCGAGATGACGGACGTCGGCGGTGCAGGCACCACCAATGTGAAGGGGACCCTGATCAACCTGGGGTAAGGCACGTGAATAAAGGGCGCGGAGCACATAATGAACAATCACGATAAAGAGCTGACCCGGCTATACGGTGCGGGTTGGGCATTTCCGGTGCGTTTCAAAACACCGTCGCCGGATTCCTCTTTGGACTCTGCGCTGGAGATGTCAGCGGGAGTGGATAACGTCGCCCAGAGTTTGAAGGTGCTGTTTCAGACTCAACCCGGTGAGCGGATCATGCGGCCTGCGTACGGCTGTGACATGCAGTCTGCCGTGTTCGCGAACCTGTCGGAAGGCACGCTGGCGGCGTTACGCAACCGGATTGCCGAGAGTGTGGCACGCCACGAGCCCCGGGCAGAAGACGTGGCTATCATGGTGGAGGAAGACAGGGCTCTCCCGGGGATGTTACGTATCACGGTACGGTACCGGCTGGCGGGGCTGGAGCAGCAGTTGACCGGTCAACTGAACCGGGTAGAGGGGATGGGCGGAGGCGCAAACGCATGGGCGATTTACTAGTGGCAAGCGGAGATTGGGTGGAGTTTGAGCCCTCGTTTGGCAACCGGACGTTGTTGGCCCCGGCAAAGGCTGTGCTGATGGGCTCTGGGCACTTCATGGTGACCGGTAAACCCGGTTGCGTGATCGGTGATTTGAACAAGGTGGTGGTGCCGGGCGTACCCTATACGTCAGGCAATTTTACCGTGCCGGGCGTGGGCATGGTTCAACTGGTGATAGCTGGGCTGGATCAGACGGCCCATACCGTCTTGAGTGGTCTCCCTGTCCTGCTCAAAGGAAGCCAGTGCCAGGCGATATTTACACCCACCGCCCCGGCGACGGATCCGAGTACAGGCCTACCGGATCCGACAGTGGGTGTTCCCACACCAGGCAAAGGCAGTTTCAACGTGTTCCAGAACAAGGTGACGGCGAACTGACGGCGTGACAGAGGTAAGACAATGACCGAAGAAACGAAGAAGGCAACAGGCAGGGCGGCGAAGAACAACAAAGATACTGCAACATTTGTGCTGGATGACCGTTCGATCGGCAGGCTGTTGGAGGCTTTCAGGTTGTACTGTCAGCGCCTGCCGTTGGATCAACACCATGATGAAATAACGGGACCGGGGAGGATCAACTGGGCGCAGGTGATGTTGGGTTATAAGGCCGGGACCGTCATCGATGCGTCTGTCGATACGTTGTTGCGCCAGGAAAGTGAAAAGGACTGGTCATCCGTACGCGAACAGCTGGTGCAATTGTACGAGGATCCGGCACAGGCCGATGGCCAGTTGCCGCCGGAACGTGCCTTTCTGTTGGGGATGCTGGGGATGCTGGAGACGCCCCGCGCCTTGTTGAATCAGTTGCCGGCGCTGCATCGGACATTGTACTACCAGCAGATGCTGGCGTTGACACCGCAGGCCGCGCAGGCGGACCGGGTGACGGTGCACTTTACCCTGGACAAGGGCGTGCGCGAGCAGGTATTGCCTGCGGGGTTGTCGCTGGATGCAGGACAGGACCAGGCTGGCAATGTGCTGCGGTATGCCCTGGCGCAACCGCTGGCGGTGAATGAGGCGCGCATTACAGATATCCGATGGGTGGTGCGTGACCCCTGTGTACCGGGTGGTCGTCGGGCGCGGGTGGTCATGGACGAGGCGGCAGATCTGTCCTGGCCTAACGGGGGCGTACGGCTGTTCGGCGCGTCACCGGCAAAAGCCGGGGAGGCGCCCGGGCCTGATACCGATCGCGCAGTAGACAGTGGGCGGATTGTCGAGTCGCCGGTGCTGGCGGTAGCCGGCGGTGTTCGTACCTGGACGGTGACGCTGGCGGCCGACATGCCAGGGGCCGACATACCAGGGGCATTGTTGGCCTCGGTGAGCATGGGGGATGCGTGGGTCGTGCTAACCTGTAGCAAGGTGGATGCCAAAACATGGAAAGTGGCGCTATCTGCGGAGGACGGCGTGCCAACTGCGGTCACTTCGTTGGACGGCCTGGTGTCCACGGCGCCACTGTTGCGACTGACCAGCAAAACGGGCGTGCCAGTACCGAAGATCGACACACTGAAGGTCGAGGTGCAAGGGGCCGTGGGGGTGCATATTGCTAATGACGACGGCACGATATTATCGGAAGGCGGGTTGCCCTTTGGTGAGACGGCGGATGTCGGGCGGGGCGTGAATCTGATGTCGCCGGACTGGTGGAGGCTCGGATCAATGTTGACACAGGTGACGGTAACCCCGACGTGGGTGGGGTTACCGTCCGTATCCTTTAAACAATGGTATGGACCTGATCGCAGCCAGCAGGATAACGACTGGCTGTATGTGGACAGTAACCTCAATGTCACCACGAAGGATAAGGGGTTTAAGCCCAGCGCGCTGGGAAAAGGTGATAAGGCAGCGCTTGCGGATCGTGTCAAGAATGGTGCGGACATCAGCGTACCTGTGGACCCGGGGTATCCGGGCAAACCGGTAAATAACCAGCACTTCACCGTGGAAAGTTCACTGATCATGAAGGGACAATCTCCCTCATCGGTTGGCGGTCCAACATCGTTGTTCAAACCGGCAGCCGATGAGGCACCCGCTGGACAATCTCTGTCCATTTCACCGATTTCCATGTCCTCTCCGACCCTCGATACGCTAGCCCCGGACGAGGACGAACCGGCACACTGGCCGTGGTACGTCCGTTTGCAACTGAAGACATCGTTTCTGCAAAACGAATACGTGGCTCATCAAAATGCCCCGCTGGAGACGGTGATATTTTTGACCGAGAAAAAGAGTACGCAGCTGGTTCCTCTCACAGAGGACGGTGAGGGCGGCAAGGTTTACAAGATGGTTGAGCACGGCAAGACAAGTAAGGGGGAGCCTATTTTAATGCCGGCCATGCAAGAGGTGTCGACCGCCCTGGTCACGCCGGTGCCGGTATTACTGCCAAAGGCACAGTGGAATCCGCCTTATGTACCGCAATGGTCGAGTGTGCGAGTCGATTATATGGCGCACGACACGCAGGTGAGCCAGCGGGTTATCCTGCCGTTCGGCTATGCCCCGGAAGACCCAGTGTTGACGCAGTCGCCTGCGGAGGCCGAACTGTATCTGGGCATTGACGGAATTGAGGCGGCGCAGTTGCTGACTCTGCACTGGCAGTTGAACAGTCCCGCACCTGTGCCGCTGGAGTGGCAATACCTGACGCCAGGGGAACGCTGGGCGCGGTTGCCGGTGAATGATGGCACAAACGGGTGGCAAACGAGTGGCGTTGTGTCGGTCGACTGGCCGGGCGATGCCAGCCGGACATCGACCAGTCTGCCCACCGGCAGGCTGTGGCTGCGGGTACGCCAGCTGACACCACGTGAAGTGAAGCAGGTGATATTCCCGCCCGCCCCCTGGTTGCCGGGCTCCCCCTGGTTGATGGGGCTGCTGACCAATGCGGGTACAGCGCGCCTGGTCGCGCCGGAGCTGGTGTCGGCGTCGCATTTAGAGGCCGGTTTGCCGGCCGGGCGAATAACACAGGCGCTGGATGCACCGACGTCTCTGCAGGCGATCACGCAACCGTGGCCGTCGGAAGGCGGCCGTGCAGCGGAGACGCGCGAGATATTTGAGGCGCGTGTCGCGCGACGTTTGCGGCACCGTGAGCGTGGTTTGAACAATCTTGACCTGATGATGTTGTTGCAGGAACGCTATGCCGACATTCGTGAAATGGCGGTGTTGCCAATTCTTGATGGTCTGGACGGGGTGCAGAAACAGAAAATGGTGGTCATGCCTGGGCAGGTGTTGAGTGACAGTGACGACAGGCGACGGCCGGGGTTGAGCGACACGCACTTGAAGGAAATGGTGGAAACACTGAAAACGGGCACCTCGCCGTGGCTGAAGCTGGAATGCGTCAATCCCGAGTATGTGCCGGTCAGTGTCAGCTGGCAGATTGATTATACACCGGGCCTGAGTCGCTCGGTCGGGGATGCTCGGGTGAAAGCGACTCTGGAAGCCGCCTTTATGCCCTGGGCGAATGAGGATGATGACCGCGGACAGCCGGTAATAGGCCGGGCAGTGTCGCACAGTGCGGTGCGTCAAGTTCTGCGTCAGGTGCCGGAAGTCGCCTCCGTCAGGCAGGTATACATCAACGGCGAGGCCCAACAAGACCCATTCGTGACGCCCTCACAGGTGATGGTATTGACCTGCCTTCCGCTGGAATATACCGGGCTGACGATTGCATGGGTTGATGCCAGCGAGCAGCGGTATGGCGAGTGGGCGGTGACCAGCAGCACGAACAATACGCTACCAGCGACGCTGATCGTTACGGTACCGAAGCTCGTGCGGGGGCTGGGGGCTGCCCCCATCCCGGCGGAGACCGACAAGGTGTATTTGGTGGATTTAGCAACGGGCCAGCGCCTGCCGAAGGTCGCGGCACCGGGTGTCAACCTGTGGGCGACATCGGTGGACAAAATACGGGGACAGGCTCAGTCTCTGCCGGCTTCGCCGGGTGCGAGTCGCTGTATCTTTGAGGTATCCGCTGTGGCCGGCGCCTGCGGTGTCTATCACTTGGGCGTGGCCGTGGCATTGACGGTGAATGGCATACCGGACGTGACCTTGCCGTCGGCGGCGATCGGTGAGTGCGTGGTATTGCGTGTGCAAGCGCCTGAGGGGCAATGATGACAAGGTTGACGGCGATACGCGCCTGCCTGCGTGCTAATAACGGTGTCCCGCTGCACGCCAGCGGGGCAGACTCAGTCCCGGGGCCAATGCCGGGCAGAAACCAAAAGGATAATCACCATGGCTGATACCCGCAATGTCGCTTCCCTGCCTCTGACGCCGGTGAGTGAAGCCGTGCAGGAGCAGATCCATTTCGATACGCTATGGGCAACGGTACAAGCGGCACTGGTGGTGTATGCGGGACAACGGTGGAGCGCCCATGATGAGGATGATCCTGGGGTGACGCTGTTGCAGGCGTTTGCCTACGGCGTATCGGACATCAGTTATCGTCACACCTTGCCCCTGACCGATTTACTCACGGAGGAAAAAAGGCCCTCCCCCCCTGCGACACCACCGTCACAGTCCGACGATCCAATAACATATTTGGATCATGACGGGATTTTTGCGCCCGAGTTTGGCCCGGAATGGGCATTGACCAGCAGTCCGGTCACGCTCGACGATTACCGGCGAGCCATCCTGGATTTGACGGTCGATGGCGTGTTCTGTTTTCGGGATGTACAGATTGCGGTGATGTCGGAGACGAAGAGTTATCAGTATCACTACAATCCGAACAATTATGCTTTCCAGTTTGGGGGAGATGGGGAAAAACACCGGGTCGAAGGCCAGTATTGGCTGGCGGTCACCCTGACACCGGGTGTCGCTGCATCGAAAGCGACACCGGTATTGGACACGTATCTGAAAACCCACCGCAACCTGTGCGAAAAGGAGATGGTTCCGCAGCCGTTCGTGACGGTGGATATCCAGACTCCAAAGGTTCAGCTTTTTTTGGATGACGACCTGCCGGAGGGCGAGGCGATGGTACAGGTGGTGACGCAGGCGTTGTGGGCCATCAATCAGGCTCTGCTGCCGGCGCCGGTCCGTGAACAGGCCGTGGCCCGGCTGGCCCGGGGCGAAACCGCGGAGCAGGTGTATGTCGGCCCCCGTCTGGAGTATGGCTGGCTCTCGCCCTTGCCGCCAATGCGACCGATAGAGGGTGGAGCATTGGTGGCTGATTCCGTGCAGGTACAAGAGTTGACGGCGGCGGTCGTCGGCGTCGTTCCGGGTGTCAACGCGGTTAACTGGGTAAATCCTGCCGATATTCAGGTACCGGAGAACAAGCAAGTGCAACTGTGGGTTGACGCGATGGGTGACCTGCAATCCCCTGGAAACTATATCCAACTGTACAAACGGGGGCAGCTGGTCGCGAATACGCGGTGGGAAAAGGAAGTGATTACAACTTACAACCTGTTGAACCAAACCGCGCCACGAGCAACAAAGGACATCGCACGGCGGTTGCGCAACGGGCGCAACCGCAATCCGGGTTTTTATCGGACCGTCGGGGCAAGTTTGCCTCCCGTCTATGGATTGCAGCAAGCGGCAGAGGATTTTGGCCAGGATAATGATGCCCAACACCTGATGCGGTTTTTGCGCCCTTTTGAACAGCTGTTGGCCAACCGGGCGGACCAGCTGAAAAAACTGCCGCGGATGCTGGCGTTTGATGGCCGGGACGCGGATGCTGCCTTGTGGGGGGCGGCCCAATGGCCGCGGGAAAGCGATGACCCGCTGGCGCTTGAGCAAACCCAGGTTCTCTTGAAGAAATCCGTGCGGGAGACGTTAGATAACGAAGTCGTGCGGCAATCACAGGACAACGAAAAAGAGCTGACGATCCTGGACCACCTGTTGGGTTACTTCGGTGAGCGCCGTGCCCCTCGGGCACTTATCGTGAGTGCTGATCCGAAGAGTAATGAGACGGTATTTCGTCACGTGCAGCAGGGGTTTCTGCGTCAGGTGACGCGCCTGGCCTATGAACGTGCGTCCATCAGCATCAGCAGGGTATCGGCATTGCAGCGCAAGGTCGCTGCCCGGCTCGGTGTGGGCGAGGCGTTGTTTGACGAGCGGTTGCAAGCCACCGGGGCCTCGTTTCCGAAGCAGGCACTGCCGTTCTATATGATTGAACATCAGGAACTGCTTCCTCAACATCCCGAGACGAGCAGCGAGGTGGGGGGGTGGCCTGCTGATCAAACGGTGAGTACGCCGACGGTTGCAGACGATACGCTGACGCTGACGCTGGCAGGTGCAGCCGTGAAAAACCTGAAGCCAGGGCAGCTAATTGAATTAAAGGGTGAGAGTAGTGATGGTCAATTACCCATACTCGAGCCGTTGACGGCCATCGTGATCCATACCGTTGACCCTGCTGCGGGAAAGGTCAGCATTCAACTGGGGCAACAGACCCGACTGGGCCGCAGTGTGCCTCTGTTGAAGAACGAAGAGTATGCATGGTGCTGGCGGGTGTCCCAGGTCTGGCTTAAGCGCGTGGTCTATGAGCTGAGTTTTCTGAATAAACCCGACGATAAGGCCGAGACCGTCACCCTGAAAGTTACCCCGTCCTTCCCGGTCGAATTGACGCCAGGGGAACGTTTTGCCTTGCGCCCTAGGGGACGCTGGCTAACCTGGCCAACCGCCGCCGACCTGACAACCAACGCGCTTAAAAATCTGCCGGATGTGGTTGTTGAGGTGGTCAAGGCGGAGCCTCTTTTGGGCAGGGTGACGGTCAGGTGGATAGCCGCCTCCGTTCCGACAATAACTGCAGGGCCACCGCTGACCGTGTCCCCCGTCAGGCTGAATGGGGTGACACCGAATACGTCGTACCAGTGGGGTAAATTAACGGATCACGAAACACCTTATGCTTGGGCAATGCCTTACACCCATGACAGTTTCGCCTTCACACTGAGTATCGTACTGAACCGGGCGTGGTTGAAAGACAGCCAAAATCCGGAGGCGTTAAGCCAGTGGATACAGGACATTGTGCGTGAGGAAATGCCAAGTCACCTGAAATTGCAACTGCACTGGCTTGATGAGCAAGACTTTTTCAACTTCGCGAACAAATACCGGGAGTGGCAGAACGATTCCCGGCCTGTGGGTGACCAGTCGTTCGAACTGTTACGCCTGTTGGGTATTGGTGAGCGCCCGGTTGATGAACGGGCGGGGATAGGTTTTGTCAGGATCGTCAACACGGCAGAAAGGGATGCAATCAAAAAAAGAGCGGATGGAATGAAGGGCGCGGCGCGGGAGGGCGTGCTGAAACACGAATCTGTCGTCTACGTCCGTGGCTCGACATCGCCGCTTGAACCGCCAAAAAACGGTTCCTGAAAACAGGGATACGCGGGCAGGCCCAGAGAAATAAACGAGGAGAGGACACATGGCAGCAGACCCGAAGAGTGTGAGCGTTGAGGCATTGAAGAGCTCCTTTAAAGAAGGGGCTACCCCCAATGAGGAAGATTACCACGCCCTTATTGCTCTGGCGGCGGTTGGGGGCAAGGCGCTGGGGGGTAACGATAATATTCCAACCAAGTTAAGCCCTGGTATGGGCCTCCAAATGGAAGAAGGCCAGCTTGCTGTCAAAGTAAAAAAAGATGCCGGCGTTACGCTTGACGGTGACGGCGTCTTGGTGAAGGGGGATGACAATACCGTCACGGTCACCGCCGCCGGGGTCGGAATTAAGGTTAAGGCTAACGGTGGTCTGGAGACCAACGCCGAGGGCCGGCTCTGTCGCATTAAGGCGTCGTCAGATAACATGCTGTTTTTTTTAATGATGTTACCTGTCCATGTCTTTGATCCGACATGCCTTCCAGCGATTGCATTATCCCGTCGATATCATCGCCCAGTGTGTGCGCTGGTACGGTCCATGCTGGGGTTCAAATCATTTCGGCGGGCACAAACGCTTCTGGCTGGCATCGAGCTGCTCCACATGATACGTAAAGGGCAATATCAATACTCGCAAAGTGAGGGATTGTCACCCGTAGAACAATTCTATCTGTTGGCTGCCTAAAAAAACGGCAGCGCGATTTCTGTTGACCTGTCGTCGTTAATGCGACAGAGCCAGCCATGTTTTTACATCGTTAAGCCCCTACGGTCAGACTGGCAGCGTTTGATGGCTGACAGCACAAGGGGCAATTGTGAGGAGACGGATGATGCCTGCTGGAAAAAAGATAGACGTGACGGCATTGAAAAACGCCTTTAAAGAGGGGGCAACGCCTGACGAGAACGACTACGCGAGTCTTATCGACCTGGCGCGCATGGGCAGTCGAGCGCTGGGAAGCCCGGATGACAACACGGCCGTGCTGAATCCCGGGCAGGGGCTGATGCTGCAATCCGACGGCAGGATCGGGGTGAAAGCGGAAATCGGTAAAGGCGTCACCGCCAGCGAGGCCGGAGTGGCGGTCAACGTGGATGACAAGAGTGTCCAGGTCAGCGGCAAAGGTCTGGCGCTAAAACTCCAGGAAAACGGCGGGATCGATCTCTCGGGTGGACTGCATATTAAAACCGGCGCCGGCGTAAAAACGGGTGCCGATGGTCTGGAGATTGCCCTGGCCGCCAGCGGCGGACTGACCACTACCAGCGACAATAAACTCGCCCTGGCCGTCGATGGAAAAGCCGGGCTGGTACTGGATCCCACCAACGGGCTAAGTGTCAAACTCGCCCCCGGCGCAGATAATTACTTAACCAGCGGTGATAAAGGGCTGGCACTGACCGCCGACGGCGTGGCGAAAATTCAGGAGGCGATAAAAAAAGTCTCCGACGGTGCGCTTGATAAGGCCGTCGCGGCAACCAGCCGGGGATTTAAAACTGACACCAATGATTCGCCCGAGAGTGCTTTTGAGAACAAAATTGCGGCGAAGCTTAACGAGGCCTATGCCGAAGGCTGGTCGCTACAGCGGGCCCGGGAGGCACTGTTTACGGCGTTACAGACGTTTCGTAAAGAAAAGATCGGTGAGTCCACTATTCCGGCAGACGACAGCGTGTTTTCCCCCTCGGCGTTACCGGACAAGCCCGGCTTTTACTCGCGCAGCGGCAACGCCTTTACGGCACAGCAGCAATTCGTGCTCCGGGTAAAACCCGACGGCACGGTGACGGAACCCGTGCTGGGCGGTCTGGGGGAAGATCAGGGCATTTACGCCCTGTTTGGTAAAACGCGCGTTAATGGTGAGCCTTACGACGACGGCATTCATTTTTCCCGGCATATTTTGATGATAGTGGCCTTCGGCGGCCACTCCAGCATTGTTGGCCACTGGGATTTTAACGCGCCAAACACCGCATGGGCCTCGGGTGACGGCGGCTGGGTGACGGCGCCGACGTATGACGCCAGCCTCTACCTGAAAGGCGTTACGGATGGCACGACGGCGGAAAACAGCAGAATCATCAGTGACGAAAAACCGAAGTGGGAAAAGGATGCTAATAAGCAGGGTAGGCAGGATGAAATAGAAATAATCCGCAATCTGACACTGCCTTCGTCACAGGAATACGCCCAGGATATTCAATTCATGGCGGGGATGCAACTCGTTTTCAATATTGCGGATTTGGTTTTTACCCAGAACGTCGATTCGCACAGTCATACGCATGCCTGCATTTTGTTATCAAACTTTCTGGTTAATGGTCAGACTACCACTTTCTCCCCCCTATACGCGGGCGTAAATGTACCACCATCGATGTTTTACCTTGGGCTGAACCAGGGTGACAAGAACATTGTGGGTAACCTGGAGTCCGTGTTGTGGGTGAACGGCAACGGTCAGCTGGTATTGAATATCAGGCCTGACGCTGGGGAATATTGGATGAGCAGAGATTTATACGGCATCAGACTGTTAAAAGACCCCTGTGAATTCTGTTTCGAGATTACCAGCAAAAATTTTGTCACGGCTTCACAACTTGTCAACGTCAAGTTTACCTAGCCGGCAGCGTGAAGCTCCGGTGTCGGGGCATTGCCTGCACCGGACGTTAATGATGGCGTCAGCGCCTGGAATAAGGGGCATACCGGGGCGCGGTCGGTCATGACCACAACGCGAACGGGCATCCTGTCGTAACCTGATGTATGACGTTTAAGGGCGGAGAGTGTATGAGTACTAACGTAGTGGTAGGGCGGTTACGGATACGCCTTCATACGCAGGAGTCGCATGCCACCGCATTACAGGACCGCTGTAGCCGCTGGTTTCAGACGCAGCTTCAGCGGGACGTGGATGCGGCGTTAAGCGAGTTGATGCCGGTCGCGGGGGCGCCCCGAGTTATCGAGCGCCTGACGCTCCACGTGGGCGACGTGGCGCTCTCCCGCTTTGAGGCGGAGATGGGCCCGCGCGCGATCCGACAGCTAAAGCAGCAGCTGTCAAAACTGCTGGCGCATCCGCAGAGACGCGAGACTCGCGCTGGCGCACCGGCGCCGTTTGGGCTCGGAAGCGGTATGCCCGACAGACGGCCTGGGCAGTCAGTACCCGATACCTTCGCCCAATTGCTGCGGTATCTCGATACCGGTGTCATTGTTGACCCTGGTTCCTGGCTGCGGCGCGAGGGGCGCAGCGCCTGGCTGGTGCAGGCGCTTGAGGGCGTTTCAGCGGCGCCGGGAATGGAGGGAGGGCCACCGCCGCGTATTGCGCTGGCGCTGCGGCTGCTTCAGCCCCGCGCCCGCCAGAGGCTGGTGGCCACCTGGCCGGGTTCACCGCTGAGCGCGCTAGCCACCTGGCTTATCGCCCCGTCCAGTCTGCCTGCGTTACTCCCCGCCGAGGCGACATGGCTGCTACCGCTGGCCGCGCTGATGGCGCTTCAGCAGCATCCGGTTATTTCTGACTATGTGCCGGCACTGACGGGCGGTGCTGGTTCACGCGACAACGGGGGCGTCCCGACGGACGGCCACCGTGGAGAAAGCACGTCTGTTTCTTCTGCCTTACGACCCGCAGGCCGACAACCCACGAGTGCAGCTCTGCCCGGCGGCAATGTCCCCGACAGATGGTTTACCGCGCTGCTGGATCTGCCGCTGTCGCCAGTGCTGCGTCAGGCGCTTCAGGCCTGGCTGCGCGGGCCGGCGCACGGTGACCCTACGTTCCCCGAGCTGTCCCGGCTGTCGATACCGGTACGCCATGCGCTCCGGGTCGTACTGGACGCTCCGGAGCGGACTGAACGAATGCCGACAGGCGAGGCCCCGCTGCCGACGGTCAGACGTCAGGCCTCCCCGGGCCATCCTTTCTCTTTATCGTCCCTGCCGCTACGGGCGGGCTCCCGGTTGCCCGAAGCGCACCGGGCGCCCGCGACGCTGCCGGCGTCTCTGCCCGCGGATGAAACACCGGCACCGTGGATGGTTGCCGGTGCCGGTCTGGTATTGCTATGGCCGCTGCTGCCGCGCCTGTTCAGCGAATCTGGCTGGCTCGAAGAGGGGCAATTTATCGACGAGCAGGCCCGATCGCAGGCAGCAGGTTGCCTGGACTGGCTGGCATGGGGGGACGCAGATTCGGCCGACTGGCGTCTGCCGTGCGTCCGCGTGCTGTGCGGTATCGCCCCCGATGTCGAGAGTGAGATCTGTTCTCCATCAAGGGCGCAGCAGGCGGCTCTGGCGGTTTGGCTTGGTCAGGCTTTTGCCGCAATTCCGCTTTTGGATCGCTGTAGCGTCAACGATATCCGAACCTTCTTCCTTCAACGGGAGGGCGAGCTTAGTCTGGGCGATCGGGTGACGCTGGCGCCGGTTGCAGAGGCCCCCGATGTGTTATTGCGTAACCTGCCATGGCCACTGGTACAGATTATGCTGCCGTGGCTACCGGCACCGATAAGCGTGGAATGGTGTATATGAAAAAAAAACCAACGGCTTCATCCGCAGAATCGATAAAAACAGACGACCGGCTACCGTTGGGCACCTGTGCGCAGGCCCTGACGGCCGGGATGACGATAACCTCGCTTGGGCCATGGCTGGAATACGTCGATATGGTGCTCAGGGGACTGTTGCTCTGGCAACAGGAACATGAAGCGGATCGTCTGAATATCGCGGAGCTGCTGCTGTCTGAAGAGGCCCTGGCGGCGGCGCGCGAGCGTCCTTCCGGGACGCCAAACTGGAGCCGCCAGTCGGACTCTGTTCCCTGGCTTCAAGGGCTTCAGCCGCCGCCTGCGGCGGGTCGGCTGGCTTGTGTGGTCGAACGCTTTGGGCTGACGCTGTTTGAGACTCAGATCCTGGTGCTGACGGCGCTGCCGTTATTCGATGACCGCTATGAAAAACTCATGGCTTATTTACAGGGAGAAGACACCCTGCCCTGGCCGGGAATTGATCTGGCGCTGAAGCTCTTTTGCGCAACGCCGGTCGATCGTATTGATTGCCGGCTGACGCTGTGTTCCCGGCACGGTGTGCTGCTACAGGCAGGACTGGTCGCCACCATCGATCGCAGCGGGCGCCGCGCCGCAAATGATGATGCGGTGTATCTGCGCATGGAGGCGGCGGCGTTTCATTTCTTGAGCGGCGGCGCCCCGGAAGCGCTGCGCGTGGGATCGGGCGAGGCGGCGCGCTGGTATGAACCGGCGAATAACGCCTCACTGCGCGAAGGCACATGGGCGACCTACGCGACGCAGCTGGAGCGGCTCTGTTTTACCTCATTCTCGCACCGGGCCGCGCAACAGGTGCAGGTGCTAGGTGGCCAGGGACGTATGGCGTTGTTGGGGCAGCTGGCGCGCGATGCCGGACGGCCAATGCTGGTACTGAATGTGGGTCTGCTGCCGCAGAATCCGACGGATGCCCGGCAGGTATTGTGCGGCGCACTGCGCGCCGTGCGCCTGTACGCCGGGATGCTGGTATTGCACGATTGGGCTGACGCAACGTCAGAGCAGCGAATACTGCTGAACACGTTTGGCCATGTTCTGGCTGACAGCCGTTATCCCGTGATTTGTCTTGTATCACCGCAAGAGGCGGGCAGCGTGTTCCCGACGTTATCCGCGGTGAGCATCACGCTGCCTTCCCGCTCCCTTCAGGATGATGCACGGATACTCAAGTCTGCCCAGCCTGACGGCGTGACGGCGGGTGACTGGGATTGGGAAGGATTGGTACGACGGGTGCGGGTGGACCCTGAAAGTCTTGAACAGGTGTGGCAGGAGGCCCAGGGCTACCGGCTGCTGCGCGGACCCCATGCACGCCTGAGGGAAGCGGATTTGCAACAGGCATTACGGGTGCGCGGGCGGCAGCATTTTGGCCCGCTGGCCCAGCGCGTCGACCCACGACGCACATTTGACGATCTGATTGTCAGCGAGCCTCTTGCCCTGCACTTACAGGACATCCTCGCCGCCGTGCGGCAGCGTGAGGCGGTTCTGGGGCGCGGCTTTGCCCGAAAAGTGGGCTATGGCACCGGCATTAGCGTGCTGTTTTGTGGCCCGTCGGGCACGGGTAAGACGATGGCGGCAGAAGTGCTGGCGGGCGCGCTGGGATTGGATCTGATTCGTGTCGATCTCTCAATGGTGGTCAATAAATATATTGGTGAAACGGAGAAAAACCTGGCAAAGATGTTCGACCTGGCGCTGGCCGATACCGGCGTATTACTGTTCGATGAGGCGGATGCGCTGTTTGGCAAGCGCAGCGAAGTCAAAGATGCGCACGATCGCCATGCCAATATCGAAGTCTCTTACCTGTTGCAGCGCCTGGAGCAATATCCGGGTCTTGTGGTGATGACCACGAACAATCGAGCTCATCTGGATGATGCATTTATGCGACGGCTGACATTTATCCTCCGCTTTGACGCACCGGATGCCACCCTACGTGAGCAGATGTGGCGCGCCATCTGGCCTGAACAGGTCGCCGTAGACGACAGCGTGGATTTTGCCCGATGGGCGGCCGCTATCGATTTGACCGGAGCAGGAATTCGCAACGTTGCGCTCATGGCCAGCTGGCTGGCGGCGGAAGCCGGGCGCGCGGTTAACCTGGCTGACATTGAACGGGCGGTAAAGCGCGAACTGGACAAAACGGGGCGGCTTATGCTGCGAACGCCGGGCGGATAAATAACGTACTGCGGTGACAGGGCCTGACGATAAAAACAGAGAAAGAGAGGGGATAGGGATGAGCGGTAATGAGCTAAAAGCGCGATGCGATGACCAGTTAATCAGACTCAATCAGCAGATTGAGGCCGCACTTAAACAGTATTTACCGGACGAATTTTCTGAGCAGGAGGATTCGGTTCGGTTCGACATGGTTCACCGGGATGCTTTGCCCGATAAACCCACGATCTGTGTTTTTCTCTACGATATTCAGGAAGATCTGCAACTGCGCCATGGGCAATCCCGACACTATCAGCCCGTTGATGGCTCCCTGGCCCACCGGCAGGTTCACGTGCGCTGTTCGTACCTGTTGAGCTATTGGGAAAAAGCGGACAAATCCCATTCGGGAAAGGCCGATGGTCAGGAAATTACCGTCATCAATATGGCACTCAATGCCCTACTCAACATGCAGCTGCCCTCGGCCTTTATGCGCATTCTGGCCGCCTCTGAACATCTGTCTGGGATAGGGAACTTCTGGCAGTCGGTGGGTGAAAAACCCCATTTGTGTCTTAACTTTACGGTAACGATCCCTATCCAACTTGGTTTGGATAACAGCGAATCAGTGTCGCCCGTGGTACGCACGGACGTTGCGACAGCAGAGACCTTCTGGGAGCAGGAAGCGCTGGCGTTGCAGTTCAAGCGTGCGTTGGTCACTGAGGTGATGGCCCGCTGTGATAACAGCATCGATCGTTCTGTGGCCAGAGCGCAGCTGGCGCGTTTGCAGGTCGCGTGCAGTTGCTATGACGAGCAGGGTAAATTGCGTAAGAAGCCGTTAATACAGGCATCCGGCCTGATGGATGCCGCGCTGTATCCGATAGTGAAGGGGATTGATTTGACAACGCTTGGGAATCAGCCGGTCGATCTTGAGTTTAGCAATTTGCAAAAGGTGGACATCAAGCCGCCCCCGGCGTAGACATCCCTGAAACAGTACCACCCGGACGGTAAACCAGACCCTGAATGTGGAGGAGAGTATATGGCGACGACGAAAGCCGATTTCAGCAAACTCAAAGCAAATTTTGCCGCCTGGCAGGTTCCCGCTGACGAAGATTTTGCACAATTGATCGATTTGGCTGCCGTTTCTGTGCAGCCCGGCAGCGGTCTGGCCGGGGGCGATCCTTCTGACATAGCGGGGGTTGCTGACCCCGAAGGAGCCAGCGCGTTTACGGTAAAAGCCGCCTTTGACAAGGGCCTGGTGGTTTCGGACGCCGGCATTGCTCTGCGCGTTGATGAGGCGGGTGGACTGGTGTGTGAGCAGAATAAAGGACTTTCGGTTAAGACGCCTGTAGATGCCAGCCTGAGTATTGACGGCGGCCTGCATGTTCAAATGACCGGCGTACTCAATCTGGATACCGGTGTGTCATTGCAGATTGATGAACGTCAGGGATTGTCCGTAGTGAAGGGCGCGCTGAGTGTCCATTCTGACAGCCAAACGCTGCGTATTACCGATACCGGTACGCTAGCGCTAACGTGCAGCAACGCCGGCGGCCTGTTAATTGACAGCGAAGGCTGCCTCGCTGTGGATATTAATATGCTGGCAGGCTACGTGGTGAAATAGCGCCGCGCGGAGGGCGTTACAGGACTGGGCTTCTGTTTTGGGTTCTGTCGCATTAAGGCGTCGTCAGATAACATGCTGTTTTTTTTTTAATGATGTTACCTGTCCATGTCTTTGATCCGAAATGCCTTCCAGCGACTGCATTATCCCGACGATATCATCGCCCAGTGTGTGCGCTGGTATCTGGCCTATGCCCTTAGCCTGCGTAATCTGGAGGAAATGATGGCTGAACGTGGTATTTTTGTTGACCACTCTACGCTTTATTGCTGGGTCATCCGCCTGGTACCGTCACTGGATAAAGCCTTTCGACGGCGTAAACGCTTCGTGGGTCGCCGATGGCGAATGGATGAGACCTACATCAAAGTCAAAGGTCAGTGGAAATATCTCTACCGCGCGGTGGATACTTCGGGGCAGACCATCGACTTCATGCTGACCGCCAAACTGTTGGCTACCGTAAAAAACGGCAGCGCGATTTCTGCTGACCTGTCGTCGTTAATGCGACAGAGCCCTTCAAAAAACGAGATCCAGATTCCTAACCGTGAACGCCTGGAACTGCGAGCACAGATGCGGGCGTTACATCAGCTTAGCCGCGGGTCCGCCGGCAGCAGGACGTTAAGTTTGCTGATGCGTAGGAATGGTTACGACATTGGGCGCTGGTTGGCCAGAAAACTGATGCAGGAATGTGGTTTACTCAGTCGCCAACCGGGGAAGCACCGGTATCGTGGAGCCCGAGAAGAAGCACTGGCCTCGCCAAACAAACCTGCTGAAAAGGCGATTTATGCCGACCTCACCGAACCAGATATAGTGTGGATACATCAGCTATATCCGCCTCCATGGCGGTTGGTGTTACCTTGCGTTGGTCGTCGATCTTTATTCACGCCGCGTGGTGGGCTCGGCACTCTCGTTATCCCTTCATTAAGAGGCATCAGTTGATATCCAGTTGGCGTAACGCCAAAGACTTTCCTATTATTAGATGAAAATTTCTTAACTTAAGGATATTAAAATATGCGAATGCGTATCGTCGCCCTTCCATTGATTTTCTCAGCTTTTTTTTCAACCAGTGTGCTGGCAGCGAATAAACCGGAAAGCAACTGTTTGCAGACAGCTCAAAGTCAGGCTGAACTGAATGATTGCGCCGCTCAGACTTACAAAAATGCAGATGGGGAGATGAATAAAGTCTATAAAAAAGTCATGGACACGTTAAAAACATCCCCTGAAAAAAGTAAGGCGCTACTACAGGCGCAGCGCGCCTGGCTAAAATTCAGAGATGCGGATTGTACGTTCTTGAGTTCAAACTCTGCAGGCGGAAGTATTAACGCGATGAATAACGCGTTATGTTTGAGTGAGCGAACAACGGAACGTACAAATTCTCTGAGTAAAATAAAAAATTGCGACATGGGCGATCCTGAGTGTCAATAACTGATATTTAACTTGATGCCATTTAATAATGGGGGGAAATGATGCGAACAGTATTACTTGCAGTTTCAATGGTACTTTTATCAGGCTGTGGGATCAGTGATGAGCTTGATGCGATAACTCTGGAAAACCATAAAAAAGTTTGTGATGGTTATGGTTTAACCAGGGGAAGCGAGGCTTATGCCAATTGCCTGATGCGCCAAGACGAACGTGAAGACGCGGATGAGCAAAGGATGTTGGACAGAGAAGCCAAAAAGAAAAAATAACGACTGGGAGCATCCTGCCCTCAGTATTAAGCAGGGAAAGTGAGCGACTCAACTTTCCCTCTCAATACCCTCTCGAATCAAACGCGAAAAATCCTCATTGATCACGGCATTATCCGGTCTCTTTATGAGGCTTTGATTTTTCAATTGTTCAAAACATAGGCTATTATCCAATAAGCCAAGCTCATAGATGTATTTATCTGCGTAGCCGCTGACCAAGACTTTCCAGCTATAGCGAATATCGGCAGAAACCGCAGTAGCATGATGCAAAATATTACTTGTGCAGTTATTAAATAACGTGTGATAAAACTCGGGTTGATGGCTCAGCTGCTTGATACGTTGCAAATAACTCAAAAAAAGAGCCTGGGCAGTATCTGGCGAAACCTGAAGGGGATAAAGATAAACGCGCTCTTTGCGAACATCAGTTCTGACGCCAATTAAGTCCCGTTCATCGGCCAGCACATAGGTCAACATGTAATGCTTAAAAAAACCGCGCCAGGTCGAATAGCGCTGGTCGCGGCTACGCCGCGTTTCTATCGAGATAGCCAAATGGCGACCATCTTCGAAACCGAAGCTCAAAAACAGATGCGCAATAGCCTTGCCTGACCAGTAAGAGGAGACCACATCTACCGTTTTTAACTGGCTAATATCGATATCTGCATCGTACCAATCGGGCACATAATCGCCGCGGGTAGGTTGATATCTGAAATTGCGAATATTGCGCAGTACAATTTTACCCTGCTCTCCCCATTCCACCTGTGGTAGCCGGGCGTATTCCAACACCCAGTCTTGTTCGTTGCTTGCCTTTGGCGAGGTCAACCACGAAAACATGGCCATAATAGCTACTTACCTTTGTCATTTGAGGGTTCGTTGCTCGCAGTTGGTGCTATCGCGCCCTGCGCTTTTTCATTGCGCCATTGCTTGCGCAAAGCAAACATTTTCTTTACGGCTCGGCGTATGGTGGTTATCCAACCGGCCGGCCGGGGATCTGCCAACATGCTTATTGCACGTGCGTAATCGAGCGTCAGCCCTGGTGTCCAGGCCATCGTTTTTGCGCGTTTACGTATTTGTACTGCGACCCATAACTCCGGCGTCGTGAGAATTTTACTCAACACCCACCAGTGACCACGTTGCCCCCATATCTTACCCACCACGCCTTCCAGTGCCGCTTCCAGCCCACGCGCCACACTACTTGAGCAGTTACGATGCGTAAGGTTATAGGTATTGTCTGTCTGGTAGACCCCCCAGAAGCGCTTCAAGCGTTCAGCATCGTAGTTCCTGATCCGCACCTGAATGGTTGAAGGGCACCATTTTTCGGATTCAGTTACATAATCTGGTTGAAAATGCCCTTCAACATTATTATCTGCTGTTGCCCGCAGCAACCGGGCAAATTGATCGGGCGACCGGTCAATATCGACTGCCGGATACAGACTGATATAGACGCCTTCCGGAGATTCCAGGGCAGCATGGCCGGTGGAAATCACCCCATTTTTATCCACCGCAGCAATATAACGATCAATGACAGGATGAGGCACTACTGCACTTTTCGAGGATCCTACAGGTGTCCAGACATGTATGGTCAGTGCCGGTTCATCGGCAGCCGGAGGGCCGTCCCATTCAGTGACCAACGGTGCCGTTTCTGTACTGCTGGCTTCCTCAGCCGCCGTATTGCCCAAAACTGCAGGGTTGACCTCCAGCTTTTTGACGCGCATCGCCAGTATAACCATATTCCAGCCGCCAAATATCAATCCCAAACCTAAGCAATAAGGTACGGTGCCGACATAATGGGTCGGATAGGGTTGAAAGAAGAAAATGGCTAACATGATTTCGATGACACCGCCAGTGACCACAAATTTCCATTTTTTATAGCGTACAACCCCAGCGGTGACGATTTGCAATAACCCGTCGGTCAAAAATAAAATGCCAAAAATCATCGATAAAATAAAGTGACCATGGTGATGCCCGCTCAAGATCAATATCGCAGCCAGTGAAAATGCTCCACCTTTTACGTAACGCAAGCTACGTTGTCCGCCGATGCCGGTATGCGCAACCATCAACGTTGCCAGGCCTTCGGTCAGCAACAGGAAAGCAAAGGGATGCAGGGGGAAATAAATCGCGTTATCCAACGCATCGATGAAGATGATTAAGCCAGCCAATACACCTAACCAACCAGCAATCATCAACTCACGCCAACGGTTACGCAAATAATCAACCCCCAGCAAAATCATTACCAACTGAACCATTCCTTATAGCCTCTTCTTATCACTTTTAATTGTTTGGAATTCGGGAATTATCCTACATTAGCGATAATCTGGTTCCGGGTTATCGTTGTAAATTCATATTTAAAACAAAAAATTAAGTTACTAG
>NZ_JCAXDO010000003.1:0-3967 GCF_059740205.1 Serratia sp. LTN-2 | reverse complement strand
AGGTAAACCACGCTGTATCAAAAACCGATACTGGAAAAACGCTAAAATGGTGGCCAGTTTTTGTTGACCACTTAAAACCGTCATAGAGGATACTTCACTTTAGCTTTGACAGTCTTATTCCTTCCTTTTTCTCACATTCACTTGATGAACATTCTGCTATAGGTTTTATTTCAGTTCTTCTTTTTATAAAATTTCTATTTTTGATATTTTTTGATGTTTTTTGATGTTTTTCCAACTCAGACCCAGCTATTGGAACGGAAGGATAGTGCACCTTAATGACCTTATAGGCTGAGGGTGCTGGTTGCAAATCTGTTGTAGGTATAGCCGCCACTGCAGATGACAAGGCTATCGATAGAAGTATAGATAGTCCTAATCCAAACCTGAAATAATATAATTTTCGCATGGGAAAAACGATGATATTCATCACCATATCCTTATAGAGCCGTTCAGCTACCAGCTGATTGTTATTGTAGATGGATGTCTCAATCACATGACTGATTAGTTAATTCACCTTCATAAACATCCAAAAAACAAAAGAAACAACTATAACAATGATAATTAGAACTGAAATTGATATTATTGTTTCATAAATCATTTTAGCCCTCGCTGTCATCTTATATGTTTTATGGAGGAAAAAATATAAAAACCTCATTAATTGTTATCTTAATTTGTTATCCTAGGTGTTTTTTTAATTTCATCTAACTATTTTCATTAACTCACTGCTATCTCTTATGAAATATATATAACTACCTCGTGGGAGGGACTTTAACAATGCTACTCTAGCAGATGTATATTCAACCTTATCATTCAAAATGGCTAGTTTCGGACACCAATAACCAAGAATTAATCTATGAGATAAATAATTTACACTATGAAATTTTTGCGATCGAAACAATAAATATCTAGGCTCTTTAATAGGTAATTTATATACACTTTCCTTTCTAAGGTGAAAATCAAAAATTGATTCAACCTCCATGACCAAATTCTTTACCTTTAACACGCAAAATTTATTTTTATCACTCAATAACATATCATTAAACAAAGCTACAGTAATAGGGTCGATGTTAATTTCTTTTTTTATCATCCGCATAAGAGTATTCATAAAGTACCAATCCGTTTAAACTGTAATATTTTTGCATTCATAACGATAAAAGATAAAATAAAAAAGCCATATTGTTAATGCTGGCTTGGTTACCAAGTCTATAAAGTAACATATTCGCCCGGCTACTGAGTTTTTTGTCGTGAATTTATATTTCTCAATAAGCGGTTCTGTCGAAATCTGCCCTAACATTAAAAAACAATGCTGCAAAATCATTTAATATCTATATAGTATAAGTTCTTTTTAGTTGTCAAGTTCTGAGATGGGATTTTTTTTACTTCTCTATCTAGGCTGCGTTCTCTACTGGCTAACTGCATTCTAAATAGGAGATCAAAATTCTAAACTTTTTCTACAAACTATGTTCACCTTCAACGTTTCATAAAGTTTCAGTAACTACCACATAACCCTGCATGGATGGTTACGTGTAATGCTTTAATATAATGTTAGCCACAGTCTCTCGAAGAGGTGTAGTGGCCATAATGGACACAGTCATTTAAACAACCATACGGGTGTACTGCGCCATCCGCTCCACCTTGCCTTTGGTTTGTGCCCTGAAGGGGCGGCACAGCCGGGGAGAGAAGCCCATATCTTTACCGAACAGCCACAGGGAAGGATTGAATCGGTGCTGTCCGGCCTGGTAAGCATCTCGCTGGAATACCACTGTCTTCATATTGTCGTACAGTATTTCTCGCGGCACGCCGCCAAAGAAGCTGAACGCATTGCGGTGGCAGGTTTCCAGCGTGTCGAAGCGTATATTGTCGGTGAATTCGATGTACAGCATTCTGCTGTACCCCAGAACGGCAACGAACACATGAAGCGGGGATTTGCCGTTCCGCATGGTCCCCCAATCAACCTGCATCTGCCGTCCAGGCTCGGTTTCTAAGCGAACGACAGGCTCAGGCTCCTGAGGCATGGCAAAGGAACGTATGAACTTTCTCAGGATGGTCATACCACCGCGATAGCCCTGCTCCATAATTTTGCGGGTGCTAACCGTTGCTGGAATTTTATAAGGGTGGGCATCAGCGATGCGTTGGCGAATATAGTCCCGGTATTCATCCAGAAGTGAAGATGCTGCAGGACGCGGCGTATATTTTGACGGCTCAGATTGCGCACGCAGATAGTGCTTGACAGTGTTACGGGAGATGCCCAGTTCCCTGGCGATCGCCCGGCTGCTCATCCTGATAAAAATACACCATCCTGCTCAGCGATAACGTCCTGCAGGCCTGGCGTAAACTCATGGCAAATTGTGCCGTCAGATAGCTGACAAGTTCACGCTTTATCGCTGGTTTTAAAGCTTTTTTTCGATGACGTCTTTAAGTGCCCGGCACTCAAGGCTGAGATCAGCAAACATCTGTTTCAAACGTCGATTCTCATCCTCAAGGTCTTTGATTTTTTTAATATCGGCCGCTTCCATCCCGCCATATTTCGCCTTCCAGTTAATGGGATGGGGACTACCTCCTCCCTTTGCGTTTAACTGAACAAAATACGTTCAGCAGGAGAGTAAACATGAATATCGTCTATCTGGGTATCGATCTGGCTAAAAATGTTTTTCAACTCTGTGGGTTAAACCAGGCTGGAAAACCCCTTTACACCAAACGCGTTGCGCGAAAAATATTGCTTCAGACAGTATTCAATATACCGGCCTGCCTGATTGGTATAGAAGCCTCAACGGGGGCATTTTTCTGGCCGCGTGAGTTTGAAAAACTGGGACATAAAGTAAAAGCCATCAGCCCCCAGTATGTTAAACTTTTTGTACGCGGGCAAAAAAATGACGGTAATGATGCGTTGGCGATCGCTATCGCGCTGATGCAGCATACGATGAAATTTGTTCCGCCAAAAAGCCCGGAGCAGCAAGATATTCAGGCCTTACACAGGGCTAGGCAACGTGTTGTAAGCCATCGCACAGCGACAATATGTCAAATAAGAGGGCTGCTGCTCGATCGGGGGATCCCTATTGGTGCTGCTATCACGCGAGTTCGTCGCGCAATTCCCTTGATCCTTGAAGATGCAGAAAACGGAGCATGTAAGTTGTCTCGATGCTGCTGTTCCCCCAGGGCGTATGTTCTCCAGACAACAGGAACAACGTTTCCGCCCTACTCGGTCAGCTGCAAGTGAACGCTGTTTGAGGTTTCTCTCGCCTTTGTGCCCCCACATTTCCAAATGATTGCCTCGTAACTCTTCAACCCCATAGGAATATGTGTGCGGGAGGTATCGAATTTGGCAGTAGGCAACACGGAGGTTTAGCCTTATAAATATCAATATATTGTGCTTACAGAATTTAAAAACGCAGTATATTCTAATTTCATTATTGACTTGAGGGTGTGACAGAGGCAAAAAATCAGCATGTTGTACCGCAAAAGGGGCAGTGGGCTGTGAGTGGAGAAGGCAATCAGAGAGTCACGTCAGTTCACCCAACCCAACAGCAAGCCATCGATGCCGGCAGAGGGAGCGCTCGCAATCAGGAAAATTAGGCTTGACGACGGGCAGCATCTCCAGCTCCGCGTGCATACCTCTGCGTATCTAGCGGTCATATCCCCGGATTTTTCCTTCGTGTCACTGGCTCCACTTTCCGTCCCTGTAGTTTAGACCGGTACTGTTTATCGGAGGGAGAACACTAATACTGTGTTTTTTATAGTATCGTGAGTTATGTAACAAAAATTATTAAGCAATGCGATATTTTTAAAAAGCTATTCTATAGTTTTTCAGGCTAACATCCGTTAGTCTATATTGCGAGATATAAACCATGTCAAAAAGACTGTTTGCTGAATTCTTTGGCACATTTTGGTTGGTATTCGGAGGGTGTGGAAGCGCAGTATTAGCAGCGGCATTTCCACAGCTGGGTGTTGGTTTTCTCGGCGTCGCGATCGC
>NZ_JCAXDO010000029.1:0-32727 GCF_059740205.1 Serratia sp. LTN-2 | reverse complement strand
TTGGAGCGGGAAACGAGACTCGAACTCGCGACCCCGACCTTGGCAAGGTCGTGCTCTACCAACTGAGCTATTCCCGCCCGGCGTATCGATGGTGGAACGTTACGAAATTCTTCATCGGTACGGGGTGCGCATTATACGAGAAATCCTTTTTGTCGCAAGCCCCTGAAAGCAAAAAAACGCGATTTTTGTTTAATTGCCGATTAAAGCGCCAGATTGGCGAATTAAGCGGCTAAAAACGGCGTTTTTTCTCCACAGGGGCTGCTATCGCCTTAAAGCTGAATGAAATGTTCGCGGTAATAAGCCAGTTCGGCCACCGATTCGCGGATGTCATCCAGCGCTTGATGGGTGCCCTGCTTCTTAAAGCCGCCGAGAATTTCCGGCTTCCAGCGGCGCGCCAGCTCTTTCAGCGTGCTGACATCCAGATAGCGGTAATGGAAGTAGGCCTCCAGTTCCGGCATATAGCGGAACAGGAAACGGCGATCCTGGCCTACGCTGTTGCCGCAGATCGGCGATTTGCCGGCCGGCACCCATTGCTGCAGGAAGGCGATGGTTTCCAGCTCGGCGGCGCGATCGTCCTGACGGCTGGCTTTCACTCGCTCCACCAATCCGCTGCCGGTATGGGTGCGCACGTTCCACTCGTCCATCAGGGCCAGCTGCTCATCGGTTTGATGCACGGCGATCACCGGCCCTTCCGCCAGGATGTTCAGGTTGGCGTCGGTGACCAGCGTGGCGATTTCGATAATGCGGTCACGCTCGGGATCCAGCCCGGTCATCTCCAAATCGATCCAAATCAGGTTATTTTCGTTTCCTGTCATGATGTTTCCTGCCTAAAAGCCGAGAGAAAAACGCTGCGCGGACGAGACGGCGGGCGCCGCCGGTGGCGACGCGCCGCAGCCGGCGGCTAACAACGGTTATTTAATATAAAATAGCGTGTATCATAGTCTTTTTGGTCGCCCTGGGCGACATATACCCTGACGGGTTCAAGGCTGCGCCCGGGGAAAGTCCCCCGCCGCAGCTGTGCGTATACGTAAAGGTATAAAACCGATTCAAGTGAGGCGCAGTGAGTAAGAACAAACTGTCCAAAGGCCAGCAACGCCGCGTGCAGGCGAACCATCAGCGCCGTCTGAAGCGCGCTGACAACAAACCGGAACCTGATGATTCCCAACTGGGCGAGCCGCAGGAAGGCGTCGTCATCAGCCGTTTCGGCATGCACGCCGACGTTGAGGCGCCGGATGGCACTCAGCACCGCTGCAACATCCGCCGCACGCTGCGTTCGCTGGTGACCGGCGATCGCGTGGTGTGGCGCCCCGGCCTGGGTGCCCATGAAGGGGTAAAAGGCATTGTGGAAGCGGTGCACGAACGCACCTCGGTGCTGACGCGCCCGGATTTCTACGACGGCGTGAAGCCGATCGCCGCCAATATCAATCAGATCGTCATCGTGTCGGCGATCCTGCCCGAGCTGTCGCTGAACATCATCGACCGCTATCTGGTGGCCTGCGAGACGCTCGAAATCGAGCCGCTGATCGTGCTCAACAAGATTGACCTGCTGGACGCCGAAGCACGCAAGCTGGTCGACGGCATGATGGATATCTATCGCAAGATTGGCTACCGGGTGCTGGAAGTCTCCAGCCAGACGCGGGAAGGCATGGCGGAATTCGAACAGGCGCTGGCCGGGCGCATCAGCATCTTCGCCGGTCAGTCCGGGGTCGGCAAGTCCAGCCTGCTGAACGCGCTGCTGCCGCCGTCCGAAGAGCAAATTCTGGTAAATCAGGTTTCCGACGTATCGGGCCTCGGGCAACATACCACCACCGCCGCGCGGCTGTACCATTTCCAGCACGGCGGCGATGTGATCGACTCCCCAGGGGTGCGCGAGTTTGGCCTGTGGCACCTGGAGCCGGAACAAATCACCCGCGGCTTTGTCGAATTCCGTGATTATTTAGGCGGTTGCAAATTCCGCGACTGCCGCCACGATACCGATCCCGGCTGCGCCATTCGCGAGGCGATGGAGAAAGGCGATATCGCGGAAGAGCGTTTCGACAACTATCACCGCATTCTGGAAAGCATGGCGCAGGTGAAGGTTCGCAAGAACTTCACGGACGCCGCAGACTGACACTAACGGGCGGGATTGACGACGGCGGAGCCCTCGTTACAATGCGCGCCCTTTACCCTGATTCACGAGGTTAACGTGCTGGATAGCATCAAGATTAAATTGCAATATTGGTTGCCTAAGCTGGCGCTGACCCGCCTGGCGGGCTGGGGCGCGGACAAACAGGCTGGCTGGCTGACCCAACTGGTGGTCAAGACCTTCGCCCGCTACTACCGCGTGGAGATGCAGGAAGCGCAAAATCCGGACCTGGCGTCTTACGCCACTTTCAACGACTTCTTCGTGCGCCCGCTGCGCGACGGCGCGCGCCCTATCATCGCCGACGCCAACTGGCTGGCGCTGCCCGCCGACGGCGCCATCAGCCAGCTCGGTCCGATCCGCGACGATCAAATCTTCCAGGCTAAAGGCCACCATTACAGTCTGGAAGCGCTGCTGGCCGGCAACTATCTGCTGGCCGAGCCGTTCCGCAACGGCCTGTTCGCCACCACCTATCTGGCGCCGCGCGATTACCACCGCGTACACATGCCGTGCGCCGGCGTGCTGCGCGAGATGATCTATGTGCCGGGCGATCTGTTCTCGGTCAACCCGCTCACCGCCGCCAACGTGCCTAACCTGTTCGCGCGCAACGAGCGCGTGATCTGCGTGTTCGACACCGACATCGGGCCGATGGTGCAAATCCTGGTCGGCGCCACCATCGTCGGCAGCATCGAAACCGTCTGGGCCGGCACCGTCACGCCGCCGCGCGAAGGCATCATCAAGCGCTGGACCTACCCGGCCGCCGGTGAAGAAGGTGCCATCGCGCTGGAAAAAGGCGCCGAGATGGGCCGTTTCAAGCTCGGCTCCACGGTGATCAACCTGTTTACCGCAGGCAGCGTACAGTTCGCGCCGCAGCTGCATAACGGCACCGTCACCCGCATGGGTGAGGCCTTCGCCGAAATTCCGGCCGCCGCTGAAACACCACAGACCCCGCTCTAAAGGAATCGACGCCGTGCGCCTGATCATCACGCTTTTGCTCGGTTGCCTGCTGTGGCAACCGGCGCTGGCCGCCCCCGTGCCGACCGAGAACCAGCTCAAACAGGAGCTGAAGCAGGCGGAAAGCAGCAAAAACGCGCCGAATCAGGCGGAGACCACCGAAGCGCTGCAAAGCGCTCTCAACTGGCTGACGGAGCGTAAAGAGTCGCAGACTCGCTCCGAGCAGTATCAGAGGGTGATCGACGATTTCCCGAAGATGACGCAGGAGTTGCGCCGGCAGCTGGTGCTGGAAAGCAACAAGATCCTGCCGAACGGCGACGATCTCCCGGCGGCCGATCTGGAGCAGCAGATCCTGCAAACCAGCAGCCTGCTGCTGGAACAGGCACGCCTGCTGCAGCAAGAGCAGGATCGCACCCGGGAAATCAGCGACTCGCTCGGCCAGCTGCCGCAGCAGCAGACTGACGCCCGCCGCGCGCTGACCGAAGTGCAGCGCCGTTTGCAGGCGCAGCCCGCCAACCCGACCACGCCGTACGCGCAGGCCGCCCTGGCCCTGCTGCAGACCGAAGCCGCGGCGCGCAAGGCAAAAGTGGACGAACTGGAGCTGGCGCAGCTGTCGGCCAACAATCGCCAGGAGCTGGCGCGCATGCGCGCCGAAGTCTATAAAAAGCGCCACGAGAAAATAGACGTTCAGCTGCAGGCGCTGCGCAACAACCTCAACGCCCAGCGCCAACGCGAAGCGGAACTGGCACTGGAAAAAACCGAGCAGTTGGCCGAGCAAAACGGCGATCTGCCGAAGAGCATCAGCCAACAGCTGCAGATCAACCGCGAACTGTCCGCCGCGCTGAACAACCAGGCGCAGCGCATGGATCTGATTTCATCGCAGCAGCGGCAGGCGGCGGCGCAGACGCTGCAGGTGCGCCAGGCGCTGAGCACCATCATCGAACAGGCCCAGTGGCTCGGTTCGTCGTCGGCGCTGGGGGAAACCCTGCGTGCGCAGGTGGCGACCTTGCCGGAAATGCCCAAACCGCAACAGCTGGACGGCGACATGGCCCAGCTGCGCGTGCAGCGCCTGCAGTTTGAAAACCAGCTGGAAAAACTGTCGCAGCGCGAATTCAAACGCGACGACGGCAGCGCGCTGACCAACCAGGAGCAGCGCATCGTCGATGCCCAGCTGCGCACCCAGCGCGAGCTGCTGAACTCGCTGTTGTCCGGTTGCGACACCCAAATTCTCGAGCTGACCAAGCTGAAGGTGGCCAACACCCAGCTGATCGAAGCGTTGAACGAAATTCGCGACGCCACCCACCGCTACCTGTTCTGGGTGCCGGACGTCAATCCGATCAACTTCTCTTACCCGCTCAACGTGGCGCACGATCTGACGCGCGTCCTGTCGCTGGATACGCTGTCGCAGCTCGGCGGCGCCTTCATGATGATGGTGACCAGCCGCGAAACGCTGATCCCGATCTTCGGCGCCCTGCTGCTGGTGATTTTCAGCATCAGTTCGCGCAAGCACTATCACGCCTTCCTCGAGCGCGCCAGCAGCCGCGTCGGCAAGGTGACGCAGGATGAATTCTTCCTGACGGTGCGCACCGTGTTCTGGTCGATTCTGGTGGCGATGCCGCTGCCGGTACTGTGGGCCGCACTCGGCTACGGCCTGCAAAGCGCCTGGAACTACCCGGTGGCGGAAGCGATCGGCAAAGGGGTGACCGCCACATTGCCGATCCTGTGGATCTGTATGATCTGCGCCGCCTTCGCCCACCCGCAGGGGCTGTTCATCGTGCACTTCCGCTGGCCGGCGAAGCAGGTCTCGCGCGCCATGCGCTACTACAAAATGTCGATCTGGCTGATCGTGCCGCTGATCATGGCGCTGATCACCTTCGATAGCCTGAAAGAGCGCGAGTTCGCCAACACGCTGGGGCGGCTGTGCTTCATCCTGCTGTGTCTGGCGCTGGCGCTGGTCACCCACAGCCTGAAACGCGCCGGCATCCCGCTGTATCTGGATAAAAACGGCTCCGGCGACAACATGCTCAACAGCGCCTTTTGGGGGCTGCTGCTGTCGGCGCCGCTGCTGGCGGCGCTGGCGTCGACCGTCGGTTACCTCACCACCGCGCAGGCGCTGTTGGCGCGCCTGGAAACCTCGGTGGCGATCTGGTTCCTGCTGCTGGTCATCTACCACATCATTCGCCGTTGGATGTTGATCCAGCGGCGGCGCATCGCCTTCGATCGCGCCAAACAGCGCCGCGCCGACATTCTGGCCCAGCGCGCCCGCGGCGAAGACGAAACTTCGCATACCCCGAACAGTACCGAAGGATCCATCGATCCGGACGATTCAGACTTCGATCTGGACACCATCAGCGCCCAGTCGCTGCGGCTGGTGCGTTCGATCCTGACGCTGATCGCGCTGGTGTCGGTGATCGTGCTGTGGTCGGAGATCCACTCCGCGTTCGCCTTCCTGGAAAACATCTCGCTGTGGGACGTCACCTCGACGGTGAACGGCGTGGAAACCGCCCATCCGATCACCCTCGGCGCGGTTCTGATCGCCATTCTGGTGTTGATCATCACCATGCAGCTGGTGCGCAACCTGCCGGCGCTGCTGGAGCTGGCGGTGCTGCAGCACCTCGATCTGTCGCCAGGCACCGGCTACGCCATCACCACCATCACCAAGTACCTGCTGCTGCTGTTTGGCGCGGTGCTCAGCTTCGCCTGGATCGGCATCGAATGGTCGAAACTGCAATGGGTGGTCACCGCGCTCAGTCTGGGGTTGGGCTTCGGCATGCAGGAGATCTTCTCCAACTTCATCTCCGGCCTGATCATCCTGTTCGAGAAGCCGATCCGCATCGGCGATACCGTGACGATCCGCAACCTGACCGGCACCGTCACCAAGATCAACACCCGCGCCACCACCATCTCGGACTGGGACCGCAAAGAGATCATCGTGCCGAACAAAGCCTTCATCACCGAGCAGTTCGTCAACTGGTCGCTGTCGGATAACCTGACTCGTGTGGTGCTGACCGTACCGGCGCCGGGCGAAGCCAACAGTGAAGAGGTGACCAAGATCCTGATGAACGCCGCCGAGCGCTGCTCGCTGGTGCTGGATAACCCGGCGCCGGAGGTCTACCTGGTCGACCTGCAGCAAGGCATCCAGATCTTCGAGATGCGTATTTACGCCGCCGAGATGGGCCACCGCATGCCGCTGCGCCACGAGATCCACCAGCTGATCCTGGCAGGCTACCGCGAGCACGGCATCACGCTGCCGTACCCACCGTTCCAGGTGCGTACCGAGACGCTGTCGCGGCTGACCAACAACGGCCGTACGCCGCCGTCCACGCCGGCGCCGAATACCAAGCGCGACGCCGGAGGGCTGTAAGGGATTCTCGCGATAAAAAAAGGGCCGGCATTTGCCGACCCTTTTTGCTTTTCTCACCGCCTGAAACGTCAGGCGATCCCGACCGGGAAGGCCAACACGTCGCTCAGGCTCTCGGCGCCCAGCGCCAGCATCACCAGACGATCCACGCCCAGCGCCACGCCGGAACATTCCGGCATGCCGTGCTGCAACGCCGCCAACAGGTTGTAGTCGATAGGCTGCTGCGGCAGGCCGCGCTCCGCGCGCTTGCGATTGTCCTGCTCGAAGCGTTGCTGTTGTTCACGGCCGTCGGTCAGCTCGCGGAAACCGTTCGCCAGCTCAATGCCCTTGAAGTACACCTCGAAACGCTCCGCCACGCGGTGGTCCTCGGTGCTGATCTCCGCCAACGCCGCCTGGCTGGCCGGGAAGTGGTAGACGAACGCCGGCTTTTCACGACCGATATGTGGCTCCACGCCCACGGTGAACAGCAGCTGCAGCAGCGTATCGCGGTCTTCTTCGGTATCGGCGATGTTGCTCAGATCGAGTTTGGCCGCCGCTTCACGCAGCTGCGCCTTCTCCGCCGACAGCGGATCGATGTCCAGATGACGCAGGAACGCCTGCTGATAAGACAGGGTCTCCGCGCTCTCGCAGTCCAGCACCTGTTGCAGCAGATCGTCCACCTCATTCATCAGGCGGTACATGTCGTAGTGCGGACGGTACCACTCCAGCATGGTGAATTCCGGGTTGTGATGCCGCCCGGCTTCTTCATTGCGGAAGCTGCGCCCCATTTGGTAGATCGGGCCGCTGCCCGCCGCCAGCAGGCGCTTCATGTGATATTCCGGGCTGGTCATCATGTATAGCGTCAGGCCCTCTGCCGCCCCCGGCCCGACGAAACGCGTCTCGAACGGGAACAGGTGAACGTCGGTGACCGTCGCCTGGCTCATGGTGGGCGTCTCAACCTCCAGCACGCCACGATCGGCGAAGAAACGCCGGATCTCAGCCAGAATCGCTGCGCGTTTCAACAAATTGGCGATGGGTGCACTAGGCTGCCAGCTTGCCGTTTCGCTCATGGTAATTAACTCCGAAATCAAACAGGGGATGCAGTCTACTCGCATCCTTGCAGCCAAACAAATTCTTCACGATGCGCAACTGGCGATAACGCCAATTTCCGATAAATAGGCGGCAAAAGCGCGCTAAAAAGGGTAAAGCACGCCGAACACGCGAAAAGGCAGGCAAGCCTGTTGGTCGAGCGTTAATCGACAAAACAATCGATCACATCAAATTTCCACTACTTAACTTTAGGTATAGTTAATTCCCCATTATTGGTGGGAGATATCTATCCTTAACCTTTAAGCAACATTAATCGGTTCAATTAGTTAGCACCCGAAGAGTTCGCTAAATTTTAAGCATAGATATTTAACTTGCCGTTCTTAATAAGAACATTGGAGGAATGCAGTGCAAACCTTTAACGCCGATCTTGCCATTATTGGGGCCGGGGGCGCTGGTTTACGTGCAGCAATAGCCGCAGCGGAAGCCAATCCCCAACTGAAAATCGCGCTGATCTCTAAGGTCTACCCGATGCGCAGCCACACGGTCGCCGCCGAGGGGGGCTCCGCCGCCGTCACTCAGGATCACGATACCTTCGACTACCACTTCCACGACACCGTTGCCGGCGGCGACTGGCTGTGCGAGCAGGACGTGGTCGATCACTTCGTGCATCAGTGCCCGCGCGAGATGACCCAGCTCGAACAGTGGGGTTGCCCGTGGAGCCGCAAACCGGACGGTTCGGTCAACGTGCGGCGCTTCGGCGGCATGAAGATCGAACGCACCTGGTTCGCCGCCGACAAGACCGGCTTCCACATGCTGCACACTCTGTTCCAGACTTCGCTGAAATACCCGCAAATCCAACGCTTCGACGAGCACTTCGTGCTGGATATCCTGGTGGATGACGGCCAGGCGCGCGGCCTGGTGGCGCTTAACATGATGGAAGGCACCCGCGTGCAGATCCGCGCCAACGCGGTGGTGATGGCCACCGGCGGCGCCGGGCGCGTCTATCGCTACAACACCAACGGCGGCATCGTCACCGGCGACGGCATGGGCATGGCGTTCCACCACGGCGTACCGCTGCGCGACATGGAGTTCGTGCAGTATCACCCGACCGGCCTGCCCGGTTCCGGCATCCTGATGACCGAGGGCTGCCGCGGCGAAGGCGGCATCCTGGTGAACAAGGACGGCTACCGTTACCTGCAAGACTACGGCATGGGCCCGGAAACCCCGCTGGGCGAGCCGAAGAACAAATACATGGAGCTGGGCCCGCGCGACAAGGTGTCCCAGGCCTTCTGGCACGAATGGCGCGCCGGCCGCACCATCGCCACCCCGCGCGGCGACGTGGTCTACCTCGATCTGCGCCACCTGGGCGAGAAAAAGCTGCTGGAGCGGCTGCCGTTCATCTGCGAACTGGCCAAAGCCTATGTCGGCGTCGATCCGGTGAAAGATCCGATTCCGGTGCGCCCTACCGCGCACTACACCATGGGCGGCATTGAAACCGACCAAAACTGCGAAACCCGCATCAAGGGGCTGTTCGCAGTCGGCGAATGCTCCTCCGTCGGCCTGCACGGCGCCAACCGTCTCGGCTCCAACTCGCTGGCGGAACTGGTGGTGTTCGGCCGCGTCGCCGGTGAACACGCGGCGCGCCGCGCGCTGGAAACCGCACCGGCCAACGGCGCCGCGCTGGATGCGCAAACCCGCGACGTCGAAACCCGCCTGAGCAACCTGATGAAACAGGAAGGCAACGAGAACTGGGCGAAGATCCGCGACGAAATGGGGCTGTCGATGGAAGAAGGCTGCGGTATCTACCGCACGCCGGAGCTGATGCAAAAAACCATCGATAAGCTGGCCGAGCTGAAAGAGCGCTTCAAGCGCGTCAAAATCACCGACAACTCCAGCGTGTTCAACACCGATCTGCTGTACACCATCGAGCTGGGTTACGGCCTGGACGTCGCCGAGTGCATGGCGCACTCCGCGCTTAACCGCAAAGAGTCGCGCGGCGCCCACCAGCGCCTGGACGAAGGCTGCACCGAGCGTGACGACGTCAACTTCCTCAAACATACCCTGGCGTTCCATAATCCGCAGGGCGCGCCGCGTCTCGAATACAGCGACGTGAAAATCACCAAGCTGCCGCCGGCCAAACGCGTCTACGGCGCAGAAGCCGAAGCGCAGGAGAAAAAGAATAAGGAGCAGGCAAATGGCTGAGATGCAAACCCTGAAGATCGACGTCATGCGCTATAACCCGGAAACCGACGCCGAGCCGCATTTCGTCACTTACGCCGTGCCTTACGATGAACAAACCTCGCTGCTCGACGCGCTGGGCTACATCAAGGATAACCTGGCGCCGGATCTCTCCTACCGCTGGTCGTGCCGCATGGCGATCTGCGGCTCCTGCGGCATGATGGTCAACCGCGTGCCGAAGCTGGCGTGCAAAACCTTCCTGCGCGACTATGTCGGCGGCATGAAGGTCGAAGCGTTGGGCAACTTCCCGATCGAGCGCGATCTGGTGGTCGACATGACCCACTTCATCGAAAGCCTGGAGGCAATCAAGCCGTACATCATCGGTAACGATCGCAAACCGGAAGATGGCCCGAACGTGCAGACCCCGGCGCAGATGGCCAAGTACCACCAGTTCTCCGGCTGCATCAACTGCGGCCTGTGCTACGCCGCGTGCCCGCAGTTCGGCCTCAACCCCGAGTTTATCGGCCCGGCGGCGATCACGCTGGCACACCGCTATAACCTGGACAACCGCGACCACGGCAAGAAACAGCGCATGCCGCAGCTCAACGGCCAAAACGGCGTCTGGAGCTGCACCTTCGTCGGCTATTGCTCTGAAGTCTGCCCGAAACACGTCGATCCCGCCGCCGCCATCCAGCAGGGCAAGGTGGAGAGCGCCAAAGACTTCATGATCGCCATGTTGAAGCCGCAATAAGGGAGAAAAATTGCCATGACAACTCAACGTAAGCCCTATGTGCGCACCATGACGCCCACCTGGTGGCAAAAGCTCGGCTTCTACCGTTTCTATATGCTGCGCGAAGGCACCTCGGTGTTGGCGGTGTGGTTCAGCATCGTGCTGCTGTACGGCGTGTTTGCGCTGAAGGGCGGCGCCGAGAGCTGGGCCGGTTTCGTCGGTTTCTTGCAGAATCCGCTGGTGCTGTTGATCAACGTCGTCGCCCTGCTGGCGGCGGCGCTGCATACCAAAACCTGGTTCGATCTGGCGCCGAAGGCCGCCAATATCGTGGTCAACAGCGAGAAAATGGGGCCGGGCCCCATCGTGAAAGGGCTGTGGGCCGTCACCATCGTCGTCAGCGTGGTCATCCTGGCCGTGGCCCTGATCTAATCCGGAGGAAACATGATAAATCAAGCACCTAAACGCTCCGACGAGCCGGTTTTCTGGGGATTGTTCGGCGCCGGCGGCATGTGGGGCGCGATCGTCGCGCCGGCCATCGTGCTGCTGGTCGGCATTCTGCTGCCGCTGGGGCTGTTCCCCGGTGAGGCGCTGGGTTACGAGCGCGTGCTGGCGTTCTGCCAGAGCCTGATCGGCCGCCTGTTCCTGCTGCTGATGATCATTCTGCCACTGTGGTGCGGCCTGCACCGCATCCACCATGCGATGCACGATCTGAAGATCCACGTGCCGGCCGGCAAGTGGGTGTTCTACGGTCTGGCGGCGATCCTCAGCGTGGTCACCGTCATCGGCGTCGTCACGCTGTAAACCGCTCGGGTGGCCAACGCCCGTTGGCCGCCCTTTTCTCATCGGCTACACTGTCTACTCGCCCCCGGTAAACAGGAGCCACCGATGCGTTTATGGTCAAAGCTTAACGTCATGCTTTCCGCCCTGCTCTCCGTCGCTTGCAGCGTCTCCCCGCCCAAAGACATCAAGGTCGTGAACAATTTCGACAGCCAGCGCTATCTCGGCACCTGGTACGAAATCGCGCGTCTGGATCATCGTTTTGAACGCGGTTTGCAGCAGGTGACCGCCCACTACAGCCCACGCGCCGACGGCGGGCTGAAAGTCATCAATCGCGGCTTCAATCCGCAGAAACAGCAATGGCAAGAAAGCGAAGGCAAAGCCTACTTTATCGGTTCACCGCAGGTCGCGGCGCTGAAAGTGTCGTTCTTCGGCCCCTTCTACGGCGGCTATAACGTGATTGCCCTGGACCCGGACTACCGCTACGCGCTGGTTTGCGGCCCTAACCGCGACTATCTGTGGATCCTGTCGCGCACCCCGACGCTTGACGCCAACGCACGCGACAGCTTATTACAGACGGCCAAGGGCTACGGTTTCGCCACCGATGCGCTGATCTGGGTGCAACAGTCCGCCGATCAGTGACTGCTGAACTTCAGCCCGAGGATGCCGACCACAATCAGGCACAGACTGATGATGCGCGCGATATTGGTCGACTCGCCCAACAGCACCATGCCCATGATCGCCGCGCCCACCGCGCCGATGCCGGTCCACACCGCATAAGCGGTGCCGGCGGGCAGCGTTTTCATGGCGTTGGCCAACAGCAACATGCTGACCACCATCGCGGCGATGGTGATGATGCTCGGCGTCAATCGGGTAAAACCGTGGGTATATTTCAGACCGATAGCCCAAACCACTTCGAGCAAACCGGCGACAAGCAGAATAATCCAGGCCATGAGACGGCCTCCCTACCACTGGGGTCGTCCCCGATGAAATGACGCGTAAACGGGTCGTCCCGTTCAGCCAGGTGATGAACGGCGGGCAACCTCGCCCGCACCGCGGCAGCATAGCAACAGCGCAAACAGATAGGCAAGGACAAGTAGTGCGGCGGCCTCCGCTGGCGAAGCGCCGCCGGATGAGGACGGATTATTCCGCGCTGCGCTGAATGGCCTTGCCGCCGGCCTGAATGTCTTCACCCACGCCGCGGGTGGTATTGCAGGCGGTCAGCGAGGCCAAAATCATCAAAGAGAAGATCGCGATAATACTTTTCTTCAGCATAAGAAAGTCCTTATTTGTCGTTGATGAAAAAGTACGGCTTTCTAAGCGTAGTAAAAATTGACGGAAGGCGTGGGATCGCAACCGGCTTTGTAGCGAAAATACATCGATTTAAAGGCGGGTTCAGCTGGCCGTGCGGGAGATGGCACCGCCGAGATGCTGAACGTCTTCGCCGAAACCGCGAAACGTATTGCAACCGCTAAGGGAGAAAAGGAACAACAGGGAGAGCACGGCCAACAGCGTTTTCTTGAACATGCGGATTTTCTGCCAACGAACGGGGAAGGGATAAAGCAGAGGAACCGCTGGGGTTCCTCTGTTTTGAAACTTACTTAACGCGAGAGACGTATTCGCCAGAGCGAGTGTCAACTTTGATCACTTCGCCGATCTGGACGAACAACGGCACTTTAACCACGGCGCCGGTGCTCAGGGTAGCCGGCTTGCCGCCAGTCCCTGCGGTATCGCCTTTCAGGCCAGGATCGGTCTCGGTGATTTCCGCTTCGATGAAGTTCGGCGGCTGAACGGCGATTGGACGGCCATCCCACAGGGTGATGATGCACTCTGCGTTATCCTGCAGCCATTTGGCCGCGTCGCCGACGGTTTTGCCGTCAACCTGATGCTGTTCGAAAGACTCAGGGTGCATGAAGTGGTAGAACTCACCGTCGCTGTACAGGTAGTTCATGTTGGTGTCCATCACGTCCGCGCCTTCGCAAGAATCGGTAGACTTGAAGGTTTTTTCCACGCGGGTGCCGGTCAGCAGACGGCGCATTTTCACGCGCGCGAACGCCTGGCCTTTGCCCGGCTTAACGAACTCACTGGCTTCGACGGCGTAAGGTTCGCCCTCGAACATGATTTTAAGACCCGGACGGAAATCGTTGCTAGAATAAGTCGCCATGATGGCCCTCTGAATATTTGAACTGGTAGCTTAGCCAAAAAAATGGCACACATTATAACCCAAAGTACGGCACATAGAGAAGATTGGTTGCATCAACTCGCCGATGTTATTACCGATCCTGATGAATTACTGCAGCTTTTGTCACTGAATACGCACCCGGAACTGCCGCAGGGGCGCGATGCCCGTCGGCTGTTTGCCCTGCGCGTGCCGCGCGCCTTCGCTGCGCGCATGCGCCCCGGGGACGCCAACGACCCGCTGCTGCGCCAGGTGCTGACCGCCAGAGAGGAGTTCATCAACGCCCCAGGGTTCACCACCGATCCGCTGGATGAGCAGCGCAGCGTGGTGCCGGGCCTGCTGCACAAATACCGCAATCGCGCGTTGCTGCTGGTCAAGGGCGGCTGTGCGGTCAACTGCCGTTACTGCTTCCGCCGCCACTTCCCCTATCAGGACAACCAGGGCAATAAGAACAACTGGCGGCAGGCGCTGGATTATATCCGCCAACACCCGGAACTGGACGAGATCATTTTTTCCGGCGGCGATCCGCTGATGGCCAAAGACAGCGAGCTGGAGTGGCTGGTCGGCGAACTGGAGACCATCCCGCACCTGAAACGCCTGCGCATTCACACCCGTTTGCCGGTGGTGATCCCGGCGCGCATTACGCCGGCGCTGTGCCGCCTGCTGTCGGCCTCGCGCCTGCAGGTGCTGATGGTCACGCACATCAACCACGCCAACGAAATTGACCGCGAGCTGCAGAGCGCCATGGCCCAGCTGCGCCTCGCCGGTGTCACGCTGCTCAATCAAAGCGTGCTGCTGCGCGATGTCAACGATGACGCCGATACGCTGGCGGCGCTCAGCAACGCGCTGTTCGACGCCGGCATCCTGCCCTATTACATCCACGTGCTGGACAAAGTGCAGGGCGCGGCGCACTTCATGGTCAGCGACGATGAAGCGCGCGCCATCATGCAGGCGCTGCTGAGCAAGGTGTCCGGTTATCTGGTGCCGCGCCTGACGCGTGAGGTGGGCGGCGAACCAAGCAAAACGCCGATCGACCTGCGTCTGATGCAGGAGTGAGGCGCGTCAAACGCCCCAACGAAAAGAGGAATGCCGTGGCATTCCTCTTTTTTTATCTCTCTGCGGCGATTGGCCTCAGCGCCTTACGGGCACTTGTAAACCTGGCCGACCATTTTGCTGTCCAACGGCGCGAAGCTGGAGAGCAGATTCTGGCTTGGGCTGTTGGCGCCGTAAATGACGTTGCCGCCCATCTCCGCAGCCTTGTTGCGCAGATCGTTGGCCGCACCGCGCATGGAGCTGCCTTCACCGCCGTTGCCGGACAGCCAGTTGCTCTGGGTGCCGGTCACTTCACCCAGCAGCTGGCATTCCGCCGCCGGCTTGCTGTCGGTGAACTTGATCTGCTGACCCGCAGCGGTCAGTTCATGAGTGGTGCTGCAACCCGCCAGCAGCATCGCTGCCGAAAGACCCAGTAAGGCTTTAATCCGCATCTTGTTCCCCATTCGATGTTGAGAATTACGCAAAATCTTATCCCCGTCGCCTTTCAAGCTGTAGCGTTGTTGACTGCACTCGCTCACCCCAGTTACTTACTCAAGTAAGCGCCTGGGGACTCACGAGCTGGCCGCCTAGCTACAACTTGAAACTCATAGGGTATATCAGAAAGCGATGCCATCTCTTAAGCATCCGTTGCCACGCTAGCGGGCCAACGTCTTGAGCGACAGCTGATAACTAACCAGTCTACCAGCTAAATCGCCCCGGGCGGCAAAAATATCATCAAATACAGTGCGGCGGCGTTATGCCCAACCGGCAGCGGCCGCTGATGCCTGAGCCTCCACTTCGCCCTGACGCGGTTCCTCCTCCGCCAGTTGGAATACCGCCACCGCCTGCGCCAGCAGCGCCGCCTGCTCCTCCACGCCGACGGCGGTGGTCGCCACCTCCTCCACCAGCGCGGCGTTCTGCTGGGTCACCTGATCCATCTGGGTCACCGCCACCCCGACCTGCTCAACGCCCTTGCTTTGCTCTTGCGACGCGTACGAGATGTTATCCATCAGCGACATCACCTGATTCACCGAACCGGCGATGGCATTCATCGTTTCGCCCGCCTGTTCCACCAGCCGCACGCCGGCGGCGATATCGCCGGTCACGCCGTCTACCAGGCCGCTGATCTCCTTGGCCGAAGTCGCGCAGCGCTGCGCCAGGTTGCGCACCTCGCCGGCCACCACCGCAAAACCCCGCCCCTGCTCACCGGCGCGCGCGGCCTCCACGGCGGCGTTCAACGCCAGGATATTGGTCTGGAAGGCGATGCCGTCGATCACGCTGGTGATGTCCCCCACCTGACGCGCGCTGTCGTTGATCGCCCGCATTTTGTCGACCGCGCTGGCCATCATCGTTTCGCCGTTGCGGGCGATGTCGGCGGTTTGGCTGACCATCCCGGCGGCCTGGTTGGCGTTATCGGCGTTTTGCCGCACCGTGGCGGTGATCTGTTCCATGCTGGCAGCGGTTTCCGTCAGCGCGCTGGCCTGCTCTTCGGTGCGGCTGGAGAGATCGGCGTTGCCGACGGCGATCTCATGCGTGCCGTGGTTGATCGACTCCACGCCGTCACGCACCTGCTGCACGGTGGCGCTCAGCTCCTGCTGCATCGCCTGCAGGCTGGCGAACAACATGCCAATCTCATCGTTGCTGCGCGCCACGATCTTGCTGCGCAGATCGCCGCGCCCAACCTTTTGCAAGTGTTCGGCAATCTGGCGTAGCGGCAGGATCAGACGCCGACGGAAGTCGCGCTGTACGGCGACCAGCAGCAGCAGGATCGCCGCCAGGGTACCGCTCAGCAGGCGGGCGAACACTTTCTGAGTCTGTTCCGCCTCCTCCACCGCCAGACGGTGGGCGGCGACCGTCGCCCGCATATAGTCGGCAAACTGGCTGTCCAACCGTTGGCGCACCTGACGCTTCTCGGCCGCCATGGCGTGCAGCCGCTCGATCAATGCCACCTGCGGCGTGTCGGCCAGCAGCGTCAACTCTTGCTTCAGCACCGCCTGCTGCGCCAGGTAGACCTTTTTCATCGCCTCGCCCAGCTCCGGGCGCGATACCGTCAGGCCCGGCGTATCCCAGAACAGGTTGAAAGCGACATCGGCGCCGCGCAGCTCGCCGCGCGCCTCATCAATGCCCTGCTGAATATCGGCTCTGCTGGTCTGCACCATACGCTCGAACGCCATGTTGTCGATCAGCGTCTGCGTTTGCAGCAAAGCGCGCCAACTGCGGTTCAGCGCCGCTTCCTCGTCGGAGAAAGTGCTCATCCTGCCGATGCTGTTGCCGTTTTGCTGCATGAAATAGAAGGCGATGGCGCCGGTTCCCATGGGCATCAAGCCCAGCAGCAACAGCATTAACATCAGCCAGGTGGCTATTTTCATATTTTTCAGCATAAGTCGTCTCCGTTGACAGTCACCCCGGCGGGGGAAAATTCCCCGCCCGGTAGGGGCTATATCGGTACGAAACGACAACGGTTTAGGGTAAAAACAAAATAATGCAATAATTCATTCAGTGAACTAATAACACGCTAAACAAACATTCTTTTTATTGATTTTTAAGATAAAAAAAACCCCGGTCACTTGACCGGGGTTCTCAGCACACAAGCGTGTGGGGGATGATTACATCATGCCGCCCATGCCGCCCATGCCACCCATACCGCCTGCTGCGCCCAGATCCGGTGCGTCAGCCTTCGGCAGGTCGGTGACCATGCATTCGGTGGTGATCATCAGGCCAGCCACGGACGCCGCGTACTGCAGAGCAGAACGGGTGACTTTGGTTGGATCCAGGATGCCCATCGCGATCATGTCGCCGTATTCTTCAGAGTAAGCGTTGTAGCCGTAGCTGCCTTCGCCCGCTTTCACCTGGTTGGCGATAACGGAAGCTTCTTCACCGGCGTTGACCACGATCTGACGCAGAGGGGCTTCCATTGCGCGCAGCGCAACTTTGATACCCACGTTCTGGTCTTCGTTGTCGCCTTTCAGCGCGGCGATTTTGCCTGCAACGCGGATCAGCGCTACGCCGCCGCCTGCAACCACGCCTTCTTCCACTGCGGCGCGGGTCGCGTGCAGGGCGTCTTCAACGCGGGCTTTCTTCTCTTTCATTTCAACTTCAGTGGCTGCGCCAACCTTGATAACGGCAACGCCGCCGGCCAGTTTCGCTACGCGCTCCTGCAGTTTTTCACGATCGTAGTCAGAGGTCGCTTCTTCGATCTGCTGACGGATCTGAGCAACGCGGCCCTGGATGGTCGCTTCGTCGCCCACGCCATCGATGATGATGGTGGTGTCTTTGTTGATGACAACGCGCTTCGCCTGGCCCAGATCTTCCAGGGTGGCTTTTTCCAGCTCCAGACCGATCTCTTCAGAGATAACGGTACCGGCAGTCAGGGTAGCGATGTCCTGCAGCATGGCTTTACGACGGTCGCCGAAGCCAGGCGCCTTAACGGCGGCGACTTTCACGATGCCGCGCATGGTGTTGACCACCAGGGTCGCCAGCGCTTCGCCTTCTACGTCTTCAGCGATGATCAGCAGCGGTTTGCCTGCTTTGGCAACGGCTTCCAGCACCGGCAGCATTTCGCGGATGTTGGAGATCTTCTTGTCAGCCAGCAGGATGAACGGGCTTTCCAGCTCAACAGAACCGGTTTCCGGCTTGTTGATGAAGTATGGGGACAGGTAACCGCGGTCGAACTGCATACCTTCAACCACGTCCAGCTCGTCTTGCAGGCCGGTGCCTTCTTCAACGGTGATAACGCCTTCTTTGCCCACTTTCTCCATCGCTTCCGCGATCAGTTTACCCACGGTTTCGTCGGAGTTGGCGGAGATGGTGCCTACCTGAGCGATAGCTTTGGAATCGGAGCAAGGTACGGACAGTTTTTTCAGTTCTTCAACCGCAGCGACAACCGCTTTGTCGATGCCGCGCTTCAGATCCATCGGGTTCATGCCTGCAGCAACCGCTTTCAGACCTTCGGTGATGATGGATTGAGCCAGTACGGTTGCAGTGGTGGTGCCGTCGCCCGCCGCGTCGTTCGCTTTGGAGGCCACTTCTTTCACCATCTGAGCGCCCATGTTCTCGAACTTGTCTTCCAGTTCGATTTCACGCGCAACGGAAACGCCATCTTTGGTGATGGTTGGTGCGCCGAAAGATTTATCCAGCACTACGTTGCGGCCTTTCGGGCCCAGGGTCACTTTTACTGCATCAGCGAGAACATTCACGCCGCGGAGCATTTTCACGCGAGCGTCATTGCCGAATTTTACGTCTTTAGCTGCCATTGGTATTTCCCTTCAACTCGTTCAGTTCAGAAGATAAAGCGCAATTACGCTTCAACAATTGCCAGAATGTCGCTTTCGGACATGATCAACACTTCTTCATTGTCGATCTTCTCTGCTTTCACGCCGTAGCCGTCGTTGAAAATCACGATATCGCCAACTTTCACATCCAGCGGTTGGATGTTGCCGCTTTCCAGCACACGCCCTTTACCCACTGCAACCACTTCACCGCGAGTGGATTTACCCGCCGCAGAGCCAGTCAGGACGATGCCGCCAGCAGATTTTGATTCAACTTCTTTGCGCTTGACGATAACGCGGTCATGCAATGGACGAATACTCATTGAACGCTCTCCTGTAAGAAGGTCTCTATCAGATTTAGGGTTGTACACCGGATGGTTGTTATTACCGGCCTCGTGGCATTTGAGATGGGGGCGTTCCAGCCCCCTTCAAGGGGGCTAACGAAAAAAATTTCGCATTTTTGGCCGAACGGAGGCTACAGAGATGAAAAACGCGGCCTGGGCCGCGTTTTGTTAACGATCGTGAGGCTTGCGCTCCTCGTCCGGGCGGTGTTCCAGCACCGGGCGTTCGTCGTCCTTGCGCTGGAATTCGCCGTCGAAGGTGTTGCCGTTGGCGGCGTCGCCGCCCGTCCAACCGCCGGGGCGATACACCGACAGATGCGGCATCAGCTTCAGCGTCAACGATTTTTGCACCGGCGGCAGCAGCAGCAGCAGGCCGAGGAAGTCGGTGAAGAAGCCCGGAATCAGCAGCAGGAAGCCCGCCAACACCAGCGAAACGCTTTTCACCATTTCCGCCGCCGGGCTTTCGCCGGCCGCCAGTTTTTGCTGCATCTGCACGAAGGTTTTCATACCCTGATTGCGCACCAACGAAATGCCGACGCAGGAACTGAACACCACCAGCAGCAGGGTGACAGCGACGCCGAGCACGGCGGCGACTTTGATAAAGATCGATATTTCTATGTAAGCCAGCAGAAATATCAGCAGTAGCGGTAACCAGCGCACCTGGTTCTCCTATCGGTAGGTAAAGCGCGGCCGCCACGGGGCGACGGCGCGAAAAAAGAGGCCGTAAACGGCCGACACCACTACAATGGGGACATCACCCTTTCATTTCAACCGAGAGCCGGTTTTTATTGCTAAAGTTCACAAACGTGAAAGAAGTCACAGAACCGGAAAAGGGCATATCCTTAAACACCATAAGGTGATCTGGATTCAGTCATTTCTTACCAACCAGCATATGATCTGGGCAGCAACGGGCGATTTGGTTAATCGTTTCACGCCCCAAGCCTTCGGCAATATTAATTTAGGCTGTGCCCTTTAGCCTTGACCTGACAAATTATTAATTCGGCAGCAACACATAGAGATAGAGAAGGTTCTCATGTCAAACAACATTCGTATCGAAGAAGACCTGTTAGGAACACGTGAAGTCCCCGCAGACGCTTACTACGGAGTTCATACTCTGCGTGCGATTGAAAACTTCTACATCAGCAACAGCAAAATCAGCGATGTCCCCGAGTTCGTTCGCGGCATGGTGATGGTGAAAAAGGCCGCGGCGATGGCCAACAAAGAACTTAAAACCATCCCGCGCAAAATCGCCGACGTGATCATCCAGGCCTGCGACGAGGTGCTGGATAAAGGCAAATGCATGGATCAGTTCCCGGTGGACGTGTTCCAGGGCGGCGCAGGCACCTCGCTGAACATGAACACCAACGAAGTGCTGGCGAACATCGGCCTCGAGCTGATGGGCCACCAAAAAGGCGAATACCAATATCTGAACCCGAACGATCACCTCAATAAATGCCAATCCACCAACGACGCCTACCCGACCGGGTTCCGCATCGCGGTGTACGCCTCCAACCAGAAGCTGATCGACGCCATCAACCAACTGCGCGAAGGCTTCGATCGCAAGGCGAAAGAGTTCGAAACCATCCTGAAGATGGGCCGCACCCAGCTGCAGGACGCGGTGCCGATGACTCTCGGCCAGGAATTCCACGCCTTCAGCGTGCTGCTGAACGAAGAAACCCGCAACCTGCACCGCACCGCGGAGCTGCTGCTGGAAGTGAACCTGGGCGCCACCGCCATCGGCACCGCGCTCAACACCCCGGAAGGCTATCAGCCGCTGGCGGTGCAAAAACTGGCGGAAGTCAGCGGCCTGCCGGTCGTGCCGGCGGAAGACCTGATCGAAGCCACCTCCGACTGCGGCGCCTACGTGATGGTGCACAGCGCGCTCAAACGCCTGGCGGTGAAACTGTCCAAAATCTGTAACGACCTGCGCCTGCTCTCCTCCGGCCCGCGCGCCGGCCTGAACGAAATCAACCTGCCGGAGCTGCAGGCGGGGTCGTCCATCATGCCGGCCAAAGTGAACCCGGTGGTGCCGGAAGTGGTCAATCAGGTGTGTTTCAAGGTGATTGGCAACGACACTTGCGTTACCATGGCGGCCGAAGCGGGCCAGCTGCAGTTGAACGTGATGGAGCCGGTGATCGGCCAGGCGATGTTCGAGTCGATCCACATCCTGACCAACGCGTGCTACAACCTGCTGGAAAAATGCATTAACGGCATCACCGCGAATAAAGAAGTCTGCGAACACTACGTCTTCAACTCGATCGGTATCGTCACCTATCTGAACCCGTTCATTGGCCACCATAACGGTGACATCGTCGGGAAGATCTGCGCCGAAACCGGCAAGAGCGTGCGTGAAGTGGTGCTGGAACGCGGCCTGCTGACCGAAGCCGAGCTGGATGACATCTTCTCCGTGGAGAACCTGATGCACCCGGCCTATAAAGCCAAACGCTATACGGATGAAAATGAACAATAACAGACCTACCCGGTAGCCCTGAAAGGCACGCTAAATCCTCTGGATAGCGTGCCTTTTTACTTTCCGGCGCCCACAAAATTTTAACGTTTTATTTTCAATTTACACCCTAAATCATTGGGACTGCATCAAGGCGGCGAGAGCGCAAGTCCCCAGGAGCTTACTCAAGTAAGTGACTGGGGTCAGTGATCGCAGCCAACACCGATGCAGTTTCAAGGATGACGGGAAATCTCATTTTAAGGAGTAAACACTATGCTAGCCTTGGAATTGGTTATCGTTCTGCTGGCCATCTTTTTAGGGGCCAGGTTGGGCGGTATCGGTATCGGGTTCGCGGGGGGATTGGGCGTTCTGGTCCTGGCGCTGATCGGCGTTAAGCCGGGCAGCATTCCCTTCGACGTGATTTCCATCATCATGGCGGTGATCGCGGCGATCTCCGCCATGCAGGTCGCCGGGGGGATGGACTATCTGGTACAGCAGACCGAAAAGCTGCTGCGCAAGAACCCCAAGCACATCACCATTCTCGCCCCTATCGTCACCTACTTCCTGACCATCTTCGCCGGCACCGGCAACATCTCGCTCTCGGCGCTGCCGGTGATCGCCGAAGTGGCGAAAGAACAGGGCATCAAGCCTTGCCGGCCGCTGTCGACCGCCGTGGTGTCCGCCCAGATCGCCATCACCGCCTCGCCGATCTCCGCCGCGGTGGTGTACATGTCTTCGGTGATGGAAGGCCACGGCGTCAGCTACCTGCACCTGCTGATGGTGGTGATCCCGTCCACCTTCTGCGCCGTGCTGGTGATGTCGCTGCTGGTGACCTGGCTGTTCGACTCCAAGCTGTCTAACGATCCGGTCTATCTGAAACGCCTGGAAGAAGGCCTGATCACCCTGCGCGGCAACAACGCGCTGGAGATCAAACCGCGCGCCAAAGCCTCGGTGCTGCTGTTCCTGCTGGGCGTACTGTGCGTGGTAGCCTACGCCATCATCAACAGCCCGGGCCTGGGCCTGGTGGCCAAGCCGCTGATGAACACCACCAACGCCATCCTGATCATCATGCTGAGCGTCGCCACGCTGACCACCCTGCTGTGCCGCGTCGACACCGACATGGTGCTGAACTCCAGCACCTTCAAGGCCGGCATGAGCGCCTGTATCTGTATCCTCGGCGTCGCCTGGCTGGGCGACACCTTCGTGCAGGCCAACATCGACTGGATCAAAGAGACGGCAGGCAGCGTCATTCAGGCGCACCCGTGGCTGCTGGCGGTGATCTTCTTCTTCTGCTCGGCGCTGCTGTACTCGCAGGCCGCCACCGCCAAGGCGCTGATGCCGATGGCGCTGGCGCTGAACGTGTCGCCGCTGACCGCCGTCGCCTCCTTCGCCGCCGTATCCGGCCTGTTCATCCTGCCGACCTACCCGACGCTGGTCGCCGCGGTGCAGATGGACGATACCGGCACCACGCGCATCGGCCGCTTCGTGTTCAACCATCCGTTCTTCATTCCCGGCACCATGGGCGTGATTTTCGCGGTGGTATTCGGCTTCCTGCTCGGCAGCATCATGCTGTAACGCTTCGACCGGGGCTGCGGCCCCGGTTTTCCTTCTGGAGATAAACTCGCCTTCTAGCCAATCCGCCTTCAGGGTATAGTGCCCATTCGAACCGAAGAGAGGGCTGAAGATGTCTGATTGCGAAGCTGTCGTCATACTCTGTACCGCACCCGATGAAGCCAGCGCCCAGGAACTGGCGGCGCGGGTCTTGGGCGATAAGCTGGCGGCCTGCGCCACGCTGCTGCCCGGCGCCACCTCGCTGTATTACTGGGAAGGGAAGCTGGAACAGGAATACGAGGTGCAGATGCTGTTCAAAAGCGATCGCCGCCGTCAGCAGGCCCTGCTCGACACCCTGAAACAACATCACCCCTACCAGACGCCCGAGCTGCTGGTATTGCCGGTGATGGCCGGAGATAAAGACTACCTGTCATGGATCAACGCTTCATTAAACTGATTTTGCTGCTGTGCAGCCTGTTCTTCCTGCCGCAGGCGGCGCAGGCCTCGCTGTTCGCACCGACGGGCGGCAGCCAGTTCGTGCCCGTCGATCGAGCTTTTGCTTTCGATTTCAAACAGCAAGGCAGCCAGGTGACGCTGAACTGGCAGATCCGCCCCGGCTATTACCTGTATCGTCAGCAGATCAAACTGGTGCCGCAACAGGCGACGCTCGGCGCCTTTACCCTGCCGGAAGGTTTGAGCCACAAGGACGAGTTCTTCGGCGAAGTCGCCATCTTCAAGCAGCAGCTTAATCTGCAGGTGCCGCTGCAACAGGCGGCGGCCAACGCCAGCCTCAGCGTCACCTATCAGGGCTGCGCCGAGGCCGGCTTCTGCTATCCGCCGGAAACCCGGGTGATCCCGTTGGACGCGGTCAGCGCCGCAGCAGCCGCACCGCTTTCGGCCTCTGCACCGGCTGAAGCGCCCGCCGCACCGGCCAGCCTGCCGTTTTCGCCGCTGTGGGCATTGCTGATCGGCATCGGTATCGCCTTCACCCCGTGCGTGCTGCCGATGTACCCGCTGATCTCCGGCATCATTCTCGGCCGCGACCGGCCGCAAAGCAGCGGCCGCATTCTGGCGCTGGCGGTAGTTTACGTACAGGGCATGGCGCTCACCTACACCCTGCTCGGGTTGGTGGTGGCCGCCGCCGGGCTGCAGTTCCAGGCGGCGCTGCAACATCCTTATGTCTTGATCGGCCTGTCGGTGCTGTTCATCGCCCTGGCGCTGTCGATGTTCGGCCTCTATTCCCTGCAGCTGCCTTCCGCACTGCAAACCCGGCTGGCTAACTGGAGCAACACCCAGCGCGGCGGCTCGCTGACCGGCGTATTCCTGATGGGCGCCCTGGCCGGGCTGATTTGCTCGCCCTGCACCACCGCGCCGCTCAGCGCCATCCTGCTGTATATCGCCCAGAGCGGCAATCTGTGGGCCGGCGGCGGCACGCTGTACCTGTACGCGCTGGGGATGGGCATTCCGCTGGTGATCGTCACCCTGTTCGGCAACCGCCTGCTGCCGCGCAGCGGCCCGTGGATGCAGTACGTGAAGGAGGCCTTCGGCTTCGTCATTCTGGCGCTGCCGGTGTTCCTGCTGGAGCGAGTGATCGGCGATCTGTGGGGCATGCGTTTGTGGAGCCTGCTCGGCCTGGCATTCTTCGGTTGGGCCTTCGCCCTGAGCCTGAGAAGCGCGCGCGGCTGGGCTCGCGCCTTGCAACTGCTGCTGCTGGCGGCGGCGGTGATCGCCGCACGGCCGCTGCAAGATTGGGCTTTCGGCGCCGACCAGGCGCAGCAGGCCGCTCAGCCGCACCTGGCCTTTACCCGTATCAACAACGTCGAACAGCTCGATCTGGCGCTGCAACAGGCGCGGGGCAAGCCGGTGATGCTCGATCTGTACGCCGACTGGTGCGTGGCCTGTAAAGAGTTCGAGAAATACACCTTCAGCGATGCGGCGGTACAGGCGAGCCTGGCCAACGCGGTGCTGCTGCAAGCGGACGTGACCGCCAACAGCGCAGAACAGGCTGCGCTGCTGAAGCATCTGCAGGTGTTGGGGCTGCCGACGATCCTGTTCTTCGATCCGGCAGGCCGCGAGCTGACGGCCGAGCGGGTCACCGGCTTTATGAAGGCGGAAGCCTTCAACGCGCATTTGCAGAAAGTGATGCGATAAATAACACTGAGGTTCTGAACCGAAGAGGAGGAAGCACAAGTGCAACGTGAACACGTCCTTGATACCGCGCTGGGCCTGTTGGAACAACAGGGCCTGGCGACCGCCACATTAGAGATGCTGGCGGAAAAACTCGACGTTCAACCCGGCGATCTCAAACGGTTCTGGCCGGATCGCGAAGCGCTGCTGTACGACTGCCTGCGCTACCACGGCCAACAGATCGACACCTGGCGCCGCCAGCTTCTGCTGGACGAAAATCTGAGCCCGCAGCAAAAGCTGCTGGCGCGCTATGACGTGCTGGCGGAATACGTGCAGCAAGACCGCTACCCCGGTTGCCTGTTTATCGCCGCCTGCAGCTTCTTCCCGGAAACGGATCACCCGATCCACCAACTGGCGGAGCAGCAAAAGCTGACTTCGCTGGAGCTGACCCGCGAACTGCTGCGCGACATGGACGCCGACGACGCCGATATGGTGGCGCAGCAAATGGAGCTGATTCAGGAAGGTTGCCTGAGCAAACTGCTGGTAAAACGCCAGCTCCAGGACGTATCGGTCGCCAAACGGCTGGCGGAAGACATCTTGCAGGTGGCGCAATGCCGCCGTAACGGGGCGCTGAGCTGAATCTGCAGGGTCGGCGGCGCAGCCAACCCAAGGCGCTCTCTCTGACAGGCGCATTTTTTGCGCCCTTTGCCTGAAAAGCCAGCAACCGGACGCATTTTAGCGTCTTTCACGCATAAAGCCGTTGACGGCTTTATGCCAATACGGTTTAATGCTGCCCGTTGCCCGGATAGCTCAGTCGGTAGAGCAGGGGATTGAAAATCCCCGTGTCCTTGGTTCGATTCCGAGTCCGGGCACCATATTTAGAGAACCCAGCCTATGGCTGGGTTTTTGCTTTTCAGAGACAGGACTCTCCATCGAACTGCGTTCGATTATTCGGCCAAAGGCCTCACCCTGCGGGCCAGCGCTAAAGCGCTGTTCAACACGGCGCCAGCGCCGGTTGTCCGAGTCCGGGCACCATATTTAGAGAACCCAGCCTATGGCTGGGTTTTTGCTTTTCAGAGACAGGACTCTCCATCGAACTGCGTTCGATTATTCGGCCAAAGGCCTCACCCTGCGGGCCAGCGCTAAAGCGCTGTTCAACACGGCGCCAGCGCCGGTTGTCCGAGTCCGGGCACCATATTTAGAGAACCCAGCCTATGGCTGGGTTTTTGCTTTTCAGAGACAGGACTCTCCATCGAACTGCGTTCGATTATTCGGCCAAAGGCCTCACCCTGCGGGCCAGCGCTAAAGCGCTGTTCAACACGGCGCCAGCGCCGGTTGTCCGAGTCCGGTCGCCCTATTCAGAAGAACCCGCCTATGGCGGGTTTTTCGCTTTCTGGGATACGGACTCTCCATCGAACTGCGTTCGATTATTCGGACTTTCGTTGGCTTGGCGGGATCAGCCCAATCAGCGCCAGTACGCAAGATTTGGCGGCTAATACCAGATTGAGATGCCCGGGGAAAGCGACGTTGATGAACCAAAAGGCCAGGAAGATCGCCAGAGAAACCGGCCAGGCGAGCACGAAGAACCGGGTATCGCATAACCGCTGGGCGCAAAACAGCAGCGTCAGCACGATCGCCAACACGCCGAAAGGAAGATACAGAATCAGCCTCAGGTAAGAGGCGATGACATCGGCGAACGAAACGTTATTGATGACGGAAATCGTCAATTTCTGAAAGAATAATGCGTCGTTGTTATAGAGCTCTAAAAGATTTAACCACGCAAAGCTGAACCCTATCGTTAACGACATCCATACTGCGTATTCTTTGCGGGATAGGGGATTGGTGATCAAACTCAGTCTCTCGTTCAGCCAGCGGTTCCGAACAAAGGATATAGCATAAAAACGCTGAACCGGCGGTAAACGGCAGTTCAGCGTTGTTGTTCAACTCGTCTGAACAGACGCTCTTTTTCTCACTCCGCCATCGTCTCCGTACGCGCGAAATGAATAAACTCAGGCGCCGCAATACGCAGATAATCCTGCGCATTGAGCACTACGGAGCGTTGCAGATCGCCGGCGTTAAACGCAATGTCATCGTAACGCTCAAACAGCTGCGGATCGGCGACCAGTCTGAGCTGCGGGTGGAAGCTGAACGGCGGGATCGCCCCCGGCACGCAGGCCGTCAGGGTCGTGATTTCCGCCGGGCTGACCAACGACGCCTTTTTACCGCCCAACTCGGCCGCCAACCGCTGCAGATCCGCCTGACGGTCCGCCGCCAGCACTGCCAAAATGTAATGCTTGGCTCCGTCGATGCGCGTTTGGCACACCAGTGCCTTGGCGCCCTGCCCCTGTTCGGTGCCGCGCAATGCCGCTACCGCTTCGCAGCGCCCCTCCGCCGGATGTTCTATCACCCGGAATGCGGCCTCTCCGGCGCTCAGCAGCGCCACGACCTGCTCAAATACCGTCTTGTCTGTCACCATGGTTCTCTCTCGTCATCCGCCTGTTTCTATTGACCTGCCAGCAACTCGCCGTAGCGGCGAATGTCGACGTTGCCGCCGCTGATGATCACACCGACACGTTTTCCCCGCAGCATCGATTTCTGCGCGCAGGCGGCGGCGAACCCCAGGCAGCCGGTTGGCTCCACCACCATTTTCATCCGTTCGGCGAAAAAGCGCATGGCGGTAATCAGCTCATCGTCGGTCACCGTCAGAATGTCGTCAACGTCCCGGCGGATAATCGGGAAAGTATGTTGGCCCAGATGCTGCGTCTGTGCGCCATCGGCGAGGGTCTGCGGCGTCTCAATGTGAACGATGCGGCCGGTACGGAATGATTGCTGCCCGTCATTGCCCGCCAAAGGCTCTACGCCATAGACTCGGCAACCCGGCGACAGCCGACGCGCGGCGAGTGCAGAGCCGGCCAGCAACCCGCCGCCGCCCAGGCAAACGAACAGCGCGTCCAGTTCGCCGACCTCGTCGAACAGCTCTTTAGCCGCGGTACCCTGCCCGGCGATCACCTGCGGATGATCGTAAGGCGGGATCAGCGTTAATCCCTGTTGCTGCGCCAGATCCCGGCCGATCTGCTCGCGATCCTCATGATAACGGTTGTACTCCACCACTTTGCCGCCATAGCCACGCGTCGCAGCCACTTTGGCCGCCGGCGCGTCGTGCGGCATGACGATCGTGGCGGGAATGTCGAGCAGCCTGGCGGCCAGCGCGATCGCCTGCGCATGATTACCGGAAGAAAAGGCCACTACCCCGGCCTTGCGCTGCGCCGGAGAAAACTGCAGCAAGGCATTCATCGCACCGCGAAATTTAAAGGCGCCCATCCGCTGCAGGTTCTCGCATTTGAAAAATACGCTGGCGCCGAAATCGTCGTCAACCGTGCGTGAAGTCTGCACCGGCGTGCGGTGAGCATAATCCTTGATGCGTGCGGCGGCGGCGGCCACGTCGTCATAAACGGGTAAAATCAAATCGGTCATAGCGTTACCTGTCAGTAAGGGTTAAAGGGCGGACAACGCGACAGCTTCCACTTCCACGGCGGCGCCATAATGCAGCTGCGATACGCCGGCCACCGCGCGCGCGGGGCGAAACTCGCCGATCCATTCGGCATACAGCGCATTGAAGGTCGGCCACAAATCGATATCCGTCAGATAGACGCGCACCTGAACCAGCTGCGCGCGGCCGACGCCGGCCCCTGCCAGGCAGGCATCCAGATTGTCGAGCACCTGGCGGACTTGCCGCGCGAAAGATTCGCCGGCAAGACTCTCACCGGAAAAGGCGATCGGCAATTGGCCAGAGATATAGACCGTCCCATTGGCCGTGCAACTGGGTGAGTAATGACCGGCGGGAGGAAAGCTGCCGGAGCCGTTGTAAACCACATCATGCTTCATATTTAATCCTTGCACAGGTTCGAAAAGCCCTGCGGCAACCGCGCAGGGCGGCATTCAGACGGGTTTGCGCACGGCCGCTTCAGGCAGCCTCGCCTGAAAACCCACACGCTCTTTCTGCCAGTAAGAAATCGCCATGGTCGCCACGCCGTTGCCGGCCACGTTAGTCAACGTACGCATGGTATCCATCAAGCGATCCACGCCAAGAATCAGCGCCAGCCCCTCCATCGGTATCTCTGGAAACATCAACAGCGAAGCGGACAGCGTGACGAAAGCGCCGCCCGTCACGCCGGCTACGCCTTTCGAGGTCAGCAGAAACACCATCAATAGACCGGCCTGTTGCGCCAGGCTCAGCTCCAAACCGGCGGCCTGAGCGATAAACAGCGCCGCTAACGTCATGTAGATTGAAGAGCCGTCCAGATTCAAGGAGTAACCGGTCGGCACGACAAAACCGACGGTGGCTTTACTGCAGCCGGCCACTTCAAGTTTTTTCATCAGGCCCGGCAAGGCGGCTTCCGATGAGGTGGTGGTAAAGGCGATGATCAGCTCTTCCCTGATGAGTTTTAAAAAACCGAACAGGCTAAAACGGGTCAACCAGGCCACCACGGAAAACACCACCACAATGAGGAACAGACACCCCAGATAGACCAGCCCCACCAATTTCATCACCGGCATCAGCGCGCCAATGCCGTATTTGCCCAGCATGAACGCCGCCGCGCCAAATACGCCAACGGGCGCCAGTTTGAGGATGATATTGACCACTTTGAAGGTGGCTTCGGTAAGCAGATTCACCAAATCAACCACCGGCTTGCCTTTATCGCCCATTGCGTACAGCGCATAGCCAAACAGCAGAGCCACCAACAAGATTTGCAGCATGATGCCGCTGGCCAACGCATCAACCACCGTTTTCGGGATGATGCTCATCACGAAATCCACGCCTTGCAGGGGCTCCGCCGGTTTAAGCACCGTGGCGGCATCAGCATGCAAGGCCAGCCCCTTGCCCGGCTCAAACAGATTGCCTATCACCAGGCCAATCAGCAGTGCCAACGTGCTGACCGCTTCGAAATAACAGACCGAGATCATGCCCAGGCGACCAACGCCGGCACCGCGTTTAACCTGCGCAAAACCAGCCACCACGGTGAGAAACACAATCAGGCCGGCCACCATTTTGATCAGCTTGACGAAGGCCGCCGCCAGCGGATTGAGCTGAGCGCCAATTTGCGGCCACAGCACTCCCAGCGCGCCACCGGCCGCCAGCCCTACCACCAACTGAAAGGTCAGCGTGGAGTAAAAAGGTTTTCGTGCAGAACCGACGACTGAAGTTGCAGACATTATTGTTCTCCATGCCCTTGCGGGCCGTTGAAGCTAGCGCTGAAAAACCCCGGTGTGTGCGATACGGCTTTTAACGCACGAACATTGTCATACTCAAAACAAATAATCTAAAATTAGAAAATAAGTCCAACAATGATGTTATATACCTGCGCGACAGTCAAATGCCAATCGGGAAGTGCAGAATTGGGAGCAGGATCATTTTTAGTGTCGCCAGGCGCCAGATGAAAACCGCCGTGCGCTGCACTTGTGGTATGTTCTTCATCTGGCTCGAAATGAGCCAACGCCGCCAAGAGAGTGATCGGAGTGCCCTATGCCTGAAGTGCCGGAAAATTTGCTGTTATCCCAGTTAAACGTGATTGCCGAGGGGCTGAGTGCCACCTTCGCGCCGTTTTGCGAAGTGGTGGTTCACGATCTGCAAAATCCCGAACACGCCATTTTGGCGATCCACAACAACCTGTCCGGACGAGAAGTCGGCCAAGCGGCGACGGAACTTGGCCTGGCTCGCATCGCTTCGGCGGAGTTTCCCAGCGTGATCGCCAACTACGGCAACCAGTTCGCCGATGGTCGCCCGGCAAAAAGCACCTCGATCGGCATCAAGAATGCGCAGGGCGACTACGTCGCCGCACTCTGTTTGAACGTTGATATGACACTGTTCCGCGGCATGCAAAGCGCGCTGGCGCAGTTCACGCAAACGGCGGCCGGCGCGGTGACGGAACACCTTGAGCCCAGCGGCGCGGAGGCCATCCGCAACCGTATCGATCGCTTCGCCGCACGCCACGCTACCACGCCGCGCGCGCTGAAAACGCCGGACAGAAAGCGGTTGATTCAAGAACTGAGGGAGCAAGGTCTGCTCGAGGTGAAAAAGGCGATGGAAATCGTGGCGCAGCACCTCGGCGTTTCCCGCGCTTCGGTGTATCTCTATGCGAAAGAAGAGTGAAAAGGCGGCGCCTTTCAGCCCCTCTTGCGTTACCCAGATATTATTAATACAAAACCCGCCAGTACGGCGAGTTTAGACTTATGCCTCACTGGCAAATCGAGGCGTATTTCTTCATAAACGGGCTGGCGCAAATTGATGCATAGATATCTTTTTGCAGCTGGCTGGCAGTAGACGCCGGTTTTTGCGCACCGCCGATGTTGACGCCGGTACCGTTGTTGCCGCTGGTGCTGCCGTTAATGCTCACGTCAACGGACATGTTGCCGCCGCTGCCGGTATTGCCATTAATACCACCTTCAATCACCAGGCCTGCCTGAGCCAGCGGCGAACACATCAGCAGTGCGCAGCCCAGTAATGCTATTTTTCTTCTCATCATGCCCTTCCTTTTTATTGAATTACCGAGTTTGTATTTATTTCCCAGTACAACACAACCTATACCGATTCCCTGCTGCGGCTAATGTCCTCTCTTACCTCCCGCCAGCCGTCTTTTCCTCATGCGCCGTTCATGTTTGAAAAACGCATACAGACTCAGAAAAAACAGAAGTATCGCCAGATAAAAAAGACTCATCTTACCTTCCTTGGGTACATCCTGACATCACGCCCAACACAACATTCGCGCAATCAATAATTATTTAAGAACTCATAGACCACAGCCAACCAGGAGCCAAATGGCAACGATGAGCTCCTGCTATTCGATAAGCAACCATTGGTAGTCCTATGGCTTTATTTCACATAAGGCAGCATAAGAATCTATGATTTCAAAATCAGCATTCACGCCACTGATAATTAATAAGATGTACAGACATGGGAATTACACAGGCATGAATAATAACAAAAACAGAAAAGTATAATATCCCTCATAAATGTTAAGAATACTCTCCCTTCGTGGGCAGCAGCCAATCAATGAATTCATAATACCGGTTTGACATTAACAGCTCCGTGACCAAGTTAATGGCCGTGAATCATCTTGATGCTTAACCCCAACAGTCTGACGGTTTGCGGTTGATCGAACCCGCAGTGGAGGCCATTCCCCCTGTCGTTCGCGATGGGGTAAAGCCCGACGCCTTACGGGCGCTGAGCGCTCGGCGCCCGATTTTGCAGCAAATGCAGCCCACGTTTTTTTGCGCGTCTTTTACTTATGTGGGTATTCAATCGGTTTTTACTCATGGCTTTATAGTGCATAAAGAACGAGAACAGGCTCAGAAAAAACAATAAAACAGCCAAAAAAAACAAGATCACCCGCATTCCCTTTCACAGTTCGTTACGGCGCAAAATAAGCCAGTTGTAGAGTTCGATCTTGCGGTTAAAGCCGAATTTCTTCATGACCGCCCCCCGGTGCGCACTCACGGTTTTAACGCTGATATTCAGCCGCACTGAAATATCCGCCGGGCTGACGCCTTTGGAAAACAGCCGCATGATCTGCCGCTGCCGCACCGTCAGCGTCTCTTCCTCGAACAGTACCGCCTTATCTGAACCAGATGTTT
>NZ_JCAXDO010000028.1:0-33537 GCF_059740205.1 Serratia sp. LTN-2 | reverse complement strand
CATCCGTAGCTCAGCTGGATAGAGTACTCGGCTACGAACCGAGCGGTCGGAGGTTCGAATCCTCCCGGATGCACCATCTAAGAGAAGCCCGCCTTGGCGGGTTTTTGCTTTTCTGTTGTTCGTGAAACAGGCAAGCGGCAAAAACAGTTCTGCATCCATAGCTCAGCTGGATAGAGTACTCGGCTACGAACCGAGCGGTCGGAGGTTCGAATCCTCCTGGATGCACCATCTAAGAGAAACCCGCCTTGGCGGGTTTTTCGCTTTTCAGCATTCAGCCATTCTCTCTTCACCTCTTTCCTCCTTTGCACCCGATCGGGCACAGCACATTCCGCTATGACGCAGTCAGCGACAACCCAACGGCTTTACGCTAAAGTAGTTTTCTTTCCTCAACGATCATGGAGTAACGATGTACGACCGCTATCAGGGTCTTATTTTCGACATGGACGGCACGATTCTGGACACCGAGCCAACGCACCGTAAAGCGTGGAGTGAAGTACTGTCCCGTTATGGCATGACGTTTGATGAAGCGGCGATGGTGGCGCTGAGCGGTTCACCAACCTGGCGCATCGCTCAGGCGATTATCGCCAGCCATCAGGCCGATCTCGATCCCCATCACCTGGCCGCGGAGAAAACCCGCGCGGTGGAGGCGATGCTGTTGGACAGCGTGCGCCCGTTGCCGCTGATCGAGGTGGTAAAATCCTATCACGGTCGCCGTCCGATGGCGGTCGGTACCGGCAGCGAGCACCGCATGGCGGAAATGCTGCTGCGTCATCTCGGCCTGTTCAACTGCTTCGACGCGATCGTCGGGGCGGACGACGTACAGCGCCACAAACCGGAGCCGGACACCTTCCTGCGTTGTGCTGAACTTATCGGCGTGCCGCCGGAAAAGTGCGTGGTGTTTGAAGACGCCGAGTTCGGCATTCAGGCGGCAAAAAGCGCCGGTATGGACGTGGTAGACGTTCGCACGCTGTGAGTAGTACGCTAGCCGTAATATCGTTATTTGGCAGCAGCTTCCTCAGTGCGACGCTGCTGCCGGGAAATTCAGAAATCGTTCTGGTCGCTTTGCTGACCCAGAGTCGCGTCTCGCCGGAATTGCTGGTGCTGGCCGCGACCCTGGGCAACACGCTGGGCGGCTTGACCAATGTCATTATCGGGCGCCTGTTACCGGCGTTGAAACCACAGCGGGGGCTGGCAACGGCGCTCGGGTGGCTGCAACGCTTCGGCCCGGCTGCGCTGTTGCTCAGTTGGGTGCCGGTGGTGGGCGATTTGTTGTGCGTGTTGGCAGGTTGGCTGCGCATGCCCTGGGGCTCTGTCGCGCTGTTTCTGTGTATCGGAAAGGCGCTGCGTTACATCGTTTTGACTATGATAACGGTACAGGGCATCGCCTGGTGGCAGTAACCAAGTGAATATAACTCAATATTCTCTCGGGTGCGGATTCAGTATGCTTACGAGTTATTGTTTTTAGAAGCGGGAGGTCAATTTGATCCCGGACGTATCACAGGCGCTTTCTTGGTTGGAAGCCCATCCTCAGGCATTAAAAGGCATTCGTCGCGGCATCGAGCGTGAAACGCTGCGAGTCACGCCGAACGGCACCTTGGCGACTACCGGGCATCCGGAAAAGCTGGGGGCGGCATTGACGCACCACTGGATTACCACGGATTTCGCCGAGGCGCTGTTAGAGTTCATTACGCCGGTTGATGACAATATCGATCACCTGCTGACGTTCTTGCGCGATATTCATCGCTACGTGGCGCGCAATATTGGCGATGAACGCATGTGGCCGCTCAGCATGCCGTGCTTTATCGAAGCCGAACAGGATATCGAGCTGGCGCAGTTCGGTTCGTCGAACATCGGCCGCATGAAGACGCTGTACCGCGAAGGGCTGAAGAATCGCTATGGCGCGCTGATGCAGACCATTTCCGGCGTGCACTACAACTTCTCGCTGCCGCTGGAGTTTTGGCAGGCCTGGGCCGGCGTGCAGGATGCCGAAAGCGGTAAAGAGCAGATCTCGGCGGGCTATTTCCGCCTGATCCGCAACTACTACCGTTTCGGTTGGGTGATCCCATATCTGTTCGGCGCATCGCCGGCGATCTGTTCTTCGTTCCTCAAAGGGCGCGAGACCAATCTGCCGTTCGAGCGCACCGAACAGGGCATGTGCTACCTGCCATACGCCACCTCGTTGCGTTTGAGCGACCTGGGTTACACCAACAAATCGCAGAGTAATCTGGGCATTACTTTCAACGATCTACACAGCTATGTGGCCGGTCTGAAGCGGGCGATCGCCACGCCTTCGGAAGAGTTCGCCAAGCTGGGCGTGAAAGAGGGCGATCGCTATCTGCAGCTGAACAGCAACGTGCTGCAAATCGAGAACGAGCTGTATGCGCCGATCCGGCCGAAGCGCGTGACCAAAAGCGGCGAGACGCCGTCGGACGCGTTGCTGCGCGGCGGCATCGAATACATCGAAGTGCGCTCGCTGGACATCAACCCGTTCTCGCCGATCGGCGTGGATGCGGTGCAGGCGCGTTTCCTGGATCTGTTCCTGGTGTGGTGCGCGCTGGCGGATGCGCCGGAGATGAGCAGCGATGAGCTGCTGTGCACGCGCAAAAACTGGAACCGAGTGATCCTGGAAGGGCGCAAGCCGGGCCAGACCATCGGCATCGGCTGTGGCGCCAGCCATGAGCCGCTGGAGAAAGTCGGCAAGGCGTTGTTCGCCGATCTGCGTCGGGTAGCGGAAGTGCTGGACGGCGAAGCCGGCAATCGTCAATACCAGCAGGTGTGCGATGAGTTGGTCGCCGCGTTCGACGATCCGGAACTGACTTTCTCCGCACGCATTCTGAAGGCGATGAAGGCGGAAGGCACCGGGCGCGTCGGTCTGCAGTTGGCTGAACGCTATCGCGAGATGCTGCTGGAAGAGCCGTTGGAAATTCTGAACGAAGCTGAGCTGGATAAAGAGCGCGAGGCTTCGTGGCAGCGCCAACGCGACATAGAAGCCAATGATACGCTAAGCTTTGAAGCGTTCCTGAAGCAAAACGGCGGAAGCTGAAAAAGAAAAAGGCCACATCAATGTGGCCAAATATGCATCTCTGATGACAGGGATGATGATAACAAATGCGCGTCTTTCACATACTCAGACTCGCAGGGTTGGAAAAGGTTTCCCGGTTAGGAAAAAAAGTTTCGAAATAAATGCTCTTTTACGAGGAGGTAGCGAAATGCCATTGCTGGATAGCTTTACCGTCGATCATACCCGTATGGCAGCTCCGGCTGTCCGCGTTGCAAAAACCATGAAAACGCCTCATGGCGATACCATCACGGTGTTTGACCTGCGCTTTTGCCGCCCGAACCTGGAAGTGATGCCCGAGCGCGGCATTCACACGCTGGAGCACCTGTTCGCCGGCTTTATGCGTGACCATCTGAACGGCCAGGGCGTGGAAATTATCGACATCTCTCCGATGGGCTGTCGCACCGGTTTCTACATGAGCCTGATCGGCGTGCCTGAAGAGCAGCGCGTTGCCGATGCCTGGAAAGCGGCGATGGCCGACGTGCTGAAAGTGACCGATCAGCGCAAGATCCCTGAGCTGAACGAGTATCAATGCGGCACTTACCATATGCACTCGCTGGAAGAAGCGCAGGAGATCGCCAAACACATTCTGGATAACGATGTGGTGGTGAACCACAACGACGAGCTGGCGCTGCCGAAAGAGAAGCTGCAGGAACTGCATATCTAGTCGTACGTGGCCCGCAGAGATAAAAAAAGACGCGATTTCGCGTCTTTTTTACGTTCAGGCCGACGGTCAGTGATGACCGACGCTGGCCTGCAGCGAGGTGATTGGCGTGACCCGCACCTGTTTGATCATGTTGCCCTGTACGTCGAGAATGTCGATATCGTAATGGCCGATGCGCACTCGAGTGCCGGTTTCGGGGATCTCTTCCAGCTCTTCCAGCAGCATGCCGTTGACGGTGCGCGCCTCGTTGGCCGGCAGAGTCCAGTTGAAGGCCTTGTTCAGCTCGCGCACGTTGGCGGTACCGTCGATCAAGACCGAGCCGTCGCTCTGCGGCGTGACTTCTTCCGCCAGCGTCGGCGACATCGAGGTGGTGAAGTCGCCGACGATCTCTTCGAGGATGTCTTCCACCGTGACCAGCCCCTGAATGTCGCCGTACTCGTCGACCACGATGCCGACCTTCTCTTTGTTGCGCTGGAACTTCACCAGCTGCACGTTGAGCGGCGTGCCTTCCGGCACGAAGTAGATCTCATCGGCGGCGCGCAGCAGGTTTTCTTTGTTGAACTCTTTTTTCTCGGTCATCAGACGGTAGGCTTCGCGCACGCGCAGCATGCCGATCGCATCGTCCAGCGAGCTGCGATACAGCACGATGCGGCCGTGCGGCGAGTGGGTCAGCTGACGCATGATCGACTTCCAGTCGTCGTTGACGTCGATGCCGACGATCTCGGTGCGCGGCACCATGATGTCGTTGACCGTCACCTTTTCCAGATCCAGCACCGAGATCAGCATGTCCTGATTGCGACGGGAGATCTGCGACTGGGATTCGCGCACGATGGTGCGCAGCTCATCTTTGCTGACGGCGTCGCTGATGCGCACATTGGTGCGAATGCCGAACAGACGCAGGGTCAGGCTGGTGATGCCGTTGAGCAGCCAGACCAGCGGGAACATCACCTTTTGCAACGGCGCCAGCAAGACGCTGCTGGGGAAGGCGATGCGTTCCGGGTAAAGCGCGGCGAAGGTTTTCGGCAGCACTTCAGCGAACAGCAACACGGCGAAGGTCAGCACACCGGTGGCGATCGCCACGCCGAGATCGCCATACAGCCGCATGCCGACGATGGTCGCCAGCGCCGAGGCGAGAATGTTGACCAGGTTGTTGCCGATCAGCACCAGACCGATCAGCCGATCCGGTTTTTGCAGCAGTTTCTCCACCCGACGCGCCGAGCGGTTGCCCTGTTTGGACAGATGACGCAGGCGATAACGATTGAGCGTCATCATGCCGGTTTCGGAGGCGGAGAAGTAAGCAGAGACCACGATCATGATCACCAGGATAATGATGAGGGTCCCCGTCGACACATGCTCCAATGCAGTATTCCTTATATAGGGAGAATTGAACCGGGCTGGCTTAGCGCACCATCACCTGCTGAATCAGACGGCTGCCGAAATAGGCGAGCGTCAGCAGGAAGGCGCCGGCGAAGCTGAACCAGACGACGCGGCGACCGCGCCAGCCCTCATGGTAGTGGCCCCACAACAGCACGATATACACGAACCAGGCCATGATCGACAGCACGGCTTTATGCACGTTCTCTTTACTGAACAGATTATCCATGTACAGCAGGCCGGTGCAGAGGGTGAGCGTCAGCAGCACCACGCCGATCTGGGTGATATGGAACATTTTGCGCTCGATGCTCATCAGCGGCGGCATGTCGGCGCTGAAGGTCAATTTCTTGTTTTTCAACAGGTAGTCGAGCCAGGCGAGCTGCAAGGCATAGAGCGCGGCGATGATCAGAGTAGCGTAAGAGAACAACGCCAGGCCGATATGCACCATCAGTTCCGGGCTGGCTTCCAGATGAGTGATGAACTCGCCGGGCATGAAGCTGGCGAAGGCCAGGTTGATCATCGCGAAGCTGTAGACGATCGGCAGCAGGAACCAGCCGCGATCGCGCGAGGCGACGAAGGTCATCACCGAGCAGATGATCAGGCTGACGATAGAGCCAATGTTCAGCAGGCTGAGATTTTGCCCGGCGCTGACGTCAAAGATGCGCTGCTGCAGTGCGATGGCGTGGCAAATCAGTGCCACCACCGCCGAGACGAGGGCAAGCCGACGGTATGCGCTGTTCTTCCGCAACAAACTGGGAATGATCAGTCCAAGGCTGAGCAGGTAGGCCATCAAAGCCACAATGGAGAAAACTGGCATAGCGTTTAATTTTGCTTCGGCGTGGTTAATTGGAGTGTCAGTATAACGTTGCGCGCGTTTCACTCCAACCGATCTCCAACGCTGAGGCAGAGATCCTGCGCGCTTCGTGTTATCATCGGCGCAATTGTGTCGCCGGAGCGGCCTGTCATTACACGTTGAGCATGAGACGATGTTTGAAAATTTAACCGATCGATTGTCGCGCACGTTGCGCAATATCAGCGGCCGCGGGCGGCTGACCGAAGAGAATATCAAGGAAACCCTGCGTGAAGTGCGCATGGCATTGCTGGAGGCGGACGTTGCGCTGCCGGTGGTGCGCGACTTCATCAACCGCGTCAAAGAGAGCGCGGTCGGCCATGAAGTCAACAAAAGCCTGACGCCGGGGCAGGAATTCGTCAAGATCGTCAAAGGCGAGCTGATCGCCGCGATGGGCGAAGTGAATACCGAGCTGAACCTGGCGGCACAGCCGCCGGCGGTGGTGCTGATGGCGGGCCTGCAGGGCGCCGGTAAAACCACCAGCGTCGGTAAGCTCGGCAAGTTCCTGAAAGAAAAACAGAAGAAGAAAGTGTTGGTGGTTTCCGCGGACGTTTATCGCCCGGCGGCGATCAAACAGCTGGAAACGCTGGCGGAAGGCGTCGGCATCGACTTCTTCCCGTCTGACGTCAAAGAAAAACCGATCGACATCGTCAATCGCGCGCTGCAACAGGCCAAGCTGAAGTTCTACGACGTGCTGATCGTCGATACCGCCGGCCGCTTGCACGTTGACGAAGCGATGATGGACGAGATCAAACAGGTGCACGCGGCGATCAAGCCGGTGGAGACCCTGTTCGTGGTCGACGCCATGACCGGGCAGGATGCCGCCAATACCGCCAAGGCGTTTAACGAAGCGCTGCCGCTGACCGGCGTGGTGCTGACCAAGGTCGACGGCGACGCGCGCGGTGGTGCCGCGCTGTCCATCCGCCACATCACCGGCAAGCCGATCAAGTTCCTCGGCGTGGGCGAGAAGACCGAAGCGCTGGAACCGTTCTATCCGGATCGCGTGGCATCGCGCATCCTGGGCATGGGCGACGTGCTGTCGCTGATCGAAGATATCGAAAGCAAGGTCGACCGCGAGCAGGCGGAGAAGCTGGCCAACAAGCTGAAGAAGGGCGACGGTTTCGATCTGACCGACTTCCTGGAGCAGCTCAAGCAGATGCGCAACATGGGCGGCATGGCCAACATGTTGAGCAAGCTGCCGGGCGCGGGCCAGCTGCCGGACAACGTCAAGTCGCAGATGGACGACAAAGTGCTGGTGCGCATGGAGGCGATCATCAACTCGATGACGCTGAAAGAGCGCGCCAAACCGGAAATCATCAAGGGCTCGCGCAAGCGCCGCATCGCGATGGGGGCCGGCATGCAGGTGCAGGACGTCAACCGCTTGCTGAAGCAGTTCGACGAAATGCAGCGTATGATGAAGAAGATGAAGAAAGGCGGTATGGCGAAGATGATGCGCGGCATGAAAGGCATGATGCCGCCGGGCTTCCCAGGCCGCTGACGGGCCCCCGCACGCCGAGTGCGGGCGCTTTCAGCATTCGCCGTTCGCGGTGAAAACCGCCCGAAATTTGACAGGCTGCAAAAGTTGTCCCCTGCGATCGACGCTTTAGATTGCTTTTTGCGCCAAAATGAGTAAAATTTTCGGGCTTTTTATATTGCAACCGGGCCCCGTCCCTCAATGGGGCCCGGCTGTTTTATTAACTAAAGAGGATGTTATGGTAACAATTCGTTTGGCACGTGGCGGCGCTAAAAAGCGTCCGTTCTATCAAGTAGTAGTGACCGACAGCCGCAACGCTCGTGATGGTCGTTTCATCGAGCGCGTAGGCTTCTTCAACCCGATCGCTTCCGGTCAGGCTGAAGCACTGCGTCTGGACCTGGACCGCATCGAGCACTGGGTTGGTCTGGGTGCAACCGTTTCTGATCGCGTTCACGCGCTGATCAAAGACGCTAAGAAAGCAGCTTAATCTGTCGCGGTGGTGGCAATGAGCAAGCAACTCAAACCGGTAGCGCCTAAGCAGCCGATTGTACTCGGTAAAATGGGGTCCGCTTACGGCATTCGTGGTTGGCTCAGAGTGTTTTCATCCACCGAGAACGCCGAAAGCATTTTTGACTATCAGCCGTGGTTTATCCAGCAGGCGGGTCAGTGGCAGCATATCGAGTTGGAAGACTGGAAGCGCCACAGTCAGGATCTGATCATCAAGGTCAAAGGCATTGACGATCGGGACGCGGCGAATCTGCTGACTAATCGCGAGATTATGGTGGATTCTGAGCAACTTCCTCCGCTGGAGGGTGACGATTACTACTGGAAAGACCTGATGGGCTGCCAGGTAGTCACCACCGCCGGCTACGAGCTGGGTAAAGTCATCGATATGATGGAAACCGGCTCGAACGATGTGATGGTTGTGAAAGCGAACCTGAAAGATGCGTTCGGCATGAAGGAGCGGTTGATTCCGTTTCTTCATGGGCAGGTTATCAAGAAAGTCGATCTCACTGCCCGCGTGATTGAGGCAGATTGGGATCCTGGTTTTTGACCTCCGGATCATACGGTCGAAGCAAGTGGAATAACGGTAAGGGGATTGGCTTGTGTTCATCGGTATTGTAAGCCTGTTTCCTGAGATGTTCCGCGCTATCACCGATTACGGGGTGACTGGCCGGGCAGTAAAAAATGGCCTGCTGAGCGTGCAGTGTTGGAGTCCTCGCGACTTCACCTACGACCGGCATCGTACCGTGGACGATCGCCCATACGGCGGCGGCCCGGGAATGCTGATGATGGTGCAACCTTTACGGGAAGCCATTCATGCAGCGAAAGCAGCGGCAGGCGAGGGAGCAAAGGTGATTTATCTGTCACCTCAGGGGCGCAAGCTGGATCAAACCGGCGTGTGCGAACTGGCGGCCAATCAGAAGATGATTCTGGTGTGCGGCCGTTACGAAGGGATAGATGAGCGCGTAATCCAAACCGAAATTGACGAAGAATGGTCAATCGGCGATTACGTTCTCAGCGGCGGGGAACTGCCGGCGATGACCCTGATTGATTCAGTCGCCCGTTTCATACCGGGTGTGCTGGGCCATCAGGCCTCAGCGGAGGAAGACTCCTTCGCCGACGGATTGCTGGACTGCCCGCACTATACCCGCCCAGAGGTGTTGGAAGGGATGGAAGTACCGCCGGTTCTGCTGTCGGGCAACCATGCCGAGATACGTCGCTGGCGCTTAAAGCAGTCGCTGGGCCGAACCTGGCTTAGAAGACCTGAACTTCTAGAAAGCCTAGCTCTGACTGACGAGCAAGCGGTGTTGCTGGCTGAGTTCCAACGGGAACATCAGGCCAGGCAACAGGACTATGAAGGAAACGTCTGACATCAGACGGGACCGATATATCAGTTTACCTAGGGTAAGAGACATATTATGAGCAACATTATTAAGCAACTTGAACAAGAGCAGATGAAACAAGACGTACCTGCATTCCGTCCGGGTGATTCCGTGGAAGTGAAGGTATGGGTCGTTGAAGGTAGCAAAAAACGTCTGCAGGCATTCGAGGGCGTGGTTATCGCTATCCGTAACCGCGGTCTGCACTCTGCATTCACTGTTCGTAAGATTTCCAACGGCGAAGGTGTTGAGCGCGTATTCCAGACTCACTCCCCAGTAATCGACAGCATTACTGTTAAACGTCGTGGTGCCGTTCGTAAAGCTAAACTGTACTACCTGCGTGAACGTACTGGTAAGTCTGCTCGTATCAAAGAGCGTCTGAACCGCGTTAACTAACGCTGCATCCAAAAGTTAATAGTTATCAGGGGTTGGCCTATGCCAACCCCTTTTTTTATCTGAAAATACATCATGTTGCATTTGCGAGTTTTTGGCCGCGCTATATCGACATAAAAAAGCCTGCGTAAGCAGGCTTTTTGCATTACAGCGCCGCAGCGCGCTGCTTTTGTTCATTTTCCGGCGGGTGCGGCTGCGCCGGAACAATATCATCGCCTGGCTTGACGATCACCCGCGCAACGGACTCGTGCGTGGCGAACGTGCAGCTGCAGTTGATGTTGCGGCATTGATGATAGCGCTCTTTGGTCGACTCGCTCAGATAGCGACTGGAGCGAGTGTGGGCCACGTTACCGCATAATGGACAGTGCATCATAGTTGAATCCCTCTTTGTGCTACATCAGGTTATATGACTTATAATAGCCCATGAACTCGCAAAAGCAAGATTAAGATGCAAATGAAACATTAAGACTCTGAGCTTTGATACTCTAGGTCGGTAAGTAGAATCTCCAGATTCAAGCTGCAGGTATAGCCAGTGCCGGTTAAGTTATGGGTCACCTTGCTAATAACCCATTGTTGACTATCAATAACGTTTTTAAAACCACGCACTCGGATAGGTCGTTCTGGAAACAGATCCGGACGCCCTAGAGCCAGATCGATGGTAAATCTGGCGACACCTTTCTGGATACGTTTAAACAACGCCTCGGCCGCACGCATGGCGGAGGTTTTGTCGCGGAAGACTTTCGGTATGTGATAGACCTGGTCGGGTTGGCCCGCCATATAGCTTGAGGTGCTCTCCTGCTTGGCGATGGGCGCTCCGGGCTTGGCGGCAGGATGCTGTGCTTCGCCGCTCCTGGGGGCCGATGGCTGACGGTGAAGGCTGACCTTTTTCTGCGCCTCTTCAGGCTTATCCGTATTGAGCCAAACGGCAGAGACGCCGCTGTAGGCTTTGGCATCCGCCAATTGAAAGGTATGGCGATCGCCGTCGTTGCGCGTCAGCGTCATCATCGGAATCGGGTCGCCCTTCGCCGTGCGCCCCATACCCGGTGTCAGAAACAAAATCCGTTGATACTTGATGCTGGCCTGAGCGCCGTTGAGGATAGCTAAACGGGTGAGAAACTGCAGATCCGACTCGTTGGTTTGGTCGATGTGAGGAATGCTGATGGCTGCAATCTCCGCCGCCAGAGAGGGGGCCGGCAAGCTATGGCGATCGGCGATCTGCTGCACGATATCGCCAACCGTTTTCTCATGATAAGACAGGCTGCGCAACTGTGTCATCGAGCTGCGAAAATCCGCGCTGCGGGCGGTGATTTGCAGAGTATCCGGCGCGCCGCTGTGGATAACGGTATCGACGACAAATTTTCCCTGGCCGATTAGGGCGGAACCCTGCCAGCCGAGGAACAGCTCAAGAACTGCCCCTCGCTCTGGCATGCGAAGCTGGCCGTCGCTGTCATCCAATGTGAGGCTGAGGGTGTCCGCCTTGAACCCGCTGAAATCCTCCATCTTCAGCGAAATCAGCCGATCGCGGATATTCTCCGTGACGTCTTTTTCGCTCAGGGTCAGAATAAAGTCGGGGGCGAGTTTCGCCCCCACGGGTTGATAGGTTTCGGTGATCATAAGCTTATCCCCGTCGCTTTTTGCGCTTTATCGAGCAATTCGGTCGCTTGCTGCTGCAGATCGCCAAACATGGCGTGCAACGACTCATCGACGCGTTTCAGCGTGATATCGAAATTAATTTGCCGAGGCTGACCATCCGGAAAGAACTGGGTGCTGGTTTGAGAAATTTTCTGGATCACGAACATGCCGTAAATAGCGCCGCTGCCTTCAATCAGCGGCCAGGCACGGCCTTGCTCAGCCATGGTCTGCAGCGTGAGCAACGAAAGGCGACCACCGGTCAGTTCCGGCAGCAGTTGGCCGCTGAGCGTGATTGTCTCCGTATCGACGCCAAGGAACTGTGAGGTGGCGCGTTGCCCAACCCTGTTGTTTTCCGGCCAGCGGTAGTCCAGCTGGCGATTCATGGTTTGATAAGGGACTGTGCGTAACATAAATACGAACAGCCCAAGTGTTAGCATCATGATGAAAGCTCCTTATGCGAAGTGATAGTTTGAATAAACCGCGTTGTCGCTATCCAGCTGGTTCTGGCGATTCACATGGTTGATGATTTGCTCGATCTCCTGACGATCCATACCCGGAGTGGTATTGATGGTCATATGGTTGGTAATGGAGCGATTATTGGCAGTCGAGATGGCGCCTGGCGCCATTGCCGGTTGATAGTTCTGTACCGCCATACCCTCTTTCAGCTCGCCGGCCGCCAAATCGTTCTGAACGGTTTTGATTTGCTCATCATCCAGCTCCGGCGGGTTGGCGCTCAACAGGCCGAAGGCTTTCAACAGCCGTATCACGCTGCCGCTGAGCTTGGCGAACAACGCGACCGGCGCCGTCAAGACGGTCGTCAGGATCTCGCCGAACGCTTTGCCGTAGCCGGCGGCGCTGTTTAATCCTTCTTGTGTCATCTGGATTGGCGTCAGCAGTTCCTGCAGCGCGTTAAAGCCTTGTTTGACCAGGCCGATGATCCCTTCGAACAGCGACAGCATAGGAGTGAAACTTTCGACGATAGGGGCGATGGCGGCGACGAAACCGCTGGCGACGCCCCCCATAAAGGCGCTGATCGGCTCCCAGTACTTATAAACTAAGGCGGCACCGCCGATGATGGCTGCGACGACGGCCGCGATCGGCAGACTGAGTGCGGCGAATGCGCCGGCGATCATGCCGCCAACGGAGGTGAATACCGTGCCCAACAGGCCGGCGCCGGCCATCAGCATATTGACGGCGCTCAGTGCCGGAGCGATGAAAACGCCGATGGATGACAGGCCGCCGACCAACGCGGTAATGGCGGTGCCGACGGTCATCAAGGTATTGGCCAGCGCCGGGTTGGCCTGCGTCCACTGGCCGAGCGTGGTCAACCAGCCGGTAGCGGTTTGCGTCAGCTGGCGCAAAGCAGCAGCCTGCCCATCGAACAGACCGATGCGCAGGTTATCCCATGAGGCAAAAAGCTTTTGGATATCACCATCCAGATTGTCACCTCTGACGGTCACCAGCATTTGGGCCGCGTTGTCGACGCTGCCGAGGTTGCGCCCCTGAGGCGCCAACTGTGCAGCGGTTTGTTCCAGGCTCTGGCCATCGTGCTTCGCCGCGGGCGCGGCTGAACGCAGTTGGGTTTCGAGCTCGCTCAGGCTCAGTTGATAACGATTGCTGGCTTTAGCCAGTACATCAGCGATATTGCCTGCTTGAGCGACGGGCAGCTGAAAGGAGCTTTGGATCCCAGTCAGCGCTTTTACCGCCACCTCAATACTGCTGCCGCTGGCCTTGGCCAGGTTCAGGGCCACTGGTGCGGCGCTCAGCACCTCTTGGGCATTGTAACCGGCGCTTGCCAGCGCGGTTTGCGCTTGAACGACTTCTTGCGCAGATTGTCCTTCGGCAGCCATGCCGGTTGCCTGCCGGTGTAAATCGGCCAGATACGGATCGCCGTTATTCAACCCCAACTGTGCCTGTACGCCCGACATCTGTTGCTCGAGCTTCATACCTGGAGTAAACAATGTCTTCCCGGCGCCGAAAATCTTACCAGTCGTCTCTGTGCTGAAGTCGCGAAACGTGTCAATTTTTTCTTGGCGATGTTGGTAATCGCCAAGCACCTCCTGACGTCTCTTTTGGCGCAGATCCTGGCGTCGGTCGCGATGATGATTAAGGAGACCTTGCGTCACGTCTGATTTCTTTTGGAATGTGTGCTGGGCAAGGGGTAAATCGGTGGTATCCACCTCTCTCGATTGCAATTGCTTTTCCAGACGCTGTTGGCTGCGAGAGGCGAGGGCTTTGCGCGCACTTTGCACGGCGTAATCGAGGTTTGCCTGCTGCGCCGTCGCGATATCCTCCGGAGAAGATAAAAATGCGGGCAGGCTTGTGCGGATATTACGGATCTCATCCAGTTTGCGGAGCGCGTCCGTTTGTGCCGCCTTGACCTTCAACAATTCGACGATTTGAGATTGATTCTTTCGCTCGGTCTTGAGCTGTTGGCGATATTCGCGGACAGTGTTGTCCGCGTTTTTCAACGCTTCTTTGCTGTCGGTATCACTCATCTTTATTTACTCCGCTACGTTGCAGCGCTCTGTGGCGCCAGCCGATCAGCTCCGCCAGCGCCATGCCGTTCATCTCTGAAGGCGGCCAGTGAAAAATCACCGCGATATCCGCCATCAGGTCATCTACCGTCAGAGTGGGATCGACCGTTACTCGGCCGATTTCGGCGACAAAAAACCGATCACCTGGCCGGCCAGCGCGATCAGGTCCGGCAGCTCCAGGCGCGCGCACTCTTCCTTGGTCAGGTTCGGGTAAGTGACGCGAGGCAAAATGGTGATCAGCGCGTCGACATCGGCGTTGGCCAGCGCTGCCAGGCCGATGCCGCGCAGGCTGCCGGCGTTCGGCTTGGTCACCTGTAGGCTGGCAATCTCGCTCTCGCCGCGTTTGATCGGGGTGTTCAGGATGACGGTATTTTCCGGGGATGCATTCAGTTCCATGGGATATCCAGTTCTTAAATTTGAGAAAAGGGCCAGCACAGAGGCTGGCCGTTGAGGTGAAAATTACAGGCCGATGGCGCGGCGGTGCGCCGCCAGCAGGTCTACGCCGTCGACTTTTTCGATCATGTTGACGGTATCGATCTCGATCAGCTCTTTGCCGTCGATGCTCAGCTTGAAGTAGGTGCAGTCGGTGGAGACCTTGGTTTCGGTATCTTCGCCCTGCTTGAAATCGCCGCTGTCGATCTCTTTATGGCGGCCGCGCATCACCACCTCGAGCGCGGAGACGTCGCCGGTGTCGTCGCGCTGGAAGGAGCCGGTAAAGCGCAACGGCACTGCATCGACGCGGCCCCATTGTTTGAGCACCAGCTCATCAAGGCCGCCCATGGTCCATTCCACCACCAGCGCATCGTCGTCCAGGCCGAAGTCCACCGAGGCTGCGCCGCTCATGCCGCCGCCGCGGAATTTCTCCAGCTTGCGGGTCAGTTTCGGCAGCGTCATGGCGGAAACCACGCCCATGTAGTTGAAGCCGTCGTTAAACAGGTTCAGGTATTTCAGTTTTTTTGGCAGTGCCATGATGCAGTCTCCTTAGCTGTTCACGGATGCGGCGAAGTTCGCCAGGTAACGATCGGTAATGCGCTGACGCAGCGTGAGATCTTCCAGCGGCGGCACCGGGGTGTAGTCGTAGTCGATAAACAGCTTGCCGGCCTTCAGGGTCTCTTTGTCGTTGGCGCTCTCGTCATACCAGCAGTCGCCGTCGATGATCAGGCCGGCGGATTTCAGCTCGCGGAACTTGGCCTTGATGCCGTCGATCATGTCGCGGATCAGCGTCGGGGTGAGCGGGCGGTCAACCGCCCACAGATGGGCTTCCGCCATCGTATCGGCCAATACCTGCGCGGTGCGGGTGTAGTTCTCGAACTGGAACAGTGGCTCATCGGAGCAGGTGCGCGAACCCCAGAATTTGAAGCCGTCCTTGCGGATCAGGGTGGTGACGCAGCCCTGGTTCAGCAGATCGGCGTCGGTGCCTGCGGTTTGCAGATCCCAGAATACGCTGGCCGAGATGCCACTCACGCCGTTGACGCCAACGTTGGACAGGGTTTTGTGCCAACCGGTCTCCTGGTCAATCTTGGCGCGCAGCCCCAGTGCGCGCGCCGTGGCGAAGGCGATGTCGCTGCTGTTGGTGGTTGTGTTCCAGTTGACGAAGTCCGGCCAAATCAGCATCAGCTCGCGCTGGCTGAAGCTGGCGCGGTATTTGATGGCGTCGGAAACGGTCTTGCAGCCGTAGGCGCTGATATAACCGAAAGCGCGCAGCTGTTGGCAGATGCCGGCCAGCGCGGTTGCCACTTCCTGGTTGTCGTGGCCCGGCACGCCAAGAATCCGCGGCTTCACGCCCAGTTCGGCCTGGGCGGCCAGCAGGGCTTTCATGCCGGTATATTTGCCGTTTTCATCGGCGCCGCCAATGATGTTGGAGGTGGTTTCGGCTTCGTCTTTCCCTTCAGCCACGCGCACTACGACGGTGACCGGTTTGGCCTGTTCGGCGATCGCCAGCAGCGAACGCGCCAGAGTGCCTTTTTTACCCGCTTTGCCGCTGGCGGCCAGCACGTCGGTGATCAGCACCGGGGTGTTGAGAGGGAACAGGGTTGCATCGGCATCTTCTGCGGTACAAACCATGCCGATAATCGCCGTTGAGACGGTGGAAATTACGCGGGTGCCTTCGTTGATTTCGAGGACACGCACGCCGTGGTGATAGTCACCCATAGCATTACTCCGTTTGTGGTTGGTGATAACAGAATGCCTGTCGCGATGCGGCGGCGCATCTCATTCGGGGTGTAGGAGGACTGATACAACAGCAGGAAAAATAAAGAAAAAACGCCCCGAATGGGGCGTTGAACGGTGTTATTGCGGCGGCTGCGGCCAATTGATGTCGGGGGCCGTTTCGGGTTTTATCCGGCTGAGCTGCACGGAGTACTTCTCCCAGGCAGTCAGCCTTGCGGTTTCTTCCGGCGTGGCGCCGTCATATTTGGCTGCGCGCGCCAGCGGCGCGATCGCCATTTCCGCTTCTTCAGCCAGTCTGTTCTTTCTTATTCTTGCACTGATGACCTGTTGTTCTGGCGTCGGCGTCGGTGCATTAACCCAAGCGGGAAAGCCTGACTCATCGGCTCCTCTGATTTTTCCCTCGGGAGGCGATGTTGTGAACAGGTTATAAATTTCATCGTCAACGTCGACCAAATCACCGGGTAACGTGTTCGCGTTGCGGTACTCTTCCAGCATGCTCTTTGGATAAAAACTGCCTGTTTTCGCACTGAATTGATATGTTTTCATCATTAATATCCCACTGCCATCCAATAAACGTCGCGCTCTCTAGGACCATGGAACCAAATAAAAGAATCCCGAGCTCCGCTTAAATCACCGACCTGAGGATTCCAGGTTGTCTCATACCCTTGGGCAAAGTTTTTAAGAGTGATGGAAACATGCAGCAGGCGATTCGGAACTGCGATATTCAAGGGAACGCGGTAACCCTCACCCCCTTCAATATTATTGCCGATAGCTCGCCCACCTTGGAAATAGAGGCCGGTGCGGTGGTCTTTGTACCACCATTGCTCGCCGCTCACTGAGGCTTGCCCGCTTTCATTAATGCGCGCGGGAATCCAGTTACTCAGATAACCGCCCCAAATGCTGCCGTTGATATCGCCGTTGGTTTGATAAGCCGCACCTGCAGCAAATAAGGTGCCGTTCGCGCGGAGTTCACCGTTATTACGGAAGGTGAACCAGCCATCGGCCCCGCCGTTGGCGACGTGGATACCGAGTTCATGATAGCTGCCAACTTTTTCATAATGATAAATGTCAGAAATCAGGTTCCCCTGGCCCTGCAGTCGCACGCCGTTTGTTTGCCGGCTACCATCTTGATTCGTAAAGTTCCCTTGTTTAAGGAGAAAATCTCCACCGTTAAACGCTGTGGTGCCATTTATACTCGCGCGTCCACCGATCCAAACGTCGCCTGTCGCGCTCAGTTTGCCATTGACGTAGTATTCATTGCCGTGAAAGGCTAAGGTGCCTTTGTTGTCATTAATTAATCTGACATCAAAATCACTGTTGCTATTGCCATAATGGAAATCTATATAGGGTGAAGCTCCAAATAACTCAACGCCGCCCTTAGTGGTTAATGACCCCGTAATCGTGGCGTAAGGTGTGGTTAATCCCGATTTCGTCTCAATTGAGCCATTGACGGTCAAACCGCCAGTAATGATATCGCCTTTCTGTTTGACGAACCTGCCTTCGGCTTCCTCCTTACTGTAGGCGCCGACGTCCGCCGCCTTCGGCTTGTAGTCTGTGGTGTACACTTGCGCCCAACGTGTTGAGGCAGGGCTATCTTTGCGCAATGAGCGCAAGTAAAACGTCAGATCGCCGGAGCCAACCGCAAATTGAACGTTGCGGAATTCGTTCACTTTGCCGGTAAACAACACCCCCATGCCGCCCGGCACGGGGTAGCCTTTGTTGGTAGTGGCAGCCAATGATTCAACGGTAAAACCGTTCTCACGGTTCACATCAGTATCGGCGTTAGCGGTATTTTCGTTCGGGAACACCACACGCGGCAGCGCTAACGGGCCGCTCATTATGTCGCCGCTCTGTTTGACGAACCTGCCTTCGGCTTCCTCCTTACTGTAGGCGCCGACGTCCGCCGCCGTCGGTTTAAAACCGGTGGTGTAAAGTCGGTACCAGTTCAACGGTTTATCGGCGGTCGTCGATGTGCCGACGTATGATGCGCCATTCGTCTGGATCGCCAGATAGCCGCTGGAAGGGCCGCCGTCACACGGCAGATTCAAGACGCCGTAGACACCGCCGCCAGGGGCGTTTTTCGATGTGCCGTTAACCCGATATATTTCGCCACGGTTGCTCAGAGCGTCTTCGCGATGTACCGGTCCTGCCCCCAAACCGAATGCGCCGACCTCCATCAGGTTGTTTTTTTGTTCGCCGACGTTGCGCGTGGCGGCGGTGCCGAGCTCCAGGTTACCGCGCGCGACGGACTTGTTTGGCAGGTCTTTCAGGTTCGCGGCGATTTTCAGCGAGGCATCGTTAACCGCTTTGACGGCTTTCGGGGTGGCGGCCAGCGTTTCGCTATTGCTGTTGCTGTCGTTGCTCAGCTGGGTGAATCCTTTAGCCTGCAGGGTGGCATCCGGGTGATTGCGCGAACGGGCATGTTCGGCAATGGCCGCATTCAGCGTATCACGGGATACCAGCAGGGAAGTCTTGTCAGCGACGATCGTCGCGTTGGCGTCACCCTTGACCAGCAGTACCATGCGCACCACCTGAGTGCGGCCGGCACCTTCGGTCAGCAGCGGCTTGTAGGTGTCGGGTGTATTGGCGATCGCCACCAGCACGCCATTTTTGTCATACAACCCCAATTCGCGGATCCACCAGCCGCCGACGTCCTCTGGAATGACTTGTTCGGCAGTCACCTGGTTATTATTGCTGGCGTTGACCTGCAGCGAATTCAGCACGGCGCGCCGTTTTTCATTCACGAGCTTGGTCTGAGTTTCGAGGGGATTCGTGGCCGAACCGCCGCCGTCGCCGACCGCCATATGGGTGATTTCCAGCTTTTGGCCGGTTGCTGTGGCGTTGGCCAGCAGCGCTTTGCCCTGTTCGGTGAGCAGGGTGCGGTATTTTGCTGTCATGGTGTGGTTCTCTTCTGTTTGCCGGCCGGGTAGGTAAGGCCGTTTTTGTACATCACATACAGACTCAATCCGCGCAGGATCTCGCCTGACCAAAAGCCGAAGAACATGCCGTTATCGCTGCCGGGGCGCGGTGCCGGCGACCAGCCGCCGTCCATTACGTCGCCTGCGGTGAGGTAGTGCCGCTGCAACTCTGTAACGCATTGTTCGATAAAGTGTTCGAGGCCATCGATTTCACTGCCGGCCATTCTTGCCAGCACCGCGCCAGCCAGCCACAGGCCGCACATGTGGCCGGTAAAATCCTGCGCATCGGGTTGCGGCAGGGCGGCCATCGGGAAATCGGTCGGCGTGACGCCGCCGGCATCGTGGGTGAAACCGATCAGCCAGCGCAGCCAGTTCTCGACATATTCCACCAGCTTGGGCGGCGGCGTTTTGTTCGCCTGGCGCAACTCAAGCCAGGCGCGTGCGGCGCCGAAGAAGGCGCGTGGCTGATAACCAGACCAGGCGGTGCCGTCACCCCAGTGGTGCATGGTCCAGGTGTCCGCCGGGCCGTAGCTCAGGTTATCCCAACGGTTCCAGATATAGGCCGATGCGCCGGGGCCCAGTACGCCGAACCGCTGCTGATACCACTGCTGCGACTGCCACAGAAATTCGACCATGTTGTTGAGCATCACCCCGTCGGGATCGGCGGCGGCGTGCACGAAGATGAACGGGTACTGATACCCTGGATAAGGCATGCCGTGCCAGCCATCAAATTGTTGGCTGCCCGCCTGGTAGATGTTGGAGAACGGGATTACGCCCGGCGTGCAGAACAGGCTGTCGTGGCGATGCTCCAATAGGGTACAGTCGCCCACCAGTGCGGTGTACGCGTGCGCCGCCTGCAGCGTGAGGCGATAGCGGATGGTGTAGCCGTCATCGGCATCGAACGTCGGCGGAATGTCGTTCAGCACGTAGTAGCTGAACGTGGCGTCCGGTACGTTGTCGTCCTGCAGGATGGTGACTTGTTTCACGCGGCTGAAGTGCGGTGCGGCCGGCTTAGGCTCGGTGGCCTGGTGATCCGGCTGATAGCCGCTCAACGTTGCGGCCTGTAGGGCGAAGGTCGCGGTTTGCCATTTGCCGCCGGTGGCGGGCAGCATCCAATACCAACGCCATTTGTCGTCGTCTTCGAGCCGCAGATTGAATGCGGCGTCCGAGCGGTAGACTAACTGCGTGACGGGGAAACTTTCCTCTGTGGTCAACCAGGCGCCGATCACCATGCCGGCGTCGTCATTGGGGAAGCAGGCGCGGATCACCGTCGCACTGCGGCTGTCGTAAACGCGCTCTTCAAAGCGGCTGTCGATGACGCAACCGCCGTAGTCGGTTACCGCGCGCAGATCCGCCAGCAAATAGTCGCTGCCGTCTGCTTTCGTCAGCGCCGCCAGGCTGCTAAGTGCAATATCGTAGCTCTTCACCTGCGGCTGGGTTGACTGCGGCAGACCGATGCCCCATTCCGTCGTGTTGGCCGCGTTTTTATCCGCCGCAATGGACAGCTGAATTTTGCATGAGATCGGCTGATTCTGGTCGTCGACGCCGCCGAAGCAGGTGCGGATTTTTGACTGGCGATTGACGCGGAACCAGATGGCCTGCTGTTCCAGCGAGTGTTGCGATGCTATCTCCTTGCGAATGGTGATCATGCCTTCGGCGTTGCGGCCGTAATTCACCGGCGCACCGGACGGATATGACCAGTCGTAGGAGATACCGTCGGTAAACGGCGAATTGGCGCTGCGGCTTTGGCGAAAGAACTTATCCTGTGCGTCAATATCGGTATATTCCATCGCGGTGAATTCAACGCTTTTCCAGGCGTTGAAATAGCGTTGTTCGCCGGTGATGCTGTACAGCAGATAGCAGGCGTCGGCAAACCACAGCTCGGCGTCGGCCGCGTTGCCCATGGCATTGTGCGGCACCGGCACATGCAGCGGACGGTTATGCTGGATTTGGTTGCGTTCGATCATCACGCCGCCGTGTTCGGGCGGTTGGCGATTGGCGAAGTTCAGCTTGTGATTACCGTTGAGGGTGGTGTCTTTTAACTGCACCGTACCGAATTGTTCAACGGGCAGCCCTTTGGCCAGGATCTCGCCGTCGGCGGCGATCTGATAACCCTGCCAGTTGATGATCCAGGCTACGTCATAGCGTTTGCCGTCGCTGTTCCAGTCGGTTTCACCGGCGGCGTTAACCGCACGCACCTGAGCGTTGATGGCATCCCAGGCCAGCGCGCCGTCAAAGGCGAAGGTGGCGATGTCGAGGTATTCACCCCAATAAGGCGCGCCGTGCGGGATCCGCGTGCGACCTTTGTCGAAGGTCAGATCAATGCCTTTGAAACCGCTGTGCGTCGGATCCTTCGTATCGACTGGCCAATTGGCGGGCACAGGTTCTTTGGCGTTGACGATCCAGTTGGCGATCCAGCGTTGAGGGCTGGTCGGGATCGGCGCGCCGTCGTAAAAGTAGGTGACATAGGCGTCAAAACAGGCGATGGCCTGATCCAGATACTTCTGTTCTCCGGTCGCCAGATATGCATGGGCATAGCCGAGGATCTGCAGAGCCTGGCCTTCGGTAGTGGCGTCGTTCGGCAACCCCGCCATGCGCGACAACTCGCGCTCATGGCGCGAATCGGCCAAGACATGTTCGTCGTTGAGTACGAAGTGTTGTTGAGTCGAGTCCAGCGTGGTGCCGGTGTTACGCTGCAAGAATTGATAATGTCCCTCCAGCATTTGGCGGGCGAGACTGGCATAGTCGGGATACACGGTAGTGAGTTCTCCATCATATTGGCCGCTGGCGACGTCGATTGCGCCGGTGGTCTCGAGGTTAAGCGCCAGACCGGTTAGATGGCGGCCGACCGGTTTGGCGTCGGCGATCATCCGCTCCATCTCCAGATACATCTCTTCGGTGATGCCGTTCTCCAACACCCCGATATCCAGCGCGAAGGTGCCGGGCTCGCCGTTGGTTTCCCACCACTCACGCAGCTTGATCAGGTAACCCAACGGCTCTACGACGCGGCGAATGGCGCCGATGGTGCCTTTATGGCGGTGGATGAAGAAAGCGGCGGCTACGACGCTGCGTTTGGCGTCTTCCGTCCAGGCTTCATCCCAATGGTCAACCGAGAAAGCCCAGGCCAGATACGGCAGCAGGTTGACCGGGCAAGTCGCCGGATCCCACAGTTCGCGCAGCGGCACCGGCATGGCGGCCAACTCGGCACAGGCGGCCGCGGCCGCGACCTCCAGAGGGGAGGAACCGACCGGCAGCAGACGGTTACTCATCGGAGCCTCCCACCGTCAGACGATAAGAGGCGCAATGCGACGCCTGGGTTTTGTCCAACACGATGTCGGCCTGCGGGGCCTTCAATTCAACGCGTTGCACACCTTCGGCGTGCAGTGCGGCGTAGATTGCCGACAAACGGATATCTCGGCCCAAACGGTGCTGGGCGCTGATGTAAGTTTTCAGCTTGGCTTCGGCGGCGCGACGCACCGGTTCGGCCTCGGGGCCGGGGTAGAGGTACAGTACGGCATCGATGCTGTAATTGACGATGTTGGCAGAGCGGACGACGACGCGATCCGCCACCGGGCGCACGTCTTCATCGTTCAGCGCTTTATCGACGATCGCCACCAGTTCTGCGCTGGCGGTGCCGTCCCCTTCGCGCGACAGGACGGAAATCAACACGTTGGCCGGGCTGGGACTGGTGGCGGAAACGTCGGCGACCCGGCCATCGGCGGAACGGCCGTGATATTCATAGGAGCCGCTGGAGCCGGCCACGCTCAAACCTTCAAAGGCCTGCTGGATCCGCACGCGGAAATCGCTATCCGATTCCATGACCGCCGGCAGTGGCGGAATGACGCTGTTATCCGGCTGCTGCACCACCAGGCGTTTAACTTGAAAGTTTGCCCCCAGTTGGTCGAGGTCGCTGCCGCTGGCATAACCGAGCATCACGGCCTGTGCAGCTTCATTCACGCGTTGGCGCAACAACAGTTCACGATAAGCATTTTCTTGCAGCAGTTTGACGATCGGTTCTGATTCCAACGCTAGCGTGCGTGCGATGGCTTCGCGTTGCTCTTCCGGATAAAGGGAAATCAGCATGGTCTTGCGCTCGGTCAGCAGCGACTCGTAATCGAGAGGGTCCACCACCGTCGGGGCGGGTAATAAACTCAGGTCAATGGTTGCCATGGTGTCAGCTCACTGAAACAGAAAGAGAAAAGGGATCCGGCGTATCCGTGCGGTCGCCGGTGATGTCGACCACCATTTTTCCGTCAAAGGTGGTGTTGCAGCTGATGCCCGTCAGGCGAATGCGCGGTTCCCACTGCAGCAGTGCGCTGTAGCAGGCCGCCATTATTTGCAATCGCAGCGCGTCGTTTTGCGGCTGGTCCAGCAACTCGGACAGCAACGAACCGTAGCTGCGACGCATTACGCGTGAGCCGATGGGCGTAATCAGGATGTCGCTCACCGACTGGCGAATGTGCTCGAGATCTGCGATAGCGCGGCCGTTGCCGCGGTTCATGCCAAGGTATTTCGCGTTGTTCATCGTGGTTTGTCCGTTTGGCCTCCGCCGGTTTGCACGCCGCCGTGGGTATGGGTATGCACTACAATGCCGTTGGAGCTTATGCTGCCGCCGGTGTGGTTGAGATCGCCGGTCATCGAACCGCCCTGGCGGATGGCGATGGTGCCGGTGGTTAACCGCTGGGTGCACTCCACTTCGGGAGCCTCCAGCGTGATTTTGCCGGTGGCGCGGCAGGCGATGTTCGGTGCCGTTAGCGTGATCTGCTCGGCGGCGTCAATCGCGGCGCTTTTAATGCCGACCGCTTTCAACGCGCCCGTGGCCGGCTCGTACTCGATCACTGCGCCGTCGGGAAAAGCGATATGCGCCGCTTGTGCTGAGGCCGACGGTGCGGGATGAGCATCGGAAAATACGCCGGGCAATACGAAAGCGGTTTCAAGCTCCCCGCCAAGCGACAGCACCAGGACTTGTTCGCCAATGCTGGGCGCCCACCAGCTGCGCGCATCGCCTGCGCGCCCGGTCAGCCAGTTGAGCCAGTCGGTAAGATTGCCGCCGGTGGCGACGCGACAGCGCCCGCGTTCGAGGTCGAGCTCGCTGACGGTTCCTATCCGTATCAGATTGCGCACCAGGCGCTGAATATCGAAGTTGTCTGTGTTCATGTCTCAAGAATGCCGCTGGATGAAAAGGGGAACAACGCGGCGGCGTTTGGCTGCCACCAGCACAACCGAAGCCGCCAGGCGGGCGCTATGGCTGCTGAAATTCGCTGAGCAGCTCACCGCGCAGATACACCTGGGTGAAGCGATCGACGTTCTCCGGCTCGGGCGGTTCAGCCAGCGGAGTGATATGCAGTGCGCCGTCGCGCGGCTCCACCAGGATTCGCTCGGTGAGTTGAAGCTGCAGGGTCAGCTGGCCCGGCGTCTCGATATCGCGTTGGAACGAGAAACCATTTTTTCGCATCTCCGGATTGGCGAAGAGGTCGGGTTGGTGACTGCGTAGCCAGGCCAGCACGGTGACCATGACCAGATCATCGTTGGATGACGGCCCATCCAGTGCCAGATTGAGCTGATAGCGGTATTCGAAGGACAGTGAGGGAGCGAGCGTTGAGACTACGCGGCCGTTAGCCACTCCAAGGCGCAGCCGTTCGGGGTTTTGCTGAAGAATAGGAATGGCACTGAGTAGCGCTGTACGCAGCTGTTCGGGTTTTAACATGGTGTACCTCCTGCAAGAGAAGTGGTTTGAATGGGGGCATTGAAAAACGGTCAGCGCGGGATGGCGCTCAGACAGAGTGAGCGTTCGGCCGTACGGCGCCGCTCCAGCCCTTTGCTTTTGACGCCGTTGACATAAATCCAGCGCGGCAATTGATCGCAAGCCGCCTGCCACTGGCGCCGTTTGATAAAGGTGGCCAGCGTTGAATTACAGGCGGCGTTGACGCCGACGTTGAACGCGAAAGCACTGACGGCGTCGTACACCGGCTGCGGCATTTCGACGTCCATGCAGCGCGCGATGCCGCGCTCTACGGCGCGTACATCGTCGATCAAATTGGCGGCCGCCTGGCGTTCGTTGATGGCGGTGTCCGGTTTCACGCCGGCGGTGTGGCCGATGCCGTTGGTCCAAATGCCGGCACTGCATTGGTAGGGCGATAGCCGGCAGCCTTCGAAATCGGCGATCAGGCGTAAGCCTTGTTCGGAGGTTTTCAGCGTATTGAACTGAGGCAACAGGGCGGCGAGCGCCAAAATAGCCGCCACGCTGCAGCGTTTAGCGAGTGAGTTCATCGTAGACTCCGCGTTTCAGGCCGTTTTTTTTTAGCGATTTCAACAGCTGGTAGCTTTTACGTCGGTAATACCAATTCACGGCGAAGGTGCCGACGCCAACCGCGGCTCCGACCAGGATGGCGATGTCCTGCGCAGAGTGACTCCCTAACCAGGCCAGGCAAGCCGCCACGAGATAGGCAAGGGTTGAAGTGAGTTTCTCCATTGCTTAATCCCACAATTTGACGGTTTCTCGTTGAGCTGACGCAGGCATATCCGGCAATTCAACCGGTTGGCCGTGTGGCAGCAAGGGGCCCAGATCGGCCAGACCACGATTAGCCAAATAGACATGTTCCACCTGGCGCTGCGTGCTGCCGTAGTAGCGCCAGCAAATCGCGTCAATGGTGTCACCTTGTTGTGCATAAATTTTCATCATTACCATCCTGCGATAGCGTTGAGGGAGAGGGCCTTGGCCCCGGATACCTTCAGTTTCGCGCGCGTGGGAGGGGAGCGGCAACGCAAGGGGGTTGTGGATGCGATGGCACAACCGGACAGGAAAAACGCCGGCGGCAGAAACAAAAACCCCCGCCGGTGGCGAGGGTTGAAAATCGTTTGGCTGGTGGGATTAGCGGGGCGGCTGTTCGTCAGCGGGGTAAAATATTTCTTGATAATCATTGTTCGGCAGCACCTGGCTGGCCAGATCGGAAATCAGCGACATGGCGATCAGGAACTCGGTGGCATTGCATTGTGCAGCTTGTGAAACATCGGCGATGAACTGGATGCGGGACAGTGTTACTTGTTGTTTATCCATAATTTCCACTGTTTTTGCCCTCTCTTGAATATACTGTGTATTTATACAGTATTAAGCAAAACGCTAAAGGCGTCAATGGTTAGACTTATCATTTGTGCAGTAAAAATACGGCCAATCATTGATTAGCGGAAATTGTACAAGATGGCCGTCAAAACGAATTTTTCCGCCGCGGGCGAGAACCTCCAACTGCCAGCGCTGCGGTTCGATGCCGATATCTCGAAGTTTGCGGGCAATATTCAGACCGTGTTGCCGTTGTGGCGGGGTCAAACGGGCCGACGGCGCCGCCGGCGACGGCAGGTGAATATGGCGCGTTCCACAGTTATTGCCAGAACTCCAAGGCGTCGCGGCGACAAGATTTTTCGCCACGATCCGCCAATGCTCGGTGCGCGTTCGGTATAGCCGTTCACGGCCTAAATGCGGTGCATAGATGCCGACAACTTTTGTTATGGACTCGTCATAAGCGTTCCGTGTTGCTGAGGCCTCGCGCGCTACGCGTACCCATTGATGACTGCGGGGCACATTGGCGCCGCCTTGTGCCTGGATGTAACCGGCAAAGTCGCCGGCATCGGCAGCGGCGCGTACGGCTTCGGTGCCGGCGTCAAACTGAGGCGACAGGTTTTGGCCGCGTATGCGCCGGCATTCGCGGTAAACGCCGATACCGGGCAGGCCGAAGGGATGAAACTGCGGGATGCGCCAGGTGGCGGCCCAGGCGCTGACCGCGCGGGCGGTATCGCTCAGCGGAGTGCCGGTTTCGCGATCGATCTCTTCTTCCAACGCATACCCATCGAGATTTTTGGCGACATATTTGGCCAAATAGGCAGCGGCGCCACCGCGGTTGAGGTGTTTGCACTGAAAACGGTGCTGGTGGGCGCCGGGCTCTTCTGCATCCTGCTGCAGCGCATAATGCTGCATGATATCGATCACCACCTGGCGTTGCGCCTGCGGAGTGAACACCATCATGTGCCAGTGTGGCGTGCCGTCATGATGAGGCTCAACTACCCTCATACCATAGGCCTGCAGGCGACGATCCTTGAAAGCGGTGCGTATTTTCCCCCACAGGGCCACCAAATAGCGCTGGCCGTCCTTCGGTGTGAAAGCCTGCCGTTGCCAGCGCGAGTTGAAGCGCGCTGATCCTTTGTCGCCGCTGCGCTGAACGGGGTGAAATCGTGCCGGTGTCGTCAGAGTGATAAACAGCCCGCAGTGATCGTTCCGGGCGGCGTAGGTTTCTATGCCGGCGAGGGTGTTCATCAATTCCATACGGCGAATGGCGGGATTGGCGATGCTGGCAAGCACTTTTTCCATAAGATCGACACGTTCACCCGTGGCGACGTTTTCCAGTTCGCAGCGGCGAAGGTAATCGAGATTCGATTGACGTCGTGCGTTGACATCGTGGACGGCCTGCCGACTGGCGTAAGGTGAGGCGTTGCAGTGAACGTTGCCAATCGCGATTTGCAATGCCTCACGCCACTGCATGCGCTGCATTTTGAGACGCCGCAGCCACCAACGGTCGTCGGCCAGGCGCGACAGCGCCGCGATCGCCCGCTCGCTGTCCAGTTTGCCTTTTCGATAACAGCGCCAGTGCATCGGCAGGATATTGAAGGCGCGGGCCATCGTGGCGATTTGGCCGTACAGGCGACGCTGTATATTTGCGTGCAACAGGATCGCCGTATTCCCGTGCTTCGCCAGCAAGGCATCACATTCACTCTGGTAGAGCGCAGACAGTTGGCCACCGATACGCTGTGCCAACTGTTCCAGCGCTTTATCGCCCAGCGTAGGCAGGGCGTTGTAGCAGTCCGCTTCACCGCTAAAGCGCAACGATGTTCGTTGATCCAAACCGAAATTACGGTTCACTTGCTGAATGCGTGGCCATATCCGCCGATTGAAAATCCGCACCAGGTAATGCCAGGCGGCGTGGGACCCCTGTTGACTGAGCAACTGACGGTGGCGCTCAAGGAACGGCGTGCGCAAATAATAGGGCAGACCGTGAACGCGCTGCAGGATCGCCTGCCATTGGCGCAGTTGGTCGCGATTCAGCGCCGGTTCGCGCCCGATAGCAGGGCGTGGCGCGTTCCACGGATAGGCGTAATCATCGTGTACAGAGCGTTGCATGGCAGGGGCTTTTGCCGGTGAATGTGGCGCCGGCATATTGTTAACGGTGGGCGACATGGCGCTGTCTGGCTTCTGCGATCTCCTGGCAGGTTACACAGCGACTCACACCTGGAATCGCGGTGCGCCTCGCCGCAGGGATCGCCGTTTCACAGTCGATGCAGCTGAAGGCCGAGGGCGCTGTGGCAACCGGCCTGGCGTATGCGATTTGTTTCTCTAGCATCAATGCCTGGCGCTCCTGCGCCATATCGATAGTATCCGTCATATTATTTTCCCGGGATTGAATTGGGTGGATTTGGACCGAGCGGTGTCCGGCGGGTTGCACGCCAGTGGTATTCGGACGATTATTTTTTCTGGGCTAACAGACAGTCTGTTTCGCTGATATAGCGCGGCAACGACTGACTGAGCGAGATGAGTTCATTGAGTGCTGAGATAATTTGCCGTCGTTCGGTATAACCCATTTCATGAAATTTTAACCACACATGGCGTTCGGTCAGCCCGGCGTGAAAGCAAAACGTATGACGCAAATGCAGCGGTGCCGTGTTGTAGACCTCTTCGGCATGATTGACTTGCCGGGAAAACAGAGTGCGGCGGATTTCAGCAATACGCCGCAGGCCGATAGCCCGTTGCTCCTCGCTGGCCAGCAGCATGACAGTCTCCTTACCTGATAGTGAATAATTACTTGCAAAAGCAAGGTTTGAACCGTCGTCGGTTTGGGCAATATCTTGGCTAAATGCCCTGTAAACAAAGTCGTTTCGCGAGTTTCTTGGCGCTTTACGGTATTTGCATTTTCATCAGTCATATCGCATCATCTTAACTAAAGCGATCGACATGCCGAGTGACGGTGATTTGTCAGTACTTTAAATCGCAAAATGCGACTTGTAAATGCGAATTTTATTTTAATCGGTGATCATATGCGGGAAGACACGACAAACAACAACACTTCCGTGGGAGCGGTGATTGAAAGGGTTCTTTCATCTTATGGTGTGGGGACGCAGAAAGAATTGAGTGAAATTCTAGGGATAGCGCCGAATAACATCAGCAGTTGGCAGCAACGCGGGAGCGTTCCTGGATACGTCATTATCAACTGCGCGCTGACTACGGGGGCAGATCTGGGCTGGTTGATGACAGGTGAGCTTGCAAATTCAAAACTCAATCGCAAGCCGGCGTCATCTGCGCAAGGCAAAGCGCTTTACGATCGTGTATTGGCTTCCGGCGGGAAAGGCGTGTTGCGCCGCATTTTGGATGCTTACGGTTTCAACCTGCAAAAAGAGCTGGGCGACCTGTTGGGCATCTCTTCCGGCACGATGAGCACATGGGTACGCCGCAACTATTTTCCAGGCGACATCGTGGTGACCTGTGCGCTGGATACCGGGGTATCGTTGCTGTGGCTGGCGACTGGTCAGGGGGAAATGTGGGGGGATGCCGCACTGTCCGCACCGGTGGCCGGTGCCCGCACACTACCGAAATATCGCTTGCTCGCCGGGCAGTTGAAAGAGGCCGGTCAGTGGTCTGCAGACAGTAGTTTGATCCCGGACGGGGTGGTTCAGCCGGCTTACGTCGATGGCGGGCGTGTATCCTGGCTGGTGGATTTTGCTGTTACGCATATCGCCAATGGCCGTTGGCTGGTGGATATCGACGGTAACCGGGACGTCTACGACATTGCGCGTTTACCAGGCAACCAAGTGCGCGTCAGCGGCGGCAGCGTCGATTTTCAGTGTTCTCCGGATGCGTTGAAAGCGCTGGGCATGGTCTGGTTAACGTTGACGCCGCAGGCATAAAAAAAGCCCATCGATGATGGGCTTCGTGAAAGGGGGACGGGGAGATTACAGGCCGTAAACCAGCGTGACCGAGGTGGTGGTGTCGGTGTTCTTCGGCGCCGAGGCCGGCGGTTTGCTGTTGTAGGTCACGGTGTAGGCCACGCGCAGTGAGAAACGATCGTTGATCGCCACGTTCAGCGCGCTTTCCGAGTTCAGCGTAGTTTCTTCGTTCGCCAGTGCGGAGACGCCCTGAATGAACTTGGTGTTGTCGGTCAGCTGGTAGGAATAGTTGGCCGCGCCGTAAGCCAGGCCTTTGGTTGAACGGCCGCCGCCGTGGTATTCGTCATGGCGCACGCCGGGGCCGAATTCCACCCGCAGGTCGCTGAGAGGCCCATTGAGGATTTGACGGCCGTAGCCGCCGGTCAGCGTGGAACGCGAGTCGTAACCATTGAAACGGTCGCTCAGCCAGCTGGCCTGGCCGAACAGGTAGTTGCGATCGGTCAGGTTATAGCGCGTACGGCCGCCGGCCTGGTATTTCTCAGACGAGCGCACGTTGGAGGAGGTGGTGTTGTTGGCCGCCCCCCACAGGCTGTACGCCGCATCGGTGTTAAACCAGGTCATGTTGGTATTGGCCAACAGGGTGGAGCTCTGCGAATTGCCGGACTGGGCGTTATAGCCGGCCTGCACGTTGCCTTCGAACGGTTTCTTGGCGGTGGCCGGATCGTCCATCGCGGTGAAAAGCGTATTGTCGGCAAGGGCTGAAACACTGGTGAAAGTCGTTAAGCAGCAAATATACAGCGGAAAAGCGCGACGAGCGCGAGAAGAGAGCATCTTGGATCCAGTTGTTAAGGGTGGTTATTGTTGATGACGGTCACATTATATCGGTTCATTTCGGCGACAAAAATAGCCGCCATTAGCTTAAGTTTTTAATTTTTATTCCTCATTTATTCGCTTTTCTTCTACATAAATTCATCGCTTTCGGCGGTATTTCGTGCTGGGCCTGGCGGAGATCCTCCTCTGCCTATTTGCCGGCGTCTAATCGGATGGGGCCCTTCTTTGTAAACTTGAGTGTGAATTTATGTTTACAGGTTAGGGCCTTTGTCAGAAAGGTGTGTAACAGTGTGAATATGGATTGGGTTTTAATTTAGTTGTTTGTATTTATTGTGTTTTTATTTGATTTTGTGATGCTTATACAAAGCGGTTTAAATGAAAAATATCACGGTAATTTTTTATTTACGGAAAATGGATTGAAAACTTTACATATCGTGATAGGGTAGAGCCTTGAAACGCTCAATGCTCCATTTCAACGCATAACGCCAAACGACAGGAATTGCATCATGCAAAAAGACGCGCTCAATAACGTACATATCAGTGCAGAACAGGTTCTCATCACGCCAGAGGAACTGAAAAACCAGTTCCCGCTCAGCGCCAGCGACGAAAATGAAATCGCCGCCGCGCGCAACACCATCGCCAACATTTTACAGGGGCGCGATCATCGCCTGTTGGTGGTGTGCGGGCCTTGTTCGATCCACGATCCGGATGCGGCGCTGGACTACGCCCGTCGTTTGAAAACCCTGGCGGCTGACTTGAGCGATCAGCTGTATATCGTTATGCGCGTCTATTTTGAAAAACCCCGAACCACTGTCGGCTGGAAAGGTTTGATCAACGATCCGTACATGGACGGCTCGTTTGACGTTGAAGCAGGCTTGCATATCGCGCGTCGCCTGTTGCTGGATCTGGTGGGCATGGGCTTGCCGTTGGCTACCGAAGCGTTGGATCCGAACAGCCCGCAGTACCTGGGGGACTTGTTCAGCTGGTCGGCAATCGGTGCGCGCACCACCGAATCGCAGACGCACCGCGAAATGGCCTCCGGCCTGTCGATGCCTGTCGGATTTAAAAACGGCACCGACGGCAGTCTGGGCACCGCCATCAACGCCATGCGCGCCGCCGCCATGCCGCACCGCTTTGTCGGCATCAACCAGGCGGGGCAGGTTTGCCTGCTGCAGACCCAGGGCAACCCGGACGGGCACGTTATCCTGCGTGGCGGCAAGACCCCGAACTACAGCGCCGAGCACGTTGCGGCCTGTGAAAAACAGATGCTTGAGGCGGGACTCCACCCGTCCTTGATGATAGATTGCAGCCATGGCAACTCGAATAAAGACTATCGCCGTCAGCCGGCGGTTGCCGAGTCCGTGGTGGAGCAGATCAAAGCGGGCAATCGCTCGATCACCGGCATTATGCTGGAGAGCCATCTGCATGAAGGCAATCAGTCTTCCGAACAGCCGCGTGCAGACATGCGTTACGGTGTGTCCGTCACCGACGCCTGCATCGACTGGGAAAGCACGGAAACGCTGCTGCGCCACATGCATCAGGAACTCGGCGCTGCGCTGACGGCACGCACGGGAGAAAAGTAAGTTATGGTGGCAGAACTGACCGCGCTGCGCGATCAAATCGACGAGGTGGATAAAGCGCTGCTGGATCTGCTGGCGAAGCGCCTGCATCTGGTAGCGGAAGTGGGGGAGGTGAAAAGCCGTCACGGTCTGCCGGTCTATGTGCCGGAGCGCGAGGCGGCGATGCTGGCCTCGCGGCGCCAAGAGGCGGAAAACCTCGGTGTGCCGCCGGATTTGATCGAGGACGTTTTGCGCCGCGTGATGCGCGAATCCTACGTCAGCGAGAATGATAAAGGCTTTAAAACCCTGTGCCCGCAACTGCGGCCGATCGTTATCATCGGTGGCAATGGCCAGATGGGCCGGTTGTTCAACCGCCTGCTGACGCTGTCGGGTTATCAGGTCAGGGTATTGGATCAGGAAGATTGGCCGCAGGCGGAACAGCTGTTGGCGGATGCCGGCATGGTGATTGTCAGCGTGCCGATTCACGTGACCGAGCAGGTGATAAGTCGCCTGCCGCCGCTGCCCGCCGACTGCATTCTGGTGGATCTGGCCTCGGTGAAAAATCGCCCGTTGCATGCGATGTTGGCGGTGCACAGCGGCCCGGTGGTCGGCTTGCACCCGATGTTCGGCCCGGACGTGGGCAGCGTGGCCAAGCAGGTGGTGGTTTACTGCGACGGCCGCCAGCCGGAGGCCTACCAGTGGCTGCTTGAACAGCTGCAGGTGTGGGGCGCGCGGTTGCATCGCATCAGCGCAGTCGAGCACGATCAGAATATGGCGTTTATCCAGGCGCTGCGGCACTTCGCCACCTTCGCCTACGGCTTGCACCTGGCGGAAGAGAACGTGCAGCTGGAGCAATTGCTGGCGCTCTCATCGCCAATCTACCGGCTGGAGCTGGCGATGGTTGGCCGCCTGTTTGCGCAGGATCCGCAGCTGTACGCCGACATCATCATGTCGTCTGAAGAAAACGTGGCGCTGATCAAGCGCTATTACCAGCGTTTTGGCGAGGCGATAAAGCTGTTGGAGCACGGTGATAAACAGGCGTTTATCGACAGCTTCCGCAAGGTAGAGCACTGGTTCGGCGATTACGCCCAACGCTTTCTGGTGGAGAGCCGCACGCTGTTGCGGCAGGCTAACGATAGTCGGCAGTAACGCGCGGGCAGCAGATATGGAGGGTTCGGCTTGGCCGAACCCTTTTTTTGTGCACAGAAAACCCCCAGCTAGGCTGGGGGTTCAGTAAAGCTTTCAGCTTTGGGCCAGTTATAAAAACCCCTT
>NZ_JCAXDO010000027.1:0-35469 GCF_059740205.1 Serratia sp. LTN-2 | reverse complement strand
GAAGATAATAAATAAGAACTCTCTCGCATAAGGTGGCACCAGAAGACATTTTATGGTGCTACCTTGTTGGCACAGTAGAGTGCCCCAAGCTAGCAAATAATGTCAACCCCCCCCCTAAATCACCATCAGATTCCCCCGTTCCACCTAACATGCTATTTCCTGATAACTAAATCACTGAAAAGTATTATCAACATATTGATTACTGATCTTTTTAAATAGTGAATAAAAGCTTGCCAACAATAAAAAGTATCCTATATTTAAAGGTGTAAACAATATTCTTTCCTATACACTCAAAGAGATATTATTATGGATGCTAACACTATTGTAAATCTTGTAATTGGTGGTGTCATTGGCTGGTTGTCAGGTTACTTGCCATTTGTCAAACAATTTGGTGCGGATAATATAACAAGAACGATTGCCAATGTTATTTGTGGGGTAATTGGTGGTGGTGCGGGTGCAGCAGCTGTGGATGGAATTTTTGAGAACGCAGGAGCTCTCTCTCTAGTAAATCTGCCCAGTTTGATTGGCGCCGTAGTGGGCTCAGGCCTACTATCAACAATATCATCGATAATTGTTAGTAAAATTAAAGGTTGATTGTTGGGGGGGGGGATATACTTGTGAGGCTCCCGAAAGGCTGAGAGATCCCAAGTAAACAGTGTTAATAAATCAGCACCAAGATCATATGCATGTCGATGAAGGCCCAAATGGCCTTATCATGCAATTCAATAGACCATAATAATCATATTTTGTACGGCCCAGGCGCCTTATACAAGTTTGTAACGTCAGGTTAGAATCATTAGCGAAAAACTAAGTAATTGAAGTTGTGTTTATTAATATAATAAAACCACGTTAGTTAACGGCTAACGTGGTTTTTGTTTAACTTGCATTTAAATTACATTGTATAAGCTAGTCTTTTTGAGAGCGTACAATTGAAATACAATGATTTTTTCGATTTTTTTGTTATCATGATAATTGTTATTCTGTTATCAATTTCTTTTGCATTGGCCTTTGTTCTCTGGGTTTTGTCATAGTTCGAGAAGCGATTGGACAAACCTCCGCCGGCTCTTATTCTGCCTTGGCACCGGATTTCTGTCAGGCCGTTATCAATAGGCTACATGCGGCACTGAATAAAAGTGAACCTAGGAATCCAGTGTTAATCACTGCCATTTATGTACGACGTTTTTTACGTAAAGTCGTGGAGCGTGAATTCCCAGCTTTACAGGTGCTATCTTTCCTGGGGATTGGTGAAGATACTGAACTTCGTGTAATCGGTAATATAGACCTAATTGGAGGGGAGTTAACATCATGCCCCCCCCTATGCGAAATTGATTTTCCAGACCATACATAACCGCCTGACCTCGTCACCAGTCACATTGTCTGGTGAGAAATTCGCGGGCAAAGTGGTGGGAATAGGCCCCACGCTATTGCGCGCCTCGCTGCCTAGCGTTAGTCTGGCAGAACTGTGCTGCCTAGAACCCAGCGGTATTGAGGCTGAAGTAGTAGCTGTTGAAGGCCATTACGCCCTGCTATCTCCCTTTACCGTACCTCTGGGGGTGACTGTTGGCAGCCAAGTACAGCCCAGCGGCCATTTTTGTAAGTATCCCAGCAAAACGAACCATTCACTTTTAGAGATCTTCCGACATACTGATTATGTCCTCTGAGGAGATCGCCATGCGTAAAGCCCGATTCACCGAACACCAGATCATTACCGTTCTGAAGTCCGTCGAAACCGGACGTACCGTCAAGGATGTCTGCCGTGAAGCCGGTATATCTGAAGCCTCGTACTACAACTGGAAAGCAAAGTATGGCGGTATGGAAGCCTCTGATATCAAAAAGATGAAAGACCTAGAGGATGAAAACCGACGCCTCAAACAGATGTTTGCTGATCTCAGCCTTGAGTGCCGGGCACTTAAAGACGTCATCGAAAAAAAGCTTTAAAACCAGCGATAAAGCGTGAACTTGTCAGCTATCTGACGGCGCAATTTGCCATGAGTTTACGCCAGGCCTGTAGGACGTTATCGCTGAGCAGGACGGTATATTTTTATCAGCCCGATGCCCGGCGTAATGAACCGGTGATCCATGCGCTGACTGAACGGTAGCACGCCTACGGCGTGAGCTCGTCTGCTACGCAGCCGAAGTCCTTTCCACCTTCCTCGACGCATTTTATACTGTGCATCATGTACATACCGCGACCTGCAAAGCTTTTGTTCCAACACAACCAGGGCTGGGAACGCTTTCTCGAGAAGAATGGCCATCAGCTCAGCGACTGGACCAAACTCGCCGTCGAACGCATGCTCGCCTGCGGCACCTGCGCCATGGGCGTACGACGCTATTGCTGCAGTTCACCTGACTGTAAGCACTCTCGCTTTCTCTGCCAGACCTGCAAATCCAAGGTCTGCAGCAGCTGCGGCCTCAAGGGCACCGAACAGTGGATTGCCGAGCAGCAGCACATTCTGCCCGACTGCGACTGGCAACATATCACCTTCACCATGCCGCACTTGCTGTGGCCGTTCTTCAACAACAATTGGCCGCTGCTCAACGACCTCTTTCGCTGCGCCACCCGCGCCATGCTCAGGCACGCGCGCAAGCTGGGCATCGAGGTCGGCACCTTCTGCGCGCTGCACACCTACGGACGACAGCTCAATCAGCCCCCGCACATCCACGTCTCCATTACCCGTGGCGGCCTCGATGTCAAACACGGCGTCTGGCGCGACCTGTTCTTCAAAAAACAGCAGGTCGAAGAAATCTGGCGCGGCGCCGTTATCCGCTTGCTGCGCGCCAGCTACGACCGCGTTAACCCGGCCTCCCTGCCCGGTCATGGCCACATTCGTGATGAGAAGCAGTGGAAACGCTACCTGCAGGCGCAATATCAGCGTCACTGGAAGGTCCACTTCGCCAAAAAGACTCACGGAGCCTGGCACAGCGTAAAATATCTGGGCCGGTACCTGAAGCGCCCGCCGGTGGCGGCATCGCAACTCCGCCATTACCATGGGGGTTCGGTGGTTCACCAGTACTATGACCACACGACGCAGCAGCATAAGCGCCAAAAGTTGACTCAGGAGGAGATGCTCCGCCGTTACGTCAGCCATATCCCGGCACGACACTTTAAAATGGTGCGCTACTACGGCTTCCTGGCCAACCGCAAACGGGGCTCGTTGCTGCCGAAAGTCTACGAAGCATTGGAGATGACGCCACGCGAAAAACCGCAGAAGCCGGGGTTCGCGGTGCTGATGAAAGCGTTCCTGGGCACCGACCCGTATCAGTGCATCCTGTGCAAAGGCCGACTGCGTTTTGCCAGTGCCGTAGCGGGCGAGCACGCTACAAAAATGCTCTGTGACAGGCTGCACCGGATGGTGAAAAAACGATGGCTTCAGGCACCGGCTCTGGATAAGTGCGCCTAAAAAACGGCTTTTAGATGAAAAAAACAGCAAATACAGTTTTTTTACGCATTATTCTGTGACAGCCTTCGCCATATGGGGAGCTCCTTTGCCTAAGTTCATGGTTAGGAAACCCAAAAAGGGCCGATTGAGTTTCCTAACCATGAAACAGTTTAGGATTTTGATCTCCTATTTAGAACGCAGTTAGCCAGTGGAGAACGCGGCCTAGATAGAGAAGTAAAAAATCCCACTTCAGAACTTGACAACTAAAAAGAAATTATACTATATAGATATTAAATGAATTTGCAGCATTTGCTTTTTAATGCTAGGGCAAATGTCGACAGAACCGCTTATTGAGAATTATAAATTCACGATAAAAGGTTCAGTGGCCGGACGAATATGTTACTTTATAGGCTTGGTAACCAACCTAGCACTAACAATATGGTTTTTTTATTTTTTATCGTTATGAGTGTAAAAACCTTACAGTTTAAACAGGTTGGTACTTTATGAATACTCTTATGCGGGTGATAAAAAAGAAATTAACATAGATCCTATTGCTGTAGCTTTGTTGAATGGTATGTTATTTAGTGATAAAAATAAATTTTGTGTGTTAAAGGTAAAGAATTTAGTTATGGAGGTTGAATCAATTTTTGATTTTCACCTTAGAAAGGAAAGCTTATATAAATTACCAATTAAAGAGCCTAGGTATGTATTGTTTCGATCGCAAAAATTTCATAGTATAAATTATTTGTCTCATAGGTTAATTCTGGGTTATTGGTGTCCGAAACTAGCCATTTTGAATGATAATGTTGAATATACATCTGCTAGAGCATCATTGTTAAAGTCCCTTCCACGAGGTAGTTACATATGTTTCATAAGAGATAGCAGTGAGTTAATGAAAATAGTTAGATGAAATTGGCATTATATTAAAAACGCCTGGAATAACAAATTCAGATAACAATTAATGAGGTTTTTATGTTTTTGCTTCCATAAAACATATACGATGATAGTGAGGGCTAAAATGATTTATGAAACAATAATATCAATTGCTGTTATAATTATCATTATTATGGTTGTTTCTTTTGTTTTTTGGATGTTTATGAAGGTGAATTAACTATTTAGTCATATGATTGATATATCCATCTACAACAACAATCAGCTGGTAGCTGAACGACCCTATAAGGATATGGTGATGAATATCATCGTTTTTCCCATGAGAAAATTATATTATTTCAGGTTTGGATTAGGCCTATCTATACTTCTATCGATAGCCTTGTCATCTGCCGGGGCGGCTATACCTACAACAAATTTGCAACCAGCACCCTCAGCCTATAAGGTCATTAAGGTGCGCTATCCTTCCGTTCCAATAGCTGGGTCTGAGTTGGAAAAAACATCAAAAAACATCAAAAATAGAAATTTTATAAAAAGAAGAGCTGAAATAAAACCGATAGAAGAATGTTCATCAAGTGAATGTGAGAAAAAGGAGGGAATAAGACTGTCAAAGCTAAAGTGAAGTATCCTCTATGACGGTTTGAAGGGCTCTGTCGCATTAAGGCTGCGCCAGGTAACATGCTGTTTTTTTTGTAATGTTGTCTGTTAATGTCTCTGATCCGAAATGCCTTCAAACGCCTGCATTATCCCGTCGATATCATCGCGCAATGTGTCCGCTGGTACCTGGCTTACTCACTGAGTTTGCGCAACCTAGAGGAAATGATGACAGAGCGTGGTGTCATCGTTGACCACTCGACATTGCACCGTTGGGTCATCCGTCTGGTACCGTTGCTGGATAAGGCCTTTCGCCGACATAAACGTCCCGTGGGGCGTCAATGGCGAATGGATGAAACCTATATCAAAATCAAAGGCCAGTGGAAATATCTGTACCGGGCAGTTGATACCGCGGGCCAGACCATCGACTTTTTACTGACCGCTAAGCGTGATGCTGGTACAGCTCAGCGCTTTTTCCGCAAGGCTATTAGCCAGAGACCGTGACTATAGATAAAAGCGGCGCCAACACGGCGGCGCTGGCCACACTCAACGCCGGTAAACCTGATGAAGAGACGATCACCATCAGGCGGAGTAAGTATCTGAACAACCTAGTGGAACAGGATCATCGAAATATTAAACGGCGAACTCGACCGATGTTGGGGTTCAAATCATTCCGGCGAGCACAAACGATACTGGCAGGCATTGAGTTAATCCACATGATACGCAAAGGGCAACTTCGGCATTCCCCCGGTGACGGATGGTCACGGGCAGAGCAATTTTACCTGTTGGCCGTCTGAAAAATAGGCCGTGCAACTTTTTCTGACCTGTCGTCATTAACGCGACACAACCCCATTTATCGCAATAAAATAACCGTGATTTATATTTGAATGTGCTAGCATTTTTAATATTTTTCTTACTAGTCATAGTAAATTTGGTTCAGTATATTTTTATAAAACCTGACTAGTAAGAAATTGGAGTGTTAATGTTTTGTTTGTTTCTTTATTTAACAGTGGGTTGTGAGTTTGTCGGTTTTTATTGTCCCGCCAGAGCTATTGAAAATTCAATATGAGTATGAGACCTTACTTGTCACATGTAATGCCGTGAGTTGATTTGATATTAGCATGACGTTATTTGTAGGTGCTTTAAAGATTGGGTTTTCCCCATAGCTTGTCACTTATTTAATCAGGCTTGGTGCGGTTTAGCTAAAGTTTGCACTTCCTGTCATATATTAAAGGTAAAAGATGTCATGAATACTCAACGTAAGCTTGATAAAGTGCGGCCACCCCGAGTTCAGATTACTTATGATGTTGAATTGGGCGGTACGGTAGAGAAAAAAGAATTACCTTTAGTCATTGGTGTTATCGGGAAGTTTTCTGAACAGGATGTTTCTTTGCGTGATCGCCGATTCATGCACATTGATAAAGATAATTTTAATGCTGTAATGGAATGGCTGGCACCCTCACTGGATATTCAGGTGGAAAGTGTATTGCCAGGGGAAGCTGGTTTTTTAAATATCGACTTACAGTTTAAATCCATGGCGGATTTTTCTCCGGAAAGCCTGGCCAAGAAAATCGAACCTCTACGTAATTTATTAGACATCAGGGGGAAACTGAGTGACCTGAAAGGCCGGGTACTCAGTAACGAAAAATTACGCGACCGCCTTGCGGCGATTCTGTTGGAGCAAGAATAAATTCTTGCCACAAGAAAATAACGAGGCTGATGCTGGCGTAATAGAAAATATTCCAGAAAACAGAAAACCAGAAAGTAACGAACCGGAAAGCAGTAATGCACAGTGAGGGAAGTATGGAGCAAAGTTCTGTAGAGCAGAAAACGCTGGATACGTTAGCAGAGGATCAGGATATTCTTGACCAAATTATCGATAATACTCAGGCTATTCGTCGTGAAGCTGATCGTGACCGCGTCAAGGGCCAGCTCGACCAATTTTTGTCTGAAGTCACTGCCGGTTCTCTGGTCGTTTCTGGTGATTTAATCAACAGTATTGAAGTACGTATTGCTGCGATTGATGCCCTGATGTCTGCACAATTGAGCAAAGTATTGCACCATCCAGAATTTCAACAGTTAGAGTCTTCCTGGACGGGATTAAAAGGGCTACTAGATCAGAGTGAAACGGATAACACCCAGATCCGTATGTTGAACGCTACCAAAAGCGACCTGATAAAAGATTTTAAATCCTCTTCAGATTTTGATCAGTCAATGCTGTTTAAAAACGTATACGAATATGAATATGGCACCTTTGGTGGTGAACCCTATTCTGCATTTGTGGGGGATTTTGATTTTGATAACAGCCCGGAAGATCTTTATTTGTTGGAGCAGATTTCCCATGTTGCCGCAGCGGCCCATGCTCCATTCCTCAGTTCGGCCAATGCCGGGATGCTCGGGTTAAATGATTTCAGTGAATTGCCACGCCCACGCGATATGTCCAAATTGTTTGAAACCTCTGACTATCTGCGCTGGAAGCGTTTCCGTGAGTCTGATGATTCCCGTTATGTTGGCCTCACCCTCCCACGAGTGATCGGGCGTCTACCTTACGGTGCGAAAACCATTCCAGTAGAGCAGTTCTGTTTTGAAGAAAGAGTTCAAGAAGACGACAGCCATAGCTATCTGTGGGTCAATGCCGCTTATTCTCTGGCTGGGCGTATGGTCAGCGCATTCGAGCGCTATGGTTGGTGTGCTGCCATCAGAGGCGTGGAAGGCGGCGGGCTGGTAGAGGCTTTACCCACCCACCATTACGTTTCTGTTTCAGGTGAAAGACGTCTGCAATGCCCGACGGAAGTTGCCATTACTGATCGCCGGGAAAAAGAGCTGGCAGAATTGGGTTTTATTCCGTTGGTTTATTATAAAGGGACTGATTACGCGGCATTTTTTTCGGTACAATCGCCAAACCGACCACGAAAATACAGTTCAGATCTGGCAAATGCGAACGCAAAATTGTCTACGCAGTTGCAATATATTATGCCAACCTCACGTTTTGCCCATTATCTGAAAATGATTGTGCGCGATAAAGTAGGTAGTTTCATGTCTCGTGGTGAATGTCAGGCTTATCTGCAAAGTTGGATGAACCAATATATTGTTGGCTCCGATACCGTTGGTGCGGAAATTAAAGCGAGTCATCCACTGCGCGAGGCAAGAGTAGACGTTATTGAAGTACCTGGTTCACCGGGAAATTATCGTGCAGTGGCCTATTTAAGGCCTCACTTCCAATTGGAAGGGTTAAGTATGTCATTACGTCTGGTTGCTGACTTACCACCGTCTTCAGCCGCTTGATGATTTTTAATCATAACTGGAGTGATAAATAATGAGTTCTGCGATTTTTTTGAAAATTGATGGTATAGATGGTGAAAGTACGGATAGCAAGCACCAGAAATGGATCGAACTGGAGCATATTAACTTCGGTGTCGCTAACCATGCACGTATTGCTGACAGTGGTAAGCGTAAAATCACCATGGCGACAGCAGATTTCAGAACGATAGATTGTCTGAAAACGATGGACAGTAGCTCAATTAAATTACTGTCTGCTGTAGCACAAGGTACAACAATTAAAGCGATAAAATTAGAAATCTGTACAATGATCAAAGGTGCGCTTCATCCTTATGCTGAAGTGGAGCTGGATGAGTGCGCTATCTCAGCGGTACAGCAAAGTTGTTCAAAAGGTGGCGGTTATCCGCAAGAACAATTCACCATCACTTTTTCTAAAATCAAGTGGACATTCACGCCGATCAAAGACGATGGTTCTGCGGGTAGCAAGGTGGGTCCAGAGGGTTGGAATCTGCTCGAGAACATCAAGCAATAAAATGGCGGGCTACTGCTGGCATATACCTGGCAGTAGCCCCAAAGGATAATAATAATGTTACTTAAACCTTCATTCCTTCACCGCTTGCAAGATCATAATCCTCGTGATGAAGAACATGGTATTACACCCATGTATAAACGGCCGGAGATTGTTCAGAGTTTAATGAGCGACCTCAATATGTTGTTTTCATCAAGGCCATTATCATCCGGTACTACACTTTATGGTGAGCTTCCCAAATCGGTGCTCAATTATGGTGTCTTTGACGTTATCGATGTAGATATTTCAGATAATGAGCGAATTGAAGCATTAAGTAATTTTATTACCCAGGCATTATCCTGGTTTGAGCCACGCTTAGAGAATGTGGTCATAACCATGCAAAATAATACGCCGGAAAGAATTATATTCTGTCTGAGTGGTATTTTTATTTATGAGCCGGTTGCATTTTCTATTTCATGGAGTAACACAGCATATACATACACCTTGAATAATTGAAATTTCCTTAACAAGGAAAATATTAGTCTTATGGGAATGATAAATGTTTTTACCAAAAAAGATCCTCACTTATTATAATAGAGAACTGGTCTACCTAAGGCAATATGGCATGGCTTTTGCCAAGCAATTTCCCAAAATAGCTAAACGACTGGGTATGGCTGAGGGGACCTCCGAAGACCCGCATGTAGAACGCTTAGTGGAGTCTTTCGCTTTTTTAACCGCACGTATTCATCAAGATATTGATGAGGATATGCCGCAACTGGGCAACGCCATGTTGGAAACCTTGGCTCCTCAGTTTATTCGGCAGGTGCCTTCGGTCTCTTTGGTACAATTTCAACAGGATCCACTGAGCTCTGGTATTACCGGGAGGACAACAGTGGCGCGCCATACACCATTGGCTTCCCAACCGGTCAATGATGTGACATGCCGTTTTCGCACGGTTTACCCCTTGGAAATGTTGCCGTTAAGCCTCAGTGCTGGCGAGTTAATGCCAGATCCTTATGACCGCGACTTTATTCTAACGCTGAATTTTACCCTATGGGCTGGTGCAAATTTTCAGGCCGAAACGATTCGATTGTACTTACAGGCGGCACCGGTGTTGGCTCATGGGCTCTACGAGTTACTGTTATCGCAGGTCAAGCATCTGGAATGCCGGCTCGGGGATAAAATATGTGATATGACCTCGTGCGTGGTGCAGGCGGTGGGGTTCGACGCTGAAGATTGCCTATGTCATAGCGATATGACGATCAACCCGATTCATCATCTGTTCCGCGATTATTTTAGTTTTCAGGAGCGATATTTGTTTCTGGATATTCCCTTTCCCCGTGAAGCTATCGCAGCCAGTAGCGCTCGTGAACTGCGTTATCGTTTTCGCTTCAATGATTGTTCCGCATTGCGCCGCATTGAGCGCATGAGCGACAAAGTGAGTGCTGACACCTTCCGTCTCAATTGCGTTCCAATAGTAAATTTGTTTTCCCATCAGTCAGAACCCTTGATCCCACTTGAGTCGGAGCATGAATACCTGGTGCAACCCGATGCGCGTAAGCCATACAGCATGGAGGTTTACTCCATTGATAGCGTCACGCTGATAAGTCGCCATCAGGAACAGTTACGCTCACGTTTGGTGCCGCCATTATTGGGTACGGATCACGGCTGGCATGAAGACTTGCCCAGATTGTTCTGGCAAGCGACACAGCGTCCTTCCATGCTGCCAAACGATGCCGGTACCAATATTTTTATCGGTTTTGCCGATGCAAATGGTGATCAGTTAACACCGGAAACTGATGTTGTGATGCTGGGATTGACCTGTACCAATCGTGATGTGCCTCAACAATTGAGCAATGGCCATCCTGATGGAGACTTTGAATCAGAAAGTACGTTTCCTGGCGTACAAATACTAGGGTTGATCCGTCCAAGATTACCTATTCGCCCCCAGTTGAACTGTGCCATGAACTGGCGCCTGATATCACAACTCAGTCTTAATCAACAACTGTTTAGCGGTGAGGACGGAGTACAACGGCTTAAAGAAACACTGGAACTTTACAATTTACGTGAGGATCCGTCGATCTCACGTTTAATTGCGCAACTAAAGCAGGTCGAGATAAAGCCATTATCCGCCAGGCTGGTTCCTGCCGATCCTGGCTCGTTGGCGCAAGGTTTGCAGGTGACGTTGACCTTTCATGCTCAGGCGGCTGAATTTGCTGATTTCTACCTGTTTTGCAGTTTGTTGGAGCGGTTTATCGGTATGTACGTACCGATTAATAGCTTTACCCAGACGGTGACTCAGCTTGAATCGGTGAACAACAGTGTCAACCGCTGGCCACGTCGCAGTGGAAGATCGTCGTGGCTGTGAAGATAAGGTTGGTGGGCTGGAGCTTTTACCAAAATGTTCGCCGTTTACTTCAACGCTATCGCCCGGGTGGAAAAATCCCAGGTAAACCAGATGAGGTGGTGCAGTTTACCTCGGTACTGACCTTGGATGCCCCAGCTCAGGAGGTGGTGACGTTAAAACGGCCAGAAGAGGGGAGCGAGCAGTATCGCATGGCCGTGCATCACTTTGGCTTATTGGGGCCGCATGGGGCATTGCCACTACGTTATACCGAATGGCTGATCGATAGCCGTTATCGCTATGGGGATGAAGCTGCCCAGGCATTTTTGGATATTTTTACACATCGCCTGCTAAGTCTGCGATTTCAGGCCTGGCAAAAATATCGGCTCTACATAGGTACGGAACGGCAGTTGCAAGTGTTTTTCCCCGCAGTGATCAGCGCACTGACGGGGCAATTTGCGGCGAATGGCTCGTTACCGGTAGCGGCAAATTGCGTTGGTCTGCTGGCCACACCTGCTCGTAGTTTATTGAATTTGCAACATTTACTGTGCCGCGAATTCTCGCTACCGGTAGAGGTTATCCCGTTTCAGGGGTGCTGGCGCACCATTGAACCAACACACCGTTGCCGACTGGGAAGCAGCCGGTTGGGGATGGCACCGATGTTAGGCGCGGTTTATCGGGGCGTTCAGTCGTGTTTCCTTATCCGTTTAGGGCCGTTGTCGATCCATCAGCGTAGTCACTTTATGCCGGGTAATTTATCCCACAGCCGCCTGATGGCTCTGGTACGGCTATTTTCAGGACCCGCCCTCACATTTTCGTTGGAGTTGCTGGTACGTCACGGGGCCGGATGCATCGTCTTGAATGGTAGCAACCGCTTGGGGTGGGATGGAGGATTGGGCGGTGTCGTCGATGGTTCACTCCAGCGAATGTTATTCAGCGAGTGCCATGAGTGATGCAAAAATCAGGTGAAACCATGTTGTTAGGACAAAAAAATCGCTATTTACAATTATTGGGCAGTTTGTCCAATGTGGCTGCCATCAGTCAGTTGGAGGGGGAAGAAGCACTTTCACGTCCATACTCGTTTAGCGCTCGGCTCTATACCACAGAAGAGTGGGGGACGTTAGAACCCTATCTGGGGAAGCCGTTGGCATTGCGTGTGGGGGATGCAGTAAACCAGCGTATTGTGCACGGCATAGTAACGCAGTTGCAGCAACAGGGATGGGATGACGGGCAGTATTGCTACCAGCTTCGTCTTGAACCCTGGTTCAAGCTGCTGACGTTGACCCGTAACCTGCGAGTGTATCAACGGATCAGTGTGCCTGACATGGTATGCGATATTTTCCGCCAACGTGGGTTTACCGATGTTGACATACTCCTGAAAGGGAACTATCCGAAACGTGAATATTGCATGCAGTACAAAGAGTCCGATTTCGACTTTGTAACCCGACAGCTTGAAGACGCCGGTATTTTTTATTTCTTCCGCCATGAGGCAGGGCGGCACACCATGGTGTTGGCCGATCACCCTTCCGCTTTCAGTGACTCGCCACTGGCAACCTTGCCTTATCAGTCACGTATGGGAATGCAACAAGGTTATGGATTGCGCGCCTGGGATATTCAGCGCCAGCTCATCCCCGGTGGAGCAGAAATGAATGGCTACAACGTGATGAATGGGGCAGCAGTGACAGCCAATGCCAAGGCTACAGGGGGGTATCCCACCGCACCAGGCTTATCTTTGTACGATGACTGCCGACTGGATGAGCGTCCGCTGTTGGAGAAACACGCGGTGCTATGCATCGAGCAATGGGAGTCGCAGTCCTATTGCGCCCGTGCCACCAACAGTTATCCCGCCTTGCAGGCTGGCCAGAGATTTACGTTGAAAGGCCATAGCAGCGCCGATGGGCGTTATGTGGTTGGACGCCTGCAGTTGAAGGCGGAAAGTAATCTGGAACAAGGCACATTGCAGTATTCCTCACAGGTTACGCTCTACTCGGCAGAAAAAAACTTTCGTCCGACACCTTCGATACCACGCCCCTATATTGCAGGCGTGTTATCTGCCCAGGTCGTCGGGCCAGAGTCTGAAGAAATCCATACTGACAAACTAGGCCGGATCAAAATCCAGTTCTATTGGGATCGGGAGCACAAAAAGAACGATGACAGCTCCTGTTGGGTGAGGATGAATCAGTTTGGGAATGGCGCAAAGTTTGGGGCCCAGTTTATTCCTCGGGTTGGCAGTGAGGTTCTGGTTAGCTTTGTCGACGGAGATCCGGACTGTCCTTTGGTGACAGGCACTGTCTATAACGGCGTAAAAATGCCCCCCTTTGCTCTGCCGGAGCAGAAAACGCAGAGCGGCATCGTCTCGCGCAGCAGTGCCAAGGGCAGCGTCGATCAGGGGCATAGGTTCTGTTTTGAAGATAAAAAAGATGAAGAGTTTATTTTGTTGCACTCACAAAGAGATCTGCAACTAAAAGCAAAAAACGATTTGCTGGCGCGGATTAATCGCCACGCTTTATGGGAGATAGTGGACAAGCGGGAGACCAAAATAAATAAAGGCAATGATCTACTCATGCTGCAAGAAGGCAACGCGCTGACTGAACTGAAGAAAGGAGATAAAAAGCACACCCTGGATCAAGGGGATTTCATCACAGCCCTAGGGCGCGGGGATTATACCCTGAATGTTTCCAAAGGGAGTGCACAAATCAGCGCCGGACAACACTGCACGATCACCGCCAGCCAGGGCATTGAACTCAAGGTAGGAGCTAGCAAACTGTCAATTACGCCTTCTGGCATCACGATCAAAGCACCGACAGTAACGGTAGAGGGCAGTGGAAAACTTGCACTGAAGAGCAGTGGAATGGCCGAGTTGCTGGGGGCTACGGTGAAAGTACAAGGGTCGGCAATGGCACAGCTCAAGGGTGGCATTGTCCAGGTGGATGCAACGGGCATCGCAATGGTGAAAGGGATACTGACCAAAATTGGTTAATAGAGTATCCAGGGCTAATGAGAGTCAACTATGGCTAAATTACGGCACTATCAATTGTCGCTACAGGCTGAGCAGGTGTTAAGCCTGTCAGCAGCGCATGAACATAATCTATTTGCTCTGCGCGAAACCTCGCAATGGCAGGACATGGTGTTTTACGCCATTTTTATGCTGCCTTTTGCCCAGGCACTGGAACTTGTTCTGACGTTTGTCAGTTGCGTTTATGAGCGGGAGTTAATGCAAGAGCAACGCATGCTCTTCCAGCAAGCTCGCCAATGGCGTGCTAATGGGGGGGATCCCTTGCGTCATGAACTGTTTGAGCAGGCACAGGCGTTGGGTTTTGATAACCCTATCTCATGCCTGGTACTGTCGATTTTTTGGAGCGAAGGCAGTATGACTCCGGCAGGACTGGAGGCGGTTTTTCCGCAGCACTGGCAGGCGCCGTTGACGCTGGCTAATACCCTGTGTCTGATTTTGCATGGTTATAGCGAAAAACCAGATTTACAGGCCTGTTATCTTGGCCAGTTTGTGCAACTGGCTCAAGAGCAATTCAACCGTATGCCATTGTCTCAGGATACGGGGCGTCGCTATTACCTTTATAACGATATCACCGTACCGGAGGGAGCGTAATGCCAATGCCAGCTGCCCGTGTGGGGGATATGCATGTATGCCCTATGGTATCGCCAGCCGTGCCGCCAATACCACACGTCGGTGGCCCTATTCTGCCGACGGGGATACCGACGGTGTTGATCGGCGGTCTACCGGCTGCCACGCTGGGATCGATGCTGGTTTGCGTGGGGCCACCTGATACGGTGATTATGGGAAGCCCAACGGTGTTGATCGGTGGGCGCCCGGCGGCACGGCTAGGGGATTTATGTGCGCATGGTGGCGTTATCACTACAGGTTATCCGTTAGTGATTTTTGCATGAGGCCGCGCAGATGAACGCGGTACAAACCGATATTGAGCGTTTTCTGCAGCCGATTTCAGACACGGTACCTGCAGGGTGTGACATTGAATACGAGGCTGTTTTCGAGCAAATCAGCCAGGCTCGTGAGAGCGATGAAGGTATGCTCCCAGATAGCGCCTGGGAATGTTCAGCGCGCAGTGCCGACTGGTCACAGGTTTCACTTTTATGCCAACAGGTGTTGGAGACACAGAGTAAAGACCTGCAGATTGCCTGTTGGTTAACCCAGTCGCTGGGGGAGTTGTACAGCCTGGAAGGCATGGTCTCAGGGCTGACTTTGATTCACCGCCTATTGACGAGTTTTTGGCCGACACTGTGGCCAAAACTCGACGAGGATGCAGAAGAACCAGCCCAGATGCGCCTGAGCCGATTGCAATGGCTGGACGCTACGCTGAGCATGCAGTTAGACCGTTTGCCGCTCACGGACGACGCTTTGATCAACCTGAGTGTCTGGCAGCTAGTGCAATATTTTGAGCGGCGTATTGCCGTGGATAGTGGGGTGCGGGCGGCCTTGATGGCAGACGGTTATTTCGGCATGGACGAATGCGATAGCAGTATTCGCGCCAGTTCAGCTGAACGTTTGATGCTCAAAATTGAGCAGGTCGAGCAGTTGAATATGCAACTGGATACGTTGCGCCAGACTGTGGATGAGCTGTTCTCGGGGGCCGGTGAGATGATGGGCACCAGCCGTCAACGATTGCAGGAGATATGTGAATTATTGCGCCGTTTTCGTGATGTAGTGGCACCGGAATTGGCTTTGGGAGCAGAAAACATAACGGCCATGGGGAATGTCAACCCTGGTTTTAACGGCAACGGATTGACGGAAAGTGGCGAGCATCACCAGACCCGGTCAATGGCTATTGGACAACTACTGAAGATTGCCCATTATTTCCGATGTAATGAACCAACCAGTCCTGTGCCTTATTTATTGGAGCGTGCTGCCCGCTGGGCAAATATGGGTATGGAGGAGTGGCTGAAAGAAATGATGGAAGATAATAATGCGGCGGCATTGCGGGAAATAATATTGGCAATGAAAGGCCGAGAGTCAGATAATACACAGGGGAGTTAATATGTCGATTCGCTATACCTTTAAGCAGAGTGGGGTATTACTGACACTGTTATTCGTCATCAGTGGTTGTAGCTCGCCATCAAAAAATGGACAGCATCAGCAAGCTATTGACGCAGCTAAAGCAATATATGCCAGCAATGCCATTCGGTTGGAAATTACGTCTGATCCACTGATGAATGCATTTAATAACCTTGCTAACAGTGTCACGGTGATTATTGCGCAAGCGCACGGTCGGGAGCCGCTGGATAAATTTATGGCTAACCCGGTATTGTTACGCAGCTTATTTAATAGAACCGGGGTGACTGAGGGGCTGTTGCAATTCGATAGTTATGTGATGATGCCAGGCCAATCGGTTTCCCTGCATATTGATCGCGTGGAGAGGGCGAACTATGTTGCGGTGATTGCCGGATATTACCCAGCACCAGACCTTACCCATAGCCGAATATACCCTTTACCGATAGGCCTGACCCAAGAGGGGCTGTGGCATAAACGTTGGCTGGCTGAATATATCCCGCTGCGTATCTTCTTGACGCTGGGGCGGCAGACGATTGTGCGTAGTGAGGTGTTTGCCGGTGAAAAAGGAGATGACGTGGTCTATTACGGTCAACAAACAGCGACGGAAGACAATGGAGGGAAGGCCTCTTGGCCGGCCATAAAGCAAGGTTTGCAGGTGCTTGAATCAATGGGATCGACAGTCCCTATGCTACAAGCCCCTGCCGTTGCGGACGCAGGTTAATACCGGGGGACATCATGTTTGAACATAAACCAACGTATTGGTATTCAGGTTTGTACTTGCAACCGCAACATTTTCAGGCTCAAGCGCTATATCACGAATATTGGTGTGGGCGTCATCAGTTGTTAACGCAACCCCACGCTTTTGGCGTGGTACGGTTGTTATTTAATCAGGCAGCCCTGCACGATGACGTGCTCAGCACTCATCATGCAGCGTTCGTATTTCCTGATGGCTGTTATGTGGATTGTGCGGTGAATGCTGTACTTTCGCCACGTTCACTACGTGAAAGTTGCCCAGTGCGTGAAAAACCACTGCGTATTTATGTGGGATTACGCGCTGTGAGTCATAACCAAAGTAATGTTTCTGGGGTGGCGGATGCTGAAGGGGCCCGTGCCGTCGCCAGTCGGTGGGTCAGTTGGCCCAACGAGCAGCTTATGCGAGATGTTTATGCCGAAGGGCCAGAGGTTGAAGTGCAGCAACTGACTTACAACTTGCGTTTTTTCCTACAGGATGAAATTGAGCAGTCGACAGGATATACGCTGTTACCTGTTGGGCAATTACGTTATGGCGCGGATGGTATTGAACTGGATAACGGTTATTTTCCACCTTGTATGACGATCGCTGCCGTCCCACAGTTATGGCAGCGAGTGGAGCAGATATATCAGGAACTCAGCGGACGGGTTCATCAGTTGGAAGAGTTAAAGCGGCCTCAGACATTAGGAGGTGATGTTTATACTCAGGAAAAGAACAGCCTGCTGCTCGCATTACGCACATTGGTGCGGCATGTCATTCGTTTGCATCATTACTGTGAATCCCGTGATGTTCATCCGTGGGAGGTATTTGGTGTTCTGCGCCAACTGATCGCTGAGCTTTCCTGTTTTACCGACCGTTGTACCTTCACAGGGGAATGGCATGGCAATGGGGATAAACCTTTGAAATATCAGCACGTTGATTTAGCTGAAACGCTGGCCTGCGCTGAGCGTACCATTACTGATTTATTGAATGCATTAGTGCTTGAACCCAATAAGGTTATCCCCCTGCGACTGCAAAACGGCAGTTATTACGCGACCAGTCAATTTCTTTCAACTGGCGAGCCAGTGCGTGTTTATCTGGCACTACGTTCAGAACATTTTGCACACGGAGAGTACGAACTGCCTGATGATCGATTGATTAAAATGGCGGCGGCAGAGCACATCGTCAACATCGTCAATCGAGCTTTACCTGGGGTTCGCCTCTGGTATCAGGAGTTGGCTCCACAGGGGTTGCCGAATCGCGCCAATACACGTTATTTCCGGGTCGAAAATCGCAGTGCACTGTGGCAACAGATTGAAGAGAGTGAACATGTGGCGCTGCATTGGCTAGATGCACCTGATGATATGCAAGCAGAGTTGTTGATGGTGAGTGCATCATGATGCCGTTATTAGACTGTTTCATGCCGATGTTCGTCTGCGTGTTACGCACAATTCAGCACCAGGAAGAATCGGTGGAAGTGTCGCGTCAAAAACTGTTATCGGCGTTAATGCAGGCACAGGATCGAGCGCGTTTGCAAGGTTATGTGCCTAAAGATATCGAGGATGCATCTTTTGCCGTTGTCGTATGGGCGGATGAGGCTATTTTATGTGCTGAAAAAGAAGCTCTTCATCTTTGGCGCCTGGCATCGTTGCAGCAGGAGCGTTATGACTCAGCGTTGGGGGGGCATACTTTTTTTGAGCGCCTGGCGACATTAAGTTCAGATAATTATCCGGTGCGGTTGGTATATCTTTTTTGTCTATTGTGTGGTTTCCGTGGCCGTTATGATAATAATGATAATCTGTTGCTGGATAATATTATTCAGCAACAGATTGATAACTTACCGGACGAACATAAAAGTTATCTTTCCGATGAGCACCCCTATTTATTGCCTGGATTGAAGGATGTTAAACCTGATGCTTTGAATGGGAAGAATTGGCGCATCAAGCTTTTTCCGGTTATTTTATCACTGGCGTCACTCTATTTGTTAGTTGTTTACTGGCTATTGAATATGAGCGTTTGAATCGGAATTTGGATATGGAAAAATTATTTTTTGCAATTGTCTGGATGTGCCTGATTATCTTTTTATTGCTCGCGAGCTTAATGATTTCCGTGGCGATGTCGTGGCCGACGGTTGGCGGGTTATTATTATTCCTGGGGATTTTACTGTTGTGGTTGGTGGCACGTTCCACCGTTGTCATATTGCCGAAAATGATCGTCAGCTTGCGGCATCGAACATTATTCAGATGCCGTGGGCGCAATAATCTGCAACGTCTTTTATGGCGGCACTGGTGGCGAGGTGGTCGTTTACAACGCTGGCATCGTCATTTGACGCTTTGGTCACGGCAGGACGTACGGCCCGCGTGGTTTTTAGTCGTTGGGTTAAAAAATAGTGGCAAGCAGAGCCTGCTGAGTAATAGCCAAATCATGCCAATGTTAAATGGCTATGCGGCTTCTTCTATGAAATCCGTATTGACTTGCCGCTGGTGGTTTTTCCGGCGTGCAATGTATTTGCTGATTGCAGGGCGTTATACCGAAGGTTCTTCACTGTATACCCAGGCATGGGGCAAGTTGACCCGCTGGATGGGGAGAGTACGTCGGCCTGCGGGGGTACTGGTTTGTCTGCCGATGGAGATGTTACTGAAAGGGGATAGCAAGACGTTGTGTGCTGTTGCGCGTGCTGTGCGGGCGCAGATAGAGCCTTTACAGAAACGATTAGAACGTCGCTTACCGGTCTGGCTGATGATTACCCACTCCGAGGTTATGCCGGGTTTCACTGCCTGGTGCTTGCAGCTCCCCACGGCTTCGCGCGGTGAGTTACTGGGTAATTTCATCAACGCCAGGATGGATGGCAACGTTGTAGGTGCTTTAGATCAAAGCCTGAGTTCTGTTATTGATGCGCTGAAAATGGCGCGTTTCAAGATGCTTAACCAGAAACGCGGTCAGCCTCAGGTCGAAAAGTTTGAGTTACCTGAACAGATGGCGGCACTGCAGTCCTCGTTGTGTTGCTATATGAGTGCGTTATTTGACAGCGACCACTATCAGCAGCACAGCATGTTGCGTGGATTGTTTTTCAGCGCTCAGTTGATACCTGAAGGAAAAGGGCAACCAGAAAGTTTTTTCAGTCAGAGGCTGTTGGAGGAGAGCCTGCCTGAAATGGCACAGGTTAACCCGTCTATGCGTCTGCCTGGCTGGCGCACATATCTCTACCGTGGGTTGTGGACGGTGGGTGTATTGTGTGGGCTGTATGCAGCGGCCAATGCGCTGGCGGTTACCTGGCGCGGCGTTGCCCAGCTTGATGGCTTTAACCATCAGCTACCGTTGAGCCGGAGCTATCTGCGTTATCAACAGGTAGAAACCTGGAGGTTGGAGAAATGGCCACATTTGTTGTTCTATCCCGTCACTCATACGATCGAACAACGCTCGGCTCGAGAGTATATGCACCAGGCTGACGTAGCAGTTTTCAAGCCGACGCCTGATACGCTGATAAAGCGATTTTTGCTGGCAGACAATATACAAAAACGGCAGCTGATATTGAACTGGGCGCGTTTTGTCAATACAGAAAACGCCATGGCGCAAGGCGCGTCGTTGGCCACATTGCAGACATTACCCGTCTGGTCTGCTGCCGTGTTAAGTGGTAAACCCGCTAAGTTAAGCGACGAACAGCATGTGGCGCTTAGGTTGGCGGCCTGGCGTTTGGGAGAGGCAGAACAAGACCTGATGCAGTGGCGTGATGTATTACAGACCATGCTGGAACAAAGCAACGACTGGCAATGGTTATTGAACGATAGCGACATTGCCCGTACACATGCATTGACATTGGCAGATTTCTGGCCAATAAGCGCAGAAAGTGCCACCTCAGCAGATGCCCTCATTCAGGGGCAATATACCCAGGCAGGAAGCCGGGAATTCAGTGGCATCATGGCTGAGTTAGCGCAGGCATTAGCACGGCCGGTGTGGTTTGGCACTCAGTGGGAACAGTTCTCTTATCTTTATCAGCAACAACAGCAGGCCGCATGGCTTGCATTTGCTCAAGGCATGCCGCGTGGAGAACGCCTGGTGCAAGGATCGGAAAACTGGCGCTCGTTGATCCTCGCGACCGGGCAGTACGATAGCCCGTATATGAAGTTTCTACGCCGTATGGAACGCGATCTTGGCGATGTGGCACCTGAAAATCAAGAGACATGGTTGCGCACGCAACATCAGCTATGGCAACTGCACCGTGTCGTTCAGCAAAGCAGCATGATGCAACGGGTATCATTGGGCAACATTTCGCTGCGGCAGCGGATATTGTCCTGGTTGGGTATTTCACCACAGATATCGGTCCGTCTTGATGATAATGCACTATCGCGTTACCGGGCCTGGCGTCAAGCGCTGCAGATGAGCAGTCAGCGTGCGTTGCTTGGCGATCAGGAAGCAGAACAGATGGTTAAAGTGGCCTTCGGGAGTCAAAACATTGCCAGCAATGGTGACGAACTGAGTACTCTGTTCGATCGTTTTTCTGTGTGGCGCAATGAAACACAACACAAGCCGTCTGAGGGCGCAGATAACGTCCTCTGGCGGTTATGGCAAGGTGATGGACACCTGGTACTCCGCTATACCTTTTTGCGTACCGCCCATCGTTTGCAGTCACAGTGGGAGCGAGGGGTTATTTGGCCGATAGAGAAATTACAGGGTGATGATCTGATCGATGGGCGTGAATTGAATACGCGCCTCTATGAATATGTCAATGGTTTTGTGCGCGATACCGCCGGGTTTGCTCTGCAGATACTTCCTGAGGGAATTAAGCGCCAGGTAATGGAGGGCGTGTCATTTCCATTTTCTGATGAGTTTATTCTTTATATCAATGGACTGATCGAGCCAAAAGGCGTGTTGTCCTCCACTGAGAGTATTCGCCGTCGCTTGCTGGAGAAACGTTCATTGCTGGCCAATGAACGTGAGTTGGTTGCGGCACAACCACAGCAGGAGCAGGCCGCGTGGGTAGAGGCCAGACTGACCAGCCAGCCCGCAACGGCAAATCCCGGGGCACGAGTCTTACCAATAGGGAGTGCAATAACACTGCAATGTGAAGAAGGCATACAGCAGTTCAGCAGTATGAACTTCAATGACAGCGGGATGCTGCGCTGGAGTCCTCAAACGTGCAGCCGTGTTCAGGTTGACGTGCGTTTCCCGACTTTTACCTTGAGCAAATCCTTTGAGGGGACGGATGGCATGCTTAAATTCATGCGTGCATTTTCACGTAATGAACTTACTTTGGCAGCGGATGCATTCCCTCTACAACGAGAGGAACTGCAGGCATTGAACATTAATAGCGTGACCGTGCGCTATCAGGTCAGTGGCAGCCGTGAAGTCGCCGTGTTGTATCAGCAATGGCAAAACGATCGACAACAACATATGGCGTTGCTGAAAAAAAGTAATCAACTGGACGATCAATTATTGCATTTAATTGAACCCGCAATTGTGGCCGGCAGCCTTTCCAATCTACCCACGAACATTACCTCATATTGGAACGAATAGAGGAGCATTAAAGTGAGCCGTTATCTAAAGCACGTTGTCAGTAAACTAACACCGCAGTTGCGTCAGTGTCTCGACAGTGCGGCTAACCTGGCAGTACGCCGTACACATCATGAGGTCGAAATTGAGCATTTGCTCATGGCGCTGTTTGAAAAACAGATGCCCATGATGGAACAGGTTTGCCGTAGCGGCGAGATTGATCCGTTGAAATTATTGGAGGCGGTGCAAAGTGCTTTAACCGGATTACGCAGTGGCAACCATCGTCCCCCGGTATTTTCTGTGCCATTGAGCGACTGGTTGGAAAACAGTTGGATGTATGCCAGCAGCCGTTGGGAAGCCCGGCAGATAAGTCCACAGGCGTTGCTGGCCACGCTGGTTGCCTCGCCGTCACTGCAAAAGTTGCTCTCGCTGGGGGTACAGCAATTGTTGCAGACCAATGGGGCCGCGATGGCGTCATGGTTTGATGCCAATAAACCGGATGAACCGGCTGCGCAGAAGACGGAGCAGACAGAGTCTGGCTCCGCACTGAAACAGTATACTCACCATCTCACTCAGGCTGCGCGCGACAATCAGCTGGATCCGGTGGTGGGGCGCGAGCAGGAAATCCGGCAATTGATTGATATTCTGCTGCGTCGCCGTCAGAACAACCCTCTGCTGGCCGGTGATGCCGGCGTAGGAAAAACAGCACTAATAGAAGGGTTGTCTCAACGTATTGTGGCAGGTCAGGTACCGGCAGCATTGGCATCGGTGGAAGTGTTTACTTTGGATATGGGGCTGTTGCAGGCAGGAGCCAGCGTGAAAGGTGAGTTTGAGAACCGCTTGCAGATGCTGCTTGATGAGGTAAAACGTTACCCGGCCCCCATTGTCCTGTTCATTGATGAAGCACATACCCTTGTGGGCGCAGGTGGACAAGCTGGACAAAACGATGCGGCGAACCTGCTGAAACCGGCGTTGGCTCGTGGCGAGTTGCGGACAATTGCCGCTACGACCTGGGCGGAATACAAAAAATACTTTGAGAAAGATGCTGCTTTGGCACGCCGTTTCCAGGTGATTAACGTTGCAGAACCTTCTCAATCGCAGGCGACAGCCATGCTACGGGCGATGGTGCCAGCAATGGAGAAACACCATGGCGTCAGGATCCTGGATGAGGCGATTGTCGAGGCAGTTAAGCTTTCAAGCCGTTATATTACTGGCAGGCGATTACCTGATAAATCCATTAGTCTGCTGGATACGGCTTGTGCCAGGGTGACGGTTTCTCAATGTAATGAACCGGCACCGATTGAAGACTTGCGTGCTATGCAATCTAACCTTGCCGCAGAGCGGGTGGCACTACAGTGTGAACGAGGGCATGAAGTAAAGCTGCAGCAATTGCAACAACGGGAAGCTCAGCTAAAGGAATCCCTGGCGCGTATTTTACCTGAATATGAGACCCAGCGTCGCTTGGTGGATGCTATCGTCAATGATCAATCGCAGGATGAGGGGCTGTTGGCCGGGTTGCATGCAGAATTGCATCAGCGTCACCGCCAGCATGCGTTTGTGTTTGCCTACGTCGATGCGGCCTGTGTGGCGGATGTTGTCTCAGGTTGGACGGGGATCCCATTGGGCCGCATGGTAGAGAATGAGCGTGATGTTTTGGGGCAGCTTGCAGAGCGGCTCGGGGCGCGCGTAATGGGGCAGCAACATGCGCTGAATAGAATGGTGCAGCAGATCCGTATTGCCAAAGCACAACTTGCCGATCCGGTGAAACCAACAGGTGTTTTTATGTTGACAGGCCCTTCTGGCATAGGTAAAACCGAAACGGCGCTGGCATTGGCGCAAGAGTTATATGGTGGGGAGCACAATCTGATCTCGATCAATATGTCTGAGTATCAGGAAGCTCACTCTGTTTCTGGCCTGAAGGGGGCACCGCCAGGCTATGTAGGCTATGGGCAGGGCGGAATATTGACCGAGGCCGTTCGCCGCCAGCCTTATAGCGTGATCTTGCTGGATGAAGTCGAAAAAGCCCATCATGACGTGCTGGAGCTGTTTTTCCAGGTGTTTGACAAAGGGATGCTGGAGGATGCTGAGGGTCAACAGATTAACTTCCGCAATACGTTGATTATTCTCACCACTAACGTGGCATCTGATTTGGTGATGCGCGCCACCCAGCACGGGGTAAAAGAAGATGGAGAAGTCCGTCCGGCGCAGCTGGAGGATATCCACAGGCTAATTCAACCTGAATTACAGCGAATTTTTACGCCGGCGTTTTTGGGGCGTTTACAGGTGATCCCATATCTTCCTGTTCAAGGTGCGGTATTGCTCAGCATTGTACGACATAAACTGGACAAAATTGTCGCACGTTACCGTTTGGCAACTGAACACCAGCTAAGTTACAGCGATGAGCTGGTTTCATTTATTGCTCAGCGTTGTCTGGTTGCGGAGAGTGGTGCCAGAGAAATTGATAATTTATTGTCACATTCTGTATTACCGCTTTTATCCGATAAGCTCCTGCTAGGAGAAGTGGCGAATTCTGGCGATCTTTCGCTAGTTGTTGAAAAAGGAGAGGTCAGGGTTAATGACGTATCGTTGCAAAAATATATGGAGAATATGTCAGATATTTTGTAATCAACACAGGACCTTTCTTTGCTTAAGTGGTTGGGAGCGGGTGGTGCATAGCTCACTCCCTTCTTGCTATTTGACCCACTGTGTCTCTCAGGGGCGTATCCTGATCTCGCTGGCTTGATGTTGTGACGGTTGATCAAAAAAGGCTTTTTGATGAAAACAATGAAAATAGCGCTTATTTGGCTGGTATTGGTGCTAATTAGCTTCGCTTTGGCATTGTTAAGCTTACAGATACGAGACGTTTGGAGTTTATCATCGTTGGTGTGGTTTCCCGGTGGGATAATATTGGGCATTGTTTGTGTTCTGCCACCGCGTAAATGGCCATTGTGGTTAGTGACAGGCCTTTTTATCCATCTTATCGTTAGTCAATGGTATAACCGGCCGGTCAGTGTTTCCCTTATCTTCGCCGCAAGCGATGTGGTTACTTTTATCGTCTCGGCGCTGGTATGGCAATTTTTTTATGGCGTCAATTATGCGCCATTGCGTGCATATGACGTAATAGGGTTGACTTTGCTATGTGTTATCGGTGGCATTTTTGAACGGTTCTTAGAAAAATGGACACTCTATCTTTTCAACTATCCTGTCGATCTTTCTATCTCGTTTCCTATTGTCACCGGTTATGTGATGAGCTATTTACCCTTAACTTTTTTTGTCATTTACCTTATCACGCTTGGACGTTATCCGATAAGAAAGGAACACTGTTGGGGAGTGCTTTTGGCTGGGGTGATCATGGTTGTTTTATTTAGTCAACCAGTCATGGCGATGGATGAAAAGGTCTTGTTGCTGGGGGGGGCGTGTTTCTCCATCAGTGTCCCGCTGTTATTGGTTGTACAGGGGGGGATGCGCTTGTTGAGCGGTTTTTTATCGTTCTGCGTTGTTGGGAGCATAGGGGCGAGCATATTTGACTATGGGCCATTCCCGGTGCTTTCTCATTCCCGTTTGGAAAGTGTGAAAATGGCTTCATGGTATAGCGTCGTGCTGGGGTTCCCTGCTCTGCTGATCGCCAGCCGTTGGCGCTTGATGACACAGGCCTTATCGCAAGGCAAGGCGTGTTGTTCATTGCTGAATGCAGTGATGGAGCCAGAGATTGTCAATCGTTTTATGCTGGATTCTCGTGGCCGCATTGAGTGGTGTCGCTCAACCGTATGGTTATCTTGTGGTCGGGCCCCGGTTTCCTGGGCGCAACTGATGGTTTGGGTGCATCAGGGAGATCGGCAAGGGCTTACGGCACTGAAAGAGGCTGCTGTAGAGAATGCGCAGATGCCACACATGATGCATTTGCGGATCGCCGATGGTGACGGGGGATACCATTACATCAGGATGGCCTTGATTGCTAATAAGCTGGATGACGGTAAATTTATTGAGGGCATTATGTATGACATTACGCAACGGAAATAACAGGGGAGGGATGATGACCAGACGTGTGATTATTGTTGATGACCATCCGGTGTTTTTGCTTGGGTTAAGGGCCGTGTTGGCCAGCTTGCCGGAAAATTATCAAGTCGTGGGTGAAGCGCACGATGTCTCATCGTTATTCACTCTGTTAGCCGAGGCTGAGGTAGATATGTTGATTACCGACTTCAGTATGCCTACCGATAATCAAAAAGATGGTTTACGAATGATCTGCCGCATCCGTGAGAAATATCCCCACTTGCCAATAGTCGTGATCACGATGATTAATGATCGCAATATTATTGCCTCGCTGATGAAGTATAAAGTTAAGGCTATTTTAAATAAGAGAAGCCTCTCACATGACCTGGCCAAAGGACTTTATGCAACCACTGGGCAGAGTGAACCCTACCTCAGTGAGAGCTATCGTACTTCACCTTTGGGAAAAATAGAGAAGGTTTTGACCACCAGAGAGTTGGAAGTTATTCGTCTGCTTGCCCGAGGCCAAAGTGTGAATGAAATTGCACAACGTTTATACCGTACTAAACAGACGATAAGTGCACAAAAAATCAGTGCCATGAAAAAATTGGATATCGCAAATGAAGCGGCCTTTTATCGTTACCTGGACCAGGTTGGGCTGGGAGCATAACGGGTGAGATCTTTTAAACTACAGATATATTTGCTGTTGCTGTTCTTTCCATTCGTGGGTGGATGCCAGAGTCTGTTTAGCCATAATGATGGAGAGGTACCTCCACCGCAGGGCTGGCCAGTAGAAATTTACTCTAAAGTGAGTAAAAAACTCCCGGTCACCCCTATTACTGAAGTGAAAATACTTCGCCAGCAGTACAGTATCCTGAAAGTCGGCATGCTTTATTATATTAATCCCCCCCTGATGAACCTACGTTGGGATGGAAGATTAGAGGGCATTTACGCCGATTATCTAAGCCTGTTACAGACTATTGCGGGAATACCACTGGAAGTTCGGATGTATCATACCATGTCGCAGGCACAAGCGGCATTGCAGCAGGGTGATATTCAATTGCTTGCTTCCACCACCTCTTCGTTACTTGAAAAAAAAATGGAAGAAAGTAATGCCATAATGGTTCAACCTTACACCTTGCTTACCCGTAAAGAAAATCTCAACATGAAACCGGCTGTAATGAATATCCTCATTGCTCCGAAAATTCATCCTGATGTGGTGAGTAAACTGCAACAGACTTATAAAAGCGTGACGGTAGCGGGTAGTGCGCAAAATGCGATCCAGGATGTACTGAATAATGACAGTGACGCCTATTTGGATGGCCAAAGCCAGATTGCCTATCTATTGGCTTTCAGGCCATTTTCTGACCTTGGTTATCGCAATAATTTCTCACTTGGTGAACAGAAATATAACTTTGTTGACAATCAGCAAGGCCGTTTAACTACGCTGATTAACTCGATATTTGAACGAATTCCTCATGCGCTTAGAAACGAAATTTATGAGCGTTGGCTTTCAGGTTTGACTATTGAGAGCAATCGCGATGCGATTGTGTTTTCGCAGAAGGATAGAGACTGGTTGAAAACACATCCAGTGATTAATGTTGCCATTAACAGCTCAGATGCCCCTTACTCCTTTTTAGATAAAAGTAACCAGATAACCGGATTGGATATTGATCTTTTGCGTTTACTGGGAGACAAGGTCGGTGTCAGTTTTAACTTCATTGCTGCGGAAGGGGCTGATGATGTGCTGGCCATGCTGAAAGAGGGAAAGGCACATATAACACCGTCTTTGATAGGTACGCCTGAGAGGCGAAAAAAACTGCTGTTCAGCGATCCTTATGGGACGATTGAGTGGGTGATGATAACCCGCAATGAACGTGATGCACCCCATAATTTTGAGCAGTTAAAGCATCGCAGAATTGCAATCCCGCGCGGACATGCACTATTAGATGTGCTGAAAAAAACGCCAGAGATTTATGTTTTTGAAGTTAACAACACGGTTCAAGGTATTGATATGCTTTTGGCCGGTGCGGCCGATGCCACATTGGAGAATCTGGCCAGTGCTAATTATTTGCAGGCCAGCCGATACGGTTCTACGATTGCCATTCAATCCCTGTATAATTCACTGCAAGCTGAACGGTTAGGCGTCGCGTTAAATTACCCTGAACTCTTGGAGATTATTAATAAAGCGATTGTCGCTTTACAACCCAATGAACTGCGGAGTCTACGGCTGAAATGGTTCTCGGTAGCCAATGTGACTTCTTTCGATCGGGGACAAACTTCACCGTGGAACATGATGTGGACCGGGGTACTGTTAGTGATTACCTTGAGTTCAGTATTCTGGATAAGCTACCTGGCACGTCAAATTTGCAGGCGAAAACGTGCTGAAAAGAAACTGCAGAATTTACTGGGCTATTGGGAAACGTTATTTAACAACATGCCGACTCCCATGTTTGTTTGTGATCTTTCGATGAATATCATTGCTGCCAACCTCTGGTTCCAACGGGAAATGGGCTACGTAGATCAAACGGTGGTTGGCCAAAGCTTGTTTGCTCTGTGCTTTTTACAGCCGGCAGATGAACAGGAGGTCGGGACGCTTTTTCTACGCTGTCTGGCGGGAGCTCCGGTACATTTTTCTGATCGCCAGATTATGATCCATGGACAATCACGCGAAGTCTATCTGTGGTTTGAACGCTATAGCGATACCGAGGGCGTGGTACAAGGGATCATTGGGGGTTGGTTTGATGTAACGGAAAGGAAACAGCTGGCGCGTGAGTTATTGCTGGCACGTAATAAAGCCGAGCGAGCCAGCCATGAGAAATCGGATTTTCTTGCTCGTATGAGCCATGAAGTGCGTACACCGCTGCATGCCATTATTGGCATTCTGGAGTTGGAGGTTAAACGACAACCGCCTCAGGCACCAGTGCATATTGCCTGGCGTGCGGCGGTATCACTGCTTGGCATCATTGGTGCAGTGCTGGACTTTTCCCGTATTGAGGCTGGGCAAGTGGTACTGAACTGGCAATCTGTTGCATTGCGTGAAGTCTTGGAAACGTCGGCTGCAACGTTTGAGTATGCGGCCAAGGAGAAAGGACTCGCTTTCACGACACAGATTGATCTGGCTCCTGATGCCTATCATTTATTGGATGCTACCCGGGTGACGCAGATCGTCAATAATTTGCTCAGTAATGCCGTGAAATTCACCGATCACGGTGGTATTACATTCTCAGTAAGTTGTGTCAGCTCGAGAGTAAACCAACAAGATGAAATGATCCTACAGGTGATCGATACGGGATGTGGTATCCCGGTAAACATGTATAAGGCTATTTTGTTACCTTATGTTCAGGTTGAGCATAACAGCATGAGCAAAGGTGGCAGCGGTTTGGGATTACCGATTTCTGCCCAGTTGAGCTCGCTGATGGGGGGGGAGCTGGAAATCAAAGGGAATCAGAATGGTGGTACACAGGCTGTCTTACGCTTGCCGCTAAAACGCAGTGAAAAACCCCAGTGCGATGAAAGTGGTGATATAGGATGTGATGACCTGAATGAGTCGTTAAATATTTTGTTAGTGGATGATCTGGCGGCTAATCTGCAGGTGCTTTCCTTACAGTTGACCGCTAGCGGGCATCATTTGACCTTGGCCGAGAGCGCTAAGCAGGCGATGGGTCTACTTGAAAATCATTGGTTTGACATGGTGTTAACGGACTGCCAAATGCCGGAAATGAACGGTTATGAATTGACCGGGTGGATACGGGAATATGTGAAGCAGACGCAGTTACCTCCGATGATAGTGTTGGGACATACTGCCAATGCCTTCTCTACCGAGTTAGTGCGTTGCCAGGAGGCAGGTATGGATGGAGTATTGATCAAACCGCTGACACAAAAAAAATTGATCGCAGAGATCTCCCGCTATTATCGGTTGGTTCATGGTGAGCCCAAGTTGACATTTGCTGAAATCGGCTCCTTGGCACAGCAGGATCTTAAAATGGAGCTGCGTATGTTAAAAGCGCTCGAACAAGGAATAGTGGAAGATATTGCCGCGTTAGATCACCTGCCTGCCCAGACAGAGAATGTGTTGCATCATGCGCATCGTATCAAAGGCGCATTTGCATTATTAGGGTACCAGCAGGGGATACGCGTTTGTCTACGTATTGAGAAAGGGCAGCGGAATGATATCGAAACCATTAAAAAGTTATTGCAGTGTGCAAACTATTTTCTGGTACAGGTGATAAGTCGGCAGGAGGAAATCAATTGTGTAAGTTAGTCTATGTGTTTCAAACAACCACCAGTGGCACCTACTTAAATTTGAAACACATAGCCTAATGGTACTCTTTTTTCTTATTTATTTAATCTGAGTTCGCAGGTTGTTGTTTTTTAATGGCATTTAGGTTTTTAATTCGTTTCCAGGTGGCGGGGAATCTACGAATGGTATTTTCTTCACTCCAATGAATTATGCCGAGATTGATAAATAGGTTCATGTGGTGGTTGTTAATAAATACGGCATCAGTTCCAGAGGAGTAAATGGAGGGTTCGCGCAGCATTTTTACATTATGCCATTTAGTCCGTGAAAAATTACTGTCTTCTCCAATGTGCCGGTCGGAAGAGAGGCGATTTTTTACGGTATATACATTGTTGCGCATTTTAAAATAGTCTGGTTCATGTCTGAGCATATCATCATAGCGATCCAGAATGTCCATTTCTGTTAGCCCCAGCCGATTGCCTAAACTGGCTCCCCACTCGGTTAATTTATTCTCTACCATCCAACGTACGACCTCACCGGGTTGCGGGTAGTTGGTTGGCCTGGAATGTTCCCCTCCTCCCGTGGTGGATGCATTACCGACAACGGTAGCATGGCGGCCTGGCATACCGTAGATATGAGTCTTACCCGTATTGCCCAATGTTGGTAGTGTCGGTCCAAATCCCAGCGAGCGCTCGTCACGAGCATAAACCACGCAATAGTCACGGACATTACTCCCGATCATGGTCCGATGTTTGGCAAACTGCCCTAGGCCTGGAACGGGGTCAATGGCAAAAATATTGACAGGTATGGTGGACAACATTGGATCATTCAACATGGCATTGGCCATCATATGGCAGGTAACACCACCGCGGCTCCAACCAACCAGATTTACTTGAGTAGGCATGTCCTTATTGAATAGACGTACTTCATATTGTAAGTATTGCTTGGTATAACCGGGTTTATTGGCAAAATAGCTGTTATCTTTTTTCAATACTGCCAGCGCGTGCTGAACATTATTTTCCCACCCTTTGCCGAGTAGCGCACCCGTTACCCCCCAGTGATTACCAGGCTTAACCCACTTACCGCCCTCTTGTAAATTGCCACTGCCAGGTCCATCGACGATAATCCAATCCTTATATTGAGCTGTCTTCATATTTCTGGCCAAGGTTGATATTAATTCACCGTTGTGAAAAAAGTCGCTGTTGGCTCCATTGGAGCTATCGGTTCTGTTTGAACCTGTACCACAAAAAAATATTGTATACACAGACATTTTATCAATATCCTATTGAATTAATAGTGAAAAATATCATCCCGCTCCTACAGATTTGAACAGTTCAGATAGATGGTGTTCAGAGTGAGACCCCTGGTTCCGTAACTCATTCATACACTGGTAACTTACATCATGATGATGATGATGAGTATAAGTAAAGATAACCCTATAATGGCGCGGTTAGTCCAAGTTAACGGATGATATCGTTATTATGTTCTAGTCGAAGTCGGTGGTAAAAGACTTGGTGATATTTTCTTATTTGTCTTAAATTTTTTTCGTCATGGGGCGTGAGATGGTGATTTTATGCCATTCGATATTATATTCTTGAGAAGCTGTCGGGATAGGCTCTAAGGGCTATATAACTTTTCACAATAGTAGGCTGTGTGATCTTACCCTGTAGTGGCCAAGTAAATTTGGCCAACTGATTAAAGGTGATATTCTCGCCTCAACATGAAACAGGTGACTTAATGAACAAGAAAACTAAGCGTACTTTCACCCCTGAGTTCAGGCTGGAATGTGCACAGCTGATTGTTATACGATTTGACGTTCGGACAACTGTTCGGGCTTCAGATGAACAGCTCAGCCTGTGCGTCAATCGCTATGCTGCGGGCTTGAATAACCCCGGGAGGAATCGGACTGCACAAGCTTTGCCAAATCTAAGCAAGTTCATAGTAATCCACTTTTGAGATACAAGGAGGAGCGTATGGGCACATCACGTTTTACACCTGAATTTAAGGAAGAAGCCGTCCGTCAGATAACGGAACGCGACCGTCTGGACGTTTCTGCACACAGCCTCTACAAGTGGCTACGTGTAGCGACTCGCCATCCATTCCACCTGGCTCACAATAACTGCAAATCAACATCTTCATATCGGCAGGCCGACTGCCAGCATACTGTCGCATAATTACCTTTGGACCGTGCCGTCGTCCGGGTACCATCCTTACCTGCCGGTGTATGCGTCAGCCAGTCAACCTTCAGGGACTGCATCACATTCTGGAATAAATTTCCTACCGTTTTCGTTAATAAAAGTCTCCTGTGCATAATAGCAGCCTGGTGCGTAGCTATAAATGTAATTTAACATAAATAGCATTATACGCACCAAGGTTGTTAGTCCAATTTAGTAATGTCACTTTTTAACCATTTAGAAATGTCCCTTTTTCAGGCATAAAGGCTCTACGCTTTTGTGACTCCAGGGATCCCAAAAATGTTGGTGACTATGTCTGATAAAGAGTTAGTTCGCGCCCAGGTTATCCAGTCTGTTTGTGAAAAACGGTTACGTCGTCGTGATGCTGCAAGTCAGCTGGATCTCAGCGACCGTCAGGTTCAGCGCCTGATGGATAAGTTTCGACTGTCAGGAACTCCAGGGCTTGCCAGCTTAAAACGCGGTAAACCGGGAAATCATAATCTTCCGGAGCAACTAAGAATGAATGTTCTGGCGTTGCTACGTGAAAATTACAGCGACTTCGGACCCACACTAGCCACAGAAAAGCTCAGCGAACGCCACCAAATATCGATCTCTGTAGAAACCGTACGCCACTGGATGATTGCCGACGGTCTCTGGATTCCTCACGCTCGACGCAAGCCTCGGGTCTATCAACCACGCTATCGCCGCGACTGTCTTGGCGAACTTATTCAAATTGACGGCTCTCACCATGACTGGTTTGAAGGCCGCGCATCAAAATGCTGCCTGTTGGTTTACATTGACGACGCTACCGGTCGGCTGATGCACCTGCGGTTCTGTGAAACGGAATCGGCTTTCGATTACATGCTGGCGACGCGGGAATATATTGATAAACATGGTAAACCTGTGGCGTTCTACAGTGATAAGCATGCCGTTTTTCGCGTCAGCCAGGCTGAAACTCGCCGTACCGGCACGACGCAGTTTGGGCGCGTTCTGCATGACCTGAACATCGAGCTCATCTGCGCCAACAGTTCCCAGGCCAAAGGCCGCGTCGAGCGTGCCAACCTGACGCTCCAGGACCGATTAATCAAAGAGATGCGACTCGAGAGCATCAGCAGTATCGAAGAAGCCAATGTTTGGCTGGACAGCTTCATCCTGGATTTCAACCGCCGCTTTGCCAAAGCCCCCAAATACCCAAAAAATCTCCATCGGCCGGTAAACGAACAGCCGGCGGCGCTGGATGATATCTTTGCCTGGCAGGAGCTTAGAACCCTCTCAAAATCGCTGACATTCCAATACGATAAGATGTTATATCTGGTTGAACCTACAGAGGAAAATACACGGGTTGCTGGCGAGAAAATCATGGTTTATGACTACCCCGACGACAGATAGACTTTTCCAGCCGGAAGTTGGAACTCCGTAATATCGGTCAGCCACTTCTCATTTGGCCTGCAGGAACTAAAATCCCGGGCGAGCAGATTTTCCGGTACCGGGCCGATTTCTCCACAGTAAGAGTTGGCGCGACAATAATCGTTCACAGGCAATACCTGCCGGTGATGGTCCATCGCGGCGACGCAGAAAACCAACACCAGCGCTCGTTGAATGGTGACGATATGCTCGATGCATTGAAGACATTACAGTCACGTTCTGAGGAAATAAGTCGATTAAATTTTCTTATAATTTATGGGAGTAGCTACTATGTTCAGTAAAGACCATCGCATTAATATGCACATCAACAATGGTTTGTTTAACGGGAAAATTGTTTACATTCATTACACTTCTAAGGAAGGACTTAATGCGATAAAAATGCAAAGAAAAATATCAGCAAATCCAAATCGTGAACGGAGGGGAACAAATGCCAAAAAAGGGGTATATCTCACCTTAGCTAAAGATGCTATGAATGGCCGGAATGCACATAACCTTTTGTTTCTTGGTGAAGAAAGATACGTGTTAAGTGCAATGTACTGCATTATTTTTGTCTTCAATAGTCCTCGTTACCTGAGTTCAGCTCCCATCACCTCTGGGAGTCATGTGACAGAGGTGATTTCATTGGATGATATATATTTTCATCAAATTACCATCATATATGATGGTAAAAACCCTTTTAGTTAAAAAACACATCTCATAGAGTGACCCTGACCCAAAATCCTGCTCCATTCAGAAACAGAATTTCGGCATGATAATGACTCCCCTGAACGGAGGATGTGCCGATAAAAAAGTCACGATTCACCGAAGAGCAGATTGTTTTTGCCCTGAAGCAGGCTGAACGTAGCACCCCTACGGGGCGAGCACGGCAGCGCTACTGCCTCAACCGTCTTTAAGATACAGCCTCACCTCAACGCCGACGCCGTCTGACAGACCTGTAGCTCGCACGGGGGCGCATGCCCCCTTCCGCAACACCCGCATAAAATGAGCACGCCTGCGACGTGAGCCGGCTGGCGCCGACGCCCTTTTCCTGTTCCCTGCCGCCCTGTAGACTCTGCACCATGTATATCCCCCGACCGGCAAAGCTGCTGTTCCAGCACGATGACGGCTGGAGCCGCTATCTCGACAAACACGACGACGCCCTCAGCGACTGGACCAAACTCGCCGTCGAGCGCATGCTCGCCTGCGGCACCTGCGCCATGGGCGTGCGCCGTTACTGCTGCGCCTCACCGGACTGCACCCATTCCCGCTTTTTCTGCCAGAGCTGCAAGTCCAAGGCCTGCAGCAGTTGTGGCCTCAAGGCCACTGAGCAGTGGATTGCCGAACAGCAGCACATCACGTTTACCATGCCTCACCTGCTGTGGCCGTTCTTCAACAACAACTGGCCCCTGCTCAATGACCTGT
>NZ_JCAXDO010000026.1:0-38409 GCF_059740205.1 Serratia sp. LTN-2 | reverse complement strand
GCCGAAAGCCCTGAACTGACGTTCAGGGCTTTTTGCTATGCGTAAAAAACAAAAAAGCGCAGCTACGCTGCGCTGCTTTACCCAACTTCTCTCCGACAGGCAGCCAGAGAAAAGGCCCCGAAGGGCCTTTGATTAGGGTGTGTTTGCTTTTTTCACTTATTATTCGGTTAATGCGAGCTGCCCTGAGAGATGCCCAGCCCGGTTTGCGAACGGACAAACTGGGCCCGGAAGCGTTCCCTTTCTTGCTGTCCAGCCAGCGAGCCGTCGGTTATCGAGAACAGCCAGGTGCCGACAAAGGCCACGATCATCGAGAACAGTGCCGGATATTCATACGGATAAATCGGTTTTTCATGGCCGAGGATCTGCACCCAGATCGTCGGGCCGAGGATCATCAGAATCACCGCCGTCAGCAGGCCCAGCCAGCCGCCAATCATCGCGCCACGGGTAGTCAAACGCGACCAGTACATCGACAGGATGATGATAGGGAAGTTACAGCTGGCGGCGATGGAGAACGCCAATCCGACCATAAAGGCGATATTCTGCTTCTCGAACAAAATCCCTAGCGCAATGGCGACCAGCCCCAGCACCACGACGGTGATCTTGGAGACCTTCAGCTCATCGCGCTCGGTCGCCTTGCCGTTTTTCATCACGCTGGCGTAGAGATCGTGGGACACTGCCGAGGCGCCGGCCAGCGTCAGGCCCGCAACCACCGCCAGAATGGTGGCGAAGGCTACCGCCGAGATAAAGCCGAGGAAGAAGTTGCCACCAACGGCATTGGCCAGGTGCACCGCCGCCATGTTGGTGCCGCCCAGCAGCGCGCCGGTGGCGTCTTTGAACGCCGGATTGGCGCTGACCAGCAAGATGGCACCGAAGCCGATGATAAAGGTCAGGATATAGAAGTAACCGATAAAGCCGGTGGCGTAGAACACGCTCTTGCGCGCTTCCTTGGCGTCGCTGACGGTGAAGAAGCGCATCAGGATGTGCGGCAGGCCGGCGGTGCCGAACATCAGCGCCAAACCGAGCGACAGCGCGGAGATCGGATCGGAGACCAGGCCGCCGGGGCTCATGATGGCGATGCCTTTCGGGTGCACCTTCACCGCTTCGGCGAACAGGGTATTGAAGTCGAAGTTAACCGACTTCATCACCATCAGCGCCATAAAGCTGGCGCCTGCCAGCAGCAGCACCGCTTTGATGATCTGCACCCAGGTGGTGGCCAACATGCCGCCGAACAGCACATACAGCACCATCAGAATGCCGACCAAGATCACCGCCACGTGGTAGTTGAGCCCGAACAGCAGCTGGATCAGTTTGCCGGCGCCGACCATCTGCGCGATCAGATACAGCGCCACCACCACCAACGAGCCGCAGGCCGACAGGGTGCGGATCGGTTTCTGCTGCAGGCGGTAAGAGGCGACGTCGGCAAAGGTATAGCGGCCGAGGTTGCGCAGGCGCTCCGCGATCAGAAACAGAATGATCGGCCAGCCGATGAGGAAGCCGATGGAGTAGATCAGGCCATCATAGCCCGAGGTGTAAACCAGAGCGGAGATGCCGAGGAACGAGGCGGCGGACATGAAGTCGCCGGCGATCGCCAGGCCGTTTTGCAGGCCGGTGATACGCCCGCCTGCGGTGTAGTAGTCCTGACGGGAACGGGTGCGTTTGGACGCCCAGTAGGTGATGTACAGGGTGGCGCCGACAAACAGGATAAACATCACGATCGCCTGGATGTTCAACGGCTGACGATGCACTTCGCCGCCGATGGCGTCGGCGCGGGCCAGGGCGGGTAACAGCAGCAGCGCGGCGGCGGAGAGGGCGGAGCATAAGCGTTTCATTGTTTCACCTCGCGCAGAATTTCTGCGGTGAGGCGGTCAAACTCGCCGTTGGCGCGAAACACGTAGATTCCGGTCAAGACGAAAGAGATCACGATCAGCCCGACGCCGACCGGGATCCCGCGGGTGATGGTCGATCCGACGGCGATCGGCGTGCCGAGCCACTGAGGATCGAAGGCGATCAATAGAATAAAGCCGACATACAGCGCCAGCGTAATCAGCGAAAGCAGCCAGGCGAACCGGCCGCGTTTTCTTACCAGCTCTTTAAAGCGCGGGTTTTCTTCAATCCCTTGATAAATGGTGTCATTCATCAGTGTGTCTCCAGTCGGTATTGAGAGAGTACGCCGCGCCAGGGCCGCCCAACGGCGCGTTATCCGAATGAGCGGCCTGAAGCGGCGTAAATTATGACGGCACTTTCATTGATTGTTTTTCTTCCAACAGCTTGTCGACTACGGCCGGATCCGCCAGCGTGGAGGTATCCCCCAGGTTGCTGGTGTCACCGGCGGCAATTTTGCGCAGGATACGCCGCATGATCTTGCCGGAGCGCGTTTTGGGCAGCGAATCTGTCCAATGCAGCACGTCCGGCGTGGCGATCGGCCCTATCTCTTTGCGCACCCAGTTGCGCACTTCGGCATAGAGCTCCGGCGTTGGTTCTTCGCCGTGGTTCAGCGTGATATAGGCGTAGATCGCCTGGCCTTTGATGTTATGAGGAATGCCGACCACCGCCGCTTCGGCGATTTTCGGATGCGACACCAGCGCGGATTCGATCTCGGCGGTGCCCAGACGGTGGCCAGAGACATTCAGCACGTCGTCGACGCGGCCGGTGATCCAGTAATAACCGTCCTCGTCGCGGCGGGCGCCGTCGCCGCTGAAGTACATGCCTTTGAAGGTCGAGAAGTAGGTCTGCTCGAAGCGCTCATGATCACCGAACAGGGTGCGCGCCTGGCCCGGCCAGGAGTCGACGATCACCAGGTTGCCTTCGCAGGCGCCCTCCTGCGGTGTGCCGACGTTATCGACCAGCGCCGGCTGTACGCCGAAGAAAGGCCGCGTGGCGGAACCGGCCTTCAGCTCAGTGGCGCCCGGCAGCGGAGTAATCATGAAGCCGCCGGTTTCGGTTTGCCACCAGGTGTCGACGATCGGGCATTTCGCGTTGCCTATCTTGTTGTAGTACCACTCCCAGGCTTCCGGGTTGATCGGTTCGCCGACCGAGCCCATGATGCGCAACGAATCGCGCCGGGTGCCCTCGATCGCCTTGTCGCCTTCGGCCATCAGGGCGCGAATGGCGGTTGGCGCGGTATACAGAATGTTGACCTGATGCTTGTCGATCACCTGCGACAGGCGGTTGACGCCCGGGTAGTTAGGCACGCCTTCGAACATCAGGGTGATGGCGCCGCAGGCCAGCGGGCCATACAACAGATAGCTGTGACCGGTGACCCAACCCACGTCGGCGGTGCACCAGTAAACGTCGCCATCGTGATAGTCGAAGACATACTTGAAGGTCATCGCGGCGTACACCAGGTAGCCGCCGGTGGTGTGCAGCACGCCCTTCGGCTTGCCGGTCGAGCCGGAGGTGTACAGGATAAACAGCGGATCTTCGGCGCTCACTTCTTCCGGCGGGCAGTCGGCGGAAACGTCCTGAGTCAGCTCATGCCACCACAGATCTCGCCCTTCCTGCCAATACCCCGGTTTACCGGTGCGTTTGAACACCACCACGTTCGCCACGCTGACCACGCCGGGATTTTTCAGCGCGTCGTCGACGTTCTTTTTCAGCGGCACGGCGCGGCCGGCGCGCAGGCCTTCATCGGCGGTGATCACCAGTTTGGCGTTGGAATCGATAATGCGTCCGGCGACCGCTTCCGGCGAGAAGCCGCCGAAGATCACCGAATGGACGGCGCCGATGCGCGCGCAGGCCAGCATGGCGACCGCCGCCTCCGGCACCATCGGCATATAGATAGCCACTACGTCCCCTTTTTTCACGCCGAGCTTTTTCAGCACGTTGGCGAACTGGCAGACATCATGATGCAACTGTTTGTAAGTTACTTTCTTGGATTGGGTCGGATCATCGCCTTCCCAGATGATGGCGGTTTGGTCGCCGCGCTCGGCCAGATGGCGGTCCAGACAGTTGGCCGACAGGTTCAACGTGCCGTCTTCAAACCAACGAATGCTGACGTGGCCCGGATCGAACGAAGTGTTTTTAACTTTGGTATAGGGTTTGATCCAGTCCAGGATTTTGCCATGCTCACCCCAGAAAGCCTCTGGGTCTTGAACCGACTGTTGATAATACTGTTGGTATTGTGCCGGATTAATCAGGGCGCGTTCTGCAATTGCAGAAGGAATAGCGTGTTTATGCAGTTGGCTCATAGCTTTTCTCCTTGAAGTTGTTAATGATATGTCAACTGAAGGTTAAGTATAGTTTGCTACGATTCTTTGTTTCTTTTTTGCGCGGCAGATCACGCAACAAAGATATTGATTTGTAATAGTTCTGTCGCATTTGCAGGGCGTATCTATCTCTTTGGCGTTTAAATCATCATAAACCCGCGTTTTTAGCCAAAAATACTTATCTAAAGAACAAAAAAGAATAAACAACGGCGAGACTATTTGCCCCGTGCTTAATAGCGTGGGGAAATATTGGCATTATTCCGCGCTATAAATCTTTTTGGATTATTTTTCGCTATTAATATTCGAAGTTGGTATTAACGCGATATAACGATAGACGGCACATCCTGAAATAACGTTTTATTAACCTTTAATTCCTGATGAAAGGTCGGGTGATACCCGAGGGTATTCACTCTGCGGTATCGCTCGATTTTTAAGCTAAATATAAAGTGGCGCTGCATTTATGAGGGAAAGTGTCACTCGGTAAATTCTCATTTAATTGACTTTTGAGTAACAAAATATAAACATTTGTCGTGGACTAAATATGCAGAATGGACGAAAAATAACGCATTTTAATGGCGTTCAAAAAAACGTCGTCGGCACGGTTATGTACTTCATTATATGAAAAATTATGTTTTTAATAACAAGCAATTATGCCATTTGAAATAGTAACGCGAAATTTTTGTGATTCGATTCAGCGCTCAACCCTGACAAATCAAGGCTTGCAGAGCATGCCGCCCGGATGATACAGATTTATACTGCGTCGCACCCAGGGCAGGTGAACGCTTCCACTGAATTAACATAAGCCTGTAATAAATGATTAAGTATTCTTTTCGCTGTGTTGCGACTTTGTACGGCGGAAAGAGTCTTTGAGGACTTTTTGGGTATGAAAAGTGTAAAAATTAGCCTGGCTTGGCAAATCCTGATCGCGTTGGTACTGGGTATTATTGTTGGCGCGGTATTGCACAACCAGACCGAATCCCGTGAGTGGCTGGTAAGCAATATTCTCAGCCCGGCGGGTGATATCTTTATTCGTTTGATCAAGATGATTGTGGTGCCGATCGTTATTTCCACGCTGATCGTCGGCATTGCCGGCGTGGGCGATGCGAAAAAGCTGGGCCGCATCGGATTGAAAACCATTATTTACTTCGAAGTGATCACCACCGTTGCCATCGTGGTGGGGCTGACGTTAGCCAACGTATTCCAGCCCGGCCACGGCATCGATATGTCGACGCTGACCACGGTGGACATTTCGCAGTATGAGAAAACCACCGAACAGGTGCAAAGCGGTTCGCACAGCCTGGTGGCGACCATTCTGTCGTTGATCCCGTCGAACGTCTTCTCGTCGATGGCCAAGGGCGACATGCTGCCGATTATCTTCTTCTCGGTGCTGTTCGGTCTGGGCTTGTCGTCGTTGCCGAAAGAGACCAAAGAGCCGTTGCTGAAGGTGTTCAAGGCGGTGTCCGAGAGCATGTTCAAAGTCACCCACATGATCATGCGCTATGCGCCGATCGGGGTGTTTGGCCTGATTGCGGTCACGGTAGCCAACTTCGGTTTCGCTTCGCTGCTGCCGTTGGCCAAGCTGGTGGTGCTGGTGTACTTCGCCATCGCGTTCTTCGCCCTGGTGGTGCTGGGGGCGGTCGCCCGGCTGTGCAACCTGCGCATCTGGACGCTGATCCGCATCCTGAAAGACGAACTGATCCTGGCCTATTCCACCGCCAGCTCGGAAACGGTGCTGCCGCGCATCATCGAAAAGATGGAGGCTTACGGCGCGCCCAAGTCGATCACCAGCTTCGTGGTGCCGACCGGTTACTCCTTTAACCTGGACGGCTCGACGCTGTATCAGAGCATCGCCGCTATCTTTATCGCCCAGCTGTACGGCATCGAGCTGTCGCTGGGGCAGGAGATTGTGCTGGTGCTGACGCTGATGGTCACCTCGAAAGGGATCGCCGGCGTGCCGGGCGTTTCGTTCGTGGTGTTGCTGGCCACGCTGGGCAGCGTCGGCATTCCGTTGGAAGGCCTGGCGTTCATCGCCGGCGTGGACCGTATCCTGGATATGGCACGCACCGCGCTGAACGTTGTGGGCAACGCGCTGGCGGTGCTGGTGATCGCCAAGTGGGAACACCAGTTCGATCGCAAGAAAGCGCTGGCTTACGAAACGGAGTTCCTGGCGCAAAAGGTGAAGCCGGCCAATCAGGCCTAACCACCGAGTATCGCCTACGTTAAAAACGCCCCGGGCCCCGCGCCTGGGGCGTTTTGCTTTTATGTCCTTTCAGCCTGCCACTTTCTTTTCTCTGCCCCCGCTACGTGACTTGCATCCCCGCTTAACAGAATCTAAAGTGTTACCAAATTATTGGAAATGATAATAGATGTTATTATCATTTTCATTTGATGATGTATGGAAACACGCAAAAGCGGTTGAACGGCGGAATGTCGTCCGTGCGGCGCTTTTATTCAGGCTTATCAAAGGTAGGTAACATGTCGGACACCGCTTTGGCCTCTGAATGGTTGCCGCTGGCGCCAGCGCAGCTTGATTTCTGGGAAGAATACACCTTGCACCCCGGGCAGACCTTATCCACCGTCGCGCATTGCACCGAACTGTGCGGCGCGGTAGAGGAAGAGGCGCTGTGTCGGGCGATCGCCGTCACGCTTGCCGAAACGCAGGCGTTTGCCCTGCGCTTTGGCGAACGGCGTGGCGACCATCCTCCGCCGTTACGGCACGATCCTCAGCGCATACCGTCATTGCAACGCATCGATCTGCAAGCGCATCGCGATCCCTGGCAGGCGGCGCAAAGCCTCATGCGCGAGGATATAGCGCAGCACCGGGCGCTTCACAGCGAAGCGTTAGCCGCTACCTGGCTGCTGAAGCTGGCACCGGAGCGCTACCTCTGGTACGTGCGCGCGCACCATATCTTGGTCGACGGTTTCGGCATGGCGCTTATCGAACACCGCTGCGCCGCGTTATATGCGCACTACCTCGGCCAGGGCAACGCAGGCATCCCTCTGGGCGCCTTTGGCCCCTTTCAACAGGCCGAGCTGGCCTATGCCGACTCCGAGCGCTGTGAGCGCGATCGGCGCTTTTGGCAAGCCTACCTGCCGTCGTCGCAGGCGCTGCCGACGGTGCGCAAGGGCGGCGCGGCGTACGGCGTGCGGCGTTTGAGCGCCAACCACCGGCTGCCGGCGGCGGTGTCGCAACGTTTAACGCAGCTGGCGGAGCGCAGCGGCATCAATTGGCCCGACTTGCTGGTGGCGTTGTCGGCGGTCTGGCTGTTTCAGGTGATGCCGCAGCACACCCGGCAGGGCGATACGCTGCCGATGTGGATGCCGGCGATGAATCGCCGCGGGCAGGCCGCCACCAATGTGCCTGCGCTGGCGGTCAATACCCTGCCGCTGCTGGTGTCACCGTCGCAAGCGGAGACGCTGGGGGGCTTTCTGACCGCTCTGACGCAGCAGCTGCGCGAGCTACGCGGCCACGCCGGCTATCGTCTGCGGCAACTGGCCGTCGATCGCGGAGTGGCTCCGGACTCGCGTTTCTTTATTTCCCCTTTCATTAATGTGCAGCCCTTCGATGCGCCCCGTTTCACCGGCTGCAGCGGTGCCCGGCGCGTGCTGGCCGGCGGTTCGGGTGACGGTTTCAACCTGACTTATCGCGGCCGCACCGACGCCCGAGATCTGCAGGTGGATATCGATATCTATCTGGAGCAGTTCCCGACGGAGGATGCGCTGAACTATGGCGAGGCACTGCAAGAATTCCTGTTGCGTGCGCTGCAACGGGATGCGTGGGAACAGCCGCTGGCGGGTCTGACGGCGCTACCCGCCTGATAAAATACGGGCGGGGGATGTCCCCGCCCGAGTGGCATGGCTTCAGTTGGTCAGTAACGCCGCCACTTCACGCGCGTTCTTGCACGGCAGGAGCGAACTGCTCACCAACCGGGTGCCGAAAGCGTCATTGAGGCGCTCCGCCACCTGTTTGATATGCGGCAGTTTCAGCCCCATGGCGATAAACGCCGTCTCTTCTCCCCATTCCGGGCGCGGCGTCACGCCGATCGCCTGCCAGTAAATGGTCAGGATCTCTGCGCTGCGCGCCAAAGGCGCGTGCGGCGGCGGTGCCGCGCAGGCGTTCAACGCCGGCGCGGTTTGCTGGTGGCTCAGGTCGGCGCGGATGCGATGGCGGTCGGTTTTACCGTTGGCAGACAACGGCAGCGCCTCGGCATGGATAAAGCGCGTGGGAATATGGGTACAGGGCAGATAGCCGGTGGCGAAGGCACGGATCTCGGACAGCGGCAGCGGTTTGCCGTCACGAGTCAGATACAGGGCGCCGAGCGCCGCCTCGTTGTTCTCTCCGCTGGGATAATCCACCACCACCATATCCTGAATTGCCGGATGACGGCGCAGCACGTCTTCGATTTCCGGCAGTGAGACGCGTACGCCGCGGATCTTCACATAGCCGTTCACTCGGGTCGCGAACATGATGTTGCCGTCCGCGCGATAGTAACCCTGATCGCCAGTGCGGAAAGCGCGTAGCGGCTGCCCATCCGGCCCTTCGAGGGTGATGAAATCATGCTGCTTCAGCTCCCCCTGTTCCAGATAGCCCAACGCCAGGTTGACCCCGGCGGTATGGATGCGGCCGACCACGCCGGCCGGGCAGTGGCTGCCGTCGTCATGACAGATGAAATAACGGTTGGCCGGCAGCGGGCGGCCGTAAGGCACGGTGCCGCTCTCCTGCGGGGCGATCGGGTGCCAGATGCTCCAGATGGTGGTTTCGGTCGGCCCGCCGAGCGAGAACAGCGCGAGATCCGGGCGCAGGGTGCGCAGGGTTTGCACCGTCGCCGGCTTGATGTAGTCGCCGCCTTGCGCCACCAGACGCAGCGAACGCAGGCTGTCGGCCGTCTTGCAGGTGAGCAGCATCTCCAGAATGGCAGGCACCGAACACCACAGGGTGACCCGATGTTTTTCCACCAGCTGATTCCAGCTGATGGCGTCTTTTTCCTGATGCGGCGCCGGCAGCACCAGCGTAGCACCGGCGCACAGCGAACCGAACAGATCGAACATCGACATGTCATGGTGCGGCGGCGTGACGGAAATGAACACGTCGTCGGCGGTGACCGCCCAGCGCTGCTGGGTCTGGTGGACGACGTTGGCGGTGGCGCGGTTGTTGAGCACCACGCATTTAGGCTTGCCGGTGGTGCCGGAGGTGTACAGGTAGTAGCTCGCGGTCAGGCTGGCGCTGCGTTCCGCCAGCGTCTGTTCATCCGCCAGCGCAGGCGCGCGATCCGTCGGCGCCAGCAGGATCGCCGGCGTGACGCCGATCGGCGTCTCCAGATCGCCGCCGTGCACCACCAGCGTTGGCCGGCAGTTCTCCAGCAGGTAGGCGGTACGTTCCGGCGGCGAGTTGATATCGATAGGCACCCAGATCACGCCCTGCAGGGCGCAGGCGAGGCTGAAGATGACCTGTTCCGGGCTGCGCGGCAGATACAGCGCCACCACATTGCCCGGCTGCACGCCGCGGCTCTGCAGGTTGGCGATCGCCGTGGCGATCCGCTGGCCCAGCTCATTATAGGTCAGCGTCTGCTCGCCGCAGATCAGCGCGTTGCCGCCGTTCTGCGCGCCAAACAGCCGCTCGGCCAGCTGTGCCAGATAAGGATAAGGCGCGTAATTCGCTTCGCTGTCGTTGTGGCGGTAATGCGCCAGATCGATGAAGTCTCGCGGTGCGATCGCCAGGTCGGCGCGTTGGCAACTGTGCAGGATGCGCTGCTGCAAGGCCGCCAGCATGGCCTCGACCTGCTCGCCGTGCAGCGCCTGTTCGGCGTAGTCCACGCACAGCTGCAGGTTCTTTTCACTGTCCAGCGTCAGGCGAATGTCGATGGCGACCTGCGGCGTTTGGGTCAGGCCGTCGTGGAAGCGCACTGGCGCCTCGGCCGGCAGCGTTTCCCAGCCCAGACAGTTGGTCAGGATCACCGGCAGCGCCGGGCCGCCCTGGCTTTGGCCGAGCAACTGCCGCGCCAGATCGACGCCGGAAAATGTCAGGTGGTCGAGCGCGCCAAGCACGTCGTCCTGCAAGGCTTGCGCACGCTGGATAAAGTCTTCGCCGTAGCGGGAATAACGTACCGCCACGAAGCTGGAGGCGTTGCCCAGCGCGCCGTCGGCGGCGGGGAACGCCACCGGTACGCCGACGCACAGCTCGCCGTCGGTGGTCCAGTGGGCCAGCGTATCGAGGATCAGCGCCGACAGCAGGCTGTTGCGCAGCAGCGCATGCGGCGATCCCAGGCGGCCGAGCCGTTTTAGCGTGTCGTGCGGCAGCGTCAGGGTGGCGCGGCGATAGCGTGATGAGGTGAGATTGGCGAGCGGGGCGCGCCACGGCAATGCCGACGGGGTGGTGACATCCTGCAGCTTGTCGCGCCAGTAGGCCGCATCGGCCTGACGCTGCGCCGCCGGGGCGGCCGGGGGCGGCATCGCGGCGGCGGTCGGCGCCAGAGGGCGATCGTCGAACAGGCGCGCGATCACGCTGGAGATCCCCTGGCCGTCGAGGATCAAGGCATCGAAGCTGGTGAAGATCAGCGTATCGTACGGCGATCCCGTCGGATCCTGCTGTTCGGCAAGCTGGATCACGGCGATGCGCCACAGCGGCTGGCTCGGATCGTGGCGCTGGTGGGAGTAGTGCTCGCGCAGCTGTTCGAGCTGGCGCTGCGCTGCTGCGCCGTCAAGAGAGCGCAAGTCGTGGCGATCCAGGTGCAGCGCAACCTCCGGGCGCACGTGCTGCGTGCCGCGCTGCACATCGATGCAGGTGCGAAGCGCCGGGTAGTGCTGTACCAGCTCGGTCAGACGCGCTTCAAGGCGCGGCACATCCAGCTGCCGGGCGCGGTATTCGCGAAAGTCGTGCATCGCCACGCCGCCGAGCGGCCATCGATCGCTGCGGCCAAGAAGATAGGCCTGCTGCAGTGCGGTTAATGCTGTCTCCATGATACTTCCCTATAGTCGCTAACCGATTAAAACGAGTCGGGCGCCACGCGCCCGGAAACCGATCTCAGTGCTGCGGCGCCAGGGCGGCGAGCAGCGTTTTTGCATTTCGCCCCGCCTCGGGCGAACGTTGGCAAATCAGCGCCGCCAGCGCCGCCGGGGAGGGATGCGCCGCCAGATCCTGCGCCGTCAGCGCCGCCGTCAGATACTTGTTGAGCACCGTCAACAGCGCATTCACCCCGGCATCCGGCAAGGCCAACCGGTGGATATCGTCGTGGTCGCGTAAGTCGGCCTCGGGGGCCACCCGCGCCAACAGCCGATGCAGCACCTGGCGCACCGGTGCCTGCTGCGCCAGCGCGTCGGGCGTACATTGCGCCAGCAGCTGCGACAGCGGGCGATCGAATGCCCCCGCTTGCCGCGCAGCCAGGTGCAGCAGCGCCCGGTAACAGGCCAGCAGGCGCGGCAGCACGTGCTCGGGAAACGCGTCCAGCCGCACGTCCCAGTTGATCAAAATGCCGTCGTCGACGTGGGCGACCTGCGCATCCAGCGCCACCTGCGGCCCCTGAGAGATCACCCAGCCGAGACGGCCGAAGGTGTCGGCGACCCGTTCGGAAAACAGCGTCTTGCCGCGGATGCCGAAGCCGGCGGTAAACACCACCGGCGAAGGCTGCAGGCTGCCGTGCAGGCGCGACAGATCGCGCATCACACTGACGCCGGGGTAATCCGCATGCTCGATCAGCTCCGCCAGCTGCGTCATCAGGCGTTGGCAGAAGGCGTTCAGGTTTTCCGTCGGGTTCAGTTCCACGCCGAGCAGCACCAGGTTAGAGAAGTCGCCGATGAGGCGCTGCGCGTCCTCCCGCTCGCTCTCGCGGTGGAACAGCGGCACGTTGAGCCGAAAGCGCGTCATGTTCCAACCCTGGCCGACGGCCAGGGCGAACAATGCGAGAAACAGCGTCGAGAGGGAGGTGTGGTGCCGTTTGGCGACGTTCTCCAGCGCGCGGCTCTCTTCTGCATTCAGCTGTACGGCCAGGCGATCGCTGCGGCAGCGGTCCGGCGTGCGCAGCAGGCGCGGCGCCGGCGGCACCTGCGCCAGGCGTTCGCGCCACCAACGTTGGCCGCGTTCGCGCCGCTGGCGCAGCGCGTCGTCGGCGTCGCGTTGCGCGAGGTGATCGAAATAGGCCGGCGGCGCGTCATGGGCAGGGGGCGGCGGGCACTGGTGATAAAACGCCGTCAGATCTTCCATCAACAGGCGAAAACTCATGGCATCGCCGGCGATCATGTCGAGATCGACATGCAGGCGGCTGCGCCCCGCCGGCAACAGGCTCAGGCTGATATCGCAGGGGACGCCCTGCTCCAGCGGCAGCAATTGAGTGCTTTTCGCCTGGCGTTTGGCGGCGAGCGCGGCCGCCAGCGTCGTTTCATCGGCGTGTCGCCAGTCGTCGAGATGCAAGGTATGTCGGGGGCCGGGAGGCGCGATCGTCTGCCGGCCATCGTCGGTAATGCGCAGGCGCAACAGCGGATGACGCAGGTACAACGCCTCGACGGCCTGGCGTAGCCGAGCGATATCCAGCTCGCCGCCGTCGAACTCCGCATACAGATGGGCGGCCATGCCGCCCAGAGGGGGAGCGGACTGTCGGCCAACCCAATAGGCGGCCTGCATCGTGGTTAAAGCTTTCATCGGGTATCCATTTTGATTCAGCCAACGAGACTGCAAGAATATATCCAAATGTTAATAGGAATGAAAATTATTATTATTTGATCCATTTGGCACGAGGGTGCTATCTATAAGGAGTTTTAGCTGTAACGGGCAGGCATGGGGTTGGACGTGAATAATTTATTCATATTATTCTTAGTATTGTAATTATTGTCTGTTATTGCAGCGCTTGTTTTACCTGCGAAAGTATAAGGTTTTCTGGCGGTTATCGTGGCCGCTCTCACACCTTTATTGATAATGATTTGCATTAGAAAATGCAAAATATTATCATTCTTAACATTATTTTACGTTTTTATACAAGCCGTCGGCCGCTCCGCCGGCGGCTTGGCCGTGGACGGGCCGCGCCCGTTCGGCCGCGCAAGGCATAGGTTTGCCGCAGGGATAAGCAACAGAAAGGTCGGGAAGGCCGCAGCGTCATGGTCTGTGTGAGTGTCGATGTAGGTTGTGTAAAAAAAATCAAATTTTGTGCACCTCTGGGATGAAAGGAGAAGACATCTATGGGCAAGCATTTTGCGGCTCAACGGCATGAAAGCGTAGGAAACGGGGAAAAGGCGGGGTTAAGAGCCATTGGGGCGTTTTCCTCCGTATTTTTAGGCGTGTGTTCACTGGCGATCGGTAACGTCAACGCGGCGGAAACGAAGAGCAACGAAACCTACCAGGACGCGGAAACGCTGCTGGTCACCGGTGAGAAGATCAAACGTTCCATTTTCGACACCGGCTCCAGCGTGCAGGTGTTCGACAGCAACCGCATCGCCTCGATGCCCGACGCGGTGCAGATCCCCGATCTGCTGCGCATGACCCCCAACGTGGTGGATCTGGGCATCGGCAACGAACTGCCGACCGTGCGCGGTATCGACGGTTCCGGCCCGAACGTCGGCGCTAATGCTTTCCTCAGCGGCACCCGCCCGCGCCTCAATCTGTCGTTGGACGGCCGTTCGCTGACCTATAACGAACAGGCGTTCGGCCCGCAGTCGCTGTGGGATCTGGATCGCGTCGAAGTGTTCCTCGGCCCGCAAAGCTACATCCAGGGGCGCAACGCCATCGCCGGCGCCATCGTCATGGCCAGTAAAGACCCGACCTTCGAATGGGAAAGCGCCTTTAAGGGCGGGGCCGGCAACCAGCACTCGTCACAGTTGGCCGCCATGGCGTCCGGCCCGCTGGTGGAAGATCAGCTGGCGTTCCGCGTCAGCGTCGATCGCCAGCGCCGCCGCAGCGAGGCTGACCTGCCGGCCTATGCGCCAGTGGGCGATCCGCGTGAAGTGGAAGCCACCACCGCCCGCGCCAAGCTGTTGTTCAACCCGGCCGGCCTGCGCGATCTGACCACCAAGCTGACCTTTAACCACTTCGGCAGCACTGCGCCGCAAAACGAAAGCCTCAACCCGCAGCCGCATCCGACCAATCCGCGTCACGATCCGCGCCGCGCCGTGTTCAAAAGCAACATGAACAGCACTATCTGGGATCTGGCCTGGGAGTCCTCCGATGCGCTGACGTTTGAAAACCGCGTTATCTACACCGATTTCAACATCAACCGTCCGACCGCTTACAACATCCAATACGCCGAGATTGACGGCCAGGAAGTTCACGTGGAGCCGGTGGTGCGCTTCGGCGGCGCGGACAGCCGCCTGCACGGGCTGGCGGGGTTGCGTTATTTCCACGGCACGCAGGATGAGTTCGTCAACATTTTCGGCGGCTCGACCTTCAAGGATAAAACCGATACCCATTCGGCGTTCGCCGAGTTGACCTATGCGCTGACGCCGCAGGTGGACGTGACCGCCGCCAGCCGTCTGGAACGCGAACACCGTCGCCGCGACGGCGGCAGTCAGGCGGTGCGCATCGACTTCGATGAAACCTACACCGTGTTCCTGCCGAAACTGGACGTGGCCTGGAAACCGACGGATACCCAAACCTACGGCGCCAAGATCGCCCGCGGTTATAACGCCGGCGGCGGCGGCATCACGATCGGCACGCCGGTGGTCAGTTACACCTACGGTTCCGAGTATGTCTGGAACTACGAGCTGTACACCCGCCATCACCTGAAAGACGCCAACGTGGTGCTGACGGGTAACATCTTCTACAACGATTACAAAGATATGCAGCTGCCGTACTCGCTGGGTGAGAACTCCAGCGTGATCCGCAACGCCGACAAGGTGGAAACCTACGGGGCGGAAATCGGCGCCACCTGGCAGCCGCGCTGGGACTTCGAGCTGTTCGGCAACCTCGGCCTGCTGAAAACCGACATCAAAAAGTTCTCGGGCAGCGGCGTGGAAGGGCATGAACTGGCGCGCGCGCCGGCTTACACCGCCAACATGGGTGCCAAGTATCAGTTCCTGAAAGGGTGGGAGCTGAGCAGCAACGTGGCGTTCACCGACTCCTACTATTCGCAATACGACAACGACTCGCGCGGGCGCATCGGCTCCTATTGGACGGCCAACGCCCAGCTGGCTTACACCTTCGACTACGGCCGCGCCACGCTGTATGCGAAGAACCTGTTTGACTCCGACCGCCGCGAGATGATCCGAAGCAATGACATCTACACGGCGACGCTCCAGCGCGGCCGCCTGATCGGCGCGGCGGTTGAGCTGAATTTCTAACGCTATCGCAATGACGGGGGACGAATGTCCCCCGTTTTGTGCGCTATCCCGGCATGGCCGGGCAAAGGAGATAACGCAGTGATCGGTGATTTTGACAGCATTCTGAGCGATGAAGAGGCCCAGCGGCTGGAGAGCGCGTTTCAGGCGCTGGGCGCGGAATCGGCGAACGGCGAGCGGCCGGTGAGCGAAGCCGAAGAGCGGGCATGGTTTGCCCATCTGCAGCAGGGTGACGCACGCGGGCAGCGGGCGTTGGCCTGGCGCCTGACGGGGGAAGTGGATATCGCCCGGCTGACGGCGGCACTGCAGGCGCTGGTGCGGGAGACGCCGGGCGTGGACGTGCGCTACGTTTTTGATGACGAAAACGGGCTGGTTAAACGCGCCGCCGGTTCGGCGCCGTTGCCGGTGAGCCTTAGTCAGGTGGCGGACGAACAGCACGCCATTGGCTGCCTGCTGCAGGCGCAGGCGGCACCGTTTGAACTGGAAGGCGAAGCGCCGCTGCGCGGCTTGCTATTGCTCACGCCGGACGGCGAGGTGATTTTGGGCGCAGTATTGCATGACATCCTGGCGGAAGCGCTGCCGTGGCGCCAGCTGCCGGCGATGCTGTCCGCCCGTTATAACGGGGACCCAGTGCCTCTGCCTTTCGCCGCTGAGCCGGTCGAGCTGCCGGAAAGCCCGGAGCCGCAGCTGCCTTGGCGGCGTCAGGCGGTCTCGCTGCAGGATTACCGCAGCCCGGCGCAGCGTGCTGAAGCCTTGCCGCCGGTGGGTTCGCGCGTGGTCACACGCATTGCGCGCACGTTGCTGCCCGCCAACAATACGCCGCGAGCATTGCTGGCAGCGGTGGCGGCGCGGTTTGCCGAGTTCGTCGCCGCACAGGCCGGTGGGCAAGCGGTGCAGCTGTGCGTGCCGGCAGCCGAAACGGCGGAATTCGTCGGTCTGGAACTGGGCCTGACGGCGGCGCCGCTGATGCGTCTGACCGTGCAGCATGGCGAGGACGACGTCGGGCAGCGGCTGCTGGCGCAGGCCGTGGCTGAACAGCCGGACCCGCAGCGGGCGCAGCTGCTGGTGGCCTGGCGCGACGATCTGGCTGCAGAGTGGCGGCTGGAAGGCGTTCACGCCGAGCGCCTGCTGCTGCCGCCGCTGCATACGCCGTTTGAACTGGCGCTGCTGCTGGGCTTGCCGGAAGCGGAGACGCTGACGCTGGAGCTGGTTACCGATCCGCGTTTGTCCCCACATGCCGCGCCTTTCCTGCTGGAACAGTTCAGCGCCTTCCTGGCCGGGCAGCAAATTGCCGTCGCATTGCCGGCGGCTGAGGCTGCCTCCCCGGCGATTACCGCGCCGGCGGCGAACGGCGACGCGGACGAAAGCGTTGCGCCGCTGATTTTGCAGGAGTTCCGTGAGGCGCTGGTGGCGCCGGAAATGACCCTGGATGAAGACTTCTTCGATCGCGGCGGTCATTCGCTGGTCGCCACCCGGGTGATCGGCCGCTTGCTGAGCCTGCATCACATCGAAATCAACATTAACGACCTGTTCAGCCATCCGACGGCGCGTGGGCTGGCGGGGTATGCCAAACGCCTGAACGTCGCGCAGCCGAATGCCGCGGTGGTGACCGCCGACGATCATGATCGGGCGCAGGCGCCGCTGTCGTTGGCGCAGGAATCGCTGTGGAAGGTGTATGAAGCCTTTGGCCATGACGAGATCTTCAACCTGCCGTTCTCGTTGCGCTTCTTCGATGCAGTGGATGAAACGGCGCTGCGTCAGGCGTTTATCGACGTCATGACTCGCCATACCGTGCTGCGTTCACGCTTTGTTGAGCAGCAGGGCGAGGTGGTGCAGGTGGTGGTGCCGGCTGCCGAACTCGCGGACTACTCGTGGTTCCGCTTCTCTCACGAGACGCCGGCGGGCAACGCCGCCGCCCTGTTGGCCGATGCCGGCCAGCACCGGTTCGATCTGGCCGCCGAGCTGCCGCTGCGCGTCACGATGCTGCGCGATGCGGACAATGGCCAGCAGTTGCTGTCGCTGCTGTTCCACCATGTGGTGCTGGATGAATGGTCGCTCAACCTGATGATGGACGAGCTGGGCGTCGCTTACCGCCATCGCGTCGCCGGCCAGGCGCCGCAGTGGCGCGGGCAGCCGCCGCAGTTCCACACCTTCGCCCGGCAGCAGCGGGCCTCCGGGGTGCAGCAGCAGCATCTGGACTACTGGCTCGACGCGCTGCGCGGCGCGCCGGTCGGCCAGCCGATCTTCCGGCAAGAACCCTCTACCCATCCGGCGGTGCCGGCGCCGGCGGACGTCAACGGCGGCTGGCTGGAGTTCGAGGTCGATCCGGCCGTGGCGGAGGGCCTGTATCAGCTCGCTCGCCGCAACAACGCTTCGCTGTTCAACGTGGTGTATGCCGGTATTACCTCGGCGCTGCGCCTGCTTGGCGGCCCGGCGGATCTGCTGGTGGGCACCTCGACCTCCGGCCGTAACGACGCCGAGTTCTTCGATACCGTCGGCTACTTCACCACCGTGGTGGTGCACCGCGTGCGCTTCGACGAAGGGCTGACGGTGGCCGGCTTGGTCAGCCAGGTGAAAAACACCATCAACGGCTCGCTGCCGTACACCGATATTCCGATCGATCTGGTGGAGGAAGGGCTGTTCGGCGTGGACGCCGACCGCAAGAACCATATGTTCGAAGTGTTTATCCAGATCCACAGCCGCATCAAGCTGAACGGCGAGTTCCGGCTGCAGGACGGCAGCGCGATCGCCTACCGGCAGGTGGAGCCGGAGAAAGCCGAATCGCTGCTCGGCCTGCAGTTTGAGGTGATGGAAGACGATCTGGCCGGGAAGAAATCCCTGCGGGTGATGATGACCTACCGTCAGGATCACTACAGCAAGGAACAGGCTGATTTGATCGCCGATGGCGTTCAGCACGTCTTTACCCAGTTTGCGCAGCACATCGCTGGCGATATCGCTCTGGCGGCGCTGCCGCCCGGGCCGCAGGCATGACGTTGTTTCACTCTAACCGAAAGCATGATTTTCAAGGAGATAAAAGGATGTCTGGAACCCTAGCAACCCCGCGCGCGTTACTGTCGCTGCTGGTGGCGGCCTCTCTGGTGGTCGCCGGCGCCGCGCAGGCGGACGATGTCGGCATCAAACCGCAGGATATCAAGCGCCAGGCGCTGTCGTCGACGGTGGTGGAGATGGCCTACAGCACCTCGCAACAGGCGCTGTTCGTCAGCGCGCCGGACTGGAAGGAAGAGGCGCGCTCCCGCGTGCTGCGGCTGGATCCCAACACCCTGGCGATCAAGGCGGAGATCCCGCTGCAGGTGAAAGGCTTCGGCGTGGCGCTGAACGATGCGGGCAATCGCTTGTACCTGACGCAGGCCTTCAACGGTGAAGTCGGGGTGGTAGACACCACCACCAACCACGCGCTGGGCAGCATCAAGCTGCTGGACAAAGCGGTGCTGGAGCAGGCTTACAAGCAGGCGGGCATCAGCGGCAAGCGCCTGGATTTCCTGCTGGCGGAGCTGAAGAAATTCAAAATCACCGAGGACTACCTGTACCGCCTCCGCGAGCTCAAGTATGACGCGCAAAGCGGCCGTCTGTTCCTGCCGGGCCTGGGCTTCGGCGTCGACAGCGTGCTGTACGTGGTCGATACCAAAGCCGGCAAGCTGGAGAAAGTGATCCCGGGCTTCGGCTACAACGCGGTGGGCATCACGCTGGATGAGAAGGGCCGCAGGGTATTCGTTTCCAACATGCAGGGGCAGGTGATCACCCTGAACGCCGACACGCTGGCCATCACCGCCACGCACGAAGTGCAGGCCGATCAGCTGCTGAATCTGGTGTATGACCCGGCGAGCAATCGCCTGCTGGGCGTCGATCAGGGCATCGATCGCGACGACTACCGCAACCATCATCTGGGGCACGACTACGTGAAGCGCAGCAGCGGTCACCGGGTGTTTGCGCTGGATGCGGACAGCGGCAAGGTGCTGGCCAGCGAGCTGACGGATGAGGTGCCGATCGGCCTGCTGCTCGATGAGCGCAGCCAGCGGCTGTATGTCGCCAATCGCAAAGGCGTGCGCGTGGATCACGGTGCCGGCACGCTGACGGTGTTCGACGCCAAGACGCTCAAGCGCCTGCAAACCGTAGACCTGCCGCCGCACCCTAACAGCCTGGCGTTGGATCCGAAAGGCGACGCGCTGTTCGTGACGGTGAAAAACGACGGCGCTTCCACCAAGGCCGGCAAGCCGGAAAGTGTGGTGCGCATTCAGCTGCATACCAAATAACGCAATGGAAAGATAAAAAAAGGGGCGCCGCGGCGCCCCTTTGTCGTTGGGTCATGTCATCAGAAGTGGGTGTTGATGCTCATGTAGTAGGTACGGCCCGGTTCGTTGTAGGTGGCCGCGCCCGCGCCGGCGATGTTGACCGCGCCGGTAATCGGGTCGCCCACGTTCTGCGCGTTACCGGCGCGGAACTGGCGTTTATCGAACAGGTTGTCGATACCGGCGGTGACGCTGACGTTTTTGGTCAGGTCATAGGTCGCGCTGGCGCCGACGACGGCATAAGGGCTGACCTCGCGGGTTTCGCCGCCGGTGGCCGGTTTACCCTGGTAGTTGTACTTCTTCGGCTTCTGACGGCCGTACCAGGTCAGGGTGGACTGCATCGACAGATCCTGCGTGGCCTGCCAGCTGAGAGTCGAGTTGACGGTGAACTTCGGGATCACCGACAGGTAATCGCCGGTGGTCTTGTTCTTGTTCTCGATCATGTAGGTGGCGTTGTTGCTCCAGGTGACGGTCTCGCTGACCGGCACGTTCAGCGAGCCTTCCAGCCCTTGTACGACCGCTTTCGGTACGTTCTCCCACTGATAAACCGCCGTGCCGGTGCTGCTGGTGGCGATGCGCGAGTTACCCGCTTCAATCTTGTTGTGGTAATCGTTGCGGAAGTAGGTTACGCCGGCCAGCCAGCCTTCGTTATGGAACTCCAGCCCGATCTCTTTGTTAACGCTGGTTTCCGCCTTCAGATCGTCGTTGCCCAGCAGGTAGCAGCCGTTTCTGACATCGCTGCCCGCACACCCCTGGCCTTTGCTGTACAGCAGGTAGTTGCCGTTGGTCTGGTACAGGGTCGGTGCCTTATAGGAACGCGCGATGCCCATTTTCAGCGTGAAGTAGTCGCCCAGTTCCTGCGACAGGTTCAGCGCCGGGCTCCAGTTGTTGCCGGATTCTGAATGCAGATCGTAGCGCAGGCCCGGCGTCAGCATGGTGGTGTCGGTCAGCTCGATATTGTCTTCGGCGAACAGCGAGAAGATATGCGCGGAAGCGTAAGGGCTGCGCGTGCCGTTGCCCATGCCGGGAATGGTGCCGCCCATCAGCGTTTGGCTGGTGGAGGTACCGTCTTTCATCCGCTGTTGGGTCCACTCGGTACCCAGCGTGGCGGTCTGTGAAACGCCCAGCTCAAACGGCACGCTGACTTCGCTGTGCGCCAGGAAGTCGTCCAGCTTGGTGGTGCCGAACCCGGTATTTTTGGTGTCGAAGATGCCTTCGGTGCCGCCGGCCAGTCCTTCGTTCAGACGGGTGTTGCGGGTGCGCTCGAACTGCACGTAGTTGTTGGTGCTCACGCCGTTGTCCCAGGCACCGCGATGGGTCAGGCCGAAGGTTTCACGGTAGATGCGGTTGGTCTCTTTACCGTAGTTGCTCTGCACCAGGGCATTGGTGTTGGTGTTCTGGGTATCGCCGGAATACAGGTTGCCCTGACGGCCATAGGCATACTCGAACTCCAATGACTGCAGATGGGCGAAGTCCCAGTGCAGCAAGGCGTCGATGTTTTTATCGACCACCCCTTCGCGCCCGGCGGGCAGGCTGCTGGCGTAGGCGCCTACGCGTTCGGATTTATGTGATTCGTTAATGTCCCAGGCGTCGGCCTGCGTTTTGCTGTAGCCGCCGAACAGGCGGAAGCTCAGGGAATCGCTCAGCGGGCCGGACAGGCTGAAGTCGGTGCGCTTGGTGGCGCCCTCCTGCTTGTGCTGCGGCACGTTGAAGTAGCCGTTCAGCGAGCCGTGCAGCGCATCGCCGGCCTTCTTGGTGATGATGTTGACCACGCCGCCCGCCGCGCCGTTGCCGTAGCGCGCCGCGGCCGGGCCGCGCAGCACTTCGATGCGTTCAATCATTTCCGGCGGTACCCAGGCGGTATCACCGCGCGAGTCGCGCTCGCCGCGCCAGCCCTGGCGCACCGAGTTGCGGCTGGAGGCCGGTTTGCCGTCGATCAGCACCAGGGTGTTTTCCGGGCCCATGCCGCGGATATCGATCTGGCGGTTGTTGCCGCGCTGGCCGCTGGTGGAGTTGCCGGTCAGGTTAACCCCGGGCATGGTGCGGATAAGTTCGCTGATGTCGCGCGCCGGCGGGCGTTTCTTGATCTCGTCGGCGGTGATGGTGGACACCCCCGGCGCCTGCAGGTTCTGCCGGGCGGCGGTGACGACGATGGTGTCTTCGCCGCGCGGTTTTTTATCCGTGGCGCCGCTGTTTTCTTCCGTGGTGGTGGTATCAGCCTGCTGTGCGGCGTTGGCGAACGCGGACGCGCCCAATCCCAAGCCGATAAGAGTGGCTAAAGAATAACGTGATAGCTTGCTTTTCATTTGAGTGTCCTACCTTGCTGCCATCCCTCGCCGAATGGAGAGAAGGGCGGTTGTAGTTTTTTGTGTAGTCGGAAATAGAAAATCGGCTGCGGCAAGGGATGCCATTGATGTATCCCCGATCCCTGTCCGTTGCGCGCAATACCAGCACGATCTCCAAGCCTTACACACTATTGCAAATGCAAATTATTATCAATAGTATTTGGCGTACAGTGCGTTCGGGCGGTGGCCGGCGATAGGGAAAAGTCGACGTTCCCGGTGCTGCCAACTACAAAATGGGTAGGCGTTGTGAATACAGAACTACAGTCAGAAAGCAGCAGATTATTGGCCAGCAGCAATGCGGGCAGTCCAGGGTGGTGGTTGACGGTGGCACGACGCGGTACGCCATGGGTAGAACCGGCGGGTAACGGCCGGTGGCGAACCACCTTTTTCTGGCGCGATCCTCAGGGATGCGAATTGACCTCCGCCTACCGTCGCGTGTGGATCAACATCAACTGCCTGACCGACCATCATCAGCCGAATCCGCCGCAAAGCCTGCAGCGTTTGGCCGGCACCGACGTGTGGTACTGGCAGACCGAGCTGAGCGGCGCCTGGCGCGGCAGCTACTGCTTTATCCCCTGCTTTGACGAGCGGCCGCCGGCGTTCAGCGGCGACGATGCGCACGCCAACATGCACAACCTGCGGCACTGGTGGCACCAGGTGTTCGCCAGCGCCACCCCCGATCTGCTCAACCCGTACCGCTCCTGGCAAAGCGCCAGCGGCCACAGCGTCTCCGGCCTGCACATGCCGGATGCGCCACCGCAGCTGGTATGGCGTTCGTTCGATGAGTATGAAATAGCCAGCGGGCGCTGCACGCCGCCGCTGCCGGCGCGTTTGCAGCGCCATACCTGGCAGAGCGAGCGTCTCGGCAACAGCCGCGACGTCTGGATTTACACCACCGGCGACAGCAAGCCGGCCGAGCGCCCGTTGGCTATCCTGCTCGACGGCCAATTCTGGGCGAAGCAGATGCCGGTCTGGGAGCCGCTGATGCAGCTGACCCGCGAAGGGGCGTTGCCGGAAGCGGTGTATGTGCTGATCGATATCATCGATCTGCCGCACCGGTCGCGCGAACTGACCTGCAAAGACGACTTCTGGCTGGCGGTGCAGGAAGAACTGATGCCGCAGCTGGCCGACTGGGCGCCGCACAGCGACAAGCCGGCCGATACGGTGGTGGCGGGGCAAAGCTTTGGCGGCCTGGCCTCCCTGTATGCCGGGCTGCGTTGGCCGCAGCGCTTCGGTGCGGTGATCACCCAGTCCGGTTCCTACTGGTGGCCGCGGCGCGACATGCTGCAGCTGCCGAGCATTCCCGACGACGCCTGCTGGCTGATGCAGCAGGTAGAACGTCACGGCCTGGGCAACCACGGCGCGCTGAAGGTCTTTATGGAAGCCGGTTCGCAGGAAAAGCTGGTGCATCGGGTCAGCGGCGAAATGGCGGCACGCCTGAGCGACGCCGGCCATCGGGTGCACTACCGGGTGGTGGAAGGCGGGCATGACGCGCTGTGCTGGCGCAGCGGCCTGACCGACGGGCTGCAGGCGGTATGGGCTTCCGCTTTCGCCACCGCTTATCCGGCATCGGCGACGGCGACGGCAACGGCACGAGGAACACATGATGGAAAGCCTGAATCCGTTCGATGATCTACAGCAGCGCAGCCTGGTGCTGCGCAACGTACAACAACAATACAGTTTGTGGCCGGATTTCCGCGCCATTCCGTCCGAGTGGACGATCGTCTTCGGCCCGGCGGCGCGCACCGAGTGCGCCGAATGGCTGGAACAGCATTGGCAAGACATTCTGCCGGTCGCAGCACGCGAGGCGTGACCGGCGCCAGGTAATCACGGGAGCAATAAGCAGTGTCACACACCCCTAACTCTCTCAGCGGCCCGGCGCTTGCGGGCGAATGGCCGCTGGTCGCGGCACAACCCGGCATCTGGGTCGCCGATCAAATCTCCCCGCATCGCAATGCCTACGCGGTGGCTCACGCCATCGAACTCAACGGCCCTGTCGCCGTGGAGCCTCTGCTGCAGGCCATCATCCAGGGCCTGGGCGAGGTGGACATGCTGCGCCTGCGTTTTGCGGAACGCGACGGCGTGCCGGTGCAATGGCTGGATGACACGCTGGCGGCGCACGCGCCGGAACTTGTCGATCTGACGACGTCGCCGGATCCTGAAGCCGCCGCGCGCGCGCTGATGGACATCGATCTGGCGAGCGATCTGCGCGCCGGCAGCGGCGCGCCGCTGTATCGTCATGTGGTGATGCGTCTGGCGGATGACCGCTGGTTCTGGTATCAGCGCTATCACCATCTGCTGGTGGACGGTTTCAGCTTCACCGCCATCGCGCGCCGCGTGGCGGCGATTTACACCCATCTTTGCCGCGGCGACGCGCTGGAACCGACGCCTTTCACGGCGTTCAGCGACGTGGTGGCGGAATACCAGGCTTACCGGCAGGCCCCGGCCTGGCAACGCGACGCCGATTTCTGGCGCGAAAAAGCACGGCAGCTGCCGCCGCCGGCCACGCTCTGTCCGCAGCCGCTGGCCGGGCAAACGCCCACGCCGCGCATCCACCGGCTGGAACAGCGCTGCGATCCGCAGGCCTTCGCCGAACTGGTGCAGTGCGGCGCGCAGCAGAAGCTGAACGCCGCCGATATGGCGGTGGCGCTGGTGGCGCTGTGGGTGTCGCGTCTGAGCGGCCAACCGAGCTTCAGCGCCGGTTTTATCTTCATGCGCCGTACCGGATCGGCCGCCCTGTGCGCCGCCGGCCCGGTGATCAACGTGCTGCCGATGGAGATGCACCTCGAGCCGCAGGCCACGCTGTATGAGGCCGCCGCCCGCATCAGCCGCGAGCTGAAAACGGTGCGCCGCCATCAGCGCTACGACGCTGAACAGGTGCAGCGCGATCTGGGGCGCATCGGCGACGGTGAACCGCTGTACGGTACGGTCTTCAACTTCAAAATGTTCGATTACCAGCTGGACTTCGCCGGTATCGAAGGCATTACCCACGATCTGGCCTCCGGGCCGGTGCGCGATCTGGAGATTGCGCTGTTTATCGACGAACACCATCAGCTGAAGGTGGAGCTGCTGGCCAACGCCGAGCGTTACAGCCGTCAGGAACTGCTGGCGCATCTGCAGCGGTTGCCGCTGCTGCTGGCGCAGTTCGCCGCACAGGCAACGTTGCCGATCGGCGAAGCCGACATGCTGACCGCCGACGATCATGCGCTGCTGGCGCGGGTCAACGACACGGCGCATCCGGTGCCGGCGACCACGCTGAGCCAACTGCTGGCGCAGCAGGCGCAAAGCACGCCGGACGCACCGGCGCTGGCGGATGCGCATTTCAGCTTCACCTACCGCGAAACGCGCGAGCAGGTCACGGCGCTGGCGCGCCAGCTGGTGGCGCAGGGCGTGCGACCGGGCGACATCGTGGCGGTGGCACTGCCGCGTTCGGTGTTCCTGTCGCTGGCGTTGATGGCGATCGTGGAAGCGGGCGCCGCCTATCTGCCGCTGGACACCGGTTATCCGGACGAGCGGCTGGCGATGATGCTGGAAGACGCCGCGCCGCGGCTGGTCATCACCAACCCGGCGCAGCAGGCGCGTTTCGCCGACAAGGGCGAGATCTTGCTGTATGACGCGCCGCTGGCGGCCGATCACGCCGCCGGGGTGGCGATCGCGGGCCCGACGCCGGACCATGCGGCCTATATCATCTTTACCTCCGGCTCCACCGGGCGTCCGAAAGGCGTGCTGGTCGGCCATCAGGCGATCGTCAACCGCTTACTGTGGATGCAGCACCAGTACCCGCTGGGGGCGGACGACGCGGTGCTGCAGAAAACGCCATGCAGTTTCGACGTCTCGGTGTGGGAATTCTTCTGGCCGCTGATGGTCGGCGCCCGGCTGGTGATGGCGCCGCCGGAGGCGCACCGCGACCCGCAGCAGCTGCAACAGCTGATCGCACAACATCGCATTACCACGCTGCACTTCGTGCCGTCGATGCTGGCGGCCTTCGTCGCTGCCCTGGACGACGACGCGGCGGTGGCGAGCTGCGCCGCGCTGCGCCAGGTGTTCTGCAGCGGCGAAGCGCTGCCGGCGGAGCTGTGCCGCCTGTGGCAAAGCCGCACGGCGGTGCCGTTGCACAACCTCTACGGCCCGACCGAGGCGGCGGTGGACGTGACCTGGCATCCGGCCTACGGCGACGCGCTGGCGAAGGTGACCGGCGCCAACGTGCCGATCGGCCTGCCGGTATGGAACACCGGGTTGCGCATTCTGGACGCGCGCCTGCGGCCGGTGCCGCCGGGCGTGGCGGGCGATCTGTATCTGACCGGCGTGCAGCTGGCGCACGGCTACCTTGGCCGGCCGGATCTGACCGCCAGCCGCTTTGTCGCCGATCCGTTCGGCGAGGGCGGACGGATGTACCGCACCGGCGACGTGGCGCGCTGGCTGCCGGACGGCGCGGTGGAATATTTGGGCCGCAGCGACGATCAGCTGAAGATCCGCGGGCAGCGTATCGAGCTGAGTGAAATCGACCACGCCTTGCTGTCGCTGCCGGGCGTGCGCCAGGCGGTGACGCACGCGCTGGTGTTGCAGGGTACGCCGGTGGACGCCGGCGGCGATGCGCGCCAGCTGGTGGGTTATCTGGTGATGCAACCCGGCGCGAGCTGGGATGCGGAAGTTTTGCGTGCGGCGCTGGCCGACCGCCTGCCGCCGCACATGGTGCCGGTGGCGTTGGTGGAAATGCAGGATTTGCCGCTGAGCGCCAACGGCAAGCTGGATCGCAAGGCGTTGCCGCAGCCGCAGGGCGGTGAACGCAAGGCGGGGCGGACGCCGCAGGCCGGGTTGGAAAGCGAGATCGCGGCGGTATTCGCCCGTTTGCTGCAGCGCGAGCAGGTGTTCGCCGACGACGATTTCTTCGCGCTCGGCGGCCATTCGCTGCTGGCGATGCGCCTGGCGGCGGAGCTGCGCCGCGATCTGGGCAAGGCGGTGTCCGTCGGCCAGGTGATGGTGGCGTCGCGCGTTGAGCAGCTGGCCGCCTTGCTGGCGGAGGATCGCACGCAGGAAGAGGCCGATCGCAGTGGCTTCGACAGCGTATTGCCGCTGCGCGTCACCGAGGGGCCGACGCTGTTCTGTCTGCATCCGGCATCCGGCTTCTCCTGGCAGTTCAGCGTATTGCCGCGCTATCTCGACCAGCACTGGTCGCTGGTCGGCATCCAGTCGCCGCGGCCGGATGGCCCGCTGGCGCTGAGCGAAGACATGGATCAGGTAGTGGATGCCCACTTGCAGACGGTGTTGCAGGTGCAGCCGCACGGGCCGTACCACTTCATCGGTTATTCGCTCGGCGGCACGCTGGCGCAGGGCATCGCCGCCCGGTTGCAGGCGCGCGGCGAGCAAGTGGCGTTCCTCGGCCTGCTGGATACCTATCCGCCGGAGACCCAAAACTGGGACGTGATGCTGGACGACAACGTGTTGAAGGAAGTGCAGCGCGAGCGCGAGCAGTTCCTGGCGGTGTCGCAGGACACGCTCGATCCGGCGCTAGGCGAGACGCGCACGGCGATGTTCGACAACATCGAAGCCAACTACGCCGATTCGGTGCGGTTGCTGTCGCACACGCGGACCGCCCGTTTCCACGGCCAGGCGACGCTGTTCGTCGCTAAACGCACGCTGCAGGAAGGGATGGACGTGCAGCAAACCTGGTCGCAGTACGTCGATGCGCTGCAGGCGCACGAGCTGGACTGTGCGCACGTCGATATCGTTTCGCCGGCGTCGTTCAAAGTGCTGGGGCCGCTGCTGAACCGGATCTTGCGCACGCTGTAATGACGCCCTCATCCCGCCGCCAGGCACGGGATTATCCCGCGTTTGGCGGCGTTTCTTGCGGTCGCTCACAATTGAATATCAATGAGTTTTATTATCATTATTGATTTCGTCATCTGTGCTAGCATAGCGCCCCGCAACTGCAGAATCCCCGTTTAAAGATGTGGTGAACAACCGATGAGTAGCAAACCCTCCATCCTGCTTGATTTTAGCCTGCTGAAAACCAACCGGGCTTTCCGCGCGGTGTTCTGCGCGCGCTTTATCTCCATTGTGGCGCTGGGGTTGATGGCGATCGCCATCCCGGTGCAGATCCAGGCGTTGACCGGTTCCACCCTGCAGGTCGGGCTGGCGGTGACGCTGGCCGGCGGCGGCATGTTCGCTGGGCTGCTGATGGGAGGGGTATTGGCCGATCGCTATGAGCGACGCCGGCTGATTCTGTTTGCGCGTTCCACCTGCGGCGTCGGTTTTGTCGGCCTGTGTCTCAACGCCCTGCTGCCGTCGCCTTCGCTGGCGGCCATTTATCTGCTGGCGGTGTGGGACGGCTTCTTCGGCGCGGTGGGGGTGACGGCGCTGCTGGCGGCCACGCCGGCGCTGGTGGGCCGCGAAAACATCGTGCAGGCGGGCGCCATCAGCATGCTGACGGTGCGCTTCGGCTCGATTCTTTCTCCGGCGATCGGCGGCCTGGTGATCGCCCATATGGGCATCGCCTGGAACTACGGTCTGGCGGCGTTCGGCACCCTGCTGACGTTGCTGCCGCTGCTGAGCCTGCCGCAGCTGATGCCACCGCCGCAGCCGCGTGAACACCCGCTGCGCGCGCTGGCGGGCGGTTTCGCTTTCCTGTTCCAGAACAAGGTGATCGGCATGGTGGCGCTGATCGGCGCGCTGCTGACCATGGCCAGCGCGGTGCGCGTGCTGTACCCGGCGATGGCGGAAGGTTGGCACATCGACGCTGCCCACCTCGGTTATATGTACGCCGCCGTGCCGCTCGGCGCGGCCATCGGCGCGTTCACCAGCGGGCGCGTGGCGCACGTGGCGCGCCCCGGCTGGGTGATGCTGCTGACGGCGATCGCGGCGTTCGCCGCCATTGGCCTGTTCGGCCTGATGCCGTGGTACAGCCTGGCGTTGCTGTGTCTGGTGGCGTTCGGCTACCTGAGCGCGCTGAACTCGCTGCTGCAATACGGTCTGATCCAGAGCCTGACGCCGGACAACTTCCTCGGCCGCATCAATGGCCTGTGGACGGCGCAGAACGTGGTGGGCGATGCGCTGGGCGCGTTGCTGCTGGGGGCGATGGGCGCCTTTATGCTGCCGGCGATGAGCGCCAGCGGCTTTGGCTTCGGCGCGGCGGCGCTCGGCATCTTGCTGTTGTTCGCCATGACCGGTTTGCGTCAGGTCACGATGCACAAACCGGAGCCGCAGCCGGCTACGGAAAAGTAGTCGAACGCGTTAAGACAACGCTGTGGGATCAAATAGCAATGCTTATCATCGGCATGCGTAAAACCCACAGCGTTTATGTCATGATTTCGAAATGAAAGAAGTGCTTACGTTTATTGACATAGCAAATATCGGCGAGTAATTTAGCGCGGAATTAACTCAAATGATAATCATTATTATATTGGTTATCACTTCAAATTCTTGAGGGCGAAGCGATGGATACTGCCGTGAACGACATCAATCGAAAGGAAGTGCAGGAGTGCGAAGAGCAGCGATTTGCCGCTGATTTTTCTCCGGCGTCGGGCTTCTTCTTTACTTCTCCTTTCCGCAGTCTGACCACCACCGGTTGTTTCAGCCGCATTCGCCTGCCGGCCGCAGACGGCGCCGATCTGAACGGCGAGTTCCAGCGCAGCGTACGGCAGGCGTTTGCCGAGGCCCGACAGGCCGGCATCAAAAAGCCGCTGCTGTGCGGCGCCATCCCGTTCGATACCCGGCAGCCTTCGGCGCTGTTTATTCCGCAGCAGAGTCGCTGGTTCGATCGCGCCGCCTTTATGGCCGGCGTTAGGCCGGCGGCGGACGGGCCGGAGCTGGCCGGGGTAACGGAGCTGCCTCCACAGCAGCCGTTCATGAACATGGTCAGCGACGCCGTCGACGCGATGAAGGCCGGTGAGTTGGACAAAGTGGTCTTGTCGCGCCTGCTGGAGATCGAAACGCGTCAGCCGGTGGATCGCCATGCGCTGATGGCGCGCGTGATTGCCCAGAACCCGCACGGTTTCCATTTCCATGTGCCGCTGGAGCAGGGCGCGCTGTTGGGCGCCAGCCCCGAATTGCTGCTGCGCCAGGACGGCGGACGTTTCTATTCCAACCCGCTGGCCGGTTCCGCCCGGCGCGAGGCCGACCCGCAGCGCGATCGCGAAGTGGGAGAGCGGCTGATGGCCTCGGCGAAAGATCGCCACGAGCATCGCATCGTCACCGAAAGCATGCGTGACGTGCTGGCCGGCCGCTGCCGCTACCTGAACGTGCCGCAAACCCCTGAATTATTGACCACCACCACGCTGTGGCATCTCTCCACGCCGATCGACGGCGAGGCGGCATCTCCCGACGAAAACGCCCTGTCGCTGGCCTGCCTGCTGCACCCGACGCCGGCGCTGTGTGGCATGCCGACGGCCCAGGCGCACGCCCTGATCGGCAAGCTGGAACCATTCGATCGCGGCCTGTTCGGCGGCATCGTCGGCTGGTGCGACGACGAAGGCAACGGCGAGTGGGTAGTGACTATCCGCTGCGGCACCGTTGACGGCAACCGGGTACGGCTGTTCGCCGGCGCCGGCATCGTGGAAGACTCTTCACCCGAATCTGAATGGCATGAAACAGGCACCAAACTCAGCACCATTCTGCGTGCCTTTGGTATGAATCAAGGATAACGACAAGATGAGCATTGCCTTTACCCCCTGGCCGGCGGAGTTCGCCAGCCGCTATCGCGAGCGCGGCTACTGGATTGACAAGCCGCTGACCGAGATCCTCGACCGCCAGGCCAACAATGACGCTCCGGCGATCATCGACGCCCAGGGCAGCCTGTCCTATCGCGAACTGCAACAGCGCTCCGATCGCCTGGCGGCCGCTTTGCTGCGCCGCGGCGTGAAATCCGGCGACACCGCACTGGTGCAGCTGGGCAACGTGGCGGAGTTCTATATCGTGTTCTTCGCGCTGCTGAAAATTGGCGTGGCGCCGGTCAACGCGCTGTTCAGCCATCAGCGCAGCGAGCTGAACGCCTATGCCGAGCAGATCAAACCGGCGCTGCTGATCGCCGATCGCCAGCACGCGCTGTTTGCCGACGATCAATTCCTGAGCGCCTTCCGCGATGCGCATCCTTCGCTGCGGGTCGTGGCGCTGCGCAGCCAGGCCGAGGGTGAGCTGGCGCTGGCCGCCTGGCTGGGCGAAGCGAGCGACGATTTCGTCGCGCAGCCTTCCGCGGCCGATCGGGTGGCGTTCTTCCAGCTTTCCGGCGGCAGCACCGGTACGCCGAAGCTGATCCCGCGCACCCACAATGACTACTACTACAGCATTCGCCGCAGCGTGGAGATCTGCCGTTTCGATGCGCAGACCCGTTATCTGTGCGCGCTGCCGGTGGCGCACAACTACCCGATGAGTTCGCCGGGCGTGCTGGGCGTGTTTTATGGCGCCGGGCTGGTGGTGTTCGCCGCCGATCCAGACGCCGGGCAATGTTTCCGCCTGATTGAACAGCACCAAATCAACGTGACGGCGCTGGTGCCGCCGGCGGTCACGTTGTGGCTGCAGGCGATCGAAGAGTGGGGCGGCAATGCCCAGCTTGCCAGCCTGAAACTGCTGCAGGTGGGCGGTGCCAAGCTGGGCGAAACGCTGGCGGCGCGCATTCAGAACGAAATCGGCTGCCAACTGCAGCAGGTGTTCGGCATGGCGGAAGGGCTGGTGAACTACACCCGACTGGACGACGACGAGCGCCACATCCTGGCGACGCAAGGGCGGCCGATGTCGCCGGACGACGAGGTGTGGGTGGCGGATGACGACGGCAATCCGTTGCCGGCGGGCGAGGTCGGGCGGTTGATGACGCGCGGGCCTTACACCTTCCGTGGTTACTACCAGAGCCCGGCGCACAACGCCGATGCTTTCGACGCCGACGGTTTCTATTGCTCCGGCGATCTGATCAGCATCAGCGAAGACGGTTACATCACCGTGCAGGGGCGGCAAAAAGACCAGATCAACCGCGGCGGGGAGAAGATCGCTGCCGAGGAGATCGAGAACCTGCTGCAGCGTCATCCGGACGTGATCAATGCCGCGCTGGTGTCGATGCCGGACGCGCTGATGGGGGAGAAGAGCTGCGCCTATATCATCGCCAACGCGCCGCTGAAACCGGTGGTGCTGCGCCGTCACCTGCGTGAACAGGGCGTGGCGGACTTCAAACTGCCGGATCGCTTTATTCAGGTGGACAGCCTGCCGCTGACCCCGGTCGGCAAAGTGGACAAAAAACGGCTGCGCCAGCAGCTCGAAGCGCAATTACAGACTCAGGCTCAGGGAGATTAATCGATGGCCATTCCAAAACTTAATGATTACGCGCTGCCGACGGCGGACGAACTGCCGCAAAATAAAGTCACCTGGCAGGTGGAGCCGCAGCGCGCCGCGCTGTTGATCCACGATATGCAGCAGTATTTCCTCAACTTCTGGGGCGAGGACAGCGCGCTGATTAAACAGGTGGTGGAGAACATCGCCAACCTGCGCCGCTACTGCAAGCAGCAGGGCATCCCGGTGTTCTATACCGCGCAGCCGAACCAGCAGAGCGATGAAGATCGCGCGCTGTTGAACGACATGTGGGGGCCGGGCCTGAACAAGCACCCTGAGCAGCAGGCGGTGACCGCCGCGCTGGCGCCGGACGAAGACGATACGGTGCTGGTGAAATGGCGCTACAGCGCCTTCCATCGCTCACCGCTGCAGGAGATCCTGCAGGAGTCCGGCCGCGATCAGCTGATCATCTGCGGCGTGTATGCGCACATCGGCTGCCTGACCACCGCCATCGACGCCTTCATGCGCAACATCCAGCCGTTCATGGTGGCCGATGGTCTGGCGGACTTCTCGCGCGACGAACACCTGATGGCGCTGCGCTACACCGCCGGCCGCTGCGGCCGGGTGGTGACCACCGCGTCTCTGCTGCCGGCGGCCGGTATCGCCAGCATCGATGCGCTGCGTCAGCAGATCCTGCCGCTGCTGGACGAAGACAGCGAAGACATGGGCAACGATGAAAACCTGATCGATTACGGGCTGGATTCGGTGCGCATCATGGAACTGGCGACTCGTTGGCGCAAGATCCGCAGCGACATCGACTTTATCGCGCTGGCGCGCAACCCGACCATCGACAGCTGGTGGGCGCTGCTTTCCGAAGAGAAAGCCTGATTTTTAATAACGATAATGCGGCGGCCGTCTGGTTTGACATAAAACGCCGCTCTTTTGACCCATATCCAAAATAGTTGCAGCTGCATCAAGGCGGCCAGAACGTGAGTCCCCAGGAGCTTACTCAGGTAAGTGACTGGGGCGAGCGAGCGCAGCCAACGCCGATGTAGCTGCAAGTATGAAGGATATAAGGAGATTTTGATGAATACTTTGATTACCAAGGGAAAACGTGCGGCATTCCCGCTGATGCTGCTGTCCACGCTGCTGTTCTCCAACACCTTGCAGGCGCAAACCGCGCCGGAAGTGCTGCGCAAGCCGGTCGGCAAAGGCGCTTATGAAATGGCTTACAGCCCGAGCGAAAACGCGCTCTACCTGGCCACCTCGCAGAGCCGCAAGCTGGACAAGGGCGGCATCGTCTACCGTCTGGATCCGACCACGCTGGATGTGACCCAGATTATCCATAACGACATCAAGCCGTTTGGCGCCGCCGTCAATGCCAAGACCGGCACGCTGTTCTTCGGCAACACCGTCAATAACTCGGTAACCGCGATCGACGCCAAAACCGGCGACGTGAAAGGCCGCCTGGTGCTGGACGCGCGCCAGCGCTCCGAAACCGTCAAGCCGCTGGCGCCGCGCGAACTGGTGGCGGATGCCGACAGCGATACGCTGTACATCACCGGGCTGGGGGATTTCAGCGTGGTGTGGGTGGTGGACGGCAAGGATCTGACCCTGCGCGCCACCGTGACCGACACCGGCAAATACGGCACCGGCCTGGCGCTGGACGCCGCCGCCAAACGCCTGTATGTCACCAACGCCGACGGCGAGCTGGTGACCATCGACACCCAGAGCAACAAGGTGCTGTCGCGCAAGAAGCTGGATGAGTCTAAAGAGCACTTCTTCCTGAACATCAGCCTGGATACCGCCACTCACCGCGCTTTCATCACCGATTCCAAGCAGCCGCAGGTGCTGGTGGTGGATACCCGCAACGGCAACATCCTGAGCAAGATCGACGTGCCGGAATCGCTGGCGGTGCTGTTCAACCCGGCGCGCAATGAAGTTTACGTCACCCACCGCCAGGCGGGCGAAGTGAGCGTGATCGATGCCAAGAGCTACAAGGTGCTGAACACCATCAAGACGCCGACCCATCCGAACAGCCTGGCGCTGTCGCCGGATGGCCAAACGCTGTATGTCAGCGTCAAACAGGCTTCCAGCCGCGAGAAAGAAGCGACCGCGCCGGACGACGTGATCCGCGTAGCGCTGAAATAATCTCACCCAGGTAAGCACACCTCGAACAGGCGAAGCGGCGACGCTCCGCCTGTTTTTTTTCGCCGTGCGATCTGCGGTATAAAGAGTGGATTGCCTTATTGACCCGAAGGAACGTTGGATATGCCCGTTTCACGCTCTCCGCTGTTGTTGTCTGTGAGCACCCTGCTGCTGCTGGCGGCGCTGATCCACAGCGGCATTCATCCTTACGATCGCACCACCTGGCTGATGGAAGTGGCGCCGGTCTTGATTGTTTTGCCGCTGCTGTGGCTGACCCACCGCCGTTACCCGCTGACGCCGCTGCTCTACACGCTGATTTTCTTCCACGCGCTGATTCTGATTTTCGGCGGTATGTACAGCTATGCCCGCGTGCCGCTGGGGTTTGAGGTGCAGCAGTGGCTGGATCTTGGCCGCAACCCGTACGACAAACTGGGGCATTTCTTTCAGGGATTGGTGCCGGCGCTGGCGGCGCGCGAGATCCTGCTGCGTGGCGGCTATGTGCAGGGGCGCAAGATGTTGGGCTTCGTGGTGTGCTGCATCGCGCTGGCCATCAGCGCCCTGTATGAGCTGATCGAGTGGTGGGCGGCGCTGGCGCTGGGTCAGGGCGCCGACGAGTTTCTCGGCACCCAGGGCGACCCGTGGGACACCCAGTCCGACATGTTCTGCGCGCTGCTCGGGGCGATATGCGGCTTGTTGCTGTTCGGGCGCTGGCAGGATCGGCAAATCGCTCGCTTAGGCTGAGAAACTTTAAATGAACACATCGCAATAGCCCGCCGTATGGCGGGTTTTCTTTATACAGTTGGCGATGCATGTACCCGTGCAGGGGCGATCGTCGGGAGATAATCGCCATTGAAAATTTGGCTTCTTACTTTATATGATTTTCGGTTATTTATTTGATTTTATTGAGTTTACTTTTAATTGTTAGGAATTTTCTTATTCTTGTCGCTATGCTAATATCGCCATGCCTGGTCGGGGGTAATTAGCGTTAATCAGTTTATGGCGCAGGGAATGATGAGATATATAATTAATAATAATATTAAGTATCATGAAGATAGATCGGAGCTGGTCTCGCTGCATGATGATATCCCGCCAATTGCGCTGACGGCCACGCTGAACCGTTTGCTCTCCACGCTAGTTAGAAACAACCATCAGGTGCTTTCCCGTGAAACTTTGCTGACGCAGGTGTGGGAGGCGCACGGCCAGGTCGCTTCCGGCAACAACCTCAACAACACGATTTCGATCTTGCGCAAAGCGTTTTCTTCGCTCGGCGAGGAGGAGATTATCGTCACTTTGCCGCGACAAGGTTTCATGTTCACCGCCGCGACGATAAAAACGGCGGATAGCCTGGCAGAAAATAGGGTGGAGCCTGATGCAGAGCCGGCTGGTGCTGACGTGATGCCCGTTGCGCGCAGCTTTAGGCCGCTTAAATCAGCCGCTCTGGCCGCATTGCTCGCGTTGGCTGCGGGCAGCGCCCTTTGGGCCTGGTGGGATACGGGATATCAGCCGGCCAGTATGCTCGAGGTGGGTAGCATCGGTCGTTGCAATGTTCGTCTGGTCACCACCTTTCATCAGCCGGTAGTCAGTGAAGTTGATTTAACTCATCTGCGCGACATGTTGAAACGACGCCCGCAAATCCAATGCGACGAGCCGGCGACGCTGCTTTATTACGATACGCAAGCGTTGGCGCCAAACGGTTCCGGGAAGACCCGAACCTCCTACTTTTATTATTGCCCGCAGTCGCAAATGGCAGATAACAAAGTGCAATGTGAGAGTTTTTATGAAAGCTGGGGGCTATAAGTTGATGAGGCGATACGGCTACCTCTTGCTGGCATTGTCGGCTCTTGGTTGCTGCGCCGTTGCTGCTTATTTTCTGTTTTTCAAACCGCAAATTCCGGAATGCCGGGCGGTGGAGCATGTGACCGACAACGTCGCCGGGCGTAGCGTTGAACGTATTGTTCTGGTTAATGTGGTTCCCGACGGCCGGCGGCGGATCAATATTTTGCTGAACGGCAGGGTGTATGACGGCAAGGAGCGCTATGTCGTTTCCCGCGTGCTGGTGTTGGACTATCGGCGGCAGGGAAGCAACTACACGCTGTTGGTTAAGGAAAATATAAAAAGGCCGCATGACTCGATAAAGCTTGAAGATTTTAACCGGCGGTTACCGGAGCAAGGCATGCAGCTGCACTGGCGTATTGAGCGGATCGACAGCCGGCATTTCTTATTCGCGGATAACCATGCGCCGCTGTTCGTGTGCGCCACGCCTTAGGGCATCCCCTTGGTTAATCCCAAGGGGATGTTAATGTTACGCTGCCTGGTGAGGTCAATTTGCAATATCAACGCTACGCTTTATCGATGTAATTATAAGTGCAGGGTTTTTTGGGTTCCCGAGGGCAGAAGGTCAGCAACGCCTGGTCTTTTTGCGCGGTTTCGTCGCGGATGCTGTCGTAGTAATACACGTCGGCTGGGCTTTGGCAGTTAAAACCGGCGTGCTGTATCCGCTGTCTGATTTTGGGCAGGGCATCACCGCGTGAATTCACGCTATAGATTTGGCAAAGCTCATATTTACCCAACAGATGCATATTGGTGCGGGCGCCCTGTTGATAAAACTCGATGGCGAAGAAGAGAGCCAGGCAAATAGCGATGAGCATAACCCATCGCTGTAATCCCCGCGGAATGCCAACCCCCCTTTTTATTGGTGGCAATGCAGGGGAAACCTTGGTTTTGTTATCGGCGATATTGCTGTATTCACCGTTGGGTTTATCAATCTCACGAATACTTTCGGCATTGAATTTAAACCCCTGCCGGGGATAGGTGACAATAATCTCTTCGGCACCCAGTTGGGCTAAGGATTTTCGCAAGCCCGACACGTAATTATTTAAGTTGTTGTTGGATGCTTTTAATCCATGGTCTACCCACACATCATTAAGCAGCCGTTCACGCAACAGCAGTTTCTTATTGTTCTGGATAAATAATGAAAGCAACCGGCTAGCCGGCTTGAGCAAGACTATTTTGTTCTCGATATTGTCTGTATGGGCCAAAGTATTCTCGTCTTCATTGTATAGAATCCCCTTGTTAATTTCTATAATCATATCTTTATCCTTCAGGTTTCCTTTTGAGGGATTATTCTCGGGTCTTATTTTTGTTTTTTCAATCATGCGCGATTCTTGCAGTAGAGAATTTTCTTAATATATATAATGAAAGGGTTAATTATTTATTAATCTATAGGGTTTTTAAAATAATTACCAATAATTAAAGCTATTTTTTTATATCAAATTCTATTTTTCTTTATTATGCAGCGCATAAAACTGTATTTATCTCGTTATGCAGTATATCGTTTTATTTTGACGTGGTGGCGTGTAAATTTGTTCCCACTGGTTGGATAGCTGAAAGCGGAGAGCAATCCATGTGCCTGAAATATATAAATCAGGCGGGGTGTTTCTTTTGCAGGAGAAAACCAGTCGTTTTTAAACGTTCAACGCTTATTTACTTACTAAGGAATGTAAGAACTATGAAACTGAATAACATCATGATGGCGGCAGTGGTTGCCTTTGGTATGTCTTCCAGCGCATTCGCGGCCGACCAGGGCCACGGTAAAGTGACCTTCACCGGCTCGATTATCGATGCGCCGTGCTCCATTAACCCGGATTCCGTCGATCAGACCGTTGAGCTGGGTCAGATCTCCAAGGTGGCGCTGCTGAACGGCGGCCAGTCCACCCCGCGCAACTTCTCCATCGATCTGGAGAACTGTACGTTTGACGCCGACGCCGTGACCGGCGCGCTGGTGAAAAACAAAGTGGCGCTGACCTTTACCGGCATGGAATCCCAGGCCAACAACGGTCTGCTGGGCATCACCGGCAACGCCAAGGGCGCCGCCGTGGCCATCACCGACGGCTCCGG
>NZ_JCAXDO010000025.1:0-39047 GCF_059740205.1 Serratia sp. LTN-2 | reverse complement strand
AGTCTCCGCCCCTTTCCTTCCTCCCTTCGCCGTTGCTCCTTTGCCCTTTGCCGCGAGAGAACTCACCAGGGAGATGGACACCATCACCACAGGAGAAAACCAGGATGCACACACGAAACGTCAACGTCAAAACCGCCGCTCAAGAATCTACCGGAAGATGTGATTCAAACCTCACCACGTCCCAGTTCACGGATCTGTTTTGCTGGGTCCTGGCAGCATCGGAAGGGGAGCCACAACCGGCAATTTTTACGCCGCCAGAGAATGCCACTGAGCTGACGTTAATTAATGACGAATGCCCGGATTATATCTCTGTCTGGGTTGTAGATGGTCGCCCGGTGGCAGCTGCAATGCCGCTGGATAATTTTCACCGCGTTATTCCTTCATCACTTACTAAATAATCAGGAGTAAATAAAAATGGTCAGTTTCGCAAGCCGCTATCGTATGCCTACCTCGATCCGTAAAGACCGTCCGCTGACGAATGAGGAATTACAGCTCATCGTTCCGAGCGCGTTTTCATCGGATAAACACGATTCACGTTCTGAACGTTATACATATATCCCGACCATAAACATTCTTGATCGTTTACGTGATGAAGGTTTTCAGCCGTATTATGCAACTCAGTCACGTACACGTGACCAGGATAAACGCGACTTTACAAAGCATATGCTTCGGCTGCGTCGTCATGACCAGATTAACGGAAAAGAAGTACCGGAAAATATTCTGCTGAATAGCCATGATGGTTCAAGCAACTATAAAATGATCCCCGGTATGTTCCGTCAGGTTTGCAGTAATGGTCTGGTTGCATGGAAGGATTTTGGTGAAATCCGCGTACCCCACAAAGGGGATATTGTCGGACAGGTTATTGAAGGCGCTTACACGGTGCTGAAAACATTTGACGCGGTTGATGAAAATATTGACCTCATGAAAAGCATTCAGCTCACTTTGCCTGAGAAGCGCCTTTTTGGTGCGACCGCCCTGGAACTTAAGTACGATGGAAAACCAGCGCCGATTACGCCGGAGCAAATTATTAACCCCCGCCGGGTACTCGACAGAGGCCAGGATTTATGGACCACGTTTAACGTGGTGCAGGAAAATGTGATCCGTGGGGGGATTCGTGGCAGAACGCAAAAAGGGAAGTTGACCAGAACGCGGGAAGTCACCGGAATTGATGGTGACATCAAATTAAATCAGGTTCTATGGAAAATGGCTGAGGAGTTTGCAAAACTGAAGGCCTGAAAATTAAGCCGCTCAACAGAGCGGCTTTTTACTGTCCGCTATGTAACGAGGCCGTATCCGCAATTTTAATCTCATGCTCCTTTCCCGCAGCTGGCGCCAGACGTTCAGAAAGTAACTTTTTTCTTGCCAGCAATACACGATATATATTTTTGATATCTTGTGCATAGGCCTTGCGCTTCGCGATGAGCTTTTTGCTCGGCCCAGTATTATACATCCCTACGCTGTCCCAGTTTTTTCCGTATGACCTGAAGTTGTGCGCCAGTACCCATGCCCCCGTATAAACGCAGATGCATGGATCATTCAACAGGCGCTCACGGGTAATATTGAAGTTTTTAAGTTTACCGTAATGAGAGCTGTTTACCTGCATACCACAGACATCTTCTGTCCCATTCCTGTTTGATCCATTTATCGCATCCGGTACCAGATGGCTCTCTTTAATCGAAATTGACATAAGCAGCAGTGGATCAATTTGATAATCTTTCCCGGCCTGATCAAAGCACATTTGTGGAGCTGCGCCAGCAGACATGGAAAGGGTCAGTAATGCCGCAGGCAGTGTCGATATTTTCATGGTTTGGCCTTTTAACGAAATACACGGGCTCTGGAGAGTCGCCTTAAAAAATACCCCGGCGGATCGTCGTAATCAAGTTAATTCACTACAAACGCGCGTGAGCGCTCTCATGAAGGGATTTAACACCTGTCCGAAATAAAAATATCAGAGCAGTAGACGGTATTAACATGCCGCTCTTTACTAACCCTTTAAAACATCACACCCCACGCAAGACTTCGTCTTGCAGATTTTTTCTTTAAATTCAGTAGCATGATGTGTGTTTTATTTCGTGATTTTTGAGTATGTGCGCTTAAGGTGTGTGGATTAACACACATTGCAGTGCTTAATCAGGCACTGCAATGTGTGCTAATACAGCACTCTGAAGTGTGGGGATTGTGTGTATTCAATTAATAGAGTAACTTAAAAGTAGATGGTGCCTGAACCACACACATCATAGTGCCTGATTAGCACACATCTTTAGGGATGGATTAGATATAAAATCAGTTGGTTACCATAACACAGCACCACTAACAGTTGTTAAAGCTCGCCATTGCAGTGCCGCATCAGGCACTGCATTAGAATATCGAGAAATTATTATGCCAAGAAAGAACATTTACTTTAAAGACAAAATTGACCGCGAAATACATGATATTCTTGAAATAGAATTACAGAAAGGGGCCACCACCTCTGAGATGAACTACTCATCAATAGTCAACGAATTAGTACGCCTTGGGCTAATGGTTTACAAATCGAAAGAAGAAGGAAGCTCATTTGACCTGGATGGCTTCAGGCGCGACCTTATAAAGAAAGTCTCCGGGTCGCGAGAAGGTATTATGATTTTGACCGCCCTTGTCTCTGACATCTTCGTTACACTCAAAGGCCCCGACTCTGGCGTGAAACTGGAAGAGCTCATAAACACCAATATCAGTGCAATTAACGATGCGGAAGATAAAGCCGAAAAAGACCACTTCCTGGCAGGGTAAAATAGCTTCTTTGGCCGGAACACTCCGGCCAGAATCGATCACTGGGATGGATTTTCATCCCACGGAAGGTCACTTTTCTCCACCTCTCTTATTTTTTCCTTCAGAAACACCTCGAACTCCATACAAAGAACTTTAAGCGCCTGCGCATCCTCGTTCTGGTCAAGTAACCTTTCTGTAAAATAACCCAGCGTATTCATCAGACGAGTGAGCATTTCGTCATTAAGACTACGGTTATGAACCTTCGCCATCGCTCTGATTTCATCAGCAAGGTTCTCAGGAATACGCAAGCTATATCCGGTTGTTTTTCCCGGAAGCAAAATTCTTTCACCCTCACGCCACACCCACAACCGCTCCTGTTTGGGCGGGACTTTAACATCATCCACAACACCAACGGATTCACCATCAAGTAACTTTCCCAGCCACTCCTCAAATTTCACCGCCAGTGCAATGAGACGTTCACCCTCCGCAGTTTTAATGACAGCCTTGCCCGGCTGATAATTCAGCGACAATAAAAGCCTGGCAATAATTTCCTCATTCACGCTTCTGTTACCAGCCCTAGCACATATTCTCAGCTCCATAAGCAGATTATCCGGAGCACGCAATCGCCACCCCACCGCTTCACCTGGCTGGAACTTACGTGGACGGCCGCGACCATCCCACATTTTCTCTTTAACTTTCATAGCTATAGATCCCGGAGGCCATTTCCATACTTTCTGGTCAACCAAGCCTACTCACTTACATATTCGGATAAATCTGAATGATTCCAAAAAGTGTGACATGCGTCACAGTTTTTTTTTTTTAGGGTCATGGGACAATTGTGCCCGCGTAAACAAGCACTTACGCGAGTCACTTTTGTTTACTTCGGAGAAAACAATCATGTTAACCAAAGGCAGTGCCCTTAACGTCGGTAAGGGATGGGCGGTAGCGTCTTTATTCCGCAAAGCACGCGAAAATCGCCAGGCTAAATTTTACTTAAAGTCAGCAGGCGCTTTTTTAATTGCACTTATGGTCACTCACCCGGCATTTGCCGGCGGAACCGACCTTCTTTCCTCGCAGAACACCACGGTTAATTCCACCTTCGGCTCTGGCTCTTCATTGATTAAATGGTTCTATATCGCCGAAATCATCATGGGCCTATTTATTTACATCAAGGCCCGCTCACCACTGGTATTCGTCGGTATCGTAATGGCAATCATCTTTACCCGTGTCGCCTTCGGTATCGCGAGTTAAACGATGAATGGGGAAGAAGAAAAATATAACTTCCCGGAAACAATGAACCAGCAGGACCGCTATTTAGGTTTGCCAATTGATGAGTTAATTGTTACCGCACCCCTTATTGTTCTGGGGGTGCTTAACAACCTGTCAGTTGAACTTGGCGTTATGGCGGGAATCCTCTGGTTCATCGTCAGATATCTGAAAAAAGGGCAGGGGTCGTACTGGTTACTTAATTTCTGTTACTGGCACCTGCCATCCATTTTATTCAGGATTACCTTTCGCCAGATACCTGATTCTAGTTTCCGGCACTGGAGGGCATAGTTTTCATGAAACTGAATATTAAAGGAGAGCGCGATAAACAACTCCGCTATGCGTTTATTGGTCTTTCAGCTTTAACTTTACTTATGGGGGTCGGTAACGTACTGACAGGTTCGCTTGCATGGTATTTTGCCACCACCCAGAAAACCATTACCACACCATTAACATTTAATCGCCCCTTCGCATCAGACTCAAAAGGTGTCGATGCCCCAGGCCTGACACAATTCGCCGCCTCCTTTATTTACTGGCGACTGAACGTCACCCCGGAAAACATCGACAACAACCAGAAAATGATTCTTGGATTCGTCCCCTCCGACGAACGGGACGAACTCAAGAAAGCTCTGGACATTGAAGCTGAACGCATCAGGAAAGCGGGCATTTCCACCCAGTTCGACACGAAAGAAATTCGCGTCATGGATGATGGCTCCGTGCAGTACCGCGGGGTTCTGAAGTCCTCCACCACTAACGGCGTAATCATCACGCCAATGAAAGACCAGGAAAAAACCTACCGCCTGAAACTGAGTTATGAGAACGGTGTGATTAACCTCCACAGCTTCGAAGAACTCCAGCCGGTATCCACCACCAACTGACAGGACTGCCCATGAAATTTCGTATTTCACCGGCAGCTGCTGCTGTGTTTCTGGCAGCGGGATTATTTACCAGCGGCCTCCGGGCCGCTTCCGCACCCGCAGCCATTCCGTTTGAGAACGACGCCGCCTTTAACGTCACTCTCAGCAACACCAACCCGAGCAAGGTTGTTGTCGACGGAGAACTCATTACCAGCATCAGCGGACCAACCGGTGCCTATGACCAGAGCCAGACCGACGACGGAGCACTCATTCTGTCCCCACTTGTCAGCCAGAACTTCACGCTGTTTATTCAGACCGACCGCGGCTCATCCCTGAGCCTTAACATCAGGCCGCAGCCAGGTAACGGAAAAACACTGCGCTTCACCCCGATGTCGCCACCACTTCGCAAGAACGACGATGCGAAGACATGGGAAGAAGGGCAGACCTACGAAAAAACACTGGTCGCACTGTCCCGCGCCGTAGTCAACGGTCAGGTGCCGGACGACTACCAGGAGTATCCGTTCAGCCGCATGCCTGCATACACACCCGCCAGTGATGTACGCCTGACACCGGAACGCCAGTTTGTTGGTAACCACCTGCGCGTTGTGCGCTTCCGGATGAGCAACCCGGGCAGCATCACCCGCAGCCTGCGCGAGCGCGATTTCTGGCGCAAGGGCGTCCGGGCCGTGATGCTGTCGCAGAACCAGCTTTATGCCGGTGGCGAAGGCTACGCCTGGATTGTGTTTTCAGATGACGGAGACACCCGCCCATGAGTCTGAATAAAAACCTGAAAACCCGGCGCAAACAGCTGGCCATTCTTGCCGCCGTTATCATGGGAGGCGCAGCCGCCACGAGCGGCGTTATCTGGTACGGGCAACATCAGCAGGAACAGAAACAGCCCGCGCCGGTCGCCACTCCAAACATGACCGGTGTGGTCACGGCAGCGTTTAACCAGCAGGTTAATGATGCCGCACTGGCACAGCAGCAGGCCAAAACCTCCGCACTTGAGGACAGGCTCGCCACGCTCACCCAGCAGTTTGCGCAGAACAAGCTCACCACCGAACAACAGCTGGCCAAAAAGGATGAAGAAATTCAGCGCCTTAATGACCAGCTAACGAAAGCCCCCGGCAGCAACACGACCACTGGCCAGCAGACACCACCTGCCGGCCAGAACGGAACACCACTCCCCGGTCCCGTTGCTGCCGGTCAGGCCCGGCCACCCGAATATACTGTAACCCCCGCAGGCTCACCGGCCGCCACTGGTGTGAATATGGGGCAGGGCGCAGCGTTCTACCCGGGCGGCTCTGGCCAGAGAATGACAGGCGGACTGAGCACCACAAAGTTCAGCTATGAAAGCCTGAAGAAAAAGCCAACGAAACTGCCCTGGATTCCGTCAGGCTCCTTCTCTGACGCCATCATGATTGAAGGTGCCGACGCCAACGCCAGTGTTACCGGCCAGCAGAACACCCAGCCCGTCACTATCCGCCTGCTGGGCAACATCCAGATGCCGAACAACAAAGAATACAGCGCCGACGGCTGCTTTGTGGTGGGGGAAATCTGGGGTGACATCTCCAGCGAGCGCGGAATTGTCCGGACGAAATCAATCAGCTGCGTACTGAAAAACGGCAAGCACGTCGATATGGAGTTCGATGGCCATGTCAGCTATCAGGGGAAAGGCGGCGTTCGCGGCAAGCCCGTCATGCGAAACGGCATGATTGTCGGCTACGCCGGTGCAGCAGGCCTCCTGTCAGGTTTTGGTGAAGGCATCAAATCTGCGGCAACACCATCTGTCGGCCTCGGTGCCACAGCGGATGTCGGTGCCGGCGACGTGTTTAAGCAGGGTATAGGCGGAGGAGCCAGTAAGGCGGCCGACACGCTGAGCCAGTACTGGATTAAGCGCGCCGAGCAGTATCACCCGGTGATTGATATCGGTGCCGGCAACCTGGTCACCGTCGTGTTCCAGAAGGGCTTCCGCCTTGAAACCCTGGAAGACGCTGAGGATGCTAAGGCGAAAGAGGAACTGCAGAAAGCCGGCAACGCCGCGCAGAACGCCGTGACTCCTCAACCGGCGAGCCAGACCACTGCATCCAGCACCACCTCAGTCGGCAACATCAACCCGGATGACGTTCTCCGTCAGGCCAGTCAGCTGCGCCTCGGTGACACCATCAACTGATGAGGGATGAAGATGGACGCACGAAAATTACTGTTTTGGGCAACAACCCGATGGAGGCCAGCGCTGACATTCATCGTTTCATGGTCCATTTTGCTCGCCACTCTTTACTCCAGTTTTAAGTGGATACAGCTGACCGGATTAGTTATCTGGCTGGCTGGAAACCTTTTTCTTGCTGAATCAATTCCCGGCGGCATGGTGTGGCGGGAACTGCACTCACCACATTCAGAAGCAGCACCTGAAGAAAAGGAGGACAAATGAAAACAACAGCGCAGGGGGACGGGGCAGACTGCAAAGCAAAGGATGTGAAACGTCGAATAAGGATAACAGTTAACTGGCTCTATTCGATTTGCTGGGTCCTCTGGTGGGTGGCGGTGATTGCAATCATTATCAAAGGAGTGCGGGAGGAATACGCATTTCGCATCTTTGGAGCAATCTTCATGGCTATCGTCCTGATTCGTATACGACCTCCCATCTGGCCAGATGACTCCGCCAAACCCCTCCCGGGACCAAACGACAGTGACCAAAAGGAGGGCAAATGAAACACACTACCGCAGTTTTGCTGATTGCATTCTCCCTGGCAATACCTGGGGCCGCTCTTCGTCATGGAAGTCAGCTTCGTTCCGGCGACACCATTAACCAAGGAGGTACCGCATATGTCGCATAAAACCAGGCTGGATGTTATCGAAGAAGACCTGAACAAATGGCGCGCCGGGAAAAAGATTCACAAGTACCGGCGATTTTTGATGCCCACAGCGCTCGCACTTCTGCCCTGCAGTATTTTTCTCTACGGTGTTTTTCATATTAAGGCTGGATTTGTCGTTCTGGGCTTCATGCTCGCCTTCCTCTTGTTCCGGCTCTTTACAGGAAAAGAAGATACCCCGGACACCTGGGAGGGTCGAATCAATCAGGCATTGCTGTCCTACAGCCCGATGAATCAGGACGCGTTCGAAAAACTGTGCCGCACCGTAAATGAGAAGAGGGTAATAGAGCCTGATGACGTTGCTGCATGGCTCAAGGACGAAAAAGAAGCACGTGCGCTTTTCAGGCGTCAGCGAGATGAACGGCAACACTACAGCTTCACTAAATGGCTGGATAAACGGGAGTCCAGCCATAAGACCGAATATAATGAGGAGGGTAAATGAAACGTACTGCCGCAGTTTTGTTGATGATGCTTTCCCTGGCAACACCTGGTGCGGTGAATGCAGCTGCTGCAGCGGTAATTTTTAACCAGGCAGCCGCTGCTGCCAAAACAGAGATGGAGAATTCAATACAGCTTGAGGCAGTGGAACGTGAGGCAACGGCCGACCCGGATGCCTGGAAAGCATATCTGCGTGTGTTGTCTGTCGTACCCCGCAACGCCCCCACAGTTCTGGAAAATCGTTACCGCAGCCTGGCCGTTTCACTGGCGCTGAAGGCGGCAATGGCATGTTCACCTGATGCTCTAAGGCTACTGGAGCGTAACGATGTGATTGAGTTTCGTGTACTCCGTTCATCGCTTGTCACAGCCTGCAGAACCGCCAGATAAGGAAGCCGGAATGCGTGATGAAGAGCGTAATAACAGCCTGCTCAGGAAAATGCGGATGCATATTGCTGAATGGGAGGCTGGCCGACCGACTCCGACAGCAAGCAGGTACATGTTTTTGATGTTTATCATTTTTCTCAGTGTAGGCGGGCCGGTTCTTACGTACCACCCATCACCGTGGGCTCTGGGTTTCCTGATTGTCTGGTTATTTCTGACCCAATGGATATGCAGGCGAATTGTCCCCCGCCACAACGAAAGCTGGGCGGAGGTATTCGACAGGATGCTTTCTGCCTATGAACCCCTGAACCTTCCTGCCTGGGAGTACCTGAAGCATCAGGCTGAAACAGAGGGGCTGACAGCCAGCATTGTCAGCAATTGGTATCAGGAAGAAGCGAGGTCTGTCTGGCCAGAAAAGAAACCTGACCTGAAATTTCTCCACAACAATCCAGACCGCGAGACAGAGCCCGGGGGCAAGTGAACAGCAAAGCGGCATTCGTATTGCTGATTACTCTCACCGGCTTGTATCACCTCATCATCACAACCCTGTATTTCATTGGAGTGTTTATGTCTGCAATCAGGGGCCGTTCTGCATTACTCAAAATCCTGTATGACCACCGACATGTCTTTTTTTTGGTGCTTATTTATGCGGCAGAAATGACGGTATGGGCGGCTCTTAATCTGAAGGGACTCGGTGACGAAGACTTTTCCACATGGCGAATCTTTCTGCTCGTGAGCATGGGTATCATCGCGGGCAGTGCGGGAATCTTAGGTGATAACGATGACGGCTGGATGGTATTTGCAGGAGCCCTCACGCCCTGGCTCATCGCGCCTTTTGTCATCATCGTATATGGCTTCATGCAAATGAACCTGCATTTTCTGTCGATAGAATGGTTCTATACCTGTGTCCTGCTTAGTTTTAGCCTGCAATTTGTGGTCATCTTCATTAACCGCTTTTCCTTTTAAGCCATAAATCCGCCCCTTTACACATAACCCTGAATTACCAACCGGAGTTATCCCATGAAAAAACTACTGGGTGCTGCACTGCTGTGCAGCGCACTGACCGGCTGCGCCGGTCTCAATTCTGATTTCGACTGTAACAAGACTGCGACCGACCAGTGCCTGACCACCGGTGAGGCCAACAAGCTGGCCGCCCAGGGTAAAAGTTTGGATGACCTGACGGCCGAAAAAAACGCAAAAAAGCCTGCGGGTGAAACCCTGCCGGCACTGCGCAATTCGGCACCGGTCGTGAATCCGTTCCGTCCTGTCTCCGTCGCAGCAACCGGAACCAGCGCCGCTAAGCCACTCACCACTGCGCCAGCGAAAACGTCCGGTTCACTGGTCACGCCGCTGGCCACGACCAGTCATGTGACCCCCGTGCCGGTTAACACGGCGGGCCGCGTTCCGGTTCAGCGTATTCCTGACGCCACGCAGCGCCTGTGGATTGCCCCCTGGGTGGACACGGACGACAACTTTCATCAGCCGGCTGTGGTCGAGTTCGTGAAAAACAAATCCCACTGGGATGAGAGTTACCGCGTTATCGGGGAGGGCGGGGAATGAGCAGCCACTACGTTTCCGGCAGGAACGGCATCGATCATCTGGTGAAATCATTCACCCATACACGGAAAGGAACGGCGCAAGTCACCGCCACACAGTCAGTCGAGACCGACGATGAAACGCTGGCCGTTCTGAGCGTGAGCTGTGGCTGGCAGATTAAGACTGCCGGTGATGCAGCGCACACCGGGCAGATGAACGAAGAGAAACTGCGTCGCCTGGAGTTAATCCGGGCCGCTGCGGAGGGTCGAAAATGAGTTTTGTCGACAACCTGATGGATATGCTGAAAAACGGGAAAGAGGAAGACGGTGCCGCCACGGCCCGCGAGAATCTTTCCCAGACATGGGGCTACCCGTCCCTGGTTGCGGCGTTGCCGTACCGGTATTACGACGACATCAATGAGATTTTCGTCAACGCCGGCTCTGCAGGCTTCATCATGGAAGCCGCCCCGCTGCCCGGCGCGAACGAACAGGTGATGGCAGCGCTCGATGACATGCTGCGCAAAAAACTGCCCCGCCAGACTCCCGTCACCGTCATCATGCTTGCCAGCAAGTGTGTCGGGGAACGTATCGATCGCGGTGTGAGTAACGACATGTGGAAAGGAGGGATGGCCGATCACCTCAATAAAATCACCCGCGCGTTCTGGCAGCGCTCTGCGCTGCACGGCCTGGCCAACGAACGCGAATACCCGCTTTACCTGCGTAACTACCGCATCTTTCTTGTCTATGGCCAGCCGCTGAAGCGCGCCTCCCAGACACAACGGGTGATTGATGACCTGGTTCAGATCCGCAACACCATTCGCGTCTCCCTGGGCGCTGCGCGCATCGACAGCGTGAACGTTGATGTGAACGGCTTTCTGTCCGCGGTACGCGAGCAGATGAACTACCGCCAGGAACAGGTGCTGACGTCCTCCGGGGACTACAACGAGGATGAAAAGCTGAACCGCCAGGTGGTTGATCAGGGAATAGGGCTTGATGTCTATCCGTCGCATCTCCGGATGACGTTACCCGAAACCATCGACGCGCGCGGGACTCGGTTGCCGGCATCGGCATGCCGCATCATTAACATGCAGCTTGCCAAAACGCCTAAACGCTTCGCCCTGTGGCAGGGGGCGGACAATCTGCAGAACATTCGCTTTCCTGACCTCGGAATACCCTGTCCCTTTATGCTGACCTGGACAACGGAGCTGGAGGAGCAGACCAAAAGCCAGAGTGAGGCATTTCGCAAAGATACTGATTTGTCCAAAAAGGCCAACTCAGCCTACGCCGCACTTTTTCCCGGTACCAAAAGAGCCGCAGAGGAATGGCGACGTACCCGTGAGCAACTGAACAATAACGAAATTGCACTCTGCAATACGTATTTTAACCTGACCCTGTTCGCGCCGGACAACAATACTGACGCACAGGCCTGTGAGCTGGCCGCCGTGAACGTGTTCCGTAAGAACGAGCTGGAGATGGTAACGATACAGTACCAGCAGATGCGTAACTGGCTGGCCGGCTTCCCGTTCGTCATGCAGGAAGGGATGTGGGAAGACCTGAAAACAACAGGCGCGACGCTGCGCGCCAAGTCATGGAACGCGGTGAGCCTGATGCCGGTCGTGGCCGAACGCCAGTTGTCGAATGTAGGTATGCCGCTGCCGACCTACCGCAACCAGGTCGCGTTCTACGACATGTTTGGTGAGGAGAACGGCAGTACCAACTTCAACATCGCGGTTACCGGGACGTCCGGGGCAGGGAAATCGTTTCTGATACAGGGGGTGCTGCGCGATGTACTAAACGCCGGCGGTTACGGCTGGGTTATCGACATGGGGGATAGCTACAAAAACTACTGTCATCAGGCCGGTGGGGTTTATCTCGATGGCTCTAAACTGCGCTTTAACCCGTTCGCCAACGTCAAAGACATCAAGCACTCTGCTGAAGGGATTGTGCGTCTGCTGACGGTACTCGCCAGTCCGACGCAGCCGCTTGATGGCGTCTGCGAGGCGATCCTGCAGAAAGCGGTAATGGATGCGTGGGAGAAGAAGGCAAACAAAGCCCGTATCGACGACGTCCATAATTACCTGACTAACGAGGATGTGAATCAGGCGTTTGCAGACAAGCCAACCATCATCTCGCGCCTTGCTGAGCTGGCCATGCTACTCGATACCTACTGCACCTGGGGGCCGGACGGAGAATACTTTAACGCCGACACCCCGACGCTCGATGGTGAAACCCGCTTCGCGGTGCTGGAGCTGCTGAGTCTGGAAGACAAGCCGAAGCTGCTCTCCGCTATCCTGTTCTCGCTCATTCTGGCGATTCAGGAAAAGATGTACCACAGCCCGCGCGACCTCAAAAAGGTCTGCATCATCGACGAGGCCTGGCGTCTTCTTGGCGGCTCCAACCCGCACGCGGCACGGTTTATCGAAACCGGCTACCGAACCGTGCGTCGTCACCGTGGCGCGTTTATCACTATCACCCAGGGCATCAAGGACTTCAGCGCCAGTAAGGAAGCTGAAGCCGCCTGGAACAACAGCTCCACCAAAATCACCCTGCTGCAGGATGCTAAGGCGTTTAAACAGTACCTTGCCGATAACCCGGATCAGTTCTCGGACATGGAAAAAGAAGTTATCCGTGGCTTCCAGCCAGCTCTTCAGACCGGTTACAGCTCCCTGCTGATCAACGCCGGCGAATACAGCTCCTTCCACCGTCTGTTCGTCGACCCCGTCACCCGCGCCATGTTCAGCTCGCGTGGTGAGGACTTTGCCTTCATGCAGAAATTGCAGAAGGAAGCCGGGGCCACTGCGGAAGAAGCGGCATATCTGCTGGCGGAGAAGAAATTCGGCAATGAACTTCGTGAACTTGAAGAATGGGTGAAAGCAGCATGAGTGAACAACAGGACAAGCCGTATGAAGGCGATATCGTTAACGATGGGGCAACGATCGCCAGCAAAACATCCCGCTGGATTAAAGCCGGCATGCTGGGGCTAGCGGGATTGCTGGCCATGACAGGTATGGCATATGTGACGGCGAAAGCCGTCACCCCGGAGGTAGTGGTCTTCGATATGAAGGGAACAGTTGACCTGTTTATGCAACAGTCCGCGCAGCTGCAGCTCGATGAAGACAAAGCCCGGGTGCTGACAACGCGTTTCAATACCGCGCTGTCAGACAGTCTCGGTGAATGGCAGGCAGCACATAACGCCATCATTCTGGTTAAACCGGCGGTGATGAGTCCGCAGCGGGATATCACGAATGAGATCCGTGCCGACATTGCGCGCCGCACTCAGGGGGGCCAGTGAAAAGACCAATAATGCTGATGGGTATGATGCTGCTGATGCTCTCCGCCGGCAGCGGGGCGAAAGATCTCGGAACCTGGGGCAACGTCTTCGAGCCTGCAGAGCAGGACATGCTGGCGTTTATCCAGAATCGCCTGAAGGGAATGGAGCAGACGGGCGAACTTGACCGTCTGCGCAAAGAGGCAACGGAAAGAGTGAAGGAGCATGCGGTACGTCCGACGCCAGTGGAAGGGCTCACGAAAGCGAAGGAATACCGCAGCTTTGCCTGGGACCCGACATTTATCGTGAAGGAGACGATCACTGACATGCAGGGCAACGTGATCGCCCGGAAGGGCGATACGGTCAATCCTCTGGATAAGGTGCCCTTCAACCAGGTGCTCTTTTTTATCGACGGCGATGATAAGGAGCAGGTGAACTGGACCCGACAGCAGCTCGCCGGTCAGACCAACGTAAAGGTCATCCTGGTGAACGGCAACATCAAAGAAACCAGTGATGCGCTTAATGAACGTATCTACTTCGACCAGTCTGGCGTACTGACCCGTAAATTCGGTTTTGAACACATCCCCGTGCGGATATCGCGCGATGGCCGCGTGATGAAAGTGGAAGAAATTCCGGTATCAGGAGCAAAAAAATGAGTGCAACAACGTTAGGTGACCTGTTTCCCGAAATGCGTCAGGCGGTCACATCCCATCGCCGTTACGCCAGAAAACCGCGTAAACCCGCTGAGATAACTCCTCGCATGGGAACAGCAGAACGGCTGAAGACGCTGTACCCCGAAATTGACTCCTGGCATCCGGTACTGGTGACCAAAGCCTGGCTCCACTGGTGTGAGCAGAACCAGCAGGACAGCCGGGAGCCGTCGAAACGTGATGAACGTTTCCCGGACTACATCATTCACCTCTTACTGGAGAACATGCGGGCCGAGGACTGCGCGAAACGTAAAAAGGGCCAGACGCTGTCACTTTCCGAGCGTCTCGACAGGTTGTTTGCAGGTGAAGGGCAGGAGAACGCCGAATGTCACTGACACACAATACCGCTGCGCCGTCTGTGTCTCAGCACATGACAGGTCTCAATGCTGATACCAAAGGCATTGAAGAGGAAGTGAATCGCCTCTGTCAGCTGTACCCTGAAATCGCTTCATGGCAACCGGCGCTGATCGCCGGTGCCTGGCATCAGTGGTGCGTGGAGAACCAGCTTCAGCCGATAGTGCCGGAAAAACGTGATGAGGCGTTTCCCCTGTACCTCGTCAGGCTTATCCGCAACAGAATGGAGGAGATGAATGCATGGCGTTAATCAGCTGTTTCACCAGTCCCCAAGGGCTGCAGGGGATGCTCACCTGTTTGCGCGATACTGAGGGCATGACCGGTATTCTTGTCGTCGTTGCGCTACTCGCTGGCTGGATTGCTGTTCAGTATATTGCAGATGCACGGCGTGTACGTCTGGCGTGGGAGAGCAGACCGGGATTACCGGTCCCTGTGGCGCAATTTGGCAGTGCCCGACATGCCGATGCGGTTCATGCATTTGCTAACCGGGAATACTACCAGGTGATGCTGGCCGAACTTGAAAAGGCATTGACTGAAGAGGGCTATGCACTGACGCGTGATGAATCATTGTGCGTGACGATACCAGAGGCAGACCGGCAAAAAATCAGCCGCCGGATTTTCCTGGCGCGCCAGTGCTATACATCGCCGAGAGTCTCTGAGCAGGCGATGCAGGACAACGTAGATGCGGCAGTGAACGATGGGTACGCCGGATCGTGGCTAAGCTTGCTTATCCGGGGCAGTGAGAGGGAAGGGTGGTACATCACCAAACCGGTACCGGAATTCGTTCCGACGAACTTTCCGTTAAAACAGGTCATCATAACTGTCAGTGCAAAACAGTCTGTCCTGACGCGGGATGTGGTGAGAATCATCAACGATGTGGCTGAAAAAGTGAAAAAACAGCGTTCATTTCCTGAAACACCGGAACGTATTGCAGGTGGTGTCATTAGCACTGAACTGTTTTATGGAGCTGATCAGCGGCAGGTTAAGGTGGCGCCAGGCTGGTTTAATTCTCCGTCTGGAAATGATGTTCCTGACGATATCACCGAAGGACAATTCCCGCCGGAGGGGATCTCAGAACACCGGCATTTCATTGTCCGGGCGCAGGCTGGAAGGTTTTATACCCCGACTGCACTTGCCTTCTATATTGAAGAAGCTGGTCGCAGGATAGAACAGGGCGAATCCAGCGGAGCATGCTACGAAGATGACAGTGGCTATGCTTTCGCCGTGACGCCTGCAAAAAACACACCCTGATACAACCGCGCTGCCATTCAGGATGTTCGGTGCTCACTGCGTTGCGCTCCGCCTCAGCCTGAATGTCATCCCGGTTTCCGATTAACCCCCGACCAGGTAACGCCATGAAAAAAGACCCTGATACTGAAAAGGGCCAGAATGTTACAGCCGTTCGTCATGATGAAAAATCGGCTTTACGGCTTAAGGCCATTCTTGCAGAAAATCCCCTTTATTATCCCTCAATCGTGTTAAGAGCAGGCCTGCTGGCTCTTGAGGATATGTCCAAAGAGCAGCGGCTGACATTCATCATGAAAGCGGCTGATAAAGCCAAAAACCACTGACCATTTCTTAAGCCCTCCCGCCGTCCGGTGGCTGCGGCACTCCCGGAGATACCCCATGACTCACCCTGAATCTGTCAGGCCGGTGACGGTTACCCGTGACCGCAATGGCTTCTGGACGCACCCTCATTATTTTGCACCGGCCAGTGATGAGGCCACACAGACTGAATTTGGCGACTGGATGCGACAGCACAGGCTGATCTGCGCCACCCGCTGGATGGAAAATGACGCGCCTCCCCATGTTATCGCGGCCTGGGAAAAGGGCATACAGGACGTCAGTGACTGGCATCCCTCAGCGCCAGAGGGCGAGGGCTGGTTCATCGGCTCCATTCATGACACTGAGGACGGCCCGGTCTGTGTATGGCTGCGGGAGGTGAAATGAAGCACTTTTCATGGCTGGCCGGTGTGTTGCTGGTTCTTATTTCCTTGATGCCATCCCAGACAACGGCCGCAGCCAGTAATGCCGGTGACGGCAGATGGGTGAATCCGATCACGGACGTTTGCTGGAAGTGCCTGTTTCCAATGACGCTCGGTAATATCCAGCTGGCATCCGGGCCACAGAAAGACACGTCCAACCCCTCTTCACCCATCCAGATTTGCCCGGTGGGTATTTTGTACCGCATCGGTCTGGCCATCGGATTCTGGGAGCCGATGGCAATGGTGGACGTGACCCGTGAGCCGGGCGTCATGGTTAACATGGGCGGCTTTAAAATCGATCTCGGGCGAACGGGTACGGGAACCGCAGGTCAGAGTGACAGGCCCGCTGCTGGTACGTTCTACCACGTCCACTGGTATAAGTACCCGCTCATTTTCTGGTTGAACATCATCACCAGTCTGGGCTGTCTGCAGACCGGCGACATGGATATCGCCTATCTTTCCGAGGTCGATCCCCTCTGGAACGACAGCACACTCTCGATGCTGATTAACCCCGAGGCAGCACTGTTCGGCAACCTGATTGCTCAGGGGGCCTGTGCCGCTGACGCGGCCGCCGCATCCGCGGGTCTGCCGCTCTCGCCGTTGTTCTGGTGTGCAGGAAGCCAGGGGTCGATGTACCCGCTGACGGGCTTTACCAGTGGTGAGTTTTCTCCGCTGGAGGCCTCTCTGCTGGTAGGCGAGCGAATGGCGTTCAAGATGCATCGTGAGGGTCTGGTCTGGAACTCCATCGGCGCGGATACCGCCGTCTGCAACCAGTATCCATCACCGATCATCCCGAAAGAACGATGGCGATATCAGATGGTGAACATGTATCCCGAGACGAACAACTGTCATCCCTTCGGGGCCAGCACGCAGTTGTGGGGGACAACACATAACTCCCCTTCCTCCAAAAAGAACTTCGGTTATCTCTTCTGGCGCAAACGTAACTGCGTCTTCCTCTAAGGACATGACAATGAAAATCGCTTATCTCCGGGCGCTGACGTTCAGCGTCATGATTGCTTTCGCGCCGTTGGCCAGGGCCAGCACACAGACCGATATTTCCGTTTCCGACCATAACTGGATCAAAGGTCAGCAGGACGCGCTGGCAGCCATGAAGGAAGACCTGCAGGGCCAATCGTCGACAGATTTGTCTTTGTTGCCACAGCGACAACAGGATTTGATTAACCGGCTGCAGGGGAATATCGCTGCACAATCCACCTCAATGGGGGAAAAAGATACCTTCCCGGCGATTTACTTTGTAAGCCTCGGCATACCGCGCGAAGGCCTGCTACCCATGCTGAAAGACGCACGCCGTTACAACATACCGCCAACGCTGCGTGGCCTCGTCAATAACGACATGCGCCAGACTGCGGCAGCTATGTTTGAGCTGAGCAAGGAGGACAAGGACGCCGGTGTGCAAATCGATCCGACACTGTTCACTCAGTACAATATCACCACAGTTCCTGCCCTGGTGGTGACCTGTCCTGGCCATCATGACGTTATCCGGGGAAGTCTGCCCCTGCAGCAGGCGCTGGAAAAGGTGGCAGAAAGCGGTGATTGTGCAGCAACGGCCCGCCATCTCCTGGAGGCTGCCAAATGAAAATACTCTTTTCAACGATGCTGATGCTTTTCCCGCTCCTGGCTGGCGCAGCCGATCCAGCCTTTGAGGCGGGTGCGAGTTTTGGCAAGGGCAATGCCTCTGCCGGTACGGGGGCCCTGAAAAATCCGGGGACCGTCACAGGAGCAATACCAGGCTATACCGCTAACCCACCGGAGAAAGGGTATTACGGCGGTGTGAATGGCGGCGACGGCGGACTGGCAAACAAAGGCCAGGCGGCCCTGCAGGGAAATGATGCGGCACAGTCGGTGATCAGTTCCGGTACCAAAAACCCGGCCCCCACAATTGACCCGAACGCCCCCTTTATTACCATCGGAAAAAATGCGGAGGGTACGGCAGGCGGGATCATGAATGGCACCAGTCAGCAGTGTAAGGAGACGACGGTATCAAAATCGACGTTTGAGAACTTTACCTGCGATCGGGATGTGGCCACCATCCAGACGTGCGGAAGAACAGCCAGTATCACCGGACATTATGAGGATGACTACAGCTATAAGACCATCACCATTGATTCAGACAATCTGGACGTCAGCAGCCCGGAAGTGTCGTACAGCATGCCGGAAGGAACGGTGTATTCAGCGACGATGAATTACACGTTCAATAAACATTTAGCGTTCAGCAACGATCTCTGGTTCCTGAACATTACGGCTCTCGGTTCACTGATGACGATGTACGAAACCTCCGGGTCGTATGACCTGCCTCCGGGTAAGAGTTTTACCGAAGGAGAGAAGCTGACCATCACGTTTAATAACAGACAAAACGTACCCGAAAGGGTTGCCAGTATCTGGGAGATGGGTAAAACCAACCACATGTACCATTTTGTCATCACCATCGTTTACCGTACCGGTACAAAGGTTTGGGTTCCGCAGACGACCTGGACTGAAAGCTGTGGTTTTGACAAAAAAACGGCGCTGTCCAGTGCTGGCAGTACCTGTACTGAGCCTGGTGGCACCCGTACGGTAATCGTCGACGGCAAGGAGTACAGCCAGACAAACAGTTGCTGGGCCTGGTCGGATGAATACGTGACGGGTACCAGTTCCCGGGGAAACTGCGGTTCACTGATGGATAATCCCGCCTGCACACTCTCTTCACATACCTGCACAACAACGGAATCCGGGGTATGTACTCACCAGTCGGAGACGTATCAGTGTCAGAAAACGTGGTCATCCAGTGGTCTTGTCTGCGGCGGGGAATACATCTGCAAGTCCGGGGCCTGTGATGAGACAAATGGTACCGGTGATAACGGGTTTGATACGGCAGTGGCCAAACTTGCGGGCCTGGCCTCTGCGGCAGAAGATGTCAGGGATCAGAACAGCACTATAGATGTCAGAGCGTTCACGGGTAAGGCCATGAGCTGCCGCAAGGCGTTTGCTGGCTTCTCAAACTGCTGTAAGGACTCAGGATGGGGACAGGATACCGGGCTGGCAGCCTGTAACGATGATGAACTGGCTCTCGGTAAGGCGAAAGCCAAGAAGATAACCGTTAGCGTGGGTGAACGTTGCGACCGTAAGGTGCTGGGAGCCTGCATTCAGAAAAGTAAGGTTTATTGTGTGTTTGACGGCAAACTTGCCCGCATCATTCAGGAGCAGGGGCGTCGCGACCAGCTGGGCGTTAAGTTCGGCAGCGGTGACAGCCCGGACTGCCGGGGGATCACGGTTCCGGAGCTACAGAGTATCGACTTCGACAAAATCAACTTCTCTGACTTCTACGAGGATTTGATGAAGAACCAGAAAATCCCCGATACCAGCGCGCAGGTCAAGCAGATTAAGGATCGCATCGCCGCGCAGGTGAACCAGCAGGGAGGTGGCAAATGAAGCTCGTCCTCTGTGGCCTGCTTATGGCGCTGGCGAGCCATACGGCACTGGCCGAAGAGATTGTGACGCCGGCTGAGCCGTTCACCGGCTGGTCCTGGTACAACGAACCGAAAAAGCCCCCTGAGCAGCCCCGGAAACTGCAGCAGCCAGCACCGCAGGCCATTCCGGATCTCAGCAAAATGTCCCCGATGGAGCAGGCCAGGGTGCTGAAAGGGTATACACAGGAGGCGCTTAACCGCGCCATCCTGTACCCCTCGCGGGAAAATACGGCGACGTTCCTGCGCTGGCAGAAGTTCTGGACGGACCGGGCATCGATGTTCAGCCAGTCCTTTGCGGCGGCGCAGCTGAGCCATCCTGATCTCGATTACAACCTGGAGTATCCGCACTACAACAGCATGGCGCCGTTTATGCAGACCCGCGACCAGCAGACGCGGCAGAGCGCCGTGGAGCAGCTGGCGCAGCAGTATGGTCTGTTCTACTTCTACCGGGGCAGTGATCCGATTGATGTGCAGATGGCGGGCGTGGTCGCTGACTTTGCGAAAACGAACGGGATCTCACTCATTCCGGTCTCGGTTGACGGACAGGTGGCGGCCACCCTGCCACAAAGTCGTCCGGACACCGGACAGTCCCGGTCGATGAATATCACGCACTTTCCGGCGCTCTTCCTGGTTGACCCGCGCAACCAGAACTACCGTGCCCTGTCCTATGGCTTCATGACCCAGGACGACCTGTCAAAACGATTCCTGAACGTGGCCACCGGCTTTAAACCTAATTCCTGAGAGCCTTTTATGACAAAAACACTGTTTACCCTCATCCGCGATGCAGGGCGGGCTGCCCTGTATTCCTTCGTCATCGTCCCGGCACTGGTGCTGTATGTATTTGTGATGCTGGAGGCATCACAAGGCTCACTTTCCAAACAATTCCTCTCGAACTTTCATGAGCTGACTGACGGTGCGCCTGCCGGCAAGGTCATGGGGTGTGTTAATGAACATGAGATGGCAGGGCGTTTCTCGCCACCTGAACCCGGAGAGTTGTTAAAGCCCGTGCCTTCCGTTTTAGATAAAGCACCGCCTGAAGTGTTATGTCAGCGTGGCCCTGTGGACAGCGATTCGTGGGCGCGTGCGACAGATGCAACGTTGCTCAACACCTGGATTATCTCGGTGATGTTTGGCTTTGGGGTGTGGTTTGTTTTATATGGCCTGTCCCGGGCCGCTCAGCGTCGCATTTCACCAGACACACATTCTGTACTGGTACGGCAGAACAAGGAGACACAGGAATGAAACCAACTCTTCTCGCAGGACTGATTTTCTGGGGCACGATGGCGCGCGTACTGAGCGAGCTGATGACCTGGTCCGTGGAGCATACACAGCAGGGCCTGCTGTGGCTGTGCAATGGGATGTGGGCCGGGGCGGCTGGCATGGTAATTTATGCCGGTTATCGCTGGTACCGTGACGAAAGAGGGCAAACGCATAAGGAAGGCGACCATGAACATTAAAACCGGATTCACGGCTCTGCTGATGTGCCTGCCCCTGCTGGCGAACGCCGGGGCGCGCGAGGAGTTAATGGCGCTTGAAGCGACAAAAACAACCTCTGCTGACGCTGCAGCCGTCACCGCCTCCACCATTCCGGTACCTGCGCCGGCCAGCCTGATGGCACTGCCGGACGGACGTCGGGCTAACATGAAAGATTATGCCGTGGTGCTTTTTATGCAGGCACACTGCCAGTACAGCGCGAAGTTTGACCCGCTGCTGAAGGGCTGGGCTGATCAGCATTCTGTCAGGGTTTATCCATACACCCTGGACGGCGGCGGTGATGTGTCTTACCCGACGCCGATGATCCCGCGCAAGACGGACCCGAATTCTCCCATTGCAGACGAGATTGTCACCTTCTTCGGAAACGGGCTGCCGATTGCGACACCAACGGCCTTTATGGTCAACGTTAACACCCTGAAAGCCTACCCGCTGACCCAGGGTGTGATGGACATCCCCGCTCTTGAGAGCCGTATGGCCAGCCTGATTCAGGCTGACATGGACAACGTCGATCCGAAAACGCTGCCGCCCATGCCGGCAAGTGCGCAGGTCACCCCTCAGTAATACAAACGGACTACAAAATGACGACAAATACGTATGCGTTATCGCGTACCGAGCGCGTGTGGCTGTTATTCAGCGTGACGCTGCTTGTGTCCGCAGCTTTCTATGGGGTACTGGCCCACCGGGTGGTCAGCGTCCTGAACCGTCCAGAACTGACAACCTGTCTGCAGGACTTTCCGGTGCTCCTGCTTATCTCGCTGAGTATCGGATTCTTTTTCACCGTCACCGGGCTGTACGTCTGCCGGCAGACCCTGGTCAGGAAACCCCGGGAGGAGATTGCATGAGGCACATCAGACTGAAGACGTTTATCCGAAACCAGACTATCGGGATACTGAAAGACAGTAGTGAGGATACGGAAACCCGAAAATGGACGGATTTGTTAACCCTGAAACTGTTTTATGCCTTAATTTTTACCGCCGTAGTTGAAAGGGTATACGTGAAGTGCGCCATCACAACGCTCAGTGAGATGTCCGTTGACCGCTCCGAACAGTTTACGCTCTCGCTTCTCATCCACTATCCGCAGTACCTGTTGTGGGGCGTTATGGCCGCGATTATCGCGCTCATTGCGGTGAATTTACTCGTCTGCGGCTGGTTCTGTCTGGCCACATATCTTTGCCGCAAACTGAACCGGACTGACATCCCGGCAGGCAAGGATATGCAAGCTGTGGAGGTGCCTAATGATTAAGGCGCTTATTACGGCAGGGGTTGTGTTCTTCTCAGGTCTGGCAGCGCTGCCTGCTCAGGCGGACGTCAATGGTGACCTCAACGGCTTCTTTGGCAAGCTGGGCTACAGCGGCAACGTCTCTCAGGCGCAGGCCTGGCAGGGGCAGGCGGCCGGGTATTTCTCCGGCGGGTCGGTCTACCTGCGAAACCCCGTCAAAAACGTTCAGCTGATCTCGATGCAGCTGCCGTCCCTGAACGCCGGCTGCGGCGGTATCGATGCCTACCTGGGGTCATTCAGCATGATCAGCGGTGAGGAAATTCAGCGATTCGTGAAGCAAATCATGAGTAACGCGGCAGGCTATGCATTCGACCTGGCACTGCAGACGATGGTCCCGGAGCTGAAGCAGGCGAAAGATTTCCTGCAGAAGCTGGCCAGTGATGTTAACTCCATGAACATGAGTTCGTGCCAGGCCGCTCAGGGCATCATAGGCGGGTTGTGGCCCGTAACGCAGGTGTCACAGCAGAAAATCTGCCAGGACATTGCCGGCGAAACCAACATGTTTGCTGACTGGGCGGCCTCCCGCCAGGGCTGCACCGTCGGAGGACAGGGGGATAAAGTCACGGCCAAAGCCGGCGACGCAGAAAAAGACCAGGTACTGAAAAACAAAAACCTTATCTGGGACACCCTCAGTAAGAACGGGCTGCTTGGTAACGATCGCGCCCTGAAGGAGCTGGTCATGAGTACTGTCGGCTCCATTATTTTCAACAAAACCGGAGACGTGACAATCCTGACGCCGCTGGTCGATAACCGCGACCTGATTAAAGTTCTAATGCGCGGGGGAACAGCGAAGGTCTACGGGTGCGATGAGGCAACACTCTGTCTGGGGCCTGTCGTTACTAACCTGACGATTACTGAGTCCAGCGCTCTGGTCACACTGGTCAAAAACCTGATGCTCTCGATGCAGAACAAACTTGTCGATGACAAACCGCTGACCGATCAGGAAAAAGGCTTCGTGAACACCACCTCTGTGCCGGTACTGAAATACCTGACCAACGCCCAGAGTATGGGGATGAGCGCCACGTACCTCCTGCAGGTTTCCGACTTCATCGCGCAGGACCTGATGATCCAGTACCTCCAGGAACTGGTGAAACAGGCAAGCCTGTCTCTGGCTGGTAAGAACTTCCCGGAAGAGGCCGCTGCGAAGCTGCGCGACAACATCATTCATGCCCAGGGACTGCTGGCCGACATGAAGCTGCAGTCTGCGGCAGACCAGAACGCACTGGACGGCATCGACCGCAACATGCAGTACCTGCAGCAGCAGGTGTCCACCATTGTTTCAGGCTCCTATCAAAGCAACTATCACTGGGGTGATCGCTGATGCTTGAGATATACACCATTTATGGCGGGGGAATGTGGAAAACGGCGCTGGACGCCGTTGTCACCCTTGTCGGTCAGAATACCTTCCACACCTTAATGCGTATTGCCGGCACCTTCGGGGTGCTGGCTGTATTGCTCACTTTCATCAAACAACGTAACCCGATGGTCTTCGTCCAGTGGCTGGCGATCTTCATGATCCTGACGTCCATCCTGCTGGTACCGAAACGTTCAGTACAGATAATTGACCTCTCAGACCCGGCTGCGGTGTGGAAAACCGATAATGTACCGGTCGGTCTGGCGGCCATCGCGTCACTGACGACCAGCATCGGTTACAAAATGGCATCGGTGTACGACATGCTGATGGCCAGACCTGACTCGGTAACCTACAGCAAGACCGGTATGCTGTTTGGCTCGCAGATTGTGGCGGAAACCAGCGACTTCACCACGCAAAACCCGGAACTGGCTCAGATGCTGCCAGACTACGTGGAAAACTGTGTGATCGGCGACATTCTGCTGAACGGTAAATACACCATCAATCAGCTGCTCAATTCCACTGACCCGCTGACGTTGATAACCAGTAACCCAAGCCCGCTGCGGGGCATCTTTAAGATGACCTCCACCTCGCGCCAGTTTCTGACATGTCAGCAGGCGGCAACGGAGATTAAGACGCTGGCGAATACCGACGTCAATCCGGGCAGTGCGACGTTCACCTGGTTGACGCGGAAGGTATTCGGCAACAAGCTGAATGGTGCCTCGCTTCTGGCCAACGCTATGGGTGAGAGCTACGGATTCTTCTATGCCGGGGGAATGACGGCTGCGCAGATCATGAAGAACAACATCACGAACAGTGCAGTTCGGCAGGGGATTAAGGGTTTCGCCGCTCGCTCATCCGACACGGCTAACCTGCTGAACCTGGCCACCGAGAACGCTGCAACCAAACAGCGTCTCAGCTGGGCTGCGGGTAATGAGCTTGCCACCCGCACTCTGCCGTTTGCACAGTCCCTGCTGATGCTTATCCTGGTGTGCCTGTTCCCATTGATGATTGCGCTGGCCGCATCAAATCACACTATGTTTGGGCTGAACACCCTGAAAATATACATTTCCGGTTTTATCTATTTCCAGATGTGGCCGGTGATGTTCGCCATCCTTAACTATGCTGCCAACTACTGGCTGCAGAGTCAGTCCGGGGGCACGCCTCTGGTGCTGGCCAACAAGGATGTGGTGGCACTGCAGCATTCGGACGTGGCGAATCTGGCTGGGTATCTGTCGTTGTCCATTCCGGTGCTGTCGTTCTATCTGACCAAGGGTGCTGCAGCGATGGGCTCTCAGGTGGCAGGCAGTGTCCTCAGTTCTGGCGCCTTCACGTCGGCAGGTGTGGCAGCAACCACGGCGGACGGAAACTGGTCGTTTAACAACATGTCAATGGACAATGTCAGCCAGAACAAGCTGGATACCAACCTGATGCAGCGTCAGGGCCAGCAGACGTGGCAGGCAGATAATGGTTCCACGCAGACGCAGACGGCCGGTGGCCATACGGTTATCGACGGCTCAGGCGCAATGTCGAATCTGCCGGTGAACATGAAGCTCAGCCAGCTGGCCAGCAGCGGTTTCCAGGAGTCTGCCCGCCAGTCGCAGGTCCAGGCGCAGACGGCGCTCGATGGCTACAACCACAGTGTCACCAGTGGCTGGTCGCAGCTCTCACAGCTGTCTCACCAGACAGGTACCAGCGACAGCCTGACCAGCGGCAGTGAAAACAGCCAGGCCACTAACGCAACGCGCGGCGCGAGCATGATGATGTCGGCTGCTGAAAACTATGCTAAAGCTAACAATATCTCGACGCAGGAAGCCTATAACAAGCTGATGGATATCAGTAATCAGGGGTCAGTATCTGCAGGTGTTAAAGGTACTGCTGGGGCAGGCGTCAATTTAGGTGTTGTTAAATTTGGTGCTGAAGGAAGTGTTTCAGGTGACTTGCGGCATTCGACGGGTAGTTCAAGAGGCGTTCAGGACTCGGGCTCCAACACACAAGATTCGCGACATGATCAGAACAGCCAGGCCGTTAATGACTTCCGCCAGGGTATGGATATGGTCAAAAGTAGCCGAATCACCGATGGCGCGAATCATTCCGAGAATGCTGCAAGCAGCAATGTTCAGCAGCTGGCTGCAACGCTTAATGATGCTGAGAGCCAGTACCATCAGTACACCACCAGTTCGACACAGAGTAGCGAGTTCAGCCGGATGGCCACTGTTGCACAGAACCAGAGTGCAAGCCTCGATACAAACTATACGCAGGAGTTTGTGGACTGGGCGGCCAATAAATACGGCGATAAGGCGCAGTCCATGCTGACAAGTGCGCCATCGGCGCGCGAAGCGGCGATGGAGTTCGTGAATGAGCGTCTCAAACCTGAAATCATGGGGGATTATCAGCAGGGCCGTTCAGATCTTACCAGCGGTCAGGAGCATGCAGCATTCAGTGGTGAGCACGTGGTTCAGCCAGCCCACGGCAGTCAGCAAGGATCAGGCCCGACAGGTAATGATGGAGGTATACGTTACAGCCCTGTCGAGAGTGGCGCTTATAATTCGAACGACACGGGGAACCACCATGCAGACGGAGCGTCCCAGGTGACGGAATATGCGGGAACTTACGGTGGACAGGTTTCATCTGTGGGAGGAAGCGTGTCTGTGAAAACAGGTGGTTCTGGTAGCCATGAGTCATCATTGTTAGCGCAAAATCAAACGGACAGTGAGAACTTAGCCGGTCAAAGGGAAATCAGCCATAACGAAGTACGTACTGACTATGGCAGACAGGAGCAAAGCCGCCAAATCCAGTCAGGCACTCACAGAAGCGAACAGGATAGCCTCTCCATTAAATCCAGTGGTCATGATACCGGAAGACATTCGACTGAAAGGCAACACTCTGACTCCAGCGCTGGGATGCAGCAGGAATTACGCCAATCCGGGACCTTACGGGAACAAGGGGGAGCAGCAGGCCACGGGAATGATATGAGCCATAGCCAGGCAACCTTGAATGTTGAGGAGCCGCGGGTTCAGGGTAATGCTATGCAGGCGTCTTTCCAAGAAAACCAGGCAAAACTGCATGAACAGTCAGGTCAGGGTTTTGGTCCGCAAAATGATATCCAGCGACGTGTAGCGGAACAAAGATCTGAAAATGAGCATAAAATCAACGAATCTGCTGGGGAAATTGATAAAAAACAATCCACTGTTCAGGCATCCAGTGATATCCTGAAAGGAGAGAATTTAAACGCAACCGGTAATTTCAAAATTCAACGAAAAGAAGCCGAGATTGACCAGCAAACGCCAGTTATAGACAGTGCAGAAAAAAGGAAGTTAGAAGAGCAGTTGCTGGAATTGAGGAAAAGGGCAGGCTAGGAGGATAAATGCTAAAGGCTAATCTATGCAGAATTTCATACATTCCTGTATTTAGTATATATGCTGCTATTCCACTCATTCATGATGTGATTCCTAACCATAACGGGTATTACAGTGAGGATTGGATCGCATTGGCAGGGATGTACGCGTTAGGTACATTGATATCCTTACCGTTGTTCTATCTTCTTAAAAAAGCAGATAAGAGCGGAAGTGGTGTTTCAATCGCCTCGCTCTTTCCACGCTTGCTTACTTCAATTTTAGCGCAAGTAGTATGCCTCTTTTTCTTCTGGGAAAATTCAATATATCTATATCTGTCGATGTCCACAGTTATGGTTCTTTCCACCGTGTTATTTGGGGCTGGAAGGAAGGAGTTAAACCTCTTGAAGGATAAAGATACTGGCAATATCTATGAAATACGCGGGAGTAAAGCGTATAGACTTTCAGAGGAAGAGGCCGCTAGATATCAAACAAGTATGTCTTGCAAGGGAATAGCATTGGCTGAGTTTTCATCGAGCCAATATTCAGGGCTAGACACAAATTCAACTGTTCTACCTATCAATTTCGGTGCGAGTTATACGGATATCAATCAAGGGATTGCTATAAACCCTGCGTCAGGAATGCCAATGGTTGGTGGCATCTCTGGCCTGGATATACACGGAAACAGTTGGGGAACAAACTTCAACGAACCTTCAAATACGTATGACCCTAACCGGGGATACTGAAAGTAAGGGGGCAATGGCCCCCTTAATTATTGTAGTAATCAAAGCCAAATCATTTTTTAACCTAAATTTCCTTTCAAATAAGCCGATAACGTCTCTGTTAGCTATATCACGCTAACGGGGACGTTTTTCTATGCACAGGATGAATTCATGAAATTAAAACAATTAGCCGTTGTTGGTCTGATCGCGTCTACTCTCGCTCTGTCTGGTTGTGGTGCCATGTCCACTGCGGTGAAGAAGCGTAATCTCGATGTCAAAACTCAGATGAGTGAAACCATCTGGCTGGAACCATCATCAGAGAAGACTGTTTATTTGCAGATCCGTAATACTTCCGACAAGGACATGTCCGGTCTGCAGGCACAAATTACAAATGAACTGGCCGCCAAAGGCTACCGCGTAACCAGTTCTCCTGACACCGCCTACTACTGGATTCAGGCGAACGTACTGAAAGCAGAAAAAATGGATTTGCGTGATGCGCAGGGCTTCCTCAAGACCGGGTACGAAGGTGCGGCAATGGGAGCGGCACTCGGCGCGGGTATTACGGCGTATAACTCGTCTTCAGCTGGCGCAACGCTGGGTGTAGGGCTTGCCAGTGGCCTGATTGGTATGGCGGCAGATGCAATGGTTGAAGACGTGAACTACACGATGGTGACCGATCTGCAAATTTCCGAGCGCAGCAAGGCGACCGTCACGACTGACAATATCGCTGCACTGAAGCAGGGGACCTCAGGTGTCAAGCTACAAACCAGCTCAGAACAGGGTAACCGCGCCAAATACCAGACCCGTGTGGTATCAAATGCCAACAAGGTAAACCTCAAGTTCGAAGAGGCGAAACCTGTCCTGGAAGCTCAGCTGGCCAAATCCATCGCCGGCATCATGTAATAACCTGCGGCTGTGGCGACCGTCACAGCCTGTTCCCCCTCAGACTGATATTCACCATGTTCTTTCCGGAGCCGGGTGCGTCAGTGCTTTCTGTCAGTTACCAGTAATTACGCTTCCTCGCATGGCTGCGCCAGGCGCAGCCCTGTCTGCGGCGAGCGTTGCGTCCTTAATTTCAAAGGAGTTCGTCCATCATGATGCATCAGATAAATGAACGTGCAGATTACTCAGCTGAATTCTGGTCACTTATCCATCTGGAAAGCGAACTGATGGCAGCAAGGGCCTGGATGAATGTATTCGGTTCACTTCCTGAGGGGCAAGGTATGACCATTGTTGCTTTCTGGGCTGGCTATGAATTTACCCTTTACGATCTGGAGCCCCGGGGGTGGCATTCACCGGTTTATAAGGATGTGGCCTCGTCAGTCCGTTCTGTGGCTGCATACATTAATAAACAGGACTGGGAGGACGGATGTCAGCAGGCCAGGTATGAACTGAGTCAGATGTAATAACCTGACGATTAACCCCCACGCGGTACCACATTTTTTCATCACCCTTTTCAACGTTTCTTCTCTGATAACGAACATCACCACGCAGGTGATGCGATAACGGCTGGACAACACTCTATGAGCTTCGCAGGAAAAAACCTCACCCAGGGCGGGCAGATGACCGCCTACCGCTGGCGCATGTTCATTCAGGTGAACAACTGGATAGGATTCTGGATCTTCATCCTGTTCGCCGTACTGACTACCGCCATCTTTCTCTGGCGAATCCCTCAGGAAGCCCTGGATAACGGTTCCCTGTGGTGGTTCGCCAGTATCAACAGCAGCTTTATCGACCTGATGCCGGCATCGGGAACGCCAAAAATCTACGACGTTCACTACTGGTATGCGCCTACCGCGACGGCAATGGTGCTGAAAATGACCCTGCCGCAGATTTATACCGACCCGTACATGCAGGCGATGGGCGACCAGTGCCTGCGTGAGCTGCAGTGGGCAGCCGGTGCCAGCGGGCTGTTCAGTATGGTGGTGTTCATCGCCGTGACCTGGTTTATCGCGAATATCGGCAGAAAGGAAAGTGAAGACGAATACATTTCCGGGATGCAGCTGACTGACAAGCCTGCCGAAGTGAATAAGCTGCTGCGTAAAAACGGTGAGTTCTCTGACCTGCGCGTGGGTGATCTGCATATGGTCAGGATGGCGGAGGTACTCAATTTCCTGATGCATGGCACTATCGGGGTGGGGAAGTCGACGCTGATACGCTGGTTACTCGACTACATCCGCAAACGTGGTGACCGGGCCATCATCTACGACTCCGGCTGTACTTTCACAGAAACCCATTATAACCCCTCCACCGATATCATCCTTAACGCCCACGACGAGCGCTGTGCCAACTGGCAGATGTGGGGTGAGTGCGTTGACGCGGTCGATTACGACAACCTGGCCGCCAGCCTCATTCCGGTGGAAGGGGAATCCGATCCGTTCTGGGTATCCAGCTCGCGAACCATTTATGCCGATCTCGCGATTCGTATGTCGACGGACCCGGAACGGAGCATTGAGAAGTTCCTCAAAACCCTGCTGTCCCTCAGCATGAAAAATCTGCGTGACTATCTGGCCAACACGCCCTCAGCCAACCTGGTTGAGGAGAAGATCGAGAAAACGGCCATTTCCATTCGCTCGGTGGTAACCAACTACGCTAAAGCCCTTCGCTATCTGCAGGGGCTGGATGACGGAACGAAGCCGCCGTTCACCATCCGGGAGTGGATGACGCAGGAACGCTATGACAGCAGCTGGCTGTTTATTTCAACCCAGGCCCGTCATCGCAAGAGTGTACGCCCGCTGATCTCGCTGTGGGTGTCGCTGGCCACACTGATGCTGCAGAGCATGGGGGAGAACAGCGACCGCCGCGTATGGTTCATTATCGATGAAGCACCCAGCCTGCAGCGCATACCCGAGCTGGCCGAGACACTTGCCGAGGCGCGTAAATTTGGTGGCTGTTTCGTGCTGGGCATGCAGAACATGGCGCAGCTGGTTCACGTCTACGGCCGTGAGCTGGCCAAAAGCATTTTTGACCTGATGAACACGCGTATGTACGGACGTTCGCCGAGCGCCGAGATGGCCAAAGTGGTGGAAGAGGAGTTGGGCAACCAGCGTAAGCGCAAAATCCGTGAGCAGAACAGCTACGGTCTGGACCAGGTGCGAGACGGTGTGTCCCTCGGTAAGGACGAAGTGAATAACCCGATTGTCGACTACGAGCAGATCATGCGTCTGCCAAACCTCAACTTTTATGTTCGCCTCCCGGGTGAGTATCCGGTCGTCCGTCTGAAGCTTAAATATCGCGCGCTGAAGAAACGGCAGGCAGGTCTGATTGAACGCAATATCCGCGATGCGCTCAGTCCGGAGCTGGAGAGGGTTATTCAGGAGAATGAGCGCGCAGCGGCTGCTGCAGGTCTGACGTTCCCGACCGGTGACGAAGTGCTGGAGAAGGGAAGCGAAATGTCAGCCGCAGCTGACGGTACGGCACATGTTACTTCTGCCGGTACGCCGGCATCATCGCCCGTCGAAAAAAAGACAGCAACACCAGTGACATCGCCGAAGCCTCCTCAGGGCACAGTGACTGAACGGAAACAGGTAGCTGCCATGGAGCCTGTTATCTCCGGTTCTGCGACAGTCGTACCGGAAGAGGGGGCCGGAAAACACAACACGGTGACACCTCCTGTCACTGCAGAGAAAAAAGATAACGTTGTTTCTCTCCGTTCTGTTGGCGCAATGAAGAACCCGGCGGAAGCTCCGGGCAAATTACCTGTCTCCCACGGAGTGACCGTTCACCCGGGTACCGCTGACTCTGTACAAACAATGCCCGATGCCCTCAAGGCCCTGCGAAACCGACATCATGTACCGGAACCACCTGTCGCCTCACCCCTGAGCATGCTGCACAGGGCACGCCAGCGGCCGGCCTCTTCGGAAAGCGATCCGCAGACAGAGGAAAACGGCGGTGAGTCCATGAACCTCGACATGAAAGTGACGGCACTGCCTGACGGCGGCCTGAGTGTGACGACGGCAGGGAAGTCAGTGACACCGCAAACCCCGGATGAAGCCCACAGTACTCACCGGCAGCTGGCGCAGGAAGAAGAGAACATTTTACTTCACCGTCACGCGGACGACCCGGGTTACGACGAAAACGACCATTACTATTACGACAGAGAGCCTGAATTATGATGTCAGTCGCCCCAGTAGCGTCAGCCGGCGAGGCTGCAGGCTACTACAGCAATTCCGATAACTACTATTTTCTGGGCAGCCTGCAGAGCCTCTGGATGGGGGAAGGTGCAAAAGCGCTGGGTCTGGAGGGCAATGTCCGTGGCGATGATCTGACGGCCGTCCTCGAGGGCCGCCTGCCGGACGGCTCACGGCTTGGCAAGGAGGTTAACGGACAGCATGTCCACCGTCCGGGCCATGACCTGACCTTTTCCGCCCCCAAGAGCGTGTCCATTCTGGCACTCATCGGCAACGATAAAGAAATGGTGGAAGCACATAACCATGCCGTCCGCGTGACGGCTGGCTATGTGGAGAAGCTCATCTCGGCCCGCGACACGAAAGACGGCGTTACGTCCATCGTACACACCGGCAAGATGGTGGCGGCCGCCTATACGCATGATACCTCGCGCAATCTTGACCCGCAGCTGCACACCCATCTCCTGATTGCCAACATGACGGAGTATGCGGGCAAATGGAAAGCCCTGGCCACGGACTATATCCATAACGCCGGCTTTATCGAGACCGTCATGAAGCACCAGGTCACGCTCGGGAAAATCTATCGCAGCGCGCTGCGTGAGCGGGTTGAAGCACTCGGTCATGAAGTGGAAGAAGTAGGCAAGCATGGCATGTGGGAGATCAAGGGCGTTCCGGAAGACGTCAGGGACGAATATTCTTCACGGGGCCGGGAAATTCAGGGGGCCGTGGGGGCTGAAGCCACGCTGCGCAGCCGGGATGTGGCCGCCAAAGACACCCGCAGGGCGAAAGTTGACCCTTCACGTATGCGCCTGATGGAGCGCTGGCTGGGACAGATGAAGGAGAAGGGATTTGACCTGAAGGCGTATCAGGAGAGCGTGGTGCCGCGTGATGCAGGTCTTCGTGAGACAGCGCCTCAGCCGGAGCGAGATCACCAGGCTAAAGCGGTTCCTGCCGGGCCTGAACTGGCTTCTCTGCAGACGTCGTCCACGGCAGAAAAGAGCGTCGATACACCTGCTCAACCCGCAGAACGGGAGAGCCAGTCCCGTCAGCCTGTACCACAGCAGACTGACATGCTGAGTCAGCCGGCACAGACCAGACCCGAAAAGACGCCGGCGGCCAGGAGTTTTCCTGCAGCGCAGCGGGACACTGAAATACCCCGCCCGGAACTGGCTGAGGCTGTCCGGCTGGCCATCTCGCAGTTAAGTGACAGTAAAACACGTTTCACTTTTGGTGAACTTATGCTGACCACGGCGGAGCTGAGCGAACAGCTGCCGGAGATTCAGGATATTCGTGTGGCCATCGATGCGGCGCTGAAGGACGGCATGATTGTGCCGCTGGACAGTGAGAAAGGGGTCTTCACCTCCCGTATTCACCTGCTGGATGAACTCTCGATCCAGGCGCTGAGCCAGGAACATCTCAAATCCACAAAAGTCGTCAGTTTCACCCGTCCGGCGCAGTACGCGCCAGCGGCGCTGGAAGTGGTGGAGAAAGACGCCCTGGTTCTGATGAATGCCCCGTCAGGCGTGGCGGGTATCCGTGACCTGACCGCGCAGCTGGCCGGTATTGCCGGCGCGAACGGTCGTGACGTGCAGGTGCTGGCCAGCTCTGCCGAGCGCGCCATTTCGCTGGCGAAATCCGACGATTTACGGGAACGGATCATCAGCCGGCAGCATGTTCTGAGTGGTGATTTCCACCTGAAACCCCAGAGCACGCTGATTATCGAAGGGGCAGAGCGTCTGGGATTAAAGGAGACGCTGGTACTGCTGGGCGAAGCGCGTGCGCAGGACGCACAGCTGGTCTTTCTCGACAGTGCAGGGCGTCAGGCGAATGGTAATGCCATGTCCGTGCTGGAGTCCGCGGGGGTTGCCCGCTCCCGCCGCACTGAGCCGGCGCCCGGGCTGGAGGCCGAAGTGGTCAGTATTCCGAACAAACGCGACCGTTACGAGGCGCTGGCCAACCGGTTTGCAGAACTGAGCGGAGGCAGTGAAAACGTCACCGCCGTTGTGGTCGGCAGGCGTGAACAGGCACAGCTGACGGGCCTGGTACGTGAGGCGCTGCAGAACGCAGGACAGCTGGGGCGCGACGGCGTTGAGATAGAGGCCCGGCAGCCGGTCTGGCTCGACAGCAAAACGCGCCGCATGCCCGGTTCATACCGTCCCGGGATGGTACTTGAAGATCGCACGGACGCAAAAGCGCGTAAGTCGTATGTGATTGACCGGGTGCATGAGGACACGCGAGTCCTCTCGCTCATCGACGGGGACGGCGTGCTGACCCGGATGAAAATCGGGGATATCAGCGCTGACTGGCGTCTCTTCAGCCGCGAAACCCTCAGCGTGGCCACCGGCGAAAAACTGCTGGCCGTGGCGGGGGATCGTGAGCACAGCCTGAAGGCAAAAGACCGTCTTGAGGTGACCGGGATAAGTGAAAAGGGGATTGAGGTGAAACGGGGGGAAGAGACCCTGACGCTGCCAAAAGACCAGCCGCTCTACCTGTCACATGCCTACGTGACCGCGCCGGGCGGCCGGGATAACGACACCGGTGTGGTGCTGGCCGCGCTGAACAGTCGCGACATCTCATCCCAGACCATGAACTCGCTGGCGCAGAGTGGTCACCGGGCGGAAGTGTTCACCGCCGAAGTGCAGGATCGGGCAGAAGCCCGGCTGCAGCGCATGAAGACCAGTGCCTCTCCCGTGCAACTGGTCAGAAGTCTGAGTGGCCACGATGACGTCAGCCAGGCGGTTGACTCGCTGCATGACAGCGTCCGGACGGACGCCGGGCTGGCCGTCTGGCGTGCCATCAATGACCAGCGCACTGTGGTGTTCAGCGAACTTAAGCTGGCGACGGAGGCGCAGAAATATCATCCCGACCTTGAAGCCATCGGGAATGAAATTGGCGCGATGATTAAAAATGGCGAGCTGTTGTCCGTATCCGCAGGGGGAGAGCCGGTACTGGTTTCCCGGTCCACCTGGGAGATGGAGAAAGCCATTCTGCGTGTGGTGGCGGAAGGGAAAGGTACGCAGCAGCCCTTGCTGGAACAGGTACCGGAGGCCGTGCTGAACGGACTCACCGATGGCCAGAAAAAGGCGACCACCCTGGTGCTGGGCACCACGGATCAGTTTATCGGGATTCAGGGCTATGCCGGTGTGGGGAAGACCACGCAGCTGAAGGCCGTGAAAACCGCGCTTGAAACCTTACCGGCAGATGTTCGCCCAGTACTGATGGGTCTTGCCCCGACGCACCAGGCAGTGAAAGAGATGAGCGACGTCGGTGTCCGGGCGCAGACCATCAAATCCTTTATCGTTGAACATGACCAGGCGACGGCCGCAGGCGGTAAGCCCGACTATAAAGCACAGGTGTTTCTTATCGATGAGTCCTCAATGGCAGGCAACCAGGATACGGCGGCCCTGTTCCAGGCCATTGCCAGCGGCGGCGGTCGCGCGGTCTCGATGGGGGATATCGACCAGTTTGAATCGGTCGACGTGGGCGCGCCGTTTAAGCTGATGCAGGAGCGCAGCCCGATGGATGTGGCCATCATGAAGCAAATCGTCCGCCAGAAAGACCTGCAGCTGCGCGGTGCCGTTCACGACATCATTGATAACCGGATCGATGCGGCCCTGCAGCGCATTGAAACCCAGCCGGCTGACCGTGTGGCGCGTAGCGCTTCAGCCACGCTCCCGGGGAGTGCCATTCAGGAAACGGAGACGCCCGTTAACGACATCGTGGCTGACTGGACGGACCGGACGCCGGAGGCGCGGTCCCGTACCCTCATTATCACCCAGCTGAACGCTGACCGTCGTGCGGTAAATGCCGGCATTCATGCTGTGCTGGCTGCCCGGGGAGAGCTGGGGGAGAAGGCCATTACGGTGCCGGTGCTCGATAAAATCACCCACACCCGTCATGAGTTTAACAAAACCGATGCCTGGGAAGCCGGGATGGTGGTTAAACGCGGCGATCGCTACCAGGACGTGCTGGCCGTTGACCGCAACGGCAGTACGGTCACGGTACGTGATGAGGAAGGGAAGATTGGACTGTATTCCCCGAAGCAACTCATCACCGGCGACGTGCAGCTGTTTCGCCGCAGCGAGAGGGAAGTCCGCGCCGGCGATCTGCTGAAGTTCACGGCGACAGACAAGGAGCAGGGAAAGATGGCCAGCCAGCGCTATACGGTCGAGTCGGTCAGCGAAACGGGCAATATTCGTCTGAAGGGGGAAAACGGCCGCATCACCATCAATCCTCAGGCCGTCAGGGCGCAGCAGCATATTGACTACGGCTGGGCTGTCACCGGGTACGGTGCTCAGGGGGCCAGTAGCGATTATGTCATTGCGCTTGAGGGCACGGAAGGCGGGCGTAAGGCACTTGCCTCCCGTCGCGCCTTCTACATCTCGGCCTCGCGCGTGAAAGAGCACGTCCAGATTTATACCGACGGGAAGGCGGACTGGGTTAAGGCGGTAAAAACGCCGGAGCGGGATATCAAAACGGCGCACGATGCGCTGGCGCCAGAAACGCAGCGTAAACAGGCGAAAGCCATCTGGGCAATGGGACAGCCGGTGAATAAAACGGCCATTGGCCGCGCCTGGGTACGCCATCAGGGCATGCAGGATGCGTCACTGACGGCAAAAATCATCCCGGCCACCCGGCGCTTTCCCGAACCGGCGCTGGCGCTGCCGGTGTATGACAACAACGGCCGTAGTGCGGGCCTGGCCCTGGTTTCCCTGGTTGCCAGCCCGGAAGGGCGGATGACACAGGGGGAGACCCGGATGGTCATGACAGAACGTGCCCGTGGTGCGGTACTGCAGCGAAGCCAGTCCGGCAACACGATTGTAGTCAGTGACCTGGCGGCCGCGCTCGATGCAGTACGACATCACCCGAAGGACGGCGTGGTCTGGCAGACCGGCGATGAACCGCCTTCAGCATGGTTGCTTAAGGTGAGCGGCGGGACAAAACAGGATGTCTCTCCGGGTATTGTCTCCACGCTGACTGACGAGCAGAACGTACAGCAACTGCGCGAACAGCTGCTGGCAGACCAGGTTCGCAATGAAGAAGCCGGACGGAACAGGCAGCCGGAGTCGTTGCTGCCGGAAATTCCGCAGGAAGAGGTGATAAGACTGAAACCGGAAGACATTAATCCGCGTAAACCGGAACCACTCACCCCGGATGCGGATGTGATCGCCAGGGTGAGAGGTGAGGAAAACACCGGTGGACAGGAAATGAAAGCTGCTGCAGGTGTCAGGAGTGAGCTGGAAGGTGCTGACAAGGCATCCGGTGAACAGTCGCGGGCATCGCGTGTGATTGCAGATCTGGCAAACGCTGAGCGCGACATGCTCAGGGTGGCAGAAAACACTGAACGCGGCCGCATGCCGGAGCGAGAAGAACAGACCCTCACCCGTACCATTCAGAAAGAACGTTAATCTCTCTTTTAACCATGAGAATCAGGCAATGAAAAGACATAAATTAGCGGCATTATTAGTTACAACATACATCAGCTTTATTGCAACGGCACACGCTTCGGCCCCGCAGCCGGTCTTCAGCCCGGAGCAGGAGGCCCGTATTGGCGAAATCACAGCAGACTACCTGGTGTCCCACCCGGAGATACTGGTGACGGTCAGTCATAAGCTGCAGGAACAGCAGGAGGCACGTAAGCAGAAGATGTTTGCACTCAGCGTGATGGAGAATCAGGCGAACCTTCTGCATGATCCGGATACTCCGGCTTACGGGCCTGATAATGCAAAGGTCGCGGTGATTGAATTCTTTGATTACCAGTGCGTGTTCTGCAGCCGCTTCGCGCCGGAGCTGGAGAAGGTCATGAAAGCGCAGCCGGACGTCCGCTACCTCTTTAAGGAGTGGCCAATTTTTGGTGGTCGCTGGGAAGCCTCACTTCAGGCAGCGCAGCAGGGGCTGACGGTCTGGCAAAAGAAAGGGCCGCAGGCCTATGTCACCTATCACAATGCCATCTACGCCACCGGCCAAAATGAAGGCAAACTGACGGCGCAGGATATTCGCGTAGCAGCGTCAAAGGCGGGACTGGCCACCTCAGCTCCTGGCGACCATACCGCGTCTCTTGAGAAAAACAGCAATCTGGCAGAGGCGCTGGGACTCACCGGCACACCGGGGATCATCGTCATGCCCGTCAGCGGCGCAACGCCGGAAACCATCACGGTTTTCCCGGAAGCCGTCACCGCTGAAAGACTGCAGGCCGCTATAAGGAAAGCCTCACAGGGACAATAGTCCACCGGTCCGGCGAACGTCTCCCGCCAGAGACTGTTCTTCATGTTCCGCGCGTAAATGCCATCTTCCCGTTCCGTTCACCTGCGCTTCCTCGATCAGACCTGCCGGCCTGATGCTGCGGCGAGCGCTGTCGGTTAAACGTCCCTTCAGGACAATTAGCAAGCAAACAATGAACGCTAATCTGGCCTGACATCTGGAAATATTGCCAGCGAAAAGGTAGTATTCGGATCGTCAGCGATCGTCTTGTGGTGGGACAGATTGTTGATTCAGATTACTTTTGTGACCTAACTCAAACTGACGGTTTGACTGCTTTGTGGTGAGGCAGGCGGGTGGCAGAAGATGGTTTTACGGAAGAAATGCGGACTTCCGGAAACAGACAGGTACAGGACGTGTCCAGTAAAACGTTCAGGAGCAGGTGACGGGATTTCCCGGAGCCTGAATGCACAAACCCCCCGAAATCTGTCATCAACTTGGCGGAAGAGTCAGATATCAGGGGGGCCAAAAGCAGGCGCGTTGCCTGTGAAGGATTATAACGCATGCACCATAGAAAACAACACCCGGCCGCCATAAGAACAGGCCGCCGTGAATGACAAGCAGATTTCTGTTCACTGGTCTGAACTTCCGGCCGAAGAGTT
>NZ_JCAXDO010000024.1:0-57250 GCF_059740205.1 Serratia sp. LTN-2 | reverse complement strand
CCTGTTAGGGCGCGGCTGGTAACAGAGCCTTATAGGCGCATATGAAAAACCTCCGGCTATGCCGGAGGATATTTATTCATCCAGATATTCATACGGTTAGCCACGCCCGTTGCGCATCTCGTTGCCCCTAAAATGGTTGAAGGGGACATCTCCACGCTCCGGAAATGCGCCTCGGTAACCGTGTTTGGGATCGAAACGGTTATCCACATGGCCGCGAAATTCTCGTGGACCGTGGAACCAGGGCCCTGCGCCGATAAATCTGCCGCCGATAAACCAATCGGGGCCGTAATAGCCGTAAGGGGCGCAATAGTAGGGCGCATAATCGTAGTAGCCATAGGGGCAAGCGGGTTCCGGGCCGATATTGACGATGACGTCTGCGGCCGCTCTGGTCGTGGGCAACAGCAGCAAACACGCCAGCAACAACATAGGATATTTCGATAAAATAGCGTTCATTTTCAATCTCCTGATACAGGAAATGGTCTGCATCCGGCGACATCTTCACGGTGGCGAGACGAGGTCGGCACGCGGCTGCATGGGCTATTTTTTAAATATCTCTACATGGATGTCTTTGTGGTCGCTCTCTTGTCCGCTGGCGGAGACGATGCGATAGAAGCAGTCCTTCCCGTCCAGCCCACTGAGTTCATTACATTTTTTATCAACGGCTGCGGAAATGTATTTATGGCCGACGGTAGGCAGGCCGGTCTGTTGAACGGAGAGATCGCCAAGTTTGGTGTAATTGGCTGATTCTTCAAGCGTGATTTGCTTGGCGGCGAACGCCGATGCAGAGAACATTACGCTCAGTGCGATAATGGAGATTATGTATTTCATGGCACACATCCTGATCGTGGTGATAGGTATGAAGGAGGTGAGGACACCTCTGGCCGCTAGTGAACACAATTCAAGCTCCTTTATTTAAAAGCTAATCGATATTGAGGAGATGTCAATCAAGCCTCCTCGCATCATTAATTGGTAACTTGTTTATTTTAAAGGGAAATAATTAATCTGATAAAATCATGACATACATCTTCACGGTCTCTACATGATTCAAATAAATAGCCTGTTATCTGCCGACGCTCGGCACACTTTCCGCATGGCGAGCCTGCGCCGCACGGCGATGATGTATTCATTTCCCTTTCCTTGATAGATCGCATCCGGCGTCTTCCCATCACCGCCGCAAGCCGCTATATTGCGCGCCGCCGAGGTTTTATTTTGCCGAGTTGCCAACTTTGCGAGCGCTCACTGAGTTAGCAATCAATTTATGTTTACACTAAGAAAAAGGGCTCAGGAGGGCATGCTATGGATTACGAATTTCTGCGTGACGTTACCGGTCAGGTGATCGTCAGATTTTCGATGGGGCATGAAGCGATTGGCCACTGGATCAACGAAGAAGTCAAAGGCGATTTCAACCTGCTGGACCGCATTGAAGCCGGTGCGGCCGAGGTAAAAGGCAGCGAGCGTCAATGGCAGTTGGAAGGCCATGAATATACGCTGTTGATGGATGGTGAAGAGGTGATGATCCGCGCCAATCAGCTGGAGTTCGAAGGCGATGAAATGGAAGAGGGGATGAATTACTACGACGAAGAAAGCCTCTCATTCTGCGGCGTTGAGGATTTCCTGCTGGTGTTGAAGGCCTATCGTTCTTTCATGCTGAAGTATTAAGCATCGGGGCGCGGCGCACCGCGTCGCGCCCCTTCCATCACAGATGCGGGATATTGCGGCCGTAATAGATTTCCTGCATCTCTTTCCATAACAGATCGGTGATCTGTTTGCGCTCGGCGGCGCTCAACGCTTCCGGTTCTGCGTTAAACAGGTAGTGCTTCAGATCGAAGTCTTTCAGCAACATCTTGGTATGGAAGATATTTTCCTGATAAACGTTCACGTCCATCATGTGGTACAGCGCTTTGATGTCTTCCGACATAAAGTTCTGAATCGAATTGATCTCATGATCGATGTAATGTTTCACGCCGTTCACGTCGCGGGTAAAACCGCGCACGCGATAGTCCATGGTGACGATGTCGGATTCCAACTGGTGAATTAAGTAGTTCAGCGCCTTGAGGGGCGAAATGACGCCGCAGGTCGAAACCTCGATATCGGCGCGGAAGGTGCAAAGCCCGCCTTCCGGGTGGCTTTCCGGGTAGGTGTGCACGCAGATATGGCTCTTGTCCAGGTGCGCGACGACCGTATTCGGCAGTGGGCCGGGGTGTTCCGACGTATCGACGTCTTTCGGGTCGATCGGTTCTTCGCTGACCAGGATGGTGACGCTGGCGCCCTGCGGATCGTAGTCCTGGCGCGCGATATTCAGAATATTGGCGCCGATGATCGAGCAGGTTTCGCTCAGGATCTCGGTCAGCCGGTTGGCATTATATTGTTCGTCAATGTAGGCGATATAGCCGTCGCGATCGTCTGCGGTCTTGGCGTAACAAATATCGTAAATACAAAAACTCAGGCTCTTGGTCAGGTTGTTGAAGCCGTGCAGTTTTAGCTTATGCAATTTGGGCCACCTCCTTTATCTTCTCGCTTAACGTGTTACGTTCAGGGCATTGAGCAAATATTGCGGCAGGGCAAAACTGCCGACGTGAATTGCCGGGTTGTAGTAACGGCAGCGCAGGCCGCTTTGGTTAAAGCGCTGTTGCAGGGCAGGCTGACCGAGCTGGCGCAGCGCCGGATTCTGGCTCGCCCAGGCGAAGGTCATGATGCCGCCGTAATAGGTCGGGATCGCTGCCTGATAGAAGCTGACGTCGGTAAAATAGCGGCTCAGTTTGGCGTGGCTGTTGACCGCCTCGTCCTGCTGCAGGAAACAGACGCCGTTTTGCGCGACGAAAATGCCGCCCTCATTCAGGCAGCGGGCGCAGCCTTCATAAAACGCCGAGGTGAACAGGCTTTCGCCGGGGCCGATCGGATCGGTGCAGTCGGAAATGATCACATCGAACGTTTCGTCGGTTTGATTCACGAAATTGACGCCGTCGTCGATCACCAGTTTGAAACGCGGATCGTCATAGGCACCGGCGCTGTGGTTGGGCAGGTACTGGCGGCAGAATTCGACGACACCGGCGTCGATCTCGACCATGGTGATCTGCTCCACGCCGGGGTGCCGGCTGACTTCACGCAGCATGCCGCCGTCGCCGCCGCCGATGATCAGCACTTTCTTCGCCGCGCCGTGCGCCAGCAGCGGCACATGGGTCAGCATTTCGTGATAGATGAACTCGTCACGCTCGGTGGTTTGCACCACGCCGTCGAGCGCCATCACGCGCCCCAGCACCGGGTTCTCGAAGATCACCAGATCCTGATGATCGGTCTTCTCGCGGTACAGTACCTTCTCTACCGAGAAGTACTGGCCGAAGCCCGTATGCAGCGTTTCGTACCAAATTTCTTTCTGGGTCATGTGCGGGAAACTCCGTAATAACAGCCATGAAAAATCGGCGCAACATAATAGCTAACTCTGCCTGGCGATGCACGGTTGAATTTCAGACAGAGGGAGCGGAAGGCGGACGGGAGAAGGGGGAGGAATTAATTGGCGTAAGCCAGCAGGCTCAAAGAGTCGCGCGCCAGCGATTTGCACTTTTTAGGCGTTGGAATGGCGATGCCGCTGAGATCGCGATAGCTGTCTTCGCCCAGCGCCTTCATGTTAAAGCTGTTGTAGTTGCTCAGATCCCAGCGATTTTGTTGCGCGAAATAGACGATGGCGCGTTTGATTTGCGCGTTTGGCAAATCGTTGTAGCCGCAATCATTTTTCAAATAAATAAATACCGCCGTCAGATCGGCCAGATCTTCCGCCTCGGATTCATTCAGCGCCAGACTGGCGTTGGAGAAGCCCAGCATCGCCAGCAGCAGCATCGATAACGTTGTTTTTTTCATCATGAAATAGACCTGTTTGTCGTCTGCAGACGTTACCACACTTGCCTGTAAAGGCACCAAATTTTATTACCGGCGGGCCAGCGTCACGTTCGCCAGTCGCACTCTCTTGATTGTGAGGCATAGCTTAAAATACCGCCAGGAAAGGCTTGACCTTCCGCCAAGGGGAAGGTTTAGGCTGGCGGCATTGAGCTATGTCACTGGGAAAAGGGAGTCAGCGATGTTACGCCGTGATTTTATTAAATTAACCGCCGCGCTGGGCGCTGCGAGCGCACTGCCGTTATGGAGCCGGGCCGCCTGGGCGGCCGATCGGCCGTCTTTACCGGTGCCGCCGCTGTTGACGCCGGACGCGCAGGGAAAGATTGCGCTGGCGCTGCAGGCGGGGGAAACCCGCTGGGTGCCCGGTGCCGCGACCAAAACCTGGGGATTCAACGGCGCGTTGCTCGGGCCGGCGGTGAAACTGCAGCGGGGCCAACCGGTGACGGTCGATATCAAAAACCGCCTGGCGGAGGCCAGCACCGTCCACTGGCACGGTCTGGAAATTCCTGGCGATGTCGATGGCGGCCCGCAGGCGCTGATCCATCCCGGCGCGACGCGCACGGTGAATTTCACCGTCGAACAGCCGGCGGCCACCTGTTGGTTCCACCCGCATACCCACGGTAAAACCGGCAGCCAGGTGATGATGGGGCTGGCGGGGCTGGTGCTGCTGGAAGATGAGGAAAGCGCCAAACTGCCGCTGCCGAAAACCTGGGGGCAGGATGATATTCCGGTGATCCTGCAGGATAAGCGGTTGGGCAAAGACGCGCAGATCGAATACCGCCTGGACGTGATGAGCGCGGCGGTGGGCTGGTTTGGCGATCGCATGTTCACCAACGGCGCGCAGTATCCGCAGCATCTGGCGCCGCGCGGTTGGCTGCGTCTGCGTTTCCTTAACGGCTGCAACGCCCGCTCGTTGAATCTGGCGGCCAGCGACAATCGTCCGCTGTACGTCATCGCCAGCGACGGCGGTTTCCTGGCAGAGCCGGTGAAACTGACCGAGTTGCCGATGTTGATGGGTGAACGCTTTGAAGTGCTGGTCGATGCTTCCGACGGGAAAGCGTTCGATATCGTGACGCTGCCGGTTAAACAGATGGGCATGACGCTGGCGCCGTTCGATCAAGCGCTGCCGGTGTTGCGCATTCAGCCATCGTTGGCGCAGGGCGTCAAAACCATGCCGGACAGCCTGGTGAAGCTGCCGGCATTGCCTGCCACCGCCGGCATCCAGGAGCGCTGGCTACAGCTGATGATGGATCCGCAGCTGGATATGCTGGGCATGCAGGCGCTGATGGATCGCTATGGCCACCAGGCGATGGCCGGCATGAGCATGGATCACGGCGCGATGGGCGGCACAGACATGAAAGGCATGGACCACGGCAACATGCCGGGTATGGAAAAGGGCGGCATGCAGAACATGGACCATGGCAACATGGGCAACATGAAAGGCATGGATCATGGCAAGATGGCCGGGATGGATCACGGTGGTGCGCAGGGCAAAGCCAAACCGTTCGATTTCAGCCATGGCAACATGATCAACGGCAAGGCCTTCGATATGGCCAAGCCGATGTTCGCCGCCAAACGGGGCCAGTATGAAAAATGGACCATTTCCGGCGAGGGCGACATGATGCTGCACCCGTTCCATATTCACGGCACTCAGTTCCGCATCTTGTCGGAAAACGGCAAACCGCCGGCGGCGCACCGCAGTGGCTGGAAGGACACGGTGCGCGTCGAAGGATGGCGCAGCGAAGTGCTGGTGCGTTTCGACCATCCGGCCAGCAGCGAACATGCGTATATGGCCCACTGCCACCTGCTGGAGCACGAAGATACCGGCATGATGATGGGCTTCACCGTCGCCGATTGATCGCGGTCCGGCGCTCAGGTGGCGGTGCGCTCGCGTCGCCACCGCTTGGTTCAATGAAAGGATGCCGTTATACTGATTAAAATATCAGCTGTTGAGGAGTGCGTCATGCCGACAAAACTGGATCCCATCGTTTCTGAGTTTGAGACTCAAGAGCAGGCTGATAGCTATGATCGTTGGTTCAGAAGCACGGTGGAATCTTCCATCAATAGCGACACCCCTCGCGTCCCCCATGACGAGGTCATGGCCGGTGCTCGCCACATTATCGAACAGGCAAAAGCCAAAAGAAAATCGGCCTGACCTTCATGTTAATCGTCAAATGGACTGACGAAGCAAAAACAGGTTTATACACGCTGCTTGCCTTTATCGCGGAGCGAAATCCCGTTGCCGCTGAGGCTCTGTTGCAACGCATGAGAGTCGGTTATCCCGTTAGCGGAACATCCTTATCTATTCCGGCCAGGCAGGGTGAACGGGACGCGTGAAATGGTCGTTCATCTTAATTACATTGTGGTTTACCGCGTGCTGGCTGCGCACATTGAAATAGTGGGTGTCCTGCACGCTTGTCAGGAATACCCTTAATAAAGAAAACTCCCCTGTCCGGGAGAGAGGCAACTCGTAACGGCCTATGCTAAACTCTGCGCCTTTCTTCCGGCAACTGACCTGAATACTATGAAACACACTGTAGACGTAATGATTTCCGAGCAGGAAGTTAAGACCCGTATCGCCGAACTTGGCCGCCAGATCACCGAACATTACCGCGACAGCGGCAGTGACATGGTGCTGGTCGGGCTGCTGCGCGGCTCCTTCATGTTCATGGCTGATCTGTGCCGCGCGATCGACGTGCCGCACGAAGTCGACTTTATGACCGCCTCCAGCTACGGCAGCGGCATGTCCACCACCCGCGACGTGAAGATCCTCAAGGATCTGGACGAAGACATTCGTGGCAAAGACGTGCTGATCGTGGAAGACATCATCGATTCCGGCAACACGCTGAACAAGGTGCGCGAGATTTTGGCGCTGCGCGGGCCGAAATCGCTGGCGATTTGCACCCTGCTGGACAAACCTGAGCGCCGTGAAGTGCAGGTGCCGGTCGAATATGTCGGCTTCTCGATCCCGGATGAATTCGTGGTGGGGTATGGCATCGACTACGCTCAGCGCTATCGTCACCTGCCGTACGTCGGCAAAGTGGTGCTGCTGGACGAGTGATCGATGTGGGGCGCGGCAAACCGCGCCCGCAGCGGGGTTATACGCCTTTATCCTGCTTCAGTTTGGCTATCGCTTTGCGGTAGCCCATCTCCAGGCTCTCGCGGCTGGTCGCCAGCACTTCCATATCGCGCAGACGGCCGTCCTGAATGCCGTATACCCAGCCGTGGATCATCACCTTCTGACCGCGTTTCCAGGCGGACTGCATGATGGTGGAGTGGCCCAGGTTGTATACCTGCTCAATGACGTTGATCTCGCACAGCATGTCGAAACGCTGCTCCGGCGGCAGCTCGCCCAGCAGCGAGCTGTGCTTGTACCACAGATCGCGAATGTGCAGCAGCCAGTTGTCGATCAAACCCAGCTCCGGGTTTTCCACCGCCGCCTGTACGCCGCCGCAACCCAGGTGGCCGCAGATGATGATGTGTTCGACTTCCAGCACATCTACCGCATACTGCACCACCGACAGGCAGTTAAGATCGGTATGGATAACGAGGTTCGCTACGTTGCGGTGGACGAACAGTTCACCCGGCTCAAGACCGGTCAGGCGTTCTGCGGGAACGCGGCTGTCAGAGCAACCAATCCATAAGAAACGGGGCTTTTGCGCCTGGGCTAAACGTTCAAAAAATTCCGGGTCTTCCTGGCTGATGCTGGCCGACCAAGCCTGGTTGTTGGCGATAAGCTCTTCGATTTCTTTCATGGAGGTTATTGACTCGTAACGAACAGATTGCGTTGGGGTAATATAGGGTAAGCGTCACAATTTGGAAATCGGAACAGTGGCGCAACCTCATTTTCCGCACGGATTCGACTCAGTGAAAACGCCGCTAATGCTAGGATTATTGTTATTGTCTCAAGCCTCGCAAACAGGGGCGCGGCGGCATACTCATCGTCATAAGGTACTATTTTACATATGAATTATGCACTGGAATTAGCGCAGCTGACCAAGACTTACGCCGGTGGCGTCAAGGCGCTGCGCGGCATCGACCTGAGCGTCGAAGCGGGGGATTTTTATGCCCTGCTGGGGCCCAACGGCGCCGGAAAATCCACCACCATCGGCATCATCAGCTCGCTGGTGAACAAAACCGCCGGCAGCGTGCGGGTGTTCGGTTACGACATCGATAAAGACATCGTCAACGCCAAGCGCCAGCTCGGCCTGGTGCCGCAGGAGTTCAACTTCAACCCGTTCGAGACCGTGTTGCAGATCGTGGTGAACCAGGCGGGTTACTACGGCGTCACGCGGCGTGAAGCGATGGCCCGCGCCGAAAAATACCTCAATCAGCTGGACCTGTGGGGCAAGCGCAACGAGCGCGCCCGCATGCTGTCCGGCGGCATGAAGCGCCGTCTGATGATCGCCCGCGCGCTGATGCATCAGCCGAAGCTGCTGATCCTCGATGAACCGACCGCCGGGGTGGATATCGAGCTGCGCCGCTCAATGTGGGGCTTCCTGAAAGAGCTGAACGCCCAGGGCACTACCATCATCCTCACCACCCACTATCTGGAAGAGGCGGAAATGCTGTGCCGCAACATCGGCATCATCCAGAACGGAGAGCTGGTGGAAAACACGTCGATGAAGGGGCTGCTGGCCAAACTGAAGTCGGAAACCTTCATCCTCGATCTGGCGGCGAAAAGCCCGCTGCCGAAGCTGGACGGTTATCATAGCCGCCTGACGGATACCTCGACGCTGGAAGTGGAAGTGATGCGCGAGCAGGGGCTGAACGGCCTGTTCGCCCAGCTGAGCGCGCAGGGCGTGCAGGTGCTGAGCATGCGCAACAAGGCGAATCGCCTGGAAGAGCTGTTTGTCACCCTGGTTAACGGCAATGGAGAGAAAGCATGACGCGTTTGTATTGGGTGGCCTTGCAGAGCATCTGGGCCAAAGAGGTGAACCGCTTCGCGCGCATCTGGATCCAGACCCTGGTGCCGCCGGTGATTACCATGACGCTGTACTTCATCATCTTCGGCAACCTGATAGGTTCGCGCATCGGCGATATGCACGGCTTCAGCTACATGCAGTTCATCGTGCCCGGCCTTATCATGATGGCGGTGATCACCAACTCTTACGCCAACGTCGCCTCGTCGTTCTTCAGCGCCAAGTTCCAGCGCAACATTGAGGAACTGCTGGTGGCGCCGGTGCCGACCCACGTGGTGATCGCCGGTTATGTCGGCGGCGGCGTGGCGCGCGGCATCTGCGTCGGTGTGCTGGTGACCATCATCTCGCTGTTCTTCGTACCGCTCCAGGTGCACGCCTGGTGGGTGATTGCGCTGACGCTGCTGCTGACGGCGATCCTGTTCTCGCTGGCGGGGCTGATCAACGCGGTGTTCGCCACCACCTTCGACGACATCAGTCTGATCCCGACCTTCGTGCTGACGCCGCTGACCTACCTGGGCGGGGTGTTCTACTCGCTGTCGCTGCTGCCGCCATTCTGGCAGGCGGTGTCCAAGCTGAACCCGATCGTCTATATGATCAGCGGTTTCCGCTACGGTTTTCTCGGCGTTAACGACGTGCCGCTGGTCTTCACCATGGCGGTGCTGGTGGCGTTTATCGCGGTGTTCTACCTGGCGTCCTGGTACCTGATCGAGCGCGGCCGCGGCCTGCGCAGCTGATCCCGGCGCGCCCTCGCTTTCCCGGCGGGGGCGCTTTCCTTGATCTGGCGCAGACGGCGCGTAAATCAATAGAATTGCTCAAATAACCGTTAGTTCCCCGTTGTTCAAATCGTGCTATGCTGGCGCTCCACATTTCCTTCACTTTTGTCATTACGCACTCGTAAGCAGAACATCATCATGCGGCCTCAATACAAGTTAGCGGCTGGGTTACTCGGCATTCTGATGTCGTTGGTTTCCCCTGTGAGCCTGGCGAATTTGCTGTCGGAAGACAGCGCGGTTAAATCTGAATACATGGAAGCGCAACGCGACAGCGAAGTTTATGCGTTGGTGGGCGAACATGTGATCCCGGTAGGGGAAGTGAAACGCGGGCAGCTGATCCAGGTGTTCCCGGCAGATGCGGAATACTACGAATTCAAATTCGGGCACGGCACCGGCTTTATCGATAAAGACGACGTGCGTGAGCTGAAGAAGTCGCGCAAGGTGCAAGACGATCTGGGCGAACTGAACAAGCCGCTGACCAACCAGAATTTGATCACCCAAAAGGCGATCGACGTTTACACTGCGGCGGACAAAGAGAGCGAGGTCTTTGGCACGCTGGAAGGCAACTTGCGTTACCCGATCATCGGCAAGCTGAAGGATCGGCTTAACAACACCTGGTACGAGGTCAACATCGGCGATCGGCTGGGGTTCGTCAATGAACTGGACTGCGAGATCGATAACGGCATACCGGTGCTGACTTACCACCACCTGCTTAAAAACGAAGAGAACAAGCGCTTCCGCCACACGTCGACCACCACCTCAGACGCGGCGTTCAGCAACCAGATGACCTACCTGAAACAGGCGGGCTACGACACCATTTCGCTGTATCAGCTGGAAGCCTACCTGAAGAACCAGATCAACCTGCCGGGCAAGGCGATCGTGCTGACCTTCGACGACGGGCTGAAATCGGTTTATCGCTATGCTTATCCGGTATTGAAGGATTACGGTTTCCGCGCGACGGCGTTCATCATCTCTTCGCGCATCAAGCGCCACCCGCAAAAATGGAGCCCGGACTCGCTGCAGTTTATGAGCATCTCGGAGCTGAAGCAGATTCAGGACGTGTTCGACGTGCAGTCGCATACCCACTTCCTGCACCGCACCGACGGCAATCGCCAGCCGATTTTGCTGAGCCGTTCGCTGCACAATATCGAGTTCGATTTTGAGCGTTCACGCCGCGCGCTGTCGCAGTTCAATCCGCACGTGCTGTATCTGTCTTATCCGTTCGGCGGCTACAATCAGCGGGCGATTCAGGCGGCGCAGGATGCCGGCTTCCACATGGCGGTGACCACGGTGCAGGGCAAGGTGAAGCCGGGGGATAATCCCTATACGCTGAAGCGGCTGTATATTCTGCGCACCGATTCGATCCAGACCATGGCGGATCGAATAGCCAACAAGCCGGGCACGGTGGTGGTGCAGTAAGGGAGAACGGGCGCGCAAGGCGCCCGTTTTTATTGTCAGGCGACCTGAACCGGCACGGCTTTCGCCTTGCGCTGCAGGTTGTTGTCACCTTCGAAATAGGCGACTTTCGGGTGATGTTGGCGAGCGTCGGCGTCGGTCATCTGCACATAGGAGCAGATGATCAGCTTGTCGCCCACGCAGGCGCAGCGCGCGGCGGCGCCGTTGACCGAAATGATGCGCGAACCGCGCTCGGCGGCGATGGCGTAGGTGGAGAAGCGCTGGCCGTTATCCACGTTGTAGATGTCGATCGCTTCATATTCCAGAATGCCGGCGGCCTCCAGGAAATCCTGGTCGATGGCGCAGGACCCTTCATAGTGCAAGTCAGCCTGAGTGACTTTGACGCGATGCAGCTTGCCTTGCAGCATAGTACGTATCATAGCTTTACCTAACTGAATATCGGCCTTCACAGGCGCTGGGGTTGAACATCTCTCCTGCATCCCTGCAATCTCTATCGTCACCGATTGCCCCGCTATTGTCTACCAATGGTCTTGGCTTCAGGGTGACGACAGTATAAAAAATGGCTTACAGCGTCAGATCGACTTGCTGGTTGTCGATAAGACGCGCCTTGCCCAACCAGGCGGCCATCAGCACCACCGCCCGTTGGCTGTCCACCGTCAGCGGCTGCAGACTGTCGGCGTCGCGAATAAACAGCTCATCCGGCGTAAAGCCGGCGGCGCGCAGCTGCTCGGCAGTCTGCTCCAGCAGTTCTTCGACATGGCGTTCGCCATTGGCCAGCTGTTGCGCCAGCGCGTTCATGATCTTGCTCAGCTGCGGCGCGATCTTGCGCTCTTCGGCGGTCAGGTAACCGTTGCGCGAACTGAGGGCCAGGCCGTCTTTGGCGCGTACGGTCGGCACGCCGACGATGTCGATGTCGTAACCCATGTCCGCCACCATTTTGCGGATCAGCGCCAGCTGTTGGTAATCCTTCTCGCCGAAACAGGCCAAATCAGGTTGCACCAGGTTGAACAGCTTGCTGACGATGGTGGAAACGCCGCGGAAGTGGCCCGGCCGGCTGGCGCCTTCCAGGATGGTGGAGATGCCCGGCACGTCGACGTAGGTCTGCTGCTCCAGCCCCTGCGGATAGACCGCGGCCGGGGCCGGCGCGAACACCAGATCGACGCCACGGCGGGTCAGCTTCTCGCTGTCTTCCTGCAGCGTGCGCGGGTAGCGCGCCAGATCGTCCGGTCGCTCGAACTGCATCGGGTTGACGAAGATGCTCACCACCACCACGTCGGCACGGGCGCGCGCTTCATCGACCAGCGTCATGTGGCCGTCGTGCAGGTTGCCCATGGTCGGCACCAGCGCGATGCGTTTGCCTTCCTGGCGCCAGCGGCGGATCTGCTGGCGCAGCATCGGCAGGGTTTCGATAATAATCATTGGGTGACTCCTGGAACCATCGCTTAGTTAAAAGAGTGTTCAGCCGCCGGGTAGAGGCCTTGCTCCACTTCCTGAATGTAGTGCTGCACCGCCGTGCGGATATCGCCGCTCTGCGCCAGGAAGTTCTTGGCGAACTTCGGCGTGTGGCCGCCGGTGATGCCGAAGGCGTCGTGCATCACCAGGATCTGGCCGTCGGTGCCGTTGCCGGCGCCGATACCGATGACCGGAATGGACAGCGCTTCGGTGATCTGGCGCGCCAGCTCGGTCGGCACGCACTCCAGTACCAGCAGCTGAATGCCGGCCAGCTCCAGATTCTGCGCGTCCTGCAGCAGCTGTTTGGCGGCCAGTTCGTCGCGCCCTTGCACCTTATAGCCGCCGAACACGTTGACCGACTGCGGCGTCAGGCCCAGGTGGCCGCACACCGGCACCGCGCGCTCGGCGAGCATTTTCACCGTGTCGCACAGCCAACTGCCGCCTTCCAGTTTCACCATGTTGGCGCCGGCGCGCATCAGCTCGGCGGCATTGGCGAAGGTCTGTTCGGGGGTGGCGTAACTCATGAACGGCAGATCGGCCAGCAGCAGGCAGGCCGGCGCGCCGCGGCGCACGGCGCGCGTGTGATAGGCCACGTCGGCGACGGTGACCGGCAGCGTGGAGTCGTGGCCCTGCAGCGTCATGCCCAGCGAATCGCCCACCAACAGGACTTTGATGCCTTGCTCTTCAAACAGTTTGGCAAAGCTGGCATCGTAGGCGGTAAGGGTAGCAAACTTGCGTTGCTCCTGTTTCCACTGGCGCAAATGGGTCACGGTGGTGGGTTTCATCACAACGTCTCCTGAAACGGGCCGTGCGGCGTACGCAGGCCCAGGCTGCAAAAAAAGTGCAGCCATTCTACTGTAACCCGATCGGGGTGGGTAGCGCGGATCGCCATGCTTAAGCGGTTCTTAAGAACCTTGTGGTGCAATGGCGCCATGACTTAAAAGGGATACTCATGCGAATTTTGCTGATCGAAGATGACAAACTGATCGGGGACGGCATCAAGGCCGGGCTGACCAAACTCGGCTTCAATCTGGACTGGTTCACCGATGGCGCCGTCGGTAAAAACGCGCTGGACAGCGCGCCCTACGACGCGGTGATCCTCGATCTCAGTCTGCCGGGCCTCGATGGCCTGGATCTGCTGCGCCAGTGGCGCCAGGCCGGACAGGATGTGCCGGTATTGATCCTCACCGCCCGCGACGCGCTGGAGCAGCGGGTCAGCGGGCTGCAAAGCGGCGCCGACGATTACCTGTGCAAGCCGTTCGCGTTGGCCGAAGTGGCGGCGCGGCTGCAGGCGCTGATCCGTCGTCGCCACGGCCAACTGATGCCGCAGTTGACGCACGGCAACGTGGTGTTCGACAGCGCCACCCGCAGCGTGAGCTGCAACGGCGAGCCGGTGACGCTGACGCCGCGTGAATTGGCGGTGCTGGAACTGTTCCTGCACAACAAGGGGCGGGTGCTGGCGCGGCCGTTGATTCAGGAGAAGCTGTATAACTGGGACGACGAGGTGAGCAGCAACGCGGTGGAAGTGCATATTCATCACCTGCGGCGCAAGCTGGGCAACGGTTTCATCCGCACCATCCACGGCGTGGGTTACACGCTGGGGGATGCGCCGTGAAGCGTCTCAGCCTGCGGCTGCGCCTGATCCTGATCTTCAGCCTGTTGGCGCTGCTGACCTGGAGCACCGCCAGCGTGGTGGCCTGGGTGATGTCGCGCAACACCATCAACGAAGTGTTCGACACCCAACAGATGCTGTTCGCCAAACGGCTGGCGACCGCCAACCTCGGCGATCTGCTGGCCGATGAAAGCGCGCGCAGCCTGCCGAAAACCAAGAAGCTGGTGCACCACGGCAAGCGTGGCGAGCAGGACGACGACGCGCTGGCGTTCGCCATCTTCGATCGCCAGGGCAAGATGCTGCTCAACGACGGCGAGAACGGCGCCGACTTCCTGTTTGACGAAGAGCGTGAAGGTTTTACCGACGGCGAGCGCAAAGGTGATGACGACAGCTGGCGTCTGCTGTGGCTGACCAGCCCGGACGGTCGTTACCGTATCGTGGTTGGTCAGGAATGGGATTACCGGCGCGATATGGCGTTGGGCATGGTGACCGGCCAACTGGTGCCCTGGCTGGTGACGCTGCCGGTGCTGATGCTGCTGATCGCGCTGATGGTAGGGCGCGAACTGCGGCCGCTGCGCGCGGTGGCGGCCGGTTTGCGCCGGCGCGCACCCGATGACGAGACGCCGCTGGACGCGCGCCAGGTGCCGACCGAGGTGCGTCCGCTGGTGGATGCGCTCAATGCGCTGTTCGCCCGCATCAACGCTTTGCTGGTGCGGGAACGGCGCTTCACCTCCGATGCCGCGCACGAGCTGCGTAGCCCGCTGGCGGCGCTGCGGGTGCAGACCGAAGTGGTGCAGCTGGCGGGGGACGATGCGCCGATGCGCGAGCATGCGCTGGACAATCTGACGGTGGGCATCGATCGCGCCACCCGGCTGGTGGATCAGCTGCTCACGCTGTCGCGGCTGGATTCGCTGTCGGATCTGGCCGAGCTGGCGCCGATCGACTGGAACGAACTGGTGACGATGACCTTGGCGGAACAGGATAAGCAGGCTTATGCGGCGGGCGTGACGCTGCGTTATGAACAGCAGGGAACGCCGCCGGCGCGTCAGGGCCAGACCTTGCTGCTGTCGCTGCTATTGCGCAACTTGCTGGACAACGCGGTGCGCTACACCCCGAAGGGCGGCGTGGTCACCGTGACATTGAGCGAACGTTCGCTGACGGTGGAGGACGACGGTCCGGGGGTGACCACGGAGCATCTGGCGCGGCTGGGAGAACGCTTCTATCGCCCGCCGGGGCAGGAACAAACCGGCAGCGGGCTGGGATTATCGATCGTGCAGCGCATCGCCGGGCTGCATGGTTTGCAGGTCAGCTTCGCCAATCGCCCGGCGGGCGGGTTCGTTGCGCGGCTGGCGCTGTAGGCGGGTCAGGACTTCGGTTTGGGCTGATGCCACAGCGCCATGCCGTTTTCCGGCACGCGCTTGAGGCAGCTGGCGAGCGGTTCGCCATCGGGGAAAATCAGGTCAGGGGCGATTTCCGCCAGCGGGTAGAGCATGAATTCGCGCTCTTTCAGGCCGTAATGCGGCACCGTCAGACGCTCGGTATGGATCACCTTGTCGCCGTACAGCATGATGTCCAGATCGAGCGTGCGCGGCCCCCAGCGTTCGTCCTTGCGCACGCGCCCCTGATTGCGTTCTATCGCCTGGGTATGGTCGAGCAGCTGTTCGGGCGGCAACAGGGTATCCAGTGCCACCACCGCATTGAGAAAATCCGGCTGGTTTTGCGGCCCCAGCGGCTTGGTGCGGTAAAACGGAGAACAGGTGACCAACCGGGTGCGCGGGAGATGCTCCAGCGCCTCCAGTGCGGCTTTAACCTGTTGCAGCGGCTGCGCCAGGTTGCTGCCCAGCGCGATATAAACGCGGATCATTATGCCCCTTCTTTACGCGGTGCCCGGCGGCGAGGGCGGCGTTGACGCGCGCGGCGCGGCGCCGGATCGTCACCCAGGGTGCTCAGCATGGCTTTCTGCCGCGCCGGCGTGGCGTCCTGGAATTCGCCCCACCACTCGGCCAGACGCAACATTTCCTGATTGTCTTCCACTTCCGCGCGCAGCGCCAGCAAATCATAGGCGGCGCGGAATTTCGGATGCTCCATCAGTTTGTGCGCGCGTTTGCCCTGGCGGCGGGACAGGCGCAGCTGCAGCTGCCAGATATCGCGCACCAGCGTGGTGATGCGTTTCGGGATGGCCAACGAGCGGCACTGCTCGTCGAGCACGTCGTTCATCGCCAGAGCGAAGGCGTCGTAATAGGCCAGGCCGCTTTCCTGCGCCAGCTTCTGCGCGTGCTCCAGCAGCGGGTACCACAGCATGGCGGCGAACAGGAACGCCGGATTGACGCGCATGTCGTTCTGCAGACGATGATCGGTGTTCTTCAGCACCTGCACCAGAATGCGTTCCATCGGCGTATCGTGGTTCGGCGTAAAGTTTCGGGCGATCAGCGGGAACAGCGGTTGGAACAGCTGGTATTCGCACAGCTTCAGGTAGGTCTGGAAACCGTAACCCGCCTGCAGCAGCTTGAGGGATTCTTCGAACAGACGCGCCGGTGGGATCTCATGCAGCAGCGAGGCCAGACGAGGGATCGGCTCGGCGGTTTCTTCGCTGATGCGCATATCCAGTTTGGCGGCGAAGCGCACCGCGCGCAGCATGCGCACCGGATCTTCGCGGTAGCGGGTTTCCGGATCGCCGATCAGGCGAATCACGCCTTGTTTCAGGTCGTTCAGGCCGCCGACGTAATCGCGCAGGGTGAAATCCGCCACGCCGTAGTACAGGCTGTTGATGGTGAAATCACGGCGCTGGGCGTCTTCCTCGATCGAGCCGAAGATGTTGTCGCGCAGCAGCATGCCGTTTTGTGCCTGCTGGGAGGAGTTCTTGTCGGATTCCTGATTTTGTTCGTGGTGGCCGCGGAAAGTAGCCACTTCGATGATCTCCGGCCCGAACATCACGTGCGCCAGGCGGAAGCGGCGACCGACCAGGCGGCAGTTGCGGAACAGCTTGCGCACTTGCTCCGGCGTGGCGTTGGTGGTGATGTCGAAGTCTTTCGGCTTTTTGCCGAGCAACAAATCGCGTACGCCGCCGCCGACCAGATAGGCCTCGTAGCCGGACTTGTTCAGGCGATAAAGCACTTTTAGCGCATTCTCGCTGATGTCTTTGCGGGAAATCGAGTGCTGTTCGCGCGGGATCACGGTCATCGAGTCGTTGCTCTCGGCGAGGGGGAAAGGAGGACGTTTGCGCGGCGTTGAGCGGCGGGCAGGGGCGCTGCTGCCGTTATCGGCGGCGCGCGGCTGTGGCGCAGGGCGGCTTGGCGCCGCGGCACGCTCTTCGCGGACTACGTTTTTATCGCCGGCCGCCGCGTCGTCGCGGGGCAGCTTGTCATCGCGGGTCAGTACCTTACGACAGAAGTTGGCTACTCGGGTAAAAATGGTACACCTCGATAGTGACTGATAAAAATGGAGCTAACAAAAAATAGCGGCTAATCATAGCTCACCAGGGCTCCTTTGAGAATGCCGGCGTGTTTTCATCCAGAGGGATAGCCTCCTGACGCGGCACGTTTTCCAACCGCCAATGTTCGACTGCCCAGCTCAATAATAATGGCAGGTCAAGATCTTGCCAGCTTTCCGGCAGTGGTTGGCGCAGAAATTCCAGCGCGGCGATCAGCACCGGGCGCGGATCGCCTGCGGGCAACGCCGGCGCATGATTTTGCTTCGACAGCTTGATGCCGTTGGCGCCCAGCGCCAGCGGCAGATGCACATAGGCGGGCACCGGCGCCTGCAGCTGGCGGTAGAGGGCGATTTGGCGCACCGTCGGTTCGATCAGGTCGGCGCCGCGCACAATCTCGGTCACGCCCTGAAAATGGTCGTCGATCACCACCGCCAGGTTATAGGCGAACAGCCCGTCGCGGCGGCGAATGATGAAGTCTTCTCCCGCCAGAGCCGGATCGGCGTGCAGCTCTCCCTGCAGGCGATCGTGAAAGCCGTAAACGGGCGCGGTCTGGCGCAGGCGGATGGCGGCACCCTGCGGGCCGAGCTGCAAATCGCGGCAGTGGCCGTCGTACAATCCGCCGATGTGCTGGATGCGGCTGCGGGTGCAGGTGCAGTAATAACTGAGCCCCTGGCGCTGCAACAGATCCAGCGCGGCGCGATAGGCATCGTGACGTTGGGATTGATAGATGACCTGGCCGTCCCAGTGGAGACCATAATGTTCCAGCGCGGACAGGATGCGAGCGGCGGCGCCGGGGACTTCACGCGGCGGGTCGATATCTTCGATGCGAACCAGCCACTGCCCGCGTTGGGCGCGAGCCTGAAGGTAGCTTCCCAGAGCGGCAATCAGCGAACCGAAATGCAGATCCCCGGAAGGCGATGGGGCAAAGCGCCCCACATAATGACTTTCTTGCATATCAGAGGGGAGAGGTTCCCTTTTCTCTGTGCGGCGCGCGAGGGTGCGCACGCCGCAGCGGTAACAACGGTATTAGCCGGCCATCTGCTTTTCGCGGATCTCAGCCAGCGTCTTGCAGTCGATGCACAGATCGGCGGTCGGACGCGCTTCGAGGCGACGAATACCGATCTCCACGCCACAAGATTCGCAGTAGCCGAAATCATCGTCTTCCACTTTCTTCAGCGTTTTCTCGATCTTTTTGATCAGTTTGCGTTCACGGTCACGGTTACGCAGTTCAAGGCTGAACTCTTCTTCCTGAGTGGCACGGTCGGCCGGATCAGGGAAGTTGGCTGCCTCTTCTTGCATATGCGATACAGTACGGTCCACTTCGTCCCTGAGCTGGTTGCGCCACGCTTCAAGAATGCGCTTGAAATGCGACAACTGGGCGTCGTTCATGTACTCTTCGCCCGGCTTCTCTTGGTACGGCTCCACCCCAGCGATGGCGAGAATGCTCAAGGACGAGGTTTTACGGTTTTGCCCTTCTTGCATGTTGCTTCTCCTACATACACACGCACTATCGAATCCCCAATGCGGGGGAAAAACAGGCCGCTATAAATAACAGAAGGAAGGTAGGTTGGCAATTATTCCTGTCGCCCGCTTGACAATCGTGTGAAGGAAGGCGTATTTGGCGATCGTGCTGGTCGGTTGTCTATTTATAGGGACCCGACTGCGCTAATCGATAAAAAACGGCAGCTTATCGCAGAGATAAATACCGTCAGGTGATAATTTTGCCCCGTAGCAAACCACTTCCACTCCCAACTGCCGGACCTGTGCCAACAGCGCCGCATAGCGCTCATCTATATGATGTGCCGGTGCGACCTGCTCAATACCGCTGTGTAACACGGCAAAGAACAACACCGCCCGTTGCCCGCTTTCAACCACGCTGAGCAACTCACGCAGGTGCTTTTGCCCTCTGAGCGTTACCGCATCAGGAAAGTAACCACGTTGTTGTTGCAGTAATGTGACTGACTTAACTTCAATATAGCAGTTAACCCGGTTTTCTGCCTGTAATAACAAATCGATACGACTGTTTTCAGCGCCGTATTTCACTTCGCCGCTAATTTTACTGTAACCGGATAATTCATTGATTAAATTGTGTTCGATTGCCTCGCGCACCAGCGCGTTGGCGCGCAGGGTGTTGACACAGATCCAGTGCCCCTGTTGGGTATGGGTCAGTTCCCAGCTGTGGGCGTATTTGCGTTTGGGATTGTCCGAGGTGGAGTACCAAACGGTGTCGCCAGGCGTAGCGCAACCGGTCATGGCGCCGGTATTGGCGCAGTGCAGCGTAAAGGTTTCCCCTTCCGGGGTGATCACGTCCGCCAGAAAGCGCTTGTAACGTTTGATCAGCGTGGCGGAGCGCAGCGGTGGAGAGAAAATCATGCGGATGCCTGCTTGGCCAGCGGCCACTGTTCGAGGTGTTGGTAACGAGTGCGGCCGTGTTCGAATACCGACTCATACAAGGAAAAGGCGTCGGCGCTGAATGTCCAACCCGGCGTCGCCGGCGGGATCGCCACCGGCTGGGTGGCGGCGCGCAGCAGCGTGATATGCGGATGGAACGGCAACGCGCTTTGATGGCAGCCGCTGCGGGCGGCCTGCGAACGCAACAGCTCGGCCAGCTGCAACAGCCCGCGCGGCGCGCGGCGGGTGCCGAGCCAGACCACGCCGGGGCGCGGCCAATGGCCGAGATCGTCGAGCCGCATGCTGAAGCCGGGTTGCACAATGCGGCCGGCCAGCTTGCGCAGCGCCAGCTCTTTTTGCGCGGAGACCTCGCCGAGAAACGCCAGCGTCAGGTGCAAATTGGCCGCCACCACCGGTCGGCCGGCCTCTGGCGCAAACGCCTCGGCGCGCCAGCGGATCACCTGCTGTTGCAGGGCATCAGGCAAGGACAAGGCGAAAAACAGGCGGCGCGAATTGGACATGGGGGCTCGGTAAATAATGACGAATCCGTCGGGACAGACAGGAATGCGGCTTGCAACGGCCCCACGAGGGGCGGGGCACATGGATGAGCTCCGTACTATAGCTAACGCCGCCGCAGTTTGAAAGGCTACGGGGATACAGCTAATGCTACACTGTACGCCGTTTAACGTTAACCACTACGGAGAATTCAGTGTCTTCATTGCCCGTCAGCGCGGTGCTCGATGAGTTGCTGGCTGCGCTGCAGTCTGCCCCGCAGGTGCTGTTGCACGCCCCGACCGGCGCCGGTAAATCCACCTGGTTGCCGCTGCAGATCCTGGCTAACGCCGGGCTGCCGGGGCGCATTATCATGCTGGAGCCGCGGCGGCTGGCGGCGAAAAACGTCGCTTACCGTCTGGCGCAGCAACTGGGAGAAGAGCCCGGTCAGACCGTGGGCTACCGCATGCGCGCCGAAAGTAAAAGCGGGCCGCAGACCCGGCTGGAGGTCGTGACGGAAGGTATTCTCACCCGCATGCTGCAGCAGGATGCCGAGCTGCAGGGCGTATCGTTGGTGATCCTCGATGAATTCCACGAGCGCAGCCTGCAGGCCGATCTGGCGCTGGCGCTGCTGCTCGATGTGCAGCAAGGGCTGCGCGACGATCTGAAACTGCTGATCATGTCGGCTACGTTGGATAACGCCCGTATGACGCAGCTGCTGCCGGAAGCGCCGGTGGTGGTGTCCGAAGGGCGCAGCTTCCCGGTTGAGCGCCAGTATCAGCCGTTGGCCAGCCATCTGCGGCTGGAAGACGGCGTTGCGGCGGCGGTGAAGCGCCTGCTGGCCGAGCAGGCGGGGTCGTTGCTGCTGTTCCTGCCGGGTGTGGCGGAGATCAATCGGGTGCTGGAGCGCTTGACCGGCGAGGTGGCGAGCGATACCGATCTTTGCCCGCTGTATGGCGCGTTGCCGCTGGCGCAGCAGCAAAAAGCGATTCAGCCAGCGGCGTTTGGCCGCCGCAAGGTGGTGCTGGCGACCAACATCGCCGAGACCAGTCTGACTATTGAAGGCATTCGGTTGGTGGTGGACAGCGGCCTGGAGCGCGTGGCGCGCTACGAGGTGCGCAACGGTTTGACGCGGCTGGCGACACAGCGCATCAGTCAGGCTTCGATGGTGCAGCGCGCCGGGCGTGCTGGGCGCCTGGAGCCGGGCATTTGCTGGCACCTGTTCGCCAAGGAGCAGGCGGAGCGTGCGGTGGAACACGCTGAACCGGAAATTTTACAGAGCGATCTCACCGGTTTCTGGCTCGAACTGCTGCAGTGGGGTTGTCATGATCCGGCGCAGCTGACCTGGCTTGACGCGCCTCCGGCGGTGGCATTGGCGGCGGCCAGGGCGTTGCTGCAGCGGTTGGGGGCCACGGATGACGGCGACAAGCTCACCGCGTCGGGGCGCCAGATGGCCGCATTGGGCTGTGAGCCACGGCTGGCGGCGATGCTGGTCGCCGGCGCGGCGCTGAGCGCCGATGGCCTGGCAACGGCGGCGTTGCTGGCGGCATTGCTGGAGGAGCCGCCGCGCGGCGGGCAGATGGATATCGGCTACTGGCTGAGCCGCCCGCAGCCGAACTGGCGGCAGCGTGCCGCGCAGTTGGCCAAACGCCTGCCGCAGCGTGCGGGGCAAATCGATATCGATCTGGCACCGCGTCTGCTGGCGCTGGCGTTTACCGATCGCATCGCCCAGCGGCGCGGTCAGGATGGCCGCTACCTGCTGGCCAACGGCATGGGCGCGGCGATGAACCAGGACGAAGCGCTGTCGCGTGCGCCGTGGCTGATCGTCCCCAGTCTGTTGCAGGGCCACAACAGCCCCGATGCGCGTATTTTGCTGGCGTTGCCGGTCGATATCGAGGCGCTGGCGGCGCAGCTGCCGGCGATCGTCACGCCGCGTACGGCGGTGGAGTGGGATGAAGAGAAGGGCACGCTGCGCGCCTGGAAGCGCCAGCAGATCGGCCGTCTGACGTTGCGCGCCCAGCCGCTGGCCAAACCGGCGGATGAAGAGCTGCAGCAGGCGCTGCTCGATTGGGTGCGCGCGCAGGGGTTGGCGGTGCTCAACTGGGAGGGCGCCGCCGAACAATTGCGGGTGCGCCTGCAGTGCGCGCAAGCCTGGCTGCCGGAGGCGGAATGGCCGGCGATGGACGAAGAACCGCTGCTGGCGGCGTTGGAACAGTGGCTGCTGCCGTCGCTGAGCGGCGTGCGCGATCTGCGCAGGTTGAAGCAGGTCAACATCGCCGAGGCGCTGTCACGGCTGTTGGACTGGCAGCAAAAGCAGCGGCTGGATAATGCGCTACCCACTCATTACACTGTGCCGACCGGCAGCCGCTTGCCAATCCGTTATGAGGCCGGCAAACCGCCGGCGCTGGCGGTACGATTGCAGGAAGTGTTCGGTGAGCAGCGCAGCCCGATGCTGGCGGAGGGTCGCATCCCGGTGGTGCTTGAGTTACTCTCACCGGCGCACCGGCCGTTGCAAATCACCGGCGATCTGGCGGCCTTCTGGCAAGGCGCCTATCGTGAGGTGCAAAAAGAGATGAAGGGCCGCTACCCGAAACATGCGTGGCCGGACGACCCGGCCACGGCGGTACCGACGCGCCGAACGAAGAAATATCAGTAGGCCGCGAGCATTTAAGGTTTGGAATTCAGATGTTTCTTCTGGTCAGCGCCATGGCGTCGGCACAGATTAAGCGACTCATTATGGCCGGCAGTGTCGGCAAGCTCGGAGAACAACAGCCATGGCTGGGGATGACCGCGAGCCCATCGGGCGCAAAGGAAAACAACCAAAAAGCACCGCGTCGCGCAAGCCGCCGCGCCGTCGCCGAGACGACGATTATGACGATTACGAAGAAGACGAGTATGACGATGATGAGTATGAAGAGGAGGAGGAACGCATGCCGCGTAAGGTAAAAGCGACTCCGCCGCGTAAAAAACGCCGCTGGCTCGGCCTGTTTATCAAACTGATCCTGGTGATCGCTGTCCTGTTGGCGATCTATGGCGTCTACCTGGACTCGCAGATCCGCAGCCGCATCGACGGTAAAGTCTGGCAGCTGCCGGCGGCGGTGTACGGCCGCATGGTCAACCTGGAACCGGGCATGCCGTACAGCAAGAAGGAAATGGTCAACCTGCTGGAAGGCATGCAGTATCGCCAGGTCAGCCGCATGACACGTCCGGGCGAGTTTACCGTGCAGGCTAACAGCATCGAGATGCTGCGCCGCCCGTTCGACTTCCCGGATGGTAAAGAAGGCCAGATCCGCGCTCGCCTCGATTTCCAGAACAACCGCCTGGCGAAGATCGAAAATCTGGACAGCGGCCGCAGCTTCGGCTTCTTCCGCCTCGATCCGCGTCTTATCACCATGCTGCAGTCGCCGAACGGCGAACAGCGTCTGTTTGTACCGCGCTCCGGCTTCCCGGATCTGCTGGTGGATACGCTGATCGCCACGGAAGACCGCCACTTCTATGAGCATGACGGCATCAGCCCATACTCCATCGGCCGTGCGGTGCTGGCCAACCTGACCGCCGGCCGTGCGGTGCAGGGCGGCAGTACCCTGACGCAGCAGCTGGTGAAGAACCTGTTCCTGAGCAACGAACGTTCGCTGTGGCGTAAGGCCAACGAAGCCTATATGGCGCTGTTGGTGGATTACCGTTACAGCAAGGACCGCATTCTGGAACTGTATCTGAACGAGGTGTACCTCGGCCAGAGCGGCAGCGATCAGATCCGCGGTTTCCCGTTGGCCAGCCTGTACTACTTCGGCCGTCCGGTGGACGAGCTGAGCCTCGATCAGCAGGCGCTGCTGGTCGGCATGGTCAAGGGTGCGTCGCTGTACAACCCGTGGCGCAACCCGAAACTGGCGCTGGAGCGCCGCAATCTGGTGCTCAAGCTGCTGCAGAACCAGGGCGTGATCGACGGCGAGCTGTATGACATGCTGAGCGCGCGTCCGCTGGGCGTGCAGCCGAAAGGCGGCGTCATTACGCCACAGCCGGCGTTTATGCAGATGGTGCGCCAGGAACTGCAGAGCAAGCTGGGCGATAAGGTCAATGACCTGTCCGGCGTGAAGATCTTCACCACGCTGGATCCGGTGTCGCAAGACGCGGCGGAAAAAGCGGTCGAAGACGGCATTCCGGCGCTGCGCGCTGCGCGTCATCTGCAGGATCTGGAAGCGGCGATGGTGATCGTCGATCGCTTCAGCGGTGAAGTGCGCGCCATGGTCGGCGGCGCCAACCCGCAGTTCGCCGGTTTCAACCGCGCCATGCAGGCGCGCCGTCTGGTCGGCTCGTTGGCCAAGCCGCCGACGTACCTGACCGCGTTATCCGAACCGGATAAATACCGCCTCAACACCTGGCTGGCGGATGCGCCGCTGTCGCTGAAACAGCCGAACGGGGCCGTTTGGCAGCCGAACAACTATGACCGTAAATTCCGCGGTCAGGTGATGCTGGTGGATGCGCTGGCCAACTCGCTGAACGTGCCGACGGTGAACCTCGGTCTGTCGGTTGGGCTGGATCAGATCAGCGCCACGCTGCAACGTCTGGGCATCCCAAAAGCGGAGATCAACCCGGTGCCTTCGATGCTGCTGGGGGCGATCGGCCTGACGCCGATGGAAGTGGCGCAGGAGTATCAGACCATCGCCAGCGGCGGTAACCGTGCGCCGCTGTCGGCGGTGCGTTCGGTGATCGCCGAAGACGGCACGGTGCTGTACCAGAGCTTCCCGCAGGCGGAACGCATGGTGCCGGCGCAGGCCGCTTACCTGACGCTGTATGCGATGCAGCAGGGCGTAGCGCGCGGGACCTCCCGTTCGCTGTCGGTGAAGTTCCCGAACTACAACCTGGCGGCGAAAACCGGTACCACCAACGATTTGCGCGACAGCTGGTTTGCCGGCATCGACGGTAAAGAGGTGGCGATCGCCTGGGTGGGGCGCGACAACAACGGCCCGGCCAAGCTGACCGGCGCCAACGGTGCCTTGACCCTGTATCGCCGTTATCTGGAAAACCAGACGCCGCTGCCGCTGATGCTGCAGCCGCCGGAAGGCATTAACCAGATGAGCATCGACTCTGCCGGCAACTTTATCTGCGGCGGTGGCAGTTGGCGCACCATCCCGGTCTGGACCGACAATCCGCAGGGATTGTGCCAGGCCAGCCAGGCGGCGGTGCAGCAACAGCAGCAACCGGCGGCGGGTGAGCAAAAAGATGGCGATGGCGTCGCCGGCTGGATCAAGGATATGTTCGGTCAGTAATCGCTACCGGGGCGCCGGCCCCGGTGAAAATTTTTTCTTTGTTATTAAGCCCGTAACCTTGGTTGCGGGTTTTTTTGTTTTTCCGCTCGTTTTATTTCCCTGCTAACCGCAAGGCTAAGCGCCTAATCCTTAACCTATTTGCCCTGTGAATTCGGCTTGCAGTTTAATTTGGCTTCTGCATAAAATGCGACGCTTATAATAATTATTATCGTTTACATTCGTCATTTAATTATTCATCAGAGAAATCAACTATGCCGACCAAGCGTCTTTCATCATCTGCGGCCAAGCAGGGCCGTACTCCCGTCAGCGCGTTAGCGATCACCGTCGCCGCGGCGTTGGGCACGCTGGCGATGCCGGCTTTCTCCGCCGACGCCAAGCCGGCCGCCAAGGAAGACACGATTACCGTTGTGGGCGGCAGCAATACCGCCCAGCAGGAAAGCGCCTGGGGGCCGGTCGGCACCTATGTCGCCAAACGCAGCGCCACCGGCACCAAAACCGATACGCCAATAGAGAAGAATCCGCAGTCCGTTTCCGTGGTGACGCGTGAAGAGATGGATATGCGCCAACCGGATACGGTGAAAAATGCGCTGGCTTATACTCCTGGTGTGATGATTGGGAATCGCGGAGCCTCTACCGCCTATGATGCTGTGAACATTCGTGGCTTCAGCTCTGTAGGTACCAATATGTACCTGGATGGTCTGAAACTGCAGGACGACAACTATTCGATTTATCAGATCGACCCATACTTCCTGGAGCGAGCGGAAGTGCTGCGCGGCCCATCTTCGGTATTGTATGGCAAAAGCAATCCTGGTGGGGTGGTCGCTCTGGTCAGTAAGCGGCCGACAACAGAGACGCTGCGCGAAGTTCAATTCAAAATGGGGACAGATAATCTGTTCCAGACTGGTTTTGACTTCAGTGACGCCTTGGATGATGCGGGTGTTTATTCATATCGTCTGACAGGTGTGGCGCGCGATGAAGATCAGCAGCAGGTTGGCGAGAAAAGCAAACGTTATGCTATTGCTCCTTCTTTCAGCTGGCGACCGGATGATCGCACTTCTTTGACTTTCCTCAGCAGTTTCCAGGATGATCCTAGCGTTGGCTTCTATGGCTGGTTGCCGAAAGAAGGCACAGTGCAAAATGGCGTCAATGGTAAGTTACCAACCAGCTTCAACGATGGTGAACCGGGCTATAACAACATCTCCCGCAAGCAGCAAATGGTCGGGTATGCCTTTGAACATGCTTTCGATGATGTTTGGACCGTGCGCCAAAACCTGCGCTATTCGAAAATGGATGTGGACTACCGTTCTATTTATGGCCTAGGCATTGATCCTGATAATTCCGCTGAGCTGAAGCGTGGCGTGATGAACTCTAAAGAACATATGTCCAGCTTTGCAGTAGACACACAGGCGCAGGCTAAATTTGCTACCGGGCAAGTTGACCATATCTTGCTGATGGGCGTTGATTATATGCGTATGCGCAATGATGTCGTTTATCAATATGGCAGTGCATCCAATCTGAATGTCATCGCTCCAGAATATGGCAACCGGAGTTATACCATTACCGGTGGTGCCAGTCAGGTTAACCGTCAGGAGCAGACCGGCCTGTATGTGCAAGATCAGGCTGAATGGAACAACTGGGTTCTGACGATGGGGGGGCGTTATGATTGGAGCGATACCAACAGCACCAATCGCCTAAACCAGAATTCCGTCTCTAAGCAGCAGGATAACCAGTTTACCGGCCGTGCTGGCTTGAACTATGTTTTCGAAAACGGCATCGCGCCTTATGTCAGCTACAGCGAATCGTTTGAGCCAACCTCGGGTACTGATTTCTCTGGCAATACGTTTGCTGCCTCTAAAGGCAAGCAGTATGAGGCAGGGGTTAAATACGCACCCAAGGATCGTCCGATCACTGCCAGTTTGGCGCTTTACCAGTTGACTAAAACCAACAATAAAGTGGCCGATCCGAATCCCGAACATGCCTTCGCTAGTATATTGGGCGGTGAAATCCGTTCACGTGGTGTTGAGCTTGAAGCCAAAGCGGCGTTGACGGCCAATCTGAATATATTGGGTTCTTACACTTACACAAACACTGAATATACCAAAGACACTACGCTACAGGGCAACACGCCGGCGGCGATCCCTAAACATATGGCTTCCTTGTGGGCGGATTACACCTTCCATGAAACCGCGATCAGCGGGTTGACCTTGGGTTCAGGCGTTCGCTATGTCGGTTCCAGCTATGGTGACGAAGCCAACACGTTTAAAGTGAAGGATTACACGGTGTTTGATGCCGCGATAAAATATGACCTGGCGCGTTTCAATTTGCCTGGCTCTTCAATTGGTATCAATGTGAATAACCTGTTTGACAAAGAATATGTCTCCAGCTGCTTTGCAACCTATGGCTGCTACTGGGGCGCAGAACGCCAGGTGGTCGCCACCGCAACCTTCCGTTTCTAACCGGATAGCCGGGGCGGCGTCGCGTCGCCCTGGACAAAGCAGGATCTATGCAGGACAAACTTCTTAATCCCGGCGCGACCTTCGCGCTGGATAACGCCAGCTTCGCCGTCCCCGGTCGGGTGCTGTTGCAACCGCTGTCGCTCGGTTTTCCCCAGGGCAAAGTCTGCGGCCTGATCGGCCATAACGGTTCCGGTAAATCCACTTTGTTGAAACTGCTCGGGCGGCACCATGCGCCCAGCGACGGCCAGGTCTTGCTCAATCAGCAGCCGTTGGCGCAGTGGGACAGCAAGTCTTTCGCCCGCCAGGTGGCCTACCTGCCGCAGCAGTTGCCGGCGGCGGAAGGCATGACGGTGCGCGAGCTGGTGGCCGTCGGCCGTTATCCGTGGCATGGCGCGCTGGGGCGTTTTGGTGCCAACGATCGTCAACAGGTGGAAGAGGCCATCGCGCTGGTGGGCTTGAAGCCGTTCGCCAATCGGCTGGTGGACAGCCTGTCCGGCGGCGAGCGCCAACGCGCCTGGCTGGCGATGATGGTGGCGCAGGACAGCCGCTGCCTGCTGCTCGACGAACCGACCTCGGCGCTGGACATCGCGCACCAGGTCGACGTGCTGGCGCTGATCCAGCGTTTAAGCCGCGAACGCGATCTCACGGTGATCGCCGTGCTGCACGACATCAACATGGCGGCGCGCTACTGCGACCATTTGGTGGCGCTGCGCGGCGGTGAAATGATCGCCCAGGGCGGCCCGCTGGAACTGATGCAGGGGCCGGTGCTGGAGCAAATTTACGGTATCCCTATGGGCACGTTGCCGCACCCGAGCGGCGGCGCGCCGGTGAGTTTTGTCTACTGATGTCTTCTGCATTCACATCTTCTCACGATCCGCTGCGCCGCCGTCTGCTGATGGCGTTGGCGTTGTCGCCGCTGTTGGGCTCGTTGCCCGGTCGAGCGGCAGATGCGCCGCCGGATATCGCGCGCGTTGCGGCGCTGGAATGGCTGCCGATCGAGCTGCTGTTGGCATTGGGCGTGACGCCGCTGGCGGTGGCCGATGTCCATAACTACAACCTGTGGGTGGCGGAACCGAAGCTGCCGGCGACGGTGGTCGACGTCGGGCAGCGCACCGAGCCTAACCTCGAACTGTTGCAGCAGCTCCAGCCTTCGCTGGTGTTGCTGTCGCAAGGCTATGGCCCGACACCGCGAAAAATCCAACCCATCGCGCCAACCATGAGCTTCGGCTTCAACGACGGCAGCGGCAAACCGCTGACCGTGGCCCGCCAGTCGCTGCTGGCGTTGGGGCAGCGGTTGGGCATAGAAAGCCGGGCGGCAAACCACCTGGCGCAGTTCGACAGCTTTATGCAGGACGCACGTCAGCGTCTGCAAAGCTACACCCGGCAACCGCTGCTGTTGTTTTCCCTGATCGACACGCGCCATGCGTTGATCATCGGCCAAAAAAGCCTGTTCCAGGAAGCGATGGATCAACTGGGCATCCGCAATGCCTGGCAGGAGCAAACCAACTTCTGGGGCACGGCGGTGGTGGGGATTGAACGGTTGGCCTCGGTGCGTAACGCCCGGGTCATTTATCTCGATCACGGCAATCAGGCGATGATGGACAAGGTCAGCGCGACACCGCTGTGGCAGTCGTTGCCCTTCGTGCGGCAAAACCAGCTGCGGCAGGTGCCGGCGGTGTGGTTCTACGGCGCCACGCTGTCGACGATGCGCTTTTGCCGCCTGTTGGCGCAGGCCCAGGAGAGGGCGTCATGAATTCGGGCATCCGGAAATTACCGCTGACGCTGATCCTGCTGTTGCTGGCGGCGTCAGGTGGCCTGACGATATACAACCTGATGCAGCAATTGCCGCCGGCGCAATGGGCGCAGGCGCTCAGCGCGCCGGACATCGACGATGTGCGGCAAATGCTGTTCCATTACAGTCTGCTGCCGCGGTTGACGGTGTCGCTGTTGGCCGGCGCCGGTCTGGGGCTGGTCGGCGTCCTGTTCCAGCAGGTGTTGCGCAACCCGTTGGCGGAGCCGTCGACGCTCGGCGTTGCCGCCGGCGCGCAGCTCGGCTTGACCATCGCCACGCTGTGGGTGCTGCCGGGGGGCGAATTCACCCGGCAGCTGGCCGCTATGGTGGGGGCGGTCGTGGTGGGAGGACTGGTGTTCGGCGTCGCCTGGGGCAAGCGGATGTCGCCGGTTACGCTGATTCTGGCTGGTCTGGTGCTGGGGCTGTACTGCGGCGCAGTCAACAGCCTGTTGGCGCTGTTTAATTACGATCAGCTGCAGGGCATGTTCCTGTGGGGCACCGGCGCGTTGAACCAACAGGACTGGAGCGCGGTACAGTTTATCCTGCCGCGCTTGCTGGTGGCCGGCGCGCTGGCGGCGCTGTTGCTGCGCCCGCTGACGCTGCTGGGGCTGGACGACGGCGTGGCGCGCAACCTGGGGCTGGGGCTGTCGATGGCGCGTTTCTGCGCTCTCGGGTTGGCCATTATCTTCAGCGCCATGTTGGTGAGCGCGGTGGGCGTTATCGGCTTTATCGGCCTGTTCGCGCCGCTGATGGCGAAGATGCTGGGCGCCCGTCGTCTGGCGCACCGCATGATGCTGGCGCCGCTGCTGGGGGCGCTGTTGCTGTGGTTGACCGATCAGGTGATGATCGGGGTGACGCAGGTGTGGCGTGAAATCCCGACCGGTGCGGCCACCGCGTTGTTCGGCGCGCCGCTGCTGCTGTGGCTGTTGCCGCGTTTGCGCAGCGCCGCCACGCCGCCACCGATGAACCTGGGCGACAAGGTGCCTGCCGAACGCGGGCATCTGGCGGGCTGGATTGGCCTGGCCGGCATCGTGTTGCTGATTGGCCTGACGCTGGCACTGATGCTGGGCAAAAATGCCGGCGGCTGGCACTGGAGCCAGGGGGCGGAACTGGACTCCCTGCTGCCGTGGCGCTGGCCGCGGGTGCTGTCGGCGCTGGCCGCGGGCATGATGCTGGCGGTCGCCGGCACGCTGATTCAGAAACTGACCGGCAACCCGATGGCCAGCCCGGAAGTGTTGGGCATCAGTTCCGGCGCCGCTTTTGGCGTCGTGATGATGCTGTTTATGGTGCCGGGCGACGCCTTCGTTTGGCTGTTGCCCGCCGGCAGTCTGGGGGCGGCCGCGACGCTGCTGATCATCATGATCGCCGCTGGCCGCGGCGGTTTCTCGACCGAACGGATGCTGTTGGCCGGTATCGCGCTCAGCACGGCTTTTACCACCGTCATCTTCCTGCTGCTGGCCAGCGGCGATCCGCGTATGGGGGGCTTGCTGACCTGGCTCTCCGGTTCAACCTATTCGGTGGAGTCGGCGCAGGCGCTGCGCACCGCGCTGATCGCCGCCGGATTGATGATATTGGCGCCGCTGTGCCGCCGCTGGCTGACCATTCTACCGCTCGGCGGCGCTACCGCTCGTTCGGTGGGGATCGCCTTGACGCCTGCGCGATTGACCATCCTGTTGCTGGCCGCCACGCTGACCGCTATGGCGACCCTGACCGTGGGGCCGCTGAGCTTTGTCGGGCTGATGGCACCGCATATGGCGCGCATGCTGGGCTTCCGCCGTGCGCTGCCGCAGATGGTGATCGCCGCGCTGTTGGGCGGTTTGCTGATGGTCTTTGCCGACTGGTGCGGGCGGATGCTGTTGTTCCCGTATCAGATCCCCGCCGGGTTACTGGCGACCTTTATCGGCGCGCCGTACTTCGTTTACCTGTTACGCAAGCAGACGTCATAGAGCGCGTCCCTGCGTGCTTTTTCTGCCATCAAGGGCCCAGCGACGCTGGGCCTTTTTTATATTTTCAAGCTATTGCAATACCTTGCGTGCCATTGCGCAAAAAAGACATTTAGCCTGAAAAGGAACGCGGGAAGGAAGGGGAAGGTGAATATACTGCGCGTGGGTGCTCTGGATCTTTGTCTCTGGAGCCCGTGCGAAAGATACAAAGAGAAAAGCCCCGAGTCGATATCCATCAACCCGAGGCCTACTCTAACGCGTGACAACGTTAAGTTAGCCTCTTACCCGCCGCGAGGCAAGGAGAAGAAGGCATGATGCCGAACAAACGGAGCCTGTTAAAATTGGTGGTTATTTGTGCCACGGTAATATCACTGGCATGGATAACCCGCAGCACGCTGTGTGAGCTGCGTATCCGATCGGGCACTACGGAGGTTGCGGCCATTTTGGCTTACGAATCCGAACGGTAAGGCAACCCGGCGGCGGGGGTTTTGCCTCCGCCGGCCGGCAGTCGATGCGTTGATCCATGAGCACCCATCCGTTCAAAAAAAACGGCGAGCCAAGGCTCGCCGTTTTCATGTTGATGTCGGGGCTTATTTCAGGCCGGCGGCATCGCGTAACAGCGCGGCTTTGTCGGTCGCTTCCCACGGGAAGTGCTCGCGGCCGAAGTGGCCGTAGGCAGCGGTTTCGCGGTAAATCGGCTGCAGCAGATCCATCATCTGGATCAGGCCGTATGGGCGCAGATCGAAGAATTCGCGCACCAGCAGCGTCAGCTGTTCGGTTGGCACTTTCTCGGTACCGAAGGTTTCCACCATGATGGAGGTCGGTTCCGCTACGCCGATAGCGTAAGACACCTGAATCTCGCAGCGATCGGCCAGGCCGGCGGCAACGATGTTTTTCGCCACGTAGCGCGCCGCGTAAGCCGCGGAACGGTCAACCTTGGACGGATCCTTGCCGGAGAAGGCACCGCCGCCGTGGCGAGCCATGCCGCCGTAGGTGTCGACGATGATCTTACGGCCGGTCAGGCCGCAGTCGCCCATTGGGCCGCCGATAACGAAACGGCCGGTCGGGTTGATGTGATATTTGGTGCCCGCCGTCAACCATTCCGCCGGCAGTACCGGTTTGATGATCTCTTCCATCACCGCTTCTTGCAGATCTTTCAGCGCGATGTCTTCGGAATGCTGAGTGGACAGCACCACGGCGTCGATGCCGACGATTTTGCCGTCGTCGTATTGGAAGGTCACCTGGCTCTTCGCGTCCGGGCGCAGCCACGGCAGGGTGCCGTTTTTACGCACTTCGGACTGGCGCTGCACCAGACGGTGCGCGTAGGTCACCGGGGCAGGCATCAGCACGTCGGTTTCGTTGGTGGCGTAGCCAAACATCAAGCCCTGATCGCCGGCGCCCTGCTCGAGAGGATCGGTACGGTCAACGCCCTGATTGATATCCGGGGATTGCTTGCCGATGGCGCTCAATACTGCGCAGGAGTTGGCGTCAAAGCCCATGTCCGAATGAACGTAGCCGATCTCGCGCACGGTCTTGCGGGTGATCTCTTCGATATCGACCCAGGCGCTGGTGGTGATTTCACCGCCGACCAGCACCATGCCGGTTTTCACGTAGGTTTCGCAGGCGACGCGCGCCTTCGGATCTTGTTCCAGGATGGCGTCGAGGACGGCATCGGAGATCTGATCGGCGATTTTATCGGGATGTCCTTCGGAGACGGATTCGGACGTGAAGAGGTGTTTAGCCATTGTGTTCTTTACCTTGCATAAGACGGGTTAGAAATTACTGCACAGCGCTGGAGATCCGGCATCAAAGCGAAGGGTCTTCCGCTGATGGCGCGAGATGCATCCTGCAACGCCCCTCAGGCAAAGCCGTTAAGCAGTTTATCAGTTAACCAGTATAGATGGATTAACATCTGGACGTCTATTTTAGGTCAGGGTTTAGCCAGATTGCCAGTAATTTTTTGCGCTTTCGCTCTTTTGCGCAAACGGGTTGGCGCCATTTTCATCGCTTGAAACAGTTTTCGGCGAATTTTCATTTTGCTTTTTCACCTGCTTACCGGTATAAACTGCGCGCGCGGTTCATTTGCTGCACAGTACGGCGATCTGACGTGGGGAAGGTGCGATAAACTTCCGCTTTGCATTCGCCGGCGTTGCGCTATTATCCGTCGCAGGCGTTCGCCGTGAGCGCCGCCGCTTCATCGAACGGTCACGTTCTTACACTATTTTAGAGGCTTGGTCGTTCACTCCGAACGACGCGCGTGGAGGTGGTTGGATTAATGATCCGTTGTCTACCGGTTGTTGGTTCCCAACAGCAGTGCCGTTCTGGCGCACATTCTTCTGCTATTTCCCGTCTTGTCTCTCTGTCACTTACCAGGTGCGATAAACACTTGGCCGCTACTCAGGATTCTCGGGCCGGCTAACGGTCGTCTGAAGAACTGAACAAGGGTAGCCTGCAGCCTTCCTGTGGGATGTTTCTTGGCCCGACTCACGAGGTTTGAACAGGGTGTCTTACAATTATATGAGTGATAAACCGATCGCTGACCGCGAACGGCAGTTCTCTTCGCTGCCGCCAGCGCGGCTTGTTGGGTTGTTCTCGCGGGTTGTAGCTGCGATAGTGGCTGACGGTTTCGTCAGTACGGAATGTGAGGCGAACCATGTCTGATGATCTGTTGATTCACCGCCCGCCGGTTGCGGGCGAGTCTTTATCTTTGCGCTCCATGCAGGAGGTTGCCATGAATGATCGTAATGCCAGCAAGATGCTGCGCACTTATAACGTCGCCTACTGGGGCAACAATTACTATGACGTGAACGAGCTGGGCCATATCAGCGTGTGCCCGGATCCGGATGTCCCACAGGCGCGTGTCGATCTGGCAGAACTGGTGAAAGAGCGCCAGAAAGACGGCCAGCGTCTGCCGGCGCTGTTCTGCTTCCCGCAGATCCTTCAGCATCGCTTGCGTTCGATCAACGCCGCGTTCAAACGCGCGCGTGAGTCCTTCGGTTACCAGGGTGGCTATTTCCTGGTGTACCCGATCAAGGTGAACCAACATCGCCGCGTGATTGAGTCGCTGGTGAACTCCGGCGAACCGCTGGGGCTGGAAGCCGGCTCCAAGGCCGAGCTGATGGCAGTGCTGGCGCATGCCGGCATGACCCGCTCGGTGATTGTCTGTAACGGCTATAAAGATCGTGAATACATTCGCCTGGCGTTGATCGGGGAAAAACTGGGGCACAAGGTGTACCTGGTGATCGAAAAGATGTCCGAGATCAACCTGGTGCTGGAAGAGGCCGAACGGTTGAACGTCATACCGCGTCTGGGCGTGCGGGCGCGCCTGGCATCGCAAGGCTCCGGCAAATGGCAGTCGAGCGGCGGCGAAAAATCCAAGTTCGGTCTGGCGGCGGTGCAGGTGCTGAAGCTGGTGGAGACCCTGCGTGAAGCGGGCCGTCTCGACAGCCTGCAACTGCTGCACTTCCACCTGGGCTCGCAGCTGGCCAACATCCGCGATATCGCCACCGGCGTGCGCGAATCGGCGCGCTTCTACGTTGAGCTGCACAAATTGGGCGTCAACATTCAGTGCTTCGACGTGGGTGGCGGTTTGGGCGTCGACTACGAAGGCACCCGTTCGCAGTCCGACTGCTCGGTGAACTACGGGCTGAACGAATACGCCAACAACGTGATTTGGGGCATCGGCGACGCCTGTAACGAACACGGCCTGCCGCACCCGACGGTGATCACCGAGTCTGGCCGCGCGGTAACCGCGCACCACACGGTGCTGGTCTCCAACGTGATCGGCGTTGAGCGCAACGAGTTCAGCGAACCGCTGCCGCCGGAAGCCGACGCGCCGCGCGCGCTGGAAAGCATGTGGGAAACCTGGCTGGAAATGAACGAGCCGGAGAACCGCCGCTCGCTGCGCGAATGGCTGCACGACAGCCAGATGGATCTGCACGACGTGCATACCCAATATGCGCACGGCATGCTGGATCTGACCAAGCGCGCCTGGGCCGAACAGCTGTATCTGAACATCTGCAACAAGATTCAGCAGCAGCTCGATCCGAGCAACCGCGCGCACCGCCCGATCATCGACGAACTGCAAGAGCGTATGGCCGACAAGTTCTACGTCAACTTCTCGCTGTTCCAGTCGATGCCGGATGCCTGGGGTATCGATCAGCTGTTCCCGGTGCTGCCGCTGGAAGGGTTGGATAAGCCGCCGGAAGGTCGCGCGGTGCTGCTCGACATCACCTGCGACTCCGACGGCACCATCGACCATTACGTCGACGGCGACGGCGTGGCGACCACCATGCCGATGCCGCCGTACGATCCGGAGAACCCGCCGGCGTTGGGCTTCTTTATGGTCGGTGCGTACCAGGAGATCCTTGGCAACATGCACAACCTGTTTGGCGACACCGCCTCGGTTGACGTGTACGTGTTCCCGGACGGCAGCGTTGAGACCGAGCTGTCCGACGAGGGCGACACCGTGGCGGATATGCTGGAGTACGTGCAGCTCGATCCGAGCGCGCTGTTGTCCAAGTTCCGCGATCAGGTGAAAGAAACCGATCTGGACGGCGAGCTGCAGGCGCAGTTCCTGGAAGAGTTTGAAGCTGGTCTGTACGGCTACACGTATCTGGAAGACGAGTAATTTCGTAAGGAAAAAACGGGCGCTGGCGAAGCGCCCGTTTTTTTTCAACGCGTACCCTTCACACCGCCCCTCCCCGCTAATCAGTTATCACAAATTTGTTAACTTCCCGTGAGGACTTGGTCAACACTTTCTTTATAGGTTGTCTTTATCGGCTTTGCAGTAGTTGGATGCGGAGAAGGTCATGATGATCAACAGACGGCGATTTATTCTGGCCGGCGGCGGTTTATCCGCGCTGCTGGCGTTGGGATGGCGGCCTTTGCTGCAAGCGAATGCGGGGGCGCCGGAGCAATTTGCAGTCAATTACAGCGACCAACAGTGGCGTCAGCGCCTGACCGGCGCGCAATATCATATTCTGCGCGAACAGGGGACCGAAGCGCCCTATAGCAGCCCATTGAACGACGAACACCGCGCAGGGATATTCTCGTGCGCCGGATGTGGCCTGCCGCTGTTTTCTTCTGATACCAAGTTTGACAGCCACACCGGTTGGCCGAGCTTTTATCGGCCCCTCGAGCATGCCGCCGCCCAGCGTCGAGATCTCTCGTTTGGCATGGTGCGAGATGAGGTGCACTGCCGGCGCTGCGGTGGGCATTTGGGGCACGTATTCGACGACGGCCCACCACCGACCGGGCTGCGTTACTGCATGAACGGGGCTGCCTTACAATTTACGCCGCGGGCGGCATAGCGGAGAGAACGATATGTGGATCCTGATACTGGCTTACTTAGGCGGCATTTTGACCATCGCCAGCCCGTGCATTTTGCCGGTGCTGCCGTTCGTTTTTGCACGCGCAGACCGTCCGTTCTTGCGTTCCGGTTTGCCGTTGTTGATTGGCATGGCACTGACCTTCGCTTTGTTCGCCACGCTGGCTGCCGTCGGCGGGGGCTGGGTGGTCGCCGTCAATCAATATGGCCGCTGGCTGGCGCTGTTTCTGATGGCGCTGTTTGGCGTTACGCTGCTGTTTCCAGCGCTTTCCGAACGCGTAATGCGACCGTTGGTCTCCGCCGGTAATCGGTTATCGGATCGGGTTGCGGCGGACAAACAGAATTCAGTGGGTTCATCGTTGCTGTTGGGCGTTGCCACCGGCTTGCTTTGGGCGCCCTGCGCCGGGCCGATCCTGGGCCTGGTGCTCACCGGCGCGGCGCTGCAGGGCGCCAATGTCGGTTCGACGTTGCTGCTGTTGGCCTATGCCGCCGGCGCCGCTACGTCGCTGGCGTTGGCGCTGTTGATCGGCGGCAAGGTCTTTAGCGCCATGAAGCGTTCGCTGGGCGCCGGCGAATGGATACGCCGCGGTTTGGGAGTGGCCATGTTACTCGGCGTGGCGGCGATTGCATTCGGCCTGGACACCGGCGTGCTGGCGCGGATTTCCACCGCATCTGGCGGCGGTATCGAGCAGCGGCTGGTGCAGGCGTTTAACCCGGCGAGCCGACCGGCGGCGCTGCAAACGACGGCCGACGCCGCTCCGGCGCTGGCCGAACTGGGGGAAATGCCTTCGCTGTCGGGGGCGGTGCAGTGGCTGAACTCACCGCCGCTGCAGGCCGAAGCGCTGCGCGGCAAGGTGGTGCTGGTAGACTTTTGGACCTACTCCTGCATCAACTGTCTGCGTTCTCTGCCTTACGTGAAAGCCTGGGCGGAAAAATACCGTGACCAGGGGCTAGTGGTGATCGGCGTACATGCCCCGGAGTTTGCCTTCGAAAGAGATGTCGCTAACGTTGCTAAAGAGGCTAAAAAACTCGGTATCGACTATCCGATAGCCATCGATAACAACTATCGCATTTGGCAGGCGTTCAACAACCAGTATTGGCCTGCGCACTATTTCATCGACGCCAACGGGCGCATACGCTACCAACATTTTGGTGAAGGCGATTATGCGCAGTCTGAGCGCGTAATTCAGACGTTGTTGAGACTGGCGGGAGGAAAAGACACCAGCACCGCTATCAGTCAGGTGCATGGGCAGGGCGTGGAGCAGGCCGCCAGCCGCCAGACGGATATCTCGCCGGAAACCTACCTGGGATATCAACGTGCCGAAAACTTCGCTTCGGCGCCTGCCGTTCAGGATAGCGCCGCTGACTATGCGGCCTCGCCCCTGTTGTCGCTGAACCACTGGGCGCTGGCGGGCAATTGGACCATCGGGGCAGAACGCGCCACGCTGAACACGCCTGACGGGCGTATCGTCTATCGCTTTCACGCTCGCGATCTGCATTTGGTGCTGGGCCCAGCCGCGACGGGGCAGCCGATCGCGTTCAAAGTCACGTTGGATGGCAAAGCGCCGGGTGAAATGCATGGTGTCGATGTGGCGCCGGATGGCAGTGGCGTGATAACCGATCAACGGCTTTACCAACTGATTCGTCAAACCGACGGGGCGGGAGAGCATACCTTCAGCATTGAATTCGAGCGGGCCGGTGTGTCGGCCTATGCTTTCACCTTCGGCTAATCCAGGGGGCAGAATGAAACGCGCAAACAGGTTTAACTCGCTGCTGAGCGCTTGCACCGTCGCCGGCGCGATGGCCCTAAGCGGCATGATCCTTTGGCAGGGAAATGCGTGGGCGCTGGGCGGTGAGGCGGCGGCGGTAACGCTGCCCGCTCCGACGATAGATGAACCCGCAAATGCCTCGCACAGTGAAACCGCCATTTTCGCCGGTGGCTGCTTTTGGGGCGTACAGGGGGTTTTTCAGCATGTGAAAGGCGTGACCGGTGCGGTTTCTGGTTATGCCGGCGGGGCAGCGAAAACGGCGAATTATGACAACGTCAGCACAGGAATGACCGGTCACGCAGAATCTGTGGCGGTGACCTTTGATCCGAGGCAGGTTTCCTATGGCGCGCTATTGCAGATATTTTTCTCGGTGGTGCACGATCCTACCGAACTCAATCGGCAGGGGCCGGATAGCGGCACCCAGTACCGCTCGGCTATCTTTCCGCAAAGTGCCGCACAACAGCGGATCGCCAGCGCTTATCTGGCCCAGCTGCAGGCAAGCCGCAGTTTTGAGCGGCCGTTGATGACCCGTATCGAAAGCAACGCTCACTTCTATTCGGCGGAAGCGTATCACCAGAATTTTTTAACCGATCACCCCGATGCGCCTTATATTCGGATTAACGACCTGCCGAAAATCAAGCAGCTTGAGCAGCGTTTCCCGACCCGCTACCGCCCACAGCCGGTGTTGGTCAACGTAAACGCGCGATGAGCATCTGCAGTTGGACGGCGTTCTTCTGTACTTGCTAAACTTGCTAACGACGAGCGGCCAGGATCATTTGCGTGCTTGAAGCGCGGACAAAATACGGTGATAATCCGCCTTATCGGCAATACCGAAACAAACATCGAATTACCCGTCATACTTGAAGTTGCCTCTGTGTTGGCGGCGTGCGTTCATCCCAGTCACTTACTTGAGTAAGTTCTTGGGGATTCCCGCCCTGGCCTTCTTGATGCAACTCCAATTATCCAGGGTATCAATCCCTTCCTCGTCGGGCTAACGACGCGGGAGGGATTTTTTTTTGTAACGGCCCGGCGTCTGCGCCCGGCAACTTGTTGAACTACGAGGGTTTACTATGAGCACCTTAGGCCATCAGTCCGATAATTCATTAGTGTCCAACGCCTTTGGTTTCCTGCGCTTTCCGCTGAACTTCATGCCTTACGACAGCGATGCAGAGTGGGTCATCACCGGCATTCCGTTTGACATGGCGACCTCCGGTCGTGCCGGTGGCCGTCACGGCCCGGCGGCTATTCGTCAGGTATCCACCAACCTGGCCTGGGAAGGCAACCGCTGGCCGTGGAGCTTCGATCTGCGCGATCGTCTGAACGTGGTTGACTGCGGCGACATCGTGTTCAACTTCGGCGATGCGCAGGACATGAGCGACAAGCTGCAGGCGCACGCGGAGAAACTGCTGAAGGCCGGTAAGCGCATGCTCTCGTTCGGTGGCGACCACTTCGTCACCCTGCCTCTGCTGCGCGCGCACGCCAAGCATTTCGGCAAGCTGGCGCTGGTACACTTCGACGCCCATACCGATACCTACGCCAACGGCAGCAAGTTCGACCACGGCACCATGTTCTACCATGCGCCGAACGAAGGCCTGATTGATCCGCATCACTCAGTACAGATCGGCATTCGCACTGAGTTCGACCATGACAACGGCTTCACCGTGCTGGACGCCGCGCAGGTGAACGATCGCAGCGTGGACGACCTGCTGACGCAGATCAAAGGCATCGTCGGCGATATGCCGGTGTACCTGACCTTCGACATCGACTGCCTGGATCCGGCGTTTGCACCGGGCACCGGCACGCCGGTGATCGGCGGCTTGACTTCCGATCGTGCGCTTAAACTGGTGCGCGGCATGCAGTCGCTGAACATCGTCGGCATGGACGTGGTAGAAGTGGCGCCGGCCTATGACCAGTCCGAGATCACCGCGCTGGCCGCGGCGACCCTGGGCCTGGAGATGCTGTATCTGCAGGCGGCGAAGAAACACGCCTGACGCCAGGACACTCCTCGCTAAAAAAGCGGCTCCCATCGTATGGGGCCGCTTTTTTTATTTCATTTGTCGCCCTCCGCACTGCGATTTTCAGCCTGTTGCAACGCCTTTGCGCAATTCTGCGCAGAAATGAAACTGAGTCAGTAAAAAGGAACGGGGGCAACGGAGAGGATGAATATACTGCGCGCGGGTGCTCTGGATCTTTGTATCTGGAGCCTGCGTAAAAGGTACAAAGAGAAAAGCCCCGAGTCGATATCCATCAACCCGAGGCCTACTCTAACGCCCAACAACGTTAAGTTAGCCTCTTACCCGCCGCGAGGCAAGGAGAAGAAGGCATGATGCCGAACAAACGGAGCCTGTTAAAATTGGTGGTTATTTGTGCCACGGTAATATCACTGGCATGGATAACCCGCAGCACGCTGTGTGAGCTGCGGATCCGATCGGGCACTACGGAGGTTGCGGCCATTTTGGCTTACGAATCCGAACGGTAAGGCAACCCGGCGACGGGGGATATCCCCCGTCTGCTGGTTGTTGGCGTCCAGATCCCTGAGCACCCACTTAAAGCATTCGGTTTTCCGCTACGCAGGAGAGGGGAACGGGGTTATGCCCGCTTCATCTGCCGCGCCAGCAACATGCGGCCAAACAGTGCGCCGCCTGCCAGCAGCGTCAGCAGCTGCGAGGCGATCAGCACCGCAAAGCCTGAAGACACCTTACCCTGGCTGGCCATCACCATGCCCATCGCCATCGGCACAAACGCCGAGAACAGATTGCCGATGCCGTTGATCAGCCCATAGGCGCTGCCGACCGCCTCCGGCCGCGCATAATGTTGCAGTAGGGTCGGGATCGCCGCACCTTGCGCGCCCCAACAGGCATTGGCCGCCAGCAGGAAGAAGGCGATCCAACCAAGCTGATGGCTGCTCATCACGCCATAGATGCACAGCGCGGTCGCCGCGCCGCCGCAGACGAAGATCAGCGGAGCCTGATAAGGGCGGATACGATCGAGCAACACGCCACCGAGATATTTGGAGGCGATGCTGACGATGAAAGGCAGCGCGGCCATCCAGCCCATCTGCTTGATGGAGAAGCCCTTTTCATCGGTCAGATACGCCGGCAGCCAGGAGCTGGAGCCCCATAGATAGCTGAGCGTGGCGATCTCGATCAGCAGGATCCAGCCGAGCATCGGCGTGCGCCAGGCCAGCGCAAAGGTGTGCCAGACGCGGCTCAGCACCGGCTGCGGATCGGTGGGGCGCGAGGATGAAGACCGGGCGAGGGGATGAACGAACAGCCGCACCAGTGCCAGCCCCAGCAGCAGGTTGAGCAGCGCCAGCAGGTGAAACGACATCGCCCAGCCGAAATGCGCCATCAAAAAACTCACCAGCGGAAAGCCGAGCACCAGCCCCAACGAAACGCCTAGCGCGCTGACCGCGTTGGGCTTGCCGCGCTCGTCGGCGGCGAAATGATCGCTGATGTACATGGTCTTCAGCGAGAACAGCGGCCCTTCGCTGACGCCAAGCAGCGCGCGCACCACGCACAGCAGCATCAGCGATCCCGCCAGCGGCGAGGCGGCGGTGAGCAGCGCCCACAGCACCACGCTCAGCGTCAGCGCGCGGCGGTAACCCATCAATGTTTCCAGAAACGGCGTCAACAGCATGGCGGACAGGCCGTAGCCGAGTAAAAACACCGTCATCAGCGTGCCCTGATGGGCGCGGTCGCCGCCGAGTTGGAAGTGTTGCAGGAAGTCAGGATTGACCAACATCACGGCGATATTGACCCGATCGGCATAGGCGATAACGATCAGAAACAGCAGGGCGATCACCCCAAACCAGCGTTGACGTTGTTGCACGGCGCGTTCCTCAGTGTGAGCGGTTGACGAATTCAGGCAGCAGTAAACTTACCCGCGGAGTCCATTGCGCAGAAACGCGGGGGTGAGGCTGAGTTATGTAAATTTATTGTTATCAGATAGAGGGTGAGAGACAGTGAGGAAACACTTTTACGCGCAATACGTCGCCGGAATCAATGCAATTTTTGCCATAAATTAGCGGGGGAGCGCACAACTGACATAGGTTTTTCATATCGGTGCATTATTTCGTGATCTTTCCCGCATTTGTCATTTTTAAACAACCTTTCATTAACATTTGCCGTTCCGCTCGCTTGACGAAAGTTTCGCCAGACTTATAGTGACTGTATTAAATAAGAAACTGAGTTTCATATATGAAACAATCAGATAGAGGATAAAAGCAATGAGCTGGAAGAATGTGTGCGAAGTGTCTCAGGTGAAAGAAGATTTTCCTTTCTCCGGCAAAGTGGAAGGAAAGGAGATCGGGGTTTACCTGCTCGACGGTAACTACTACGCGCTGGAAGACGTCTGCCCGCATGCTTATGCCTTGCTCAGCCAAGGGTTTGTAGATGACGGCAAGGTTGAGTGTCCGTTGCACGAAGCGCTGTTTGACGTGCGCACCGGCCAATGTCTGCGCGAGCCGGGCGGCCGCGATCTGCAAACCTATCCCACCCGGGTGGTCGACAACCAAATCCAGATCACCTTTATCGCGGAGGAGTAATCATGCAGCACATCACCGATTTCAATCCCTGGCTGCCGGACACCCAACAGGTGACGCCGGCCCGCGAAGGCGGCAACGGTCAAATTCATCAGCCGGGCCAGTTCCGCAACGTGGTTTGGCAAAACCGCGCCCGCGTGCCGGACGGTTTCGAAACCGCGCTGGTGGCGGCGCTGGAAACGATCTTCGATCAGGGAGCGGAGGAGCTGGAGCAGATCGTCAGCGCGTTGAATCAGCGCCGTCTGTTCGATCGCAGCGGCCAGCCGTGGAATGAGGCGACGTTCCGCGAATTCCTTCACGTTAACGGTTTCTGAGCGACACCCGGGAGAAGACAATGACAGCAAACACAACATCCTCCGAACAGAGCTTGCAGGACTATCTTGACCAGGGATTGCGCGGCATGTGGTATCCGGTGCTGGCCAGTTGGGAAGTGGGCAACAACCCGGTCGGCATCACCCGTCTGGAGCAGCAAATCGTGGTGTGGCGCGACGGTGAAGGTCAGATCCACGCGTTGGAAGACCGCTGCCCGCACCGCGGCGCGCGGCTTTCCATGGGGTGGAATCTCGGCGATCGCATCGCCTGCTGGTACCACGGGGTGGAAGTCGGCGGCGACGGGACGGTAAAAGACGTGCCGGCGGTGGATCGTTGCCCGCTGGTGGGCCAAAAATGCTTGCGCTCTTACCCGGCCAAAGAAGCCTATGGCGCCGTGTTCCTCTATTTCGGCGTGACGGCGGATGAAGCGCCGGCGGAGCTGACTTTCCCGCAAGAGCTGGCGGACGAAGCGTCGTACAGCCACTTCTTGTGCACCGCCAGCTGGAACTGCAACTACCAATACGCCCTGGAAAACGTGATGGATCCGATGCACGGCACCTACCTGCACTCTTCCTCGCACTCGATGGCGGAAGGGGACCGCAAGGCGGACATGGGGCTGGAGCCGACCGACAGCGGGTTTATCTTCAAGAAGAATGGCCAGATCGGCGTCAACTTCGACTGGGTGGAGTTTGGCAACAGCGGCGCGTATTGGATGCGCCTGTCGATCCCGTATAAGAAGCGCTTCGGGCCGGGCGGCCACTTTTGGATCATCGGCATGGTGGTGCCGGAAGACAAGGATCACTGCCGGGTGTTCTTCTGGCGCATCCGTAAGGTCAAAGACTGGCAGCGCGACATGTGGCGCTTCATGTACCGCAATCGCCTGGAATCATTGCATTGGGACGTGCTCGAGCAGGATCGCATCGTGCTTGAAAACATGGCGCCTAACGCCCGCGGCCGCGAATATCTGTACCAGCACGACGTCGGCCTTTCTCGCCTGCGCCGCCTGATGCAGAAAGAAGCGCAGAAACAGCTGGCGACGCTGCGCGAGCGGGAGGCGGCGCAGTGAACGGCCTGCTGAACGGTAAACGCATCGTGGTCACCGGCGCGGCGCGCGGCCTAGGCTATAGCTTCGCCTCCGCCATTACCGCCGCCGGCGCGCAGGTGGTGATGTGCGACATTCTGGCGGATGAGCTGGCGGCGAGCGGCGCCGCGCTGCGTGAGCAGGGCGCTAAGGTGGAAACGCAAACCATCGATCTGGCGTCTCCGGATTCGATCCGCTCGGCGTTCGATAAGATCGCCGGCGGCGGCGGGATTGACGGGCTGGTGAACAACGCGGCGCTGGCGACCGGCGTCGGCGGTAAAACCATGATGGAATACGATATCGATCTATGGGATCGGGTGATGCAGGTGAACGTGCGCGGCACCTGGCTGGTCAGCCAGGCGGCGGTGCCGCTGCTGGCGCGCAGCCCGCACGCCAAGATCGTCAACGTGGCGTCGGACACTGCGCTGTGGGGTGCGCCGCGCCTGATGGCCTACGTCGCCAGCAAAGGTGCGGTGATCGCGATGACCCGATCGATGGCGCGCGAGCTTGGCCCGCAGGGTATCTGCGTTAACGCCATCGCGCCGGGCCTGACGCGGGTGGAAGCCACCGAGTATGTGCCTGCCGAACGTCATCAGCTGTATGAGCAGGGGCGTGCGCTGGCCGGCGCGCAGCATCCGAACGATGTAAATGGAACGGTGCTTTATCTGCTGTCGCCGCTGGCGGATTTCGTCACCGGCCAACTGTTGCCGGTCAACGGCGGCTTCGTATTCAACTGACGGCCCACAGGGCAGGCGCACAGCGCAGGAGCGAAACATGGCGGACGAGCAAGCATGTAAATATCTGATCCCGGGACTGGATCGCGGGTTGCAGTTGCTGCTGGCGTTTGGCGAGCAGCATAAGGAAATGACCTTCGCCGAGCTGCACCGTCTGGTCGATATGCCGAAGGCCACCGCCTACCGCGTGGTGCAAACGCTCGAGCATCTGGGCTTTTTGGAGCGCAATCCGCGCACCAACACTTTTGCGCTGGGCATCAAGGTGCTGCGCCTTGGCTTCGAATACATCGCGTCGCTGGACGTGGCACAGGCCGGCCAGCCAGTGATCGAGCAGCTGCGCGATCGCAGCCAGTGCAGCAGCCATCTGGCGATCCGCGACGGACGCGACGTGATCTATATCGCCCGCGTCAGCGCCGCCGGTTCACAGATCAATCAGGTCAGCGTCGGCACCCGCTTGCCGGTACACCAAACCTCGCTCGGGCGCATGCTGTTGACCAGCGCCACCCGCAGCGAGTTCGAACAGCTTTACCCGGATGCCCAGCTGCCGGGCAATGCGCCGGGCACCCCGGCGGATCGCGAAACGCTGTGGCAAATGGTGCAGCAAGACAAAGCGCGCGGCTATGTGATCGGCGAATCGTTCTTCCGCCACGGCATCTCCTCGATCGTCTACCCGATTTTCAACCGCGAGCAGCGGGTCGAGGCGGTGGTCAGCATCATGGTGCCGTCCGATGAGATCCCGAAAGCGGATCGCGAGCGGCTGCGCATGGAAGTGCGCGACGCGGCGGAGAAAATTTCCGGCTTCCTGGGCGCGCCGCCGCAGGCCAACGTCGGCTAACCGACAGAACCGACTCTTTTACTCAGGCAGGGATAAGGTCCATAGCAAACAGGGGCCGGGGTTCGATCATGCCTGAAAAACGTATGCAGCGAGAACGAGAGGCTGAACAATGAGCGTAATCGGAATCGAAAAACTGGAATTTGGCGTCGAAGATCTGCCAACCTGCGAAAAATTCATGCGAGACTTCGGCCTGCAACCCGCCGCACAACAAGAGGGCGAACCGCAGCGCGAATTCACTACCCTGAGCGGGGCGCGGGTCGTCCTGCATCCGATGCAAAGCGCGGCGCTGCCTGCGGCGTTTGAAGGCGGTTCCACCCTGCGTCGCATGACCTGGGGCGTGGCCTCGCCCGCCGATCTGGCACGCCTGCAGCCGCGTTTGGCGCTGATGCCCGGCTTCCGTCAGGTGGGAGATGCGCTGGAATGCCTCGATCCTAACGGCATGACGCTGCGCTTCGTCGTCAGCCGCCAGCAGGCGGTCGAGGTGCCGGTCACGCCGATCAACCAATGGGGCGACGTGCGCCGCATCGATCAACCCAGCCCGGTCTATTCGCAAGCGCAGCCGATCAACATCGGCCACGTGGTGTTCTTCGTTGAGGATCTGGCGGCGACCGAGCGTTTCTACCGCGAGCTGTTGGATTTCCAGGTATCGGATCGCTACATCGATCGCGCCGTTTTCCTGCGCACCCAGCCGCGCGGCGGCCACCATAACCTGTTCCTGCTGAAGCTGCCTAATCGTCCACGCGGCCTGAACCATGTGGCGTTCACCGTGCGCGATATCCATGAGGTGATCGGCGGCGGCATCGCCATGAACAAAGAGCGGTGGAGCACCTTTATCGGCCCCGGCCGTCACCCGATTTCCTCGGCCTATTTCTGGTACGTCAACAGCCCGACCGGCGGCGCGTTCGAGTACTACACCAACGACGATTATCTGACGGAAAACTGGCAGCCGCGTGAGCTAGAGCATTCGCTGGTCTCCTTCACCGAATGGGCGGTAGAAGGCGGCATCGATCACGACACGCGCCGCCAGCATAAAAAGGCGGAGGCGTTATGAACCAGCCGGAACACGCGGGCATCGTCATCGTCGGCGGCGGCCAGGCCGGCGGCTGGGCGGCCAATACGCTGCGCGACCGGGGGTACAGCGGCCGGCTGACGGTTGTCAGCGACGAACCCTACGATTTTTACGAGCGGCCGCCGCTGTCGAAAGCGGCGCTGCTGGATGCCGCCGCTCCCCTCAGCCGGCTGTTCAGCGAACAGGCGGTGGCAGAGCTGAACATCGACTGGCGCCGCCCGCTGCGCGCCGAATCCATCGACGCAGAGCATCAAATCGTCACGCTCAGCGACGGGCAACGGCTGCAATTCGAGCAGTTGCTGATCGCCACCGGCGGGCGGCCGCGTTTGCCGGGCGCCGCCTGGGCGCAGCACCCGCGCGTCATGACGTTGCGTTCCTGGGACGATGCGGCCCGGTTGCGGCAGGGGCTGCAGGGCTGCCGTCGCCTGGCTGTCGTCGGCGGCGGTTGGATCGGGCTGGAGATCGCCGCTTCTGCGCGCCGTCTCGGCGCCGAGGTGACGGTGTTTGAACGCCAACCCGCGCTGTGCATGCGCAGCGTCGGCGCCGACGTCTCACAGGCGTTGCTCGAGCTGCATCGCCAGCAGGGCGTCACGCTGTTGTGCGGCTGCGGCGAAATCTCGCTGGAAGATCGTGACGGCGCGGCCTGGATCGGCAGCGAACTCAGCGATCCGCAGGCGTTCGATCTGGTCGTGGTGGGGATCGGCGTCGAGCTGAATCTCGAACTGGCGCGCAGCGCCGGGCTGGCGATCGAGTCCGGCATCGTGGTCGACGGTCAGGGGCGCACCAGCCATCCGGCGATCTTCGCTGCCGGCGACGTGGCGCGCCACCCGACGCTCGGCCTGTGCCTGCAGTCCTGGGCCTACGCGCAAAATCAGGCCATCAGCACCGCCTGCGCGATGCTCGATGCCTTCGCCGCCCCGTATGACGACGTGGCCTGGCTGTGGTCGGATCAATACGACGCCAATATCCAGATCCTCGGCGTGCCGAGCGGCGGCGTGCACCATGTGGTGCGCCGCACGCCGCAGTCGCAGGTGTTCTTCACGTTGAACGCCGATCGGCAGCTGGTGCAGATGGTGGCGTTCAACGATGCGCGCACCATCAAGCTCGGCAAGCGTTGGCTGGCGAGCGGCCGGGTGCTGGATCCGCAGCAGCTGGCGGATGCGGAGTTTTCTTTGATGGCGTTGAAATAACGCCCGAACCTCGGGAGCGTTTTATGACTACGCAAGACATTGACGCCCGCGCTGGACGGGCGGGGGAAACCGTTGCCGAAAATCCGCAGCAGCGGGTGCGCTGGTCGGTGCCGATCGCGCTGTTTGCCTGCGTACTGCTGGCGTTTTTCGACAAGATCAGCATCGCGGCGTTGTTTTCCGACGCCGAGTTTCAGCAGGCGTTGGGCATCGGTTTTGACCCGGCGCGGCTGGGGTTGCTGATGAGCGCGTTTCTGTTCTCGTACGGCATTTCTTCGATGCTGCTCAGCGGCATTGGCGATCGGCTTAACCCGGTCAAAGTATTGATTGGCATGATGGTGGTGTGGGGCGTGCTGATGGTGTTGATGGGGCTGGTGCGTTCCTATCACGCCATGATGACGCTGCGCATTCTGCTCGGCATCGCCGAAGGGCCGCTGTTGCCGATGGCTTACGCCATTATTCGCCAGGCCTTCCCGCCGCAGCTGCAGGCGCGCGCCACCATGCTGTGGCTGCTCGGCACGCCGCTGGGGGCCGCGCTCGGCTTCCCGGTTACCCTGTACATCCTCAATACCTTCGACTGGCAGGCGACCTTCTTCTTTATGGCGTTTCTGACGCTGCCGGTGATGTTGCTGGTGCTGTTCGGCATGCGCCACCTGAACGTATCGCGTCCGGCGGCGGCGGCCAAACCGGCGGTTTCCGAGCGCAAACAGCACCGCCGCGAGCTGTTGCGCAGTCCGCACTTCTGGATGATTTGCCTGTTCAACATCGCCTTCCTGACCTACCTGTGGGGCATGAACGGCTGGCTGCCGAGCTACCTGATCAAGGGCAAAGGCATTCATCTGGAGCATGCCGGTTACCTCTCTTCGCTGCCGTTCATCGCCATGTTGCTCGGCGAAGTGCTGGGCGCCTGGCTGTCGGACAAGCTGGATCGCCGCGCGCTGGCCTGCTTCCTGTCGCTGTGCGGCGCCGGTCTCGGCCTGGCAGTGGTGCTGCATCTGCAGGGCACTTACAGCGTGATCGCCGCCATGGCCTTCAGCACCTTTATGTGGGGCGCCGGCGCGCCGAATATTTTCGCACTGTTGGCAAAGGCGACCAGCAGCAAGGTCAGCGCCACCGCCGGCGGCATCTTCAACGGATTGGGCAATTTTGCCGGCGCGCTGGCGCCGGTGCTGATGGGGGCGTTGATCGCCGCCACCGGCAATATGGATAACGGCCTGCTGTTCCTGGTGGTGATGGCGTTCGTCGGTTGCCTCATTCTGCTGCCGTTGCTGAGAAAGTACTGATTAATCAATCGATTCAACAGAGGAGTGACAACATGTCTCAGGTTGAGAACAAAGCCGGCGTCAAGCCGCAGGATCTGTCGATAGAGAACTGGGTGGAGTCGCGCATCGCCCGTTTCGAAGGCCGGAAATACGACTGGAATGCGCTGAAATTCCAGGCCGACTTCGATCCGAAATACCGTCGTGCGCAGATGCGCTACATCGGTACCGGCGCCACCGGCGTGGCCAGCGACGCCAATACCATTCCGGCGGGCAACTTCACCTTTTCCACCATGGTGCTGCCGTCGAAGTGCGAGGGCCCGCTGCACCTGCATGACGACGTGGAGGAAGTGTTCTTCATGCTGAAAGGCAGCATCACGCTGATGATCCAGGATGGCGAAGAGTATTACGAGACCAAGCTGAAAGAGCGCGATCTGATCTCGGTGCCGGCGGGGGTGTATCGCGGCCTGTTCAATCACGGCGAGGAAGAGGCGCTGATGTGCGTGATGCTCGGCACCGCCAAGCCGGAGATCCCGACCTATCCGGCGGATCACCCGCTGTCCAAAGTGAAGCGCAACTGATGAACGGCCTGGCGCAACGCCAACGGGCGCGCTGCGGGGCGTACACCCTGAGCTGGCGCGAGGCTGGGCAGGGGCAGCCGGTAGTGTTGCTGCACGGCATCAGCTCCGGATCCGCCTCGTGGATCAAGCAGTTCAACGAGAGCGGCCTGACGGACAGTCACCGTCTGGTGGCGTGGGACGCGCCGGGCTACGGCGGCAGCCTGCCGTTGGCGGAACCGCAGGCCGATGCCGCCGGTTATGCGGCGGCGTTGGCGGCGCTGATTGATGAGCTGCAGCTGGTGCAGCCGCTGATCGTCGGCCATTCGCTGGGGGCGCTGATCGGCAGCGCCTACGCCGCCGGCTATCCGGATGGGCTGTGCGGGCTGGTGTTGGCGGATCCGGCGCAGGGGTACGCCACGGCGCCGGAGGAAAAACGTCGGCAGGTATACGGCCAGCGCCAACAAATGATAGAGACGCTGGGGCCGGTCGGCTACGGCGAGCAGCGGGCGGCGGCGTTGCTGCGCGAAGGGGCGGATCCGCAGGACATCGCCTGGGTGCGCAACGGCATGCAGCAGCTCGATCCCGACGGTTTTCTGCGCGCCGCCTGGATGCTGGCCAACGACGATATCGGCCGTTATCTGGCGCGCTATCGCGGCCCGCTGGAAGTGTGGTGCGGCGAACAGGATCGCATTACGCCGCCGGAGAACGCGGGCGAGCTGGCGCGCGATCAGGACGCGACGCTGCGCCTGATCGCCGCCGCCGGCCACGCCAGCTACCTCGATGCACCGGGGTGTTTCAACCGCTATCTGCGGGACTTTACGGGAGCAATCCAACGATGAATTTTCAGCTTGAGAATCGAGTGGCGGTGGTGACCGGCGGTTCGTCGGGCATCGGTTTCGAAACCCTGAAGCTGCTGCTGGCCGAAGGGGCGAAGGTGGCGTTCTGCGGCCGCGATCCGGACAAACTGGCCGGCGCGGAGGCCAGCCTGCGCGCGGACTTCCCGCAGGCGGAGATCCTGGCGCTGCGCTGTGACGTGTTGGACGCGCAGCAGGTGGCGCAGTTCGCCGCCCAGGTGACGGCGCATTTCGGCGGCGTGGATCTGCTGATCAACAACGCCGGCCAGGGCTTCGTCGCGCATTTTGACCAGACGCCGCGCGAAGCCTGGCTGCATGAAGCCGAGCTGAAGCTGTTCGGCGTGATTAACCCGGTGCAGGCGTTTTTACCGGCGCTGGAGCGTTCGGCGATCGCGTCGATCACTTGCGTGAACTCGCTGCTGGCGCTGCAGCCGGAAGAACACATGATCGCCACCTCGGCGGCACGCGCCGCGCTGCTCAACATGACGCTGACGCTGTCGAAAGAGCTGGTGGACAAAGGCATTCGCGTTAACTCGATCCTGTTGGGGATGGTGGAGTCGGGCCAATGGCGCCGCCGTTTCGAAGAGCGCAGCGATAAAGATCAAAGCTGGGAGCAGTGGACGGCGGCGATCGCCGAACGGCGCGGCATCCCGATGAAGCGCCTCGGCAAACCGCAGGAGCCGGCGCAGGCGCTGCTGTTCCTCGCTTCGCCGCTGGCTTCCTTTACCACCGGCGCGGCGCTGGACGTTTCCGGCGGCTTTAACCGCCATGTGTAGCAGGGGCCGAAAAAGATGAAGAAGATCATGATGATTGGCTACGGTGCGATGGCGAAGGAAGTGATCGCCCGTTTGCCGGAAGGCGTGGAGGTCGGCTGGATCCTGGCGCGCGCAGCTCATCATGCGGCGATCGCCGAGGCCTTCGGCGGGCAGGTGCAGGCGCTGACCCATCCCGAGCAGTGTTCGCAGCGGCCGGATCTGGTGCTGGAGTGCGCCAGCCAGCAGGCGGTGGCGGAGTTCGGCGAAGCGGTGCTGCAACGCGGTTGGCCGCTGGCGGTGATCTCGACCGGCGCGCTGGCGGACGCCGCATTGCAACAGCGGCTGCAGCAGGCCTGCCGCAGCCATCAAGGGCGGCTGATCGTGCTGTCCGGTGCGGTGGCGGGAATGGACGGGTTGGCGTCGGCGCGCGAAGGCGGGCTGGAGAGCGTGACCTACCAGGCCAGCAAAAGTCCGGCCAGCTGGCGCGGCAGCAAGGCGGAGCAGTTGATCGACCTCGATGCGGTGAGCGAGGCGCAGGTATTTTTTGAAGGATCGGCGCGCGAAGCGGCGCGTTTGTTCCCGGCCAACGCCAACGTGGCGGCCACTATTGCGCTCAACGGCCTGGGGATGGATGCCACCCGGGTGCGTCTGCAGGTCGATCCCGCCACCCGGCGCAATACCCATCGTCTGCAGGTGTGCGGCGATTTTGGCGAGTTCCACATCGAGCTGAGCGGCACCCCGCTGGCGAGCAATCCCAAAACATCAACCCTGGCGGCGCTGAGCGCGGTACAAGCCTGCCGCCGTCTGGTGGACGGCGGTTTTATTGCCTGAAGGGCAGGAGCGAAGCATGGAACGATTGAATATTTTTGTCGCCGGGCGCTGGCGTGAAGGGCGTGGCGAAGAGATGACTTCGGTATTCCCGGCCGACGGCAGCGTCAACGCGCGGCTGCGCGCTGCTAACGTCGAGGACGTGAACGAGGCGGTGGAGGCGGCGGAACGCGCCTGGCGCGCGCCGGAGTGGCGCGGGTTGGTGCCGCATCAGCGCGCCTCGATCCTCTACCGCGTCAGCAACCTGATCCTGGCGCAGCAGGAGCAGTTGGCCGAGCTGCAGACCCGCGACAACGGCAAGCCGCTGGCGGAAACCCGCGGCCTGGTGGCCAGCGCGGCGGCGACCGCGCGCTACTTCGCCGCCGCCTGCGAAGCGTTGGAAGGCGAGTTGCCGACCCCGCGTAGCGCCGAGGTGATGACGCTCAGCCAGTATCAGCCGATGGGGGTGATCGCCGCCATTACGCCGTGGAATTCGCCGATCGCCAGCGAAATGCAGAAGGTGGCGCCGGCGCTGGCGGCGGGCAACGCGGTGGTGCTCAAACCGGCCGAAGCCACGCCCCTGATGGCGCTGAAGCTGGCTGAGCTGTTCGAACAGGCGGGTCTGCCAGCCGGGTTGCTCAGCGTATTGCCGGGCAAAGGTTCGGTGATCGGCGAGGCGTTGGCGCGTCATCCGCTGGTGAAAAAGATCGCCTTTACCGGCGGTACCGGCACCGGGCGCCATTTGGCGCACATCGCCGCCGACAAGCTGATCCCCACGTCGCTGGAGCTGGGCGGTAAATCGCCGACCATCGTGCTGGAGGACGCCGATCTGGAACAGGCGGCGCGCGGCATCTGTTACGGCATTTTCAGCTCCGCCGGCCAGGCGTGCATCGCCGGTTCGCGGCTGTTCGTGCATCGTTCGCTGTATCAGCCGTTGCTGGCGCGCTTGACCGAACTGACGGCGGGGTTGCGCATCGGCAACCCGCTGGTGCCGGGTGTGCATCTTGGTCCGCTGATCAGCGCCAAACATCGGCAAAGCGTGGCGGACTACGTGGCGCTGGCGCGGCAGGAGGGCGGCCGGGTGCTCATCGGCGGCGAAGCGCCGGCCGATCCGCAGTTGGCGAACGGCAGTTATTACCTGCCGACCATCATCGAAGGATTGAACAACGACGCTCGCGTCTGCCAGGAGGAGATCTTCGGGCCGGTGCTGGTGGCGCTGCCGTTCGACGACGAACAACGGCTGATTGAACAGGCCAATGACTCGGTGTACGGCCTGGCGGCCGGCATCTGGAGCCGTGATTTCCCGCGGGCGATGGCGTTGGCGGAACGGCTGGAAACCGGCACCGTCTGGGTCAACACCTACAAAACGTTCTCGATTTCCACGCCGTTCGGCGGTTTCAAGGAAAGCGGGCTGGGCCGCGAAAAAGGCCTGAACGGCATCAAGGCCTACATGCAGCAGAAAAGCCTGTATCTGGCGCTGAGCCATCAGGTGAACCGCTGGAGCGACTAGGCCGACACCTCTACGCATAATCCTAATAACGAATACCCTAAGAAGGCAGATGATGAGCGATAAAATCACGGTTGGCGAGGCGATAGCCCGGACTCTGGAACAGTACGCGGTGTCGGCGATGTACGGCATCATTTCGATTCATAATCTGCCGATCGCCGATGCGGTGGGGCAGCGCGATAAGATCCGTTTCGTGCCGGCGCGCGGCGAAGCCGGTGCGGTCACCATGGCCGACGCGCACGGGCGCTTCTCCGGTCTGGGCGTGGCGTTGACCAGCACCGGCGCCGGCGCCGGCAACGCGGTGGGGGCGATGATTGAGGCGCTCAACGCCAACACGCCGCTGTTGCATATCACCGGCCAGGTAGAGAAAGCCTATCTGGACGCCGACGCCGGCTTTATTCATGAAACCCGCGATCAGCTCGGCTTCCTGCGCGCCTGCTCCAAGCGCGCTTATCGGGTCAATTCGCCTGAGCAGGCGGTGGCGGTGATCCAGCGGGCGATCCTGGATGCGCAAACCGTGCCCTGCGGCCCGGTGGCGGTCGAGATCCCGATCGATATTCAAAGCAGCCTGGTTTCCCGTTCGGTGCTGAGCGAACCGTTGGCGCCGGCGCCATTGCCGAAGGCGGACGATGCGGCGGTGGAGCGGCTGCATCAGCGGTTGAAACAGGCCAAGCGTCCGCTGCTGTGGTTAGGCGGCGGCGCCTTGGCCTGCGGCGACGCGGTGCGCAAGCTGGCGGACGCCGGCGTGGCGGTAATCTCCAGCACCCACGGGCGCGGCATTCTGCCGGACAGCCATCCACGTAGCCTGCGGGCGTTCCATAACTCACCGAGCATCGAAGCGATCCTGACGCAGTGCGATCTGACGCTGGTGGCCGGTTCGCGCCTGCGCAGTAATGAAACCCGCACCTGGACGCTGCCGCTGCCGCGCCCGCTGGTGCAGATCGACATTGATCCGGCGGCGGCCAACCGCAATTACCTGGCCGATGAGCAGGTCAACGGTGACTGCGTCGCGCTGCTGACGGCGCTGGCGGCGCGGCTGGCCCCCGGCGAGAAGGTCAACGCCGAGTGGGATGCCGAGATCGCCGGAGCGGTGCGGCAGGCGGAGAACGCGCTGCGTCAGCAGTCCGGTGAATACGCCAAACTCAATGACGCCATCGACGCCGCGCTGCCGCAGGATGGATTGCTGGTGCGCGATATCACCGTTTCCGGCAGCGTCTGGGGCAGCCGTTTGTTCCGCGCGATCTCGCCGCTGTGCAACGTTCACTCGCTGGCCGGGGCCATCGGCATGGGGCTGCCGATGGCCATCGGCACCGCGATCGCCAACCCGCAGCGCAAGGTGGTGGGGCTGGTGGGCGACGGCGGTCTGGCGCTGGGCCTGGGCGAGCTGGCGACCATGGCGCAGGAACAGGTGAATATCACTCTGCTTATCATGAATGACGGCGGTTATGGCGTGATGCGCGGCATTCAGGACAAGTATTTCGCCGGGCGCCAGTATTACAACGAGCTGCATACGCCGGCCTTTACCCAGATCGCCGAAGCGATGGGGCTGAAAGCCTGGAAGGTGGAAGCTGCGGCGCAGTTCAACGGCGTGTTGGCCGAGGCGATCAACTACCCGGGGCCGTCGGTGGTCGAGGTGGACATGAAGCAGGTCGGGCCGCTGACCTTCGCCGGGCCGCCGCAGAAAACGCTGTATTGAGACGGAAAAAAAACGCCCGGCAATCGCCGGGCGTTCTCGCGGTTATTTCTCTGCCGCGATGCGATCGCGAATGTGCTGCGCGCGCGCTTGGGAAGAAGGGTGATCGTCGAACAGGCTGCTCTGGCGGCCGGCTTCCATCTGGGCCAGCTTCTCGAAGCTGGTGGCCAGGCCGTTCGGATCGATGCCGCGTTTTTTCAGCAGATCGAACGAGTAATCATCCGCTTCGCTTTCCTGCTTCTGCGAGAACTGGGCGCTGACCAGCTTCTCGCCGATGTCTGCCAGCTGCGACTGCGACAGTGAACCGATGACGCCGCCGGCGGAGGACGCCGCGGTGCGCAGCGCCACGGTGCCGTAAGCCACCTGCATCGCCTTGCGGGTGTGGCCCAGCGCCACGTGGCCCATTTCGTGGCCCAGCACGCCTTCCACTTCGTTGTCGTTCATCATGTCCATCAGGCCGCTGTAAACGCGGATGCAGCCGTTGGCCATCGCCCAGGCGTTGACGTCTTTGGTCACGTAGACCTTGTAGTTGGCCGGGGTGCCGTTGATGTTGTCGCCCAGCGCCGCGGCGATTTTGTTGAGGCGCTTGGCGTAGGTGCTGTCGGCCGGCGCGATTTGTGCCTTGCTGTCCATCTCGGCGCAGGATTTATCACTCAGGGCCTTAACGTCGTTGTTGCTCAGGGTCGCCGCCTGGAACGCCTGCGCGCCGGACTGCATCAAGGTTTCGGTGTTCAGGTTTTGACAGCCGGTTGCCAAGGTGGCAATGCCCAACGCAATCAAAGAGGTACGGATCTTCATAACGCCATCTTCCTGTGAAGGTAACAAGGTAAAAAAGTCATTTTGCTTGGAGGAAATCTTGTCGCAAGAGCCTAGTGTACGCCAGCCGGGGCGAGAATAGTGTTATTCCGAAAAAGCGTCCAATCGTGCTAATAAGTGGTGAACTCGCTCTCATTTGGCATTAGGGATTGCCGTTGTGATGTGGAGTCTGAGAAAATAGGGAACTTGACTGCTTTTTTTATCCGACCTGGAGTAAAACATGTCCTCTCGTAAAGAGCTTGCCAACGCCATCCGCGCACTCAGCATGGACGCCGTACAAAAAGCAAATTCCGGCCACCCGGG
>NZ_JCAXDO010000023.1:0-57783 GCF_059740205.1 Serratia sp. LTN-2 | reverse complement strand
GCCGAAAGCCCTGAACTGACGTTCAGGGCTTTTTGCTATGCGTAAAATGGAAAATCCCCGTTGTAACCCGCTTCAACTTTCATCGTACTGTTTAATATTCATCACAAAACCAACGCATTGTTTCTCTGAATGTCAGATATTCTTCGTCCGCTATTAAGTTTGGCTGTTAACTTATAAATAACAATAAAGTAACAACCAGGGCGGCAGGAAGCCGAATTTCATCATTGCTATGGCTCGGAGAAAACATCATGACAGAAACAACCTCGGCTCTTGAGGGTGAGCACGGCGTCGAACAGGGGGCGCTCGATAACAAGAAACGCATTTTCGCTATCGTCGGGGCTTCATCAGGCAATCTGGTGGAGTGGTTTGATTTTTACGTTTACTCCTTCTGTTCCATTTACTTTGCCGCCTCGTTCTTCCCGGCAGGCAACAGCACCACGCAGCTGTTGCAAACCGCCGGGGTATTCGCCGCCGGCTTCTTCATGCGGCCGATCGGCGGTTGGCTATTTGGCTACATCGCTGACAAACATGGCCGTAAAAACTCAATGCTGCTGTCGGTCTGCATGATGTGCGCTGGATCGCTGGTGATCGCCTGCCTGCCGACTTATGAATCGATCGGCAGCTGGGCGCCGGCGCTGCTGCTGATCGCCCGCCTGTTCCAGGGGCTGTCGGTAGGTGGAGAATATGGCACCAGCGCCACCTATATGAGTGAGGTGGCGATCAAGGGGCGACGCGGTTTCTATGCCTCGTTCCAGTACGTCACCTTGATCGGCGGGCAACTGCTGGCGTTGCTGGTATTGGTGATCCTGCAGCAGATCTTGTCCGGCGAAGAACTGAAGGCCTGGGGCTGGCGTATTCCGTTCGCCTTGGGGGCGGTGTTGGCGGTGGTGGCGCTGTATCTGCGCCGTTCGCTGAATGAAACCTCCGATGCGAAGACGCGTAACCACAAGGATGCCGGTTCGCTGACGGGGCTGTGGAAAAACCGCAAGGCATTCCTGATGGTGCTGGGCTTTACCGCCGCCGGTTCGCTGACCTTTTACACCTTCACCACCTACATGCAGAAATATCTGGTCAACACCGCCGGTATGGACGCCAAGCTGGCCAGCGCCATCATGACCGTCGCACTGTTCGTCTTTATGCTGCTGCAGCCGGCAGTGGGCGCGTTCTCGGATAAAATCGGCCGTCGCAGCTCGATGTTGATCTTCTCAGCCTTCGCCACCGTGTTGACGGTACCGATCCTGTTCGCTCTGAAAGGAGTGACCAACCCTTTTATGGCGTTTGGCCTGATCGTATTGGCGCTGTTCATCGTTAGTTTCTACACCGCGATCAGCGGGCTGCTTAAAGCCGAGATGTTTCCGCCGGAGGTGCGCGCGTTAGGGGTGGGCTTGTCTTATGCGGTGGCGAACGCCCTGTTCGGCGGCTCGGCGGAATATGTCGCGCTGTCGCTAAAATCGTTCGGCGTGGAGAACGCTTTCTTCTGGTATGTCTCCGGCATGTGCCTGCTGGCGTTGCTGGTTTCGCTCCGGCTGCATCGCAAAGGCAAGGAGATACAGCTGTAATGAAAACCCCGGCCTTGGCCGGGGTTAGCGTAGAGCTTACAGGATGCGGCTAATCAGCCGATCGATGCGGATGCGGCGCAGGCGGCGAATCAGCTTGCGCACCTTGATCGGGTACTGCTGAATGCTTTGCAGTTCCTGATAATGGCCGACCACAGTGGTGTGGGTGCGGATGCACTCCAGCTCTTTTTGCCGCTGCTCGCGCATCTCTTGTTTGGGATCGTGGATCAGAATGGCGTTTTCCAGATCCAGCCGCCAGGCGCGCGGGTTGAGGTTATTGCCGGTAATCAGCTGCCACTCTTCGTCCACCCACATGCCTTTCAGGTGATAGCTGTTATCGCCATCCTTCCACAGCCGCACGATCAGCTGGCCGGTATCGACGTAACGCTGCAACCGGCTCAGGAAGCGGCGCAGGTTGATCTCGTAAAGGTAGGGCAGTGCGCCGATGATTTTGAACGGCTGATCTTCCGGAATATAGAAGTCGTTGGCGGTCTTATCGCCGACGATGATCTCCACCTGTTTGCCCTGGCGCAGCAGATAGATGATGTTGCGCACCAGCAGCGCCGGCAGGTTGAAATAGGGGGTGCACAGCGTCAGTTTCTGGTCGGCGCACGACATCAGGTGATGAATGGTTTTATTCAGCACGCTTTGTTTGCCCAGCCCAACCAACGGTGTCACCGCCAGCTCATCGTTGCCGGCCTTGCCGCGGAAGTGATAACCGGCGCGGCGCAGGGCGAAACGGAACAGGCGGGTCTCGTTTTTAATCTCCGGGCTTTTCGGCCGATCGCTGCGATCGAGGCGCTGCACCGCGCCGGCGGTCAGCAGATGCTGCTTGATGTAATCAATCAGGGTATCGGCCAACACCTCATTGGTGATCAGCTGGTAGCGATCGTAACGGTATTTCTCATGCTGATGCAGATAAACGTCGTTGATGCTGGCGCCGCTGTAGATCACGGTATCGTCGACCACAAAGCCCTTCAGATGCAATACGCCCAGCGCTTCACGGGTATTGACCGGCACGCCGTAGATCGGCACCGACTGTTCCGGGTGCTGGCTGGCCATGGCGCAATACCAGTCGGCGTTGGTATTGGCGGCGGCAGCGCCGATGCGCCCGCGCTGTGCGCGGTGCCAGTCGACCAGCACGCAGATTTCCAGCTCGGGCCGCCGTTGCTTGGCTTGATACAGTGCGTTGAGGATCTCACGCCCGGCGTCGTCATGCTCCAGATACAGGGCCACCAGATAGATGCGTTGGGTGGCGTTGGCGATGGAATCCAGCAGCGTGGTGCGAAAGTCGGACGGCGCGTACAGAGTACGAACGTCAGCAACCGTCTGGGGGAGTTTGGGCAGTTGTGCAAGGTGTTGTTGATGTTTGCTACGTTTAAATTTTGACAACATCACAGTGCGCTTCTTCTCTCATGATTGATGGCCGGAACGCCACAGGCTTAAAAACAATAAACCGAATAATCGGGCGATAATACCATTAGTTGCCTCGATTGTGCGTATGTTTTGGCGTTAAGTGGTGGATTCGTAGCGCATTGCGACGCAGGTCACTGCGCGTCGGCGGCCTGCAGCGGCAGCGTCAGATTGACGATGCCGTCCTCAAGCTGCACCTCGATGCCAAAGCCCAGCCGCTGAGCCAGCGCGATCATGCCACGGTTATTCGGCATGGTGATGCCGCTCAGGCGGGTCAGGCCATGGGCGCGCGCATAGGCGATCATTTTTTCCAGCAGTTGCCGGCCCAGCCCCAGCCCTTTCAGGTCGGAACGCACCAGCACGGCGAACTCGGCATCGGTGTTGTCCGGATCGGACAACGCGCGGGTCACGCCGATGATTTCGTCTGCGCGCACCGCCACAAAGGCCATTTCTCGATCGTAGTCGATCTGCGTCATGTTGGCCAAATCGTCATGGGTAAACTCGCTGATCTCGCTGAAGTAGCGATAATAGAGATCTTCCTTGGTCACCCGGTCGATGAAATGCTTCAATGCCGGTTCGTCTTCGGGCAGGATCGGGCGGAACAGGCACTGGCTGCCGTCTTTCAGCGCGATGGTTTCCTCCAGCTCATGCGGATAAGGGCGGATCGCCAGCCGCGCCTGCGGATCGCCGCTGAACGGCGCGAGCTGCATCGAAACGTCCAGCAGGGTGAATTCGCTGCCGGAAGCCAGCACCGGGTGAATATCCAGCCGGGCGATCTCCGGGCAGTCGAGGATCAGGTTGGAAACCTGCACCAGCAAGCGGCTTAGCCCGGGGATGTCTAAAGGCCGCAGCGCGCTGCGCCCACGGATCTTGCCGCCTTTCACCGCCTGCAGCACCAGATAACGCGCCAGCGCCATATTCAGCGGCGGCAGCGCGACCGCCACCTGATTTTCCTGACGCCACTCCACGCCGCCTTCGCCCAGCATGATCAGCGGGCCGAAAATGGCATCCTGTTCCACCGCGATGCGCAGTTCCTGGGCGCCGGCGCGGTTGGCCATGCTCTGCACCAACAAGCCGTGGATACGCGCCTGCGGATAGGTGCGCTTCACGCGGTCGAGGATCGCCTCCGCCGCGCGTTGCACTTCGGTCGCGGTGCGCAGATAAAGCATCACGCCCTGAACTTCCGATTTGTGCGGGATATCCGGCGAACGCAGCTTCAGCGCCACCGGGTAGCCGATCTGTTCGGCGATGTGTACCGCCTCGGCGCTGTCTTCGGCGATCCAGGTTGGCAGGGTGCTCAGGTCATAGGCCTGCAGGATGGATTGCACCTCGTGGGTATCCAGCTGGGTGGCCCCTTCGGCCAGCGCCTGGTGGATCAGACGGTGGGCGTCGGCGGTGTTGGCGGTCAGGCCAACCGGCAGCGCCGGCGTCTCTTTCAGCTGCTTCTGGTTGCGGCGGTATTCCACCATATGCATAAAGGCGGTGACCGCGCCTTCCGGAGTGCGGTAGGTGGGAATGGCGGCTTCGGTAAACAGCCGTCGCGCCTCTTGCGAGGAGTATTCGCCACACCAGTTGGTAAGCAACGTGATGCGCTTGCCGCGCGCATGGCGGTGCAGCGCGTCGATCAGCCGCTGCGCCGTGGCGGTGCCCGGCGCGGCCGCGCTCGGCGCGTGGATCAGCAGCAGCGCGTCATAGTCGTGGCTGTCGAGCAACGCTTCGAGCGCTGCCAGGTAACGCTGCGGCGTCGCGTCGTCGCGCAGATCGAGCGGGTTGCCGGCGCGAATGAAATCCGGCAGCGCATCGCTCAATGTCGCCAGGCTCTCATCGCTCAGCGTCGCCAGCTTGCCGTTGCGCCCAAGCAGCTCGTCCAGCGCCATCGCCGCCGGCGCCGCACCGTTGCTGACGATCATCAGCCGCTCGCCGCGCAGCGGGTGCATATGGCTGAGGGTTTCCACCGCCGAGAACAACTCGTGAGTATCCTGCACGCGCAGCAGACCGGCGCGCTGGATGGCGGCGTCATAGGCGGCGTCCAGCCCCAGCTGGCTGTTGAGCAACAGCTGCGCCTGTTGGCTGCGGCCGCTTTTGATCACCAGAATGGGTTTGTTGCGTGAGGCGCTGCGCGAAGCGGAGAGAAAACGCCGCGCGTCGCTGATGTTTTCGAGATACAGCAGGATGGCGCTGGTCTTGCCGTCGCGCGCCAAAAAGTCGAGTAGATCGTCGACGTCGATATCCAGGCTGTCGCCCAGCGCAATGAAATAGGAGAAGCCGACCTCGCGCTGTTGCGCCCAATCGAGAATGGTGTTGGCCACGGCGGCGGACTGCGAGATAAACGCCAGCTTGCCTTTTTGGATAGGCACCGGCGAGAAGCTGGCGTTGATGCCCTGCCACGGCGCCAGCAATCCCAGGCTGTTGGGGCCCAGCAGCCGCATGGCGTAGCGCTGTGCGCAGGCTTTCAGCTCGGCGAACTGTTCCGGTGGCGAAGAGAGCACGATGGCGGTTTTACAACCGCGTTGGCCCAGCGCTTCGATCAGCGCCAGATTGCGGTCGGCGTGGGTGCAGATGATCGCCAGATCCGGCGTCAGCGGCAGGCTGGCGACGTCGGGATAGGCCATGACGCCGCATACCGCCTTGTAGCGCGGCGTGACCGGCAAGATAGGCCCGCTGAAACCGCCGGCCAGCAGGTTGCTCATCATCAGGTTGCCGGCGCGGCCCGGCTGCTGCGAAGCGCCCAGAACGGCGATCGATTTGGGACGTAGTAGCGCTTCTAACCCTCGCTGGCTCATGCACGGCTCCTTTTGGCAACGTTACGCCTGATTTTAGGCGCTTTATGGCTACATTGCTGTGACCGGTGCCTCCGGCCGGGTCGGTTTTCCTGCCAGATACTGTTGACGGAAATAGCGGAAATGCTGATTCAATCCGTCGGCGGCCGGCAGATCGCCCGCCTGTTGCAGCAGGGCGGCGGCCACTTCCGCCGTACAGTGTTGCTCGGCGCGGCTGGCTTCGCGCAGTTGATAATCCGATGCGGCGTCGACGTTGAGGGAAAATACCGGGAATTGATTGAGGTACGGGCTTTTACGGAACATTTTGCGCGCTTCCGCCCAGGTGCCGTCCAGCATGATGAACAGCGGCGGTTTGCCGCCGGCGGGCAGCTCGCTGAACACCGGGCGTTCGGCGTCGGCGTAAGAGGCGGGGAACACCACGTAAGGCTGCCGCGTCGGATCGTTGATGGCCGCCAGCAGGGCGGGATCGATCTCGGTGCGCGACCAGAGGAACGCCTGGGTGTCCGGCAGGATATCGGCGATCAGGCGGCCGGTATTGCTGGGCTTGAGCGGCTCGGCGCCGAACATGATCAGGCAGAAACGGCTGCCGGCCTGCTGCGGGCGAATGGTGTCGCACAGGCAGTTTTTATGCGGCAGCAGGCAACCCTGACAACGCGCCACCCGGCAACCGCGCGCCAGGAAGGGGCGGGTGGCGCGGTCTAAACGGAATTGGCGCAGGCGAAGTACGGCGTTGTCGGTCATAACGATCCTGGGGAAAAACCGCTATTGTAACGCAGAAAAAAGCCCGCCGGGAGAGGCGGGCTCGATCGGGGGCGTTCGCGCGCGATGGCGGGATACGGCCTATACTTGCCGAATCACACCAACTCGTTGAGCCAGTTGTCAAACGGCGCTTTCGGCATCGCGCCGTTAAGCATGTCGACCATCTTGCCCTGACGGAACACCATAATGGTCGGGATACTGCGGATGCGGAAACGGGCGCTCAGCTCCGGCTCGGCTTCGGTGTTCACTTTCACGAAGCGCACCTTGCCGGCGCGCTCTTCGGCCACGTCTTCGAAGATCGGCGCAAAGCTGCGGCACGGACCGCACCACGGCGCCCAGAAATCGACCACGACCGGCAGATCGTCCTGCAGCAACTGGTCCAGCGTGGCGGCGGTGGCGTTGATCACTTCACCGTCGAAGAGCTCGTGGCCGCAGCGGCCGCATTTCGCGTTGTCCGCCAGACGTTCTTCCGGCACACGGTTGGTGGCATTGCAAGCTGCACAAACTGTATTCATGTTGACCTCGGGTACAGAGAAAGCATGGTCCCCGCAACGCGGTTGCGGAGATGTTTCTTTAATGCTGACAATTATCGGCAAAACCCGGCGCATGAACAATGAGGTTTGTTCAATGGATGTGATAGTTGGGAGCTTTTAGCGCAAGTTGGTGGCTTCATGCACCAACATCAGGTAATCTTCGCGCCCTGCGCGTTGGTGGAGAAGACAATGAACGATTCATTTAGTGGCAAGAACGGTAAAGTCAAAGTGATGTACGTCCGCAGCGACGACGACAACGGCGACGACCGCAACAAGAATAAACGTCCGGCCGGCAAAGGCCGTCCGGCTGACGGTGCGCGCTCGGGCCGCACCGGCCAAGACAAGGCGCGCGGCGGCAACGATCGTCGCGGCGCCGACTCCCGCCGCAGTGAAAGCGATCGTCCTCGCCGTCCGGCGCGCTCAGAAGATCGCGGTGGCAACGAGTCGCCGTGGAGAACCGTTTCGCGCGCGCCGAATGAAGAGCCGGCGTTCGATCACGGCGGCATCAGCGGCAAAAGCTTTATCGATCCGGAACAGTTGCGCCGCCAGCGCGCGGAAGAAACCCGCGTTTACGGTGAAAACGCCTGTCAGGCACTGTTCGCCAGCCGTCCGGAAGCGATCGTGCGCGCCTGGTTTGTGCAGTCGGTCACCCCGCGCTTCCGCGAAGCGCTGCGCTGGATGGCGGCGAACCGCAAAGCCTACCACGTGGTGGACGAGGAAGAGCTGGCCAAGGCTTCCGGCACCGAGCACCACGGCGGCGTGTGCTTCCTGATCAAAAAGCGTCAGGGCTTGGATGCGCAGAGCTACCTGAAAACCGCGCCGGCGACCGACTGCGTGCTGGCGCTGGAAGAAGTGGGCAACCCGCATAACCTGGGCGCCATCGTCCGTTCTTGCGCCCACTTCGGCGTCAACGGCGTGCTGCTGCAGGATCCGGCGCTGCTGGAGTCCGGCGCGGCGGTGCGCACCGCAGAAGGCGGCGCGGAGCATATCAAGGCGATCAACGCCGACGATTTCCTGTCGGTGCTGGATACCTTCCGCAAAGCGGGCTACACCATCGTCACCACCTCCAGCCACAAAGGCACCGCGCTGGCGCAGGCCAAGCTGCCGGCCAAGATGGTGCTGGTGCTGGGCCAGGAGCGCGACGGTCTGAGCGACAGCGCCTGGCAGCAAGGCGACATGAACGTGTCCATCGGCGGCACCGGCAAGGTGGAAAGCCTGAACGTTTCCGTCGCGACCGGCATTCTGCTGGCGGACTGGTGGCGTCAGAATCAGGCGTAATCTTTATTCCGCCGGATAAAAAACGGGCGCCTCAGGGCGCCCGTTTCGTTTATTGAAGCTTAGTGAGCGCCGCCGCCCCCGCCGCCGCCGGAGCTGAACGGCGGTTTCGCCACCCACACCAGCGCCAGCAGCACCAGGAATACCCCGGCCGACAGCCAGAAGATCTCGTTGGCGGAGATGATCAGGCCCTGCGCGGTGATCTCGTTGGCGATGTAGGCCGACGCCTGCTGCTTGCTCATGCCGAGCTGCTCCAGCTGCCGGTACATCTCCTGCGACTGCGGATTGTACGGGTTGACGAACTCCGTCAGCTGCGCGTGATGCTGCGATTCGCGCTGTGTCCACAGGGTAGTGGTGATCGAGGTGCCGATCGAGCCCGCCAGCGTTCGCGTAAAGTTCGACAGGCTCGATGCCGCCGCCATGCGTTCCGGCGGCAGGCCGGACAGCGTGATGGTGGTCAACGGCATGAAGAAGCAGGCGATGGCGAAGCCCTGAACGAACTGCGGCCAGGCCGAAGCGCCGAAGTCCATCCCCGGTTCAAACGTATAGGCGCGCCAGTAGAAGCACACGGCATACATGATGAAGCTGAAGGTCACCAGCTTACGCATGTCGAGCCGGTTGCCGAACTTACCGATGATCGGCGACAGCAGCACCGGGATAAGCCCGACCGGCGCCGAAGCCAGCCCCGCCCAGGTGGCGGTATAGCCGTACACCTCTTGCAGCAGCTGCGGCAACAGCACGATGGCGCCGAAGTACAGCATGTAGGCCAGGCTGATGCACAGACAGCCGATGGTGAAGTTACGCGACTTGAACAGCGACAGATCCACCACCGGGTGGTCGTCCGTCAGCTCCCAAACCACCAGGAACAGCAGCGCCACCACCGCCACCACGGTCAGGGTGATGATCTCGGTCGAGTTGAACCAGTCCAGCTCCTTGCCCTGGTCGAGCATCACCTGCAGCGAACCGATGCCGACGATCAGCAGCACCAGGCCGACGGTGTCGATCGGCTTGATCTCGGTTTTGGTTTCTCGCCCCTTCAACGTCGCCATCGCCGCCATGATAACGAAGGCGCCGATCGGGATGTTGATGAAGAAGATCCAGCCCCAATGGTAGTTGTCGCTGATGTAGCCGCCGAGGATCGGCCCAAAGATCGGCGCGACGATAACGGTCATCGACCAGAGCGCCAGGGCCATCGCTCGCTTGGCGGGCGGGTAGTTGTTCAGCAACAGGCTCTGCGACAGCGGGATCAGCGGCCCGGCCACCACGCCCTGGATCACGCGGAAGAAGATCAGCATGCCGAGGCTGTTGGAGATGCCGCACAGCCAGGAGGCGAGGACGAACAGCGCGGTGGACCAGAGGAACAGCCGCACTTCGCCGATGCGCTTCGCCAGCCAGCCGGTGATCGGGATCGAGATGGCGTTCGCCACGCCGAACGAGGTGATCACCCAGGTGCCCTGCGAGTTGGAAGACCCGAGGTTACCGGCAATGGTGGGGATCGCCACGTTGGCGATGGTGGAGTCCAGCACCTGCATGAAGGTCGCCATGGCGAGCGCGACCGTCATCCAGGCGAGCTGGGCGCCTTCAAGCGGTTTCTGTGGCAAGATGGCCTCCCGCGCGCTTAGCCGGCGTTCGCATGGATCACGTCGGCGATCAGCTGATTAACCGGCGCCAGATTCAACGCCAACGCGTTGCTCTGGTACAGCGGTTTATCGCGCACCACGTCGGCCAGCACGCGGCCGTCCAGATTGGCGGTGTCGACGGTCACCAGCGTCGACAGGCCGATGCGCAGCGGATGATCGGCAACCTGCTTGGCGTCGAGCTCAATACGCACCGGCAGGCGTTGCACCACCTTGATCCAGTTGCCGGTGGCGTTCTGCGCCGGCAGCAGCGAGAAGGCGCTGCCGGTGCCCATGTCGATACCGACCACTTTGCCCTGATACACCACGTCGTCACCGTACACGTCGCTGACCACCGTCGCCGGCTGGCCGATGCGCATGTTGGCGATCTGGGTTTCCTTGAAGTTGGCGTCAACCCAGATGTGATCGGCCGGCACCACCGCCATCAGCGGCGAACCGGCGGCGATCTGCGCACCCACCTGCACGCTGCGGCGCGAGACATAACCGGTAATTGGGCTGATCACTTTGGTACGCTGCAGCGCCAGCCAGGCGTCGCGCATCTGCGCGGCGGCCTGTTGGATCGCCGGCTGCTGTTCCAGCGGGGTATTCAGCACCATCGCCTGGTTGGCGTTGTATTGCTGCACCGCCACTTCCAGCGCGGCCTTGGCGCTGTCGACCGCATCGCGAGCGTGTTGCAGCTCTTCGCGGCCGATGGCGTCAACGCTACCCAGCACCACGCGGCGTTTCAGATCGTTCTCGGCCTTGCTCAGATCGGTCTTGCGCAGGGCGATATTGGCCTGATACTGCTTGCTGTTGATGATCAGCTGGTGGGTTTGACGCACGCTGTTGGCCAGGCCGGTCTTGGCGCGTTCAAACGCCTGCTCGGCATCGGTCGGATCGAGCGTCAGCAGCACGTCGCCCTGTTTGACGTAGTCGGTGTTGTCAAAATTGACGCTGTTCACGCTGCCTGACACCTGGGCCATGATCTGCACCTGGTTGCCGGAGACGTAGGCGTCGTCGGTTTCCTGGTGATGACGCAGCACCAGGAACCAATACACTAAGTAAACCACCCCTATAACAATGAAAATAGCCGTCAACAACAGCAGCCAAAACTTGCGCTGCTTCTTTTTGCCGTTCGGCTGCTGCGGGTTTTGGATTTCCGCGCTTGCGCTCATGGTGTTCTCCAAGCCTTATATTATTATGCTTTCGAATCCGCTGCGGCCGGGGCCTGATAGCCACCGCCCAGCGCGCGGATCAGTCCTATCTTCGCCTGCAGTAAATTGCTGCTGGCATTCAACTCCGCCTGTTGCTGCTGCAATAGCTGCGTCTGGCTGGTCAACAGATCGTCACGCCCGATAATCCCTGCCTGGTAACGGGCACTGGCGACCTGATACACCTGTTGCATCGACTGGGTCGCGGACGCCGCCTGCAGCTGCTGTTGCGCAGAGCTCTGCTGGATAGTGATGGCGTCGGCGGTTTCCTGTACCGCATTCAGGATGGTTTGGTTATAGGATTCCACCGCTTCGTCATACAGCGCGGATTCCTCGCCCAGCTTGCTGCGCAGCGCCCCGGCGTGGAAGATCGGCAGCGAAATCGCCGGCATCACGTTCCAGGCCTGGCTGGCCGCTTCAAACAGGTTCGGGTTGGTGCCACCGACATTGGTGGTCATCAGACCGGCGAAGGCTGAAATGGTCAGGCTGGGGTAAAACTCTTTGCGCGCGGCGCTGACGCGCTGGCTGTAAGACTCCACCAGCTGGCGCTGCGCGGCGATGTCCGGGCGCTTGCCCAGCAGATCTGCCGTCAGCTCGCCCTGCGGCGCCATCAGGTTGTCGGCGGGCAGCGGCACCTGACGCAGGTGCTGCATGGCGTTCGGCCCCTGGCCCGCCAGCGCGGCGAGCTGGTGTCTGAGCTGTTCGATTTGCGACTGCAACTGCAGGATCTGCTGCTTGGCGGCATCGGACTGCGCCTGGGTTTGTTGCGGCACGTCGACGGCGGTCAGGCCGGCCTGATAGCGTTGTTGGCGCAGCGCGGTCAGGCGTTCATTGTTGTTCACTTCCTGCTGCAGCAGCTTCTCGAGCGCCAGGTTGCTTTGCAGCTGGTAGTAGGCGGAGGCTACCGAACTGGTCAGCGTCAGCGCCGCCTGTTCCTGCTCGGCGCGTGCGGCGTTCACTTGCGCCTTGGCGGCGTTCACCTGGTTGCGGTATTTGCCCCACCAGTCGAATTCATACGCCAAATTTAACCCCAGTGAGTTGGAGCTTTCATAGATAGGTTTTTGTGGATACCCCAGCCCCATATTGACGTTTTGCGGTATGCGCTGGCGCTGGGTGCTGGCGTTCAGATCCAGGTTCGGCCCGTTGGCTGCGTTGGCTTCGCCCACCACGCTCTGCGCTTCACGTACGCGGGCGGCGGCCTGGCGCAGGGTCGGCGAGCTTTGCAGCGTCTGCGTCATCAACGTGTCCAACTGCGGATCCTTGAGGGCGCGCCACCACTGCGGGCTGACGGCCAGCGAGCTGACTTTCGGCTGAGCCAACTGCAGGCTCTGCGGATCCATCAGCGTGGATTGCGGAGCAATATTATCGGTCGAAGCGCACCCGGCCAGCAGCAACACGGCGAACAGCGGGGTGAATCTCCAGTTAAATGGGGATCGCATAAGTAGGTACCTGAACAGAAATTGTGAATTAGGATAACTGTTCTGTGATTTCCATTTGATCCAGACGTGCCAGCAATTTGCGCGTCAGCTGTTCCAGCTGTTTTTGCTCATCGTCGGTCAGCGTGGACCACAGGAAATGCAGACATTGGTGCTGCGGCGGCAGCAGTTGACTGAGAAATTCTTCCCCCTGCGGCGTCAGATGCAGATGCAGGCAGCGGCGATCGTTGTCGCTTTCCCGGCGCTCGATCCAACCGCGTTTCTCCAGCTCGTCGGCGATGCGGGTTGCATTGGTGCGCGAGGAGCCTAAGGCAGAGCTTAGCTCAGAAGGTTGGATGCTGTGGCTTTCCTGCGCATCCAGGGTAATCAGCGCCATAAACAGTGTTTCGTTAATCCCCTGCGCCTTCAGCATTTTATTGCGATTTTCCAGCAATTTACCTTGCATGTGCATGCACAGGCGGGTCAGCAGGATTTCCTGATAAGGGAAATCTTTCTGCCGGGTGGCGCGGAAATTCAGCATTTGTTCTATGGGGGCAAACGAGCTTTCCATAATTTAGGGCCTCATTAATTTCGTTCGAGATAGTAACGACGGTGACAAATAATGTAAATGTTCAGCCGTGCGGATAATTTAGCAATTCGTGTCATTTGTCAGTGTTTGTAAAGATGCGGCGCATGAAAACGCCAAATGGCCGGAAGCGGTGTCAGCCCGGACCGAAAAGCATTAACAGTTTTAATGTGACGCCAAAGGCCGTCGCGCCGAGCAGCGTCGACAGAATGATGCTTTTGCTGCGGTAGAAGCACAGCGCCAGCGCGGCGAAGCCCGCCAGCGTCGGCAGCAGCTTGTCCGGTTCGCGCATCACCACCGGCGTGCTGGAGACCACCAGCAGGGCGCAGATCGAGGCGATGCCGATGCTGTCGAGCAGCAGGGCGGCTTTACCGCGTTTGATGCCGGGTTGGGCGCGCGCCGGCGCCAGCCGCAGCGGCAGATAACGGAACAGGTAATTGGCGCAGCCCACCACCAGACCAATCACCAGCACATCAGTGTTCATGAGCGGCCTCCGCATGTGCGGGTTGGAACAGGGCGGCGACGCAACCGGCGCCGATGCCGGCCAAAATGGCGACCGGGATGGAGAACAGCACCACGCCGAGCAGCGCGCCGGCCAGCGCGGCGGCGATGGTCAGGCTCTGCGGGCGCCGGAAAGCGGCCAGCAGGAAGCTGAGAAACAGCGCCGGCAGCATGAATGAAAGCGAGGCTTCGATCACCGGGAACTGCTCCAGCGGGCCATTGCCGAACAACGCGCCGAGCGCGGTGCCGGCCACCCAGGAGAGCCAGGAACAGAGCGCGATGCCCAGCATCCAGTTTTCGCTCCAGCTGCGGTTATTGCGCATCAGCTTGGCGGTAGCGGCGGCGAAGACCTCATCGGTCAGCCCAAAGGCCCATATCGCCGTTTTACCGGGCGACATGCGCGAGACGATGCGGTGGCGCAGCGCCGGGCCGTACAACAGATGGCGCACATCCATCGCCATCACCGTCAGCGCGGAGACCCACAGCGACATGCCGGCGCTCAGCAGGGCGGTGATCACGAACTGGCTGGCGCCGGCGTAGATGATGCAGGAGAAGAAAATGCTTTCCAGCGGGGAGAAGCCCAGCTTGACGGCGCTGAGGCCGAAGGCGAACGCCACCGGGACGTACCCGATGACGATCGGCAAACTGTCGACGACGCCGTTGGCGAAGGTGGCGCTGACGGCGGGCGGAGTAAGGCTGTCTGCAGCTTGGCTTTGCATGGTTGTGGGTCGCAGGGTAGATAGGGTTTCAATAGTTTATGCCCAGAACATTACCAGAGAGTAAGTAATGTTTATACCCTGCACCGCTAATAAATTTCTTTGGTTACTATTTGCAAGGTAATCAGATTGTCGCCGGCCCCTGCGGATCGTGGCGTTTGCCGAGCCACCAGGTCAGCAGGTTGAGCAGGCATAGAATCCCCCCGGCGGCGGCGACACCGTACCAGCCGGCATGCTGATAGGCCGAGGCGGAGAGCAGCGAACCGAGAGCGCCGCCGATAAAGTAGCTGGTCATATAGCCGGCGGTCAGGCGGTTGCGCGCGTCCGGCATGATGCGATACATCACGCTCTGGTTGGTGACGTGCACCGCCTGCACCGCTAGATCGAGGATCAGGATGCCGGCGATCAGCGCCCACAGCGATTGTTTAGCCAGCGCGATAGGTATCCACGACAGTAGCAGCAACACCAGGCCGACGGTGGTGGTCAACCCGGCCTTGCCTTTGTCCGCCAGATGACCGGCGCGCGAGGCGGCCAGCGCGCCGGCGGCACCCACCAGGCCGAACAGCCCGATCACGCCCTCGGAATAGTTGAACGGCGGTGCGGCGAGCAGAAAGGCCATGGAGGTCCAGAGCACGCTAAAGTTGGCGAACGACAGGGCGCCGAGAATGGCGCGGGTGCGCAGCAGCGGCGTGCGGCAGAACAGGCTGAAGATCGAGGCCAGCAGCTGCGGGTAGTTCAGCCCGGAGTGTTGCTTATAGCGCGGCAGCGCGCGCCACAAGACCAGCGCCATCAGGATCATCAGCACGCTGGCGACCCAGTAGATGGTGCGCCAGCCGCCGAACGACGCCAATGCGCCCGCGACGGTACGCGCCAGCAGGATGCCGAGCAGCAGGCCGCTCATGATGATGCCGACGGTCTTGCCGCGCTTTTCCGGGTGGGCCAACGTGGCGGCCAGCGGTACCAGGATCTGCGCCACCACCGAGAACAGCCCGGTGAGCGCGGTGCCGAGGATCATCATCGGCAGCGTAGCGGAGGTGGCGGTGATCAACATGCCCCCGGCGGCCAGCAGCGTCATGAACACGATCAGGCCGCGGCGTTCGAACATGTCGCCGAGCGGCACCAGCAGCAGCAGGCCGGTAGCGTAACCCAGCTGCGCGGCGGTGACGATAAAGCCGGCCTGGTTGACCGACAGGTTGAAACCGGTGGCGATGGTTTCCAGCAGCGGTTGCGCATAGTAGTTGCTGGCGACCGCCAGGCCGGTTGCGATGGCGATCAGCACGGTCAGCGCCGGGCTAAGGCCCGGATGGGCGTTTTGTTGGTTCATGATTTTTTCATCACGGGAAAAAGATAGCGCGCAGTATCCGGCAACGCGCATCGGGAAACCAATGTATAATTTTCATTTGATTTATCTCATTTCAAGATAGATACCATGAACCTGAAACAGATCCGCTATGCGCTGGCGGTGGCGGAAGAGCAGAGCTTCACCCGGGCGGCGCAGCGCTGCCATACGGTGCAGTCGGCGCTCAGCCACCAGATTGCCAAACTGGAAGAAGAGCTGGGCTGTACGCTGTTTGAACGCACCTCGCGCCGGGTGCGGCTGACGCCCGCCGGCCAGGCTTTCATTCCGTCGGCGCAGCGGCTGTTGGCGGCGCAGCAGGCGCTGGTGGAAGAAGTGACCGCCGCCGGTGATGCGGTGTCCGGCACGCTCACCATCGGCACCATTTCAACCATAAACGCGATTGATCTGACCGAAAAGCTCGACAAGTTTCATCGCCACTATCCGGCGGTGAACATCCGCCTTTACGTCGGCATGAGCGAAGCCCTGCTGGAGGACGTGCGTCAGCAGAAGTGCGATATGGCGTTCGTCGGCATCTGGCCCGGCGATGTCGACCTGTTGCCGATGTCGCACCGACAGCTGACCGATGAGCCGCTGGTGGCGTTGGTGGCGCCGCAGCATCCGTTGGCCAACCGCGAGCGGGTGAATCTGCAGGCGCTGGCGGAAGTGCCGCTGGTGGATTTCTACAGCGGCACCGGCGCGCGGCGTCAAACCGATCGCGCCTTCCTGGCGGCGGGTATCCGCCGGCATGTCAGTTTTGAGATCGATCATATCGAGTGGCTGGAGAATCTGGTGCGGCGCGGGTTGGCGGCGGGGATCGTACCGATCTCGACCGCGCAACGCTTAAGCGCGCTGGTGTCGATTCCGATTGAAGACGGGCCGCGGCGCCAGGTGTACTGCATTTGGCCGCAGCCCTTGTCGAATGCCGCCGCACGCTTTTTACAGTTCAGCGGCATCGATCTGGCGGGGTGAGGGGCGCGCGGTTGCGGCGCCCCCGAGCGGTTACGGCTTCGCCGCGGCGGCGGCGGCTTTCACCCAGCCGTCGAAGGTTGCCTGGTGTGCCTTGATCCAGCCGTTAACGTGGTTTTGGATGTCGGCTTCCGAAGCCTGGCCTTCGTGCATGCGCAGGTTTTGCGCGTTGATGTTGGCGATCGGCAGCTTCATGATGGCGAACAGCTTGGCGGCCGCCGGGTTGGCTTCGGCCCACTGTTTGTTGGCGGCGATGCGCATGGTGTTGACCGGGAAGCCGTAGTTGGCGCCGTTAGGCAGCTTGGTATCGACGCTTTTCTGCTCGCCCGGCAGGGAGGAGAACGGCACCTGCAGCCAGACCACGTCGCGGCCCGGTACCATCACATCGCTGACCCAGTACGGCGTCCAGGTGTAATACAGCACCGGCTTGCCCTCTTTGTAGCGGGTGATGGTGTCGGCGATCATCGCCGCGTAGTTGCCCTGATTGTGTTCGACGGTGTTGCTCAGGCCGTAGGCCTTGATGTGGTGGTTGATCACCGCCTCGCAGCCCCACCCCGGGGTGCAGCCGGTCAGATCGGCCTTGCCGTCGCCGTTGGTGTCGAACAACTTGGCGATCTTGGGATCCTTGAGCTGCTCGACGTTGGTGATGTGGTACTGCTCGGCGGTTTTCTTGTCGATCAGGTAACCCTGCGCGGCGCCGTTGACGTAGACGCCTTCTCGGTAGAACTTGGTGTCGCCGCCGGCGGCCTTGTACTGATCGGCGTGCAGCGGATCCCAGTTGACCGCAATAAAGGTCGCGTCGCCGGAGGCGATGGAGGTGTAGGCGACGTTGTAATCCACCTCGCGTGGTTCCTTCACGTCGTAACCCAGTTTTTCCAGCGCCTTGCTGACCAGCAGCGTCTGGAAAGTCTCTTCGGAAATGGTGCTTTGCACCGGCTGTACCGCGATCCCTTTACCGGGTAAATCCGCCGCAATGGCGCTCTGTGTACCAATCAGCGTCGTCAGGGCGAGAGCCCAGATGCCCGTGGTGCGCATAGTGTTTCCCCTCTTTCAATGTGGTGGTGTCATAGCCCGCCGGGGCCACAGCCGCCGGCGGGAAAAGCGTCAGGCTTGTTTGATGAACGGACGGGTAAGCAACCCGATAGGGCCGCGGCGGTACCAGCGGCCGATGCCCTTGCTGCGGCGATCGCGCCCCAGCGATTGGGTGAGGCGATCGAGAATGATCGCCAGGATCACGATGCCGACGCCGCCGACGGCGGCCAGGCCCATATCCAGCCGGCCGATGCCGCGCAGCACCATCTGCCCCAGACCGCCGACGGCGATCATCGAGGCGATGACGACCATCGACAGCGCCAACATCAGCGTCTGGTTCACGCCGGCCATGATGGTCGGCATCGCCAGCGGCAGCTGCACCTTGAACAGCAGCTGGCGTGGGCTGGCGCCGAAGGATTCGGCGGCCTCGATCAGATCCTCCGGCACCTGCTTGATGCCGAGAATGGTCAGACGCACGATCGGCGGCAGTGCGAAGATAATGGTCACCACCACGCCCGGCACGTTGCCGATGCCGAACAGCATGACGATCGGCACCAGATAGACGAAGGCCGGGGTGGTTTGCATCGCGTCGAGCAGCGGCCTTATCACCTTGGCGGCGTGCTTGCTGCGCGCCAGCCAGATGCCGAGCGGCAGGCCGATAAGGATGCAGAAGAACAGCGCGGTCAGCACCAGCGCCAGCGTGACCATCGCCTGCGACCAGGCGCCGATGGCGCCAATGGCGACCAGGGACAGCAGCGTTGCGGCGCCCATGCCGAAACCGGCGACCTGCCAGGCGAGCAGCGAGAACACCAGAATGGCGATCGGTGCTGGCATGCCCAGCAGCAGTTGCTGGAAGCCGCTCAGGATCATGTCCACCGGCACGCGGATGCCCTGGAACAGCGGGCGGAAGTGCAGCACCAGCCAGTCGATGCCTTGCGTGACCCAGGCGTCGAACGGCACCCAGGCTTTGTGGAACGGATCGAGCAGGCTGAAGTGCTCCGGCTGGGCCGGGGCGCTGCTCAGCCAATCGGCGCCTGACGCGGCGGCGTCATGGGCGGCCGGCGGTGGCGCGCTGGACCAGGCGTCGCCGGCGTTGGCGGCGGCATCGTGAGCGGGTGCGGCGCCGGTATCGGCCGGTGCGGTAGCCCAGGGATCTTGGGTTTGCGTGGTATCACTCATTGGCGGAGCCCTCCTTGTCCAACGCCTGCAGCAGCATGGCCTTGGAGATGATGCCGAGATAGTTATGTTCTTCGCATACCACCGGTACCGCGCACGGCGCCTGGGCGACTAGAGAGATCAGATCGCTGAGCGGCGTGTCGGCCGGCACGGCGGCGGGCGCTTCGAGCAGGGCATCGTCCAGCGTCTGATTGGCGGACAGCGCCTTTTTCAGCGACTCTATCGACACCACGCCGATAAATTTCTTCCCGCGTTCAACAACATAACCATAATCACGGTCCTCATCGCGCAGCAGCTGCAGCGCCGAGCGCGGGCCAAAGCCGGGAGTTTTGCGGATCAGCGTTACCGGGCGCCGTTGGGCGATATCCTTGGCGCTGAACACATGACTGATGTCCACACCGCGGAAGAAAGTTCGCACATAGTCGTTGGCCGGGTTATTCAGGATCTCGTCCGGCGTGCCGACCTGGATCACTTCGCCGCCCTGCATGATGGCGATGCGATCGCCAATGCGCATCGCTTCGTCCAGATCGTGGGAAATAAATACGATGGTGCGCTGATGCTGGGCCTGTAATTTCACCAGCTCATCCTGCATCTCGGTGCGAATTAACGGATCGAGCGCCGAGAAGGCCTCGTCCATCAATAATATATCCGGGTCGTTGGCCATCGCACGGGCTAATCCCACGCGTTGACGCATGCCGCCGGATAATTCATCCGGATAAGACAACGCATAATTCTCCAGCCCGACCTGGCGCAGGGCGTCCAGCGCTTTTTCCTGGCGTTCTTGCAGCGGTATGCCGGCTAATTCCATGCCAAAGGCGGTGTTATTCAGGACATTCATATGCGGCATAAGCGCGAATGACTGAAATACCATGCTGATCTTATTTCGCCGCACGGTGCGCAGCGCGGCGTCAGATATTTTGGCGATGTCCTCACCGTCGATCAGCACCTGACCGCGGGTGGGTTCTATCAGACGATTGAGAAGGCGTACCAGGGTGGACTTGCCGGAACCGGAGAGCCCCATGATGACAAATATCTCGCCTTCTTCAATGGCCAGAGTGGCGTCTTTTACGCCGAGCGATAAGCCGGTTTTTTCCAACAGCCGATCTTTTGTCAGACCTTTATCCAGCAGTTTGAATGCGCGTTCCGGGTGTTCGCCAAATATCTTATACAGGTTCTTTACTTCGAGTTTAATTGCCATGCAATTTGCTGTTTCCTCTGGTTTAATTAAAGCGTTATGGGCTGTCCTTAGCAAAATAAAAGAGCTTTTTACCCTAACACAGTGAATATCTGAGACAACCCTCAATGTCATTTAAATGGGATATTAGTGGTTTACATCAAGGTTTTAATTAGTTATGGTAATTTGGCCCGTGACTCAAAATTGCCGGCCGTTATTCGCCATCATGATTGGTTTTAGGAGGGAATAACACGGCGTGAAGCAATGGGATATTTCGGTTCTGCACCTGCCGTTCGCATAATAAAAAACCCGACCAGAGGCCGGGTAAAAGTCATCAGTATTTCATCAGTGTTAACGACAGGTGCCGATATCGAGGGGGATATCGTCGGGCGCTATGTTATCGCCTGAATATGACAGCCAGATGGCAGCCTCAGGCCTTGCGATACAGCCGCCGCGGATGGCCGATATTGCCGTACAGCATCTCCACTCGCACGAACTGGGTGGCGACGCAGTATTCCAGATAACGGCGGGCGGTGGTTTTGCTGATGCCGACCTGTTCAACCACGTCTTCCACCGCATGCGCCACCGCCGGCTGGGCGATAAACAGCGTCTGCACCAGCTCAAGGGTGTTGGTTTCGATGCCTTTGGCGCTCGGCTCGCTGGAGAACTGCTTCGACTGCAGGTTATACAGCGCATCGACGTTGTCCTGGTCGATGATCTTGAAGGTGCGCTGGGTCTGTACGAACTGCATGAAACGCTCGAGCGAATTGCGCAGCCGCTTGTAGGACACCGGTTTGATGATGTAATCGAAGGCGCCGTTGCGGATCGCCTGGCTGCAGGTATGCATGTCGCTGGCGGCGGTGATGAAGATCACCGAACAGGCGGGGTTTTTTACCGCCGGTTCTTCCATCAGCTCGATGCCCTGGCCGTCCGGCAGGAAGTTATCCAGCAGGATCAGACGCGGCTGATGCTCATTGGCTTTGGCCCGCGCTTCGGCCAGCGTGGCGGCATAGGCTACCACCCGCAGGTTGAAATTTTTCTCGATGAACTCCGCGTGCAGCGTCGCCAGTTGCGGCTCGTCTTCCACGATCAGAACGTCCAGTGCTTGGTGTGACATAATCGGGTGCTCAAAAAAATCGGGTTATGGGTTTTATTTAGGGATAAATATAGAGAATATCGCGCCGTGCGGCTCGTTGTCCGACACTTCTATGCTGCCGTGCGCCTGCGCCACATGGCTGGCGACCAGATGCAGGCCGATGCCGTGGTCGCTTTTATCCGCTTTGGTGGTCACGCCCTGTTCAAACAGCGTATCACGAATTTCCTCGGCGATGCCGGTGCCGCGATCCGCCACTTCGATCACCAGCTCGTTGCTGCTGTCGCTGATATAGAGTTCGATCGCGTCGTGCGGGGCCGGGCAGTGCAGCGTCGCTTCCACCGCATTATCCAGCAGGTTGCCGATGATCGACATCAGTTCGGTCTCATTCAGCGCCGCCGGGATCTGCCGCAGCTGGCAGGCCGGATCGAAGCGCAATTCGATGCCTTTTTCTCTGGCGCTGGAGTATTTGCCCAGCAGCAGGCCGCACAGCGCCGCCGAACTGAAGCGCTGTGAAATGAAATCGAGGATCTCCTGCGCGCCCTCCGACTGGGCTTCCACATAGCGGATGGCCTCGTCATAGCGCTGCATGTGCAGCAGTCCGGCCAGCGTGGCGGTCCAGTTCAGCTGCTCGTGGCGCATGATGCGCAGGTTGTCGGCATAGCGTTTCACCTGGCTGAGCTGGCTGCTCAGGGTATTGATATCGTTCTTGTCGCGGAAGCTGATCACCCAGCCTTGCAGCTCCTGCTCCTGCATGATGCGCACCCGGCTGGCGATCACCCGCACGTGGTTGAAACGGCACACCTCATCGTGCGTATCCTGGCCCAGCTGCGCGGCGCCGAAGAAGTTCGGCTGCGCCTGGATCACTTCGCCGATCGGCCGGCCCAGCAAGCCGGCGGCGGGCTGGTGCAGATCGAGCAGCTCGCGCGCCGCATGGTTGATGGTGATGATCCGCAGCTGCGGATCGACGGCGATCACCCCTTCATAGATGGCTTCCAGCAGCGCTTTCTGTTGGCGCACCAGCAGCGCGATCTCTTTCGGCTCCAGCCAGAACATCTGACGCTTGAGGTTTTTCGACAGCAGCCAGGAAAAAACGAACAGGGCGATCAGCAGCAGGACGATGGAGCCGATAATTTGCGTCAACGTCCTGGCATTTAAACTATCAATATGCGATTTCAAATAGCCGACGGAAACGATGCCGATAACGCGGTTATTTTCATCCAGGATCGGCGCCTTGCTGCGTAATGATACGCCGATGCCGCCCTTGCGAATGGAAATAATGCTTTTGCCTTCCAACACCTCTTTATTATCGCCGCCGATCATCGGCGTACCCAGGCGGCCTTCATATTCGGAATGATAAAGATGGCGGGCATGATTATCGCCGATAACGATATAGCTGGCATCGCTGCTGGCGCGGATTTTTTTCATCAGCGCGGCGATCCTGGCGGCGTCACTCTTTTCCACCGCGTCCACCAGCGAAGGGATAAGGGCGATTTCCCGCGCCTGCACCTGGGCGCGGGCGCCGAGATCGCGGTGCAGCTGCGCATCCAGCTGATAATAGGTGTAGGCGCCGATGCAGGTCAGCAGCAGGCAGGAGAAGGCCACCAGGCACAGAAACAGTTTGATTTGAAATGAGAGTTTAAGGCGCATGGCGGAGCTTTACCGTAAAGAGATCCTGAAGCCTTACCCTATCACGAGAAGCGGGGTCTGTAATATTGCGCCCGATCAACTTGTGATCCCTCACACGGGATTAGAGTGAAACGGACGAGAATTGTTCGTCTGCGATAAAGTTGATAAGCTTTAAAATAAAAACGGTATTAACACCATTAAAACCACGCCGGGTTTTACATAATCTTAATTAACCCCATAGAAACCATAACCACCATTAAAAACCCTTTTTAATTTTGAACATAATCACAGCAGATAATCCGTGCGCTTCTCTATGATGGCTGAACAAACTAATAAGAGGCCAGATTATGAGCACAACAGATGATTCTTACCTCGTAGCCAAAGACAAGACCGCCGATATTCCTCTGCGTGAAAAATGGTGGCGGATACTGGACAATTATAAAGTAGGGATCATTCCGTTACCGTTCTTTATTCTGGCCGGCGTATTGATTCTGCTCGATTGCCTGGAAGGCAAGCTGCCGAGCGACATCGTGGTGATGGTGGCCACGCTGGCGTTCTTCGGTTTCGCCTGCGGCGAATTCGGCAAGCGCCTGCCGCTGATCGGCAAAATGGGCGCGGCGGCGATCTGCGCCACCTTCATTCCTTCTGCGCTGGTGCACTATGGCCTGTTGCCGGACGTGGTGGTGGAATCGACCACCAAGTTCTACAAATCGACCAACATTCTTTATCTCTACATCTGCTGCATCATCGTCGGCAGCATCATGAGCATGAACCGCCAGGTGTTGATCCAGGGCTTCCTGCGCATCTTCATTCCGATGCTGTGCGGCGAGATCGTCGGCATGCTGGTGGGGATGGGCGTCGGCATGGCGCTGGGCCTGGAGCCGTTCCAGATCTTCTTCTTCCTGATCCTGCCGATCATGGCCGGCGGCGTGGGTGAAGGGGCGATTCCGTTGTCGATGGGCTACGCGGCGATCCTGCACATGGAGCAAGGCGTGGCGTTGGGGCGCATCCTGCCGATCGTGATGCTCGGCAGCCTGACCGCCATCGTCATCGCCGGCCTGCTCAATCAACTGGGCAAGCGTTATCCGCATCTGACCGGCGAAGGCAGCCTGATGCCGAGCAAGCAGGGCGACGGCGACATGAACGCGGTGGAAAAGATCAGCGGCAAGGTTGATGTCAGCACTATCGCCTGCGGCGCGCTGCTGGCCATTCTGCTGTATATGGTGGGCATGCTGCTGCACCGTCTGATCGGCCTGCCGGCGCCGGTGGGCATGCTGTTCGCCGCCGTGGCGGTGAAACTGGCGCACGGGGTATCGCCGCGCATTCAGGAAGGTTCGCAGGTGGTGTACAAATTCTTCCGCACCGCCGTGACTTATCCGATCCTGTTCGCCGTCGGGGTGGCCATCACGCCATGGCAAGAGCTGGTGGACGCGTTTACCGTACAGAACCTGATCGTGATCGTCACGACCGTCAGCGCGCTGGTGGCGACCGGTTTCTTCGTCGGCAAGAAAATCGGTATGCACCCTATCGACGTGGCGATCGTCTCCTGCTGCCAGAGTGGGCAGGGCGGCACCGGCGACGTCGCGATCCTCACCGCCGGCAACCGCATGTCGCTGATGCCGTTCGCCCAGATCGCAACCCGTATCGGCGGCGCTATCAACGTCTCACTGTCGCTGCTGGTGTTGGCCAAGTTCTTCGTATAACTCCTATAAATCCTTAGCGTTACTTTGCCTTTCCCCGCCCCCGCGGGGATTTTTTTGCCCGCGTGCCGGCCGGCCGCGCAGGCGGGAAAACACCGGTTAGGCCGCTTGCTTCATGGCGGCGTCATACCAGGCGAAGTAGCGCTCTACGCCGCGACGGCCGGATTCGATCAGCGCGCGTTTTTTCTCCTCGCTGATGCCGAACTCCAGCGTGCCGACGTCGAGCGTGTCGACATACACGGTGCGTTTCCAGTCATCGCTGTCCAGATGTACCTTGGTTTGGATGTCCAGCATCACGTTGGCCACCGCCAGGGTGAAATCAAACAGGTTGTTGACCGGCGTGCGCGGGCCGGCCTGGCCGGCGGCCTGGGCGATTTCGCTGGCGGAATCCAGGCGAAGGCCCAGCGTGCGGGTGTTGATGCGCTGGCTGGCGCTGTCGATGTAAGGCGGCGTGGCGGAGAAGTCATAATCGAAGAGCCGCACCGGATAGTTGTCGATCATGCCGCCGTCCATGCACAGATCGCCCAGGGTATTGTTCTTTGCCACGAAGGCGAACGGGAACGACATCGAAATGCGCAGGCCGTCCGCCACTTTCATACGCGGCGTGGTGCGGTGAGAATAGACCTCGCGCTGACCGCTGTTGAGGTTGGCGCCGATAAAGTAAATCGACTTGAACCCTTTCGCCGCCTTCATCGCTTCGAACTGTTCGAAAGTAATATCCGGGTTGCCGGTATATTGCTTGATAATATCGCGCGACCATTGATAGAAATAATCGCCGGGTGCGATGCCGTATTGATTGAACAGGCGATAGGCGTCCTGGATCGTGCCGAAAAAGCCGCCGTTATAATCGAGGAATTTTTTAAAATCCATCGCCGACAGAATTTTGGTTACGTCTGCCGAGCTGCAGCCCAGGCCGACCAGCAGTGCGGCGATGGCGCCCGCCGAGGCACCGGAGGTTTGCTTGATCTGCGGCATGATGCCTTTGGCTTCCAGCAGCTCCAGCGCGCCGCCATAGGCGATGCCTTTTACGCCGCCGCCTTCAAAGACCAGGTTTTCGAATTGATAGCTCATGTTATTTCCTTACTCGTGGTTTAGGGAGTAAGAAAAATAACCAAGTGGCGAACGAGAAAATATTGATTGGGGTTGTGTGAGTCGGCAAACAAAATTATTCACAGTAAATATATTATTTATATATTTATCAAAGGCATTTATTAAACAGGCGCATCGGGCTTTTTGCGTCAATACTTAGCGCTGTTCAATTCTCGCAAGGAGTCATCATGTTCTGGAAACGTTGTCTGCTGGGGGCGGCGCTGGCCGTTATGTCATTACAGGCCGGGGCCGCCGCGCCGCAGGCCAAAACCCCGACGCCGGGATTCTACCGCATCATGTTGGGCGGTTTTGAAGTGACCGCATTGTCTGACGGCATCATTCGCCTGCCGGCGGACAAACTGTTGCTGAACAGCACGCCGCAGCAGATCGCCGCCGGGTTAGGCGAGCAGCATCAAAGCCTGCCGGTGGTCACCTCGGTCAATGCCTATCTGATCAATACCGGTGACAAGCTGGTGATGATCGACAGCGGTGCCGGCCAACTGCTGGGCGGCGGGCTGGGCAAGCTGGTGGATAACCTGCGCGCGGCGGGCTACCAGCCGGAACAGGTGGATGAGATCTACCTGACCCATATGCACCCGGACCATCTTGGCGGTCTGACGCGCGATGGTAAGGCGGTATTCCCCAATGCGGTGGTGCGCGCCGCCAGCCAGGATGCGGACTTCTGGCTAAGCGCCGAGCGGCTGAAACAGGCTAATGCGGAGAGCAAAAGCAACTTCGAAAGAGCCCAGGCGGCGATCAAACCTTACCAGACGGCCGGCCATTTTAAGCCGTTCAACGGCGACGGTGAACTTTCGCCGGGCATTGCCGCCTTTGCCGCCCATGGCCATACGCCGGGCCACAGCGTCTATCAGGTGACGAGTCAGGGTAAAAAGCTGCTGCTGTTGGGGGATCTGATCCACGTAGCGGCGGTGCAGATGCCGCATCCGAAGGTGGCGATCGGCTTTGACAGCGACGCCAAGGCGGCGGTCGCCCAGCGGCTGCGGGTGTTCAGCGACAGTGCACGGCAGAGCGAGCTGGTCGGTGGCGCACACCTGTCGTTCCCGGGATTGGGTTACCTGAACCGCCAGGGTGAAGGCTATACCTGGGTGCCGCTGAACTACGGCGCGCTGTAATGGACATGGCCGCCCGTTGGGCGGCCATCGAACAGAGCCCAGCGGCATTGTTCGATAATTTGGGATTATGATGCCAGAGAATCGGGGCTGATTCGCCGTGATAAACAGTGCATGATGAACGCTCTGCCCGTTGCTTTCTTTAAGGATCTCCCGATGAACCAGAAAACGCCTCCTGTCGCCATCGTTACCGGCGCATCGCGCGGCATCGGCGCCGCTATCGCCGAGCGCTTGGCCGCCGACGGCTTTACCGTCGTCATCAACTATTCGGGCAACCCGGCACCGGCCGACGAACTGGCGCGCAAGATAGAACAGCGCGGCGGCCGCGCCTTGAGCGTTAAAGCCGACGTCAGCGATGCGGCTGCGGTCGCCCGGCTGTTCGACAGCGCCGAACAGGCGTTTGGCGGCGTCGATGTCCTGGTCAATAACGCCGGGGTGATCGCGCTGGCGCCGATAGCGGACATGGGGGATGAAGAGGTGAATCGCCTGCTCGACATCAACCTGAAAGGCAGTTTCAACACGATGCGCGAGGCGGCGAAGCGCCTGCGCGACAACGGTCGCATCATCAACTTCTCCTCCAGCGTGGTGGGGTTGCTGCAGCCGGGTTACGGCATGTATGCCGCCAGTAAGGCGGCGATCGAGGCGTTGACCAGCGTGCTGGCGAAAGAGCTGCGTGGCCGCAATATCACGGTGAACGCCGTCGCGCCGGGGCCGACCGCCACCGGCTTGTTCCTCGACGGCAAAACCCCGGAGCTTATCGAGCGGCTGGCGAAGATGGCGCCGCTGGAACGCCTGGGCTCGCCGGAAGACATCGCGGCGGCGGTGGCCTTTCTCGCGGGGGCCGACGGCGGCTGGATCAATGGCCAAACCCTGCGCGCCAACGGCGGCATCATCTGATTGACGGCGCGCCGCCGCCGGATCGGGTATCCTGTGGCGGCACACATCACATCAAGGGCGGTTTATGGCGGGCAACAATCAGCACTCTCATCTCGGCGTCAGGTCGCCCTGCATCAGCCTGTGTCGGCTTGATGATGAGACGCAGCAGTGCCGGGGATGCCGGCGCACGCGGGCGGAGATCGCCGCCTGGCCGACCGCCAGCGACGCGGAGAAGCGCGCCATCTGGCGGCGGCTTGAGCTGCGTCAATGGGTGAAATAATCCTCAGTGTTATTGCGCTGCCAGACTTCGTGTAGCACAATTGAGCTACATGTAACTGACAGACGTTGGGAGCGCTTATGCCTACGACGACCATCCGTATTCCTGATGAGCTTAAAGCCCGCGTGGCCGCCGTCGCCGAGCAGGCTGGCGTGACTTCTCACAGCTTTATTTTGCAGGCAATTGCGGAGAAAACGCAGCAAGAAGAGTTGCGCCGTGACTTTGAGAATGAAGCGGAAAAACGCTATGCCAAGATAATTGCGACGGGAGAGACGGTCTCTTGGAAAGAGATGCGCGGTTATTTGGAAAATTACGCTGCGGGTAACACCGCCGCGGTTAAACCTGCCGTTAAAAAACTGGGGCGCTGATGGCAAATGTCGAGTTGGCGCCAGAGGTCAGGGATGATATCGAACGTATTCTCGCTCATTTGGCTCAGTATGGTGCTGCGGATGTAGGGCGGCGCATTCAGGAAATCATCCAGGCGATTGCGGTATTGGAACATAATCCATTGATCGGACGGTCTCTTGACGCAGGACTGCGTGAATTGATTATTGGGCAGCAAGCTCGCGGTTATTTGGCGCTCTACAAATACATCCCTGATATCGATACGGCGTTTGTTCTGGCGCTCCGTAGTCAGAAAGAACGAGGGTATTGAATGCACGATACCGGCCAGAAAGACCGGTATCGTTGCCATGCCGTCAGAAATCCCAGTCCTCATCCTCGGTGTTGACCGCTTTGCCGATAACGTAGGACGAACCTGAACCGGAGAAGAAGTCGTGGTTTTCGTCGGCGTTCGGTGACAGCGCCGACAGGATCGCCGGGTTAACCTCTGCCATCGCCGGTGGGAACAGCGCTTCATACCCGAGGTTCATCAGCGCCTTGTTGGCGTTGTAGTGCAGGAAGGTCTTCACGTCTTCCGTCCAGCCGACGCCGTCGTACAGCTCCTCGGTGTAGCGCACCTCGTTGTCGTACAGATCCTGCAGCAGATCGAAGGCGAAGTTTTTCACCTGTTGGCGCCGCGCAGCGTCCACCTTCTCCAACCCTTTCTGGAACTTATAGCCGATATAGTAGCCATGCACCGCCTCGTCGCGAATGATCAGGCGGATCAGATCGGCGGTGTTGGTCAGCTTGGCGCGGCTGGACCAGTACATCGGCAGATAAAAGCCCGAATAGAACAGGAACGACTCGAGGAAGACGCTGGCGACTTTTTTCAGCAGCGGATCGTCGCTGCGGTAGTGCGCCAGAATGATGCCGGCTTTCTTCTGCAGAGCGCGATTTTCCTCGCTCCAGCGATAGGCGTCATCCACGTCCGGCGTTTGGCACAGGGTGGAGAAGATTGAGCTGTAAGAGCGGGCGTGCACCGCCTCCATAAAACTGATGTTGGAGTACACCGCCTCTTCGTGCGGCGTCAGCGCATCGGCGATCAGGGCCGGCGCGCCGACAGTGTTCTGGATGGTGTCCAGCAGCGTCAGCCCGGTGAACACCCGAATGGTCAGCTGCTGCTCCTTCGGCGTCAGCGTGGCCCAGGAGGGGATATCGTTGGACAGCGGCACCTTCTCCGGCAGCCAGAAGTTGGAGGTCAGGCGGTTCCACACCTCCAGATCCTTGTCGTCTTCGATGATGTTCCAGTTGATGGCGCGCACCAGCGGCGCCGATGTTATGGTCGTCATAAGTTGCCTCACAGCGAGCAGGACACGCAGCCCTGCACCTCGGTGCCTTCCAGCGCCATCTGGCGCAGGCGGATGTAGTAAATGGTCTTGATGCCTTTGCGCCAGGCGTAGATCTGCGCGCGGTTGATGTCGCGGGTGGTGGCGGTATCGCGGAAGAACAACGTCAGCGACAGCCCCTGATCGACGTGTTGCGTGGCGGCGGCATAGGTATCGATGATTTTCTCCGGGCCAATCTCGTAGGCATCCTGGTAATACGCCAGGTTGTCGTTGGTCATGTAAGGCGCGGGATAGTAAACGCGGCCGATCTTGCCCTCCTTGCGGATCTCGATGCGCGAAACGATCGGATGGATGCTGGAGGTGGCGTTGTTGATGTACGAGATGGAACCGGTCGGCGGCACCGCCTGCAGGTTCTGGTTGTACAGCCCGTGCATCATCACCGACTGGCGCAGCGCGCGCCAGTCGTCGCGGCCCGGAATGGCGATGCCGGTGGTGGCGAACAGCTCGCGCACCCGCTCGGTCTGCGGCAGCCAGTCGCGTTCGGTGTACTTGTCGAAGTACTCGCCGCTGGCATAGCGAGAGTGCTCAAAGCCGTCGAACGTGCCGCCGCGTTCGATCGCCAGCCGATTCGAGGCGCGGATGGCGTGATAGGCTACGGTATAGAAATAGAGATTGGTGAAGTCGATGCCTTCTTCCGAGCCGTAGAAGATGCGCTCGCGCGCCAGGTAACCGTGCAGGTTCATCTGGCCCAGACCGATGGCGCGGGCGCTGCGGTTGCCTTCGGCGATCGAGGGCACCGAGCGGATGTCGCTCATGTCGGCCACCGCGGTCAGCGCGCGGATCGCGGTCTCGATCGCCTTGCCGAAGTCCGGCGCGTCCATGGTTTTGGCGATGTTCAGCGAGCCGAGGTTGCAGGAGATGTCCTTGCCGATGCGATCGTAGCTCAGATCCTCATGATACGTGCTGGCGCGGTTGACCTGCAGGATCTCCGAACACAGGTTGCTCATGTTGATGCGACCGGCGATCGGGTTCTCCCGGTTGACCGTGTCCTCGAACATGACATACGGGTAGCCGGATTCGAACTGGATCTCCGCCAGCACCTGGAAGAACTCGCGCGCGTTGATGCGCGACTTGCGGATGCGCTTGTCGTCCACCATTTCGCGGTATTTTTCACTGACGCTGATTTCAGACAGCGGCAAGCCATACACCCGCTCTACGTCGTAGGGCGAGAACAGGTACATCTCTTCGTTGTTCTTCGCCAGTTCGAAGGTGATATCCGGGATCACCACCCCCAGCGACAGCGTTTTGATACGGATCTTCTCGTCGGCGTTTTCCCGCTTGGTGTCGAGAAAACGCAGAATGTCCGGGTGGTGGGCGTTGAGATACACCGCGCCGGCCCCCTGGCGCGCGCCGAGCTGGTTGGCGTAGGAGAAGGCGTCTTCGAGCATTTTCATGATCGGAATGACGCCGGAAGACTGGTTCTCGATGCGCTTGATCGGCGCGCCCACTTCGCGAATATTGCTCAGCAGGAAGGCCACGCCGCCGCCGCGTTTCGATAGCTGCAGCGCGGAGTTCACCGCCCGGCCGATCGATTCCATATTGTCTTCGATGCGCAGCAGGAAGCAGGAGACCAGTTCGCCGCGCTGGCGTTTGCCGCAGTTGAGGAAGGTCGGCGTGGCCGGCTGGAAGCGGCCCGAAATCATCTCCTCCACCAGATCCTGCGCCAGGGCGGTATCGCCCGCCGCCAGCGTCATCGCCACCATGCACACCCGATCTTCGTAGCGTTCCAGATAGCGCTTGCCGTCGAAGGTTTTGAGCGTATAGCTGGTGTAGTACTTGAAGGCGCCGAGGAAGGTCTCGAAGCGGAATTTTTTGGCGTAGGCCTGCTGGAACAGCTGCTTGATAAACGGGAACTCGTACTGCGCCAGCACCTGCGGCTCGTAGTAGCCTTCTTCCACCAGATAGCGCAGCTTTTCCTCCAGGTTATGGAAGAACACGGTATTTTGGTTGACGTGCTGCAGGAAGTATTGCCGCGCCGCCAGCCGATCCTTGTCGAACTGGATCCGGCCTTCCGCATCGTAAAGATTGAGCATCGCGTTGAGCGAATGGTAATCCAGCGCGCCCGTCTCGGGCCTGGTCAGTTCTGTCGTTGCCAAAATGCGGTTACTCCCTGTCGAACGTTTTCAACGTCTTGCGAGGTGCCGAGCAGCTCGAAGCGGTACAAAAAAGGCACCTGGCATTTTTTGGCGATGATGTCGCCGGCGATGCCGTATGCCGCGCCGAAGTTAGTGTTCCCGGCGGCGATGACGCCGCGCAGGTAGGAACGGTTTTGCGGAACGTTGAGAAAGCGGATCACCTGGATCGGCACCGCGCCGACGGCGCTGCCGCCGCCATAGCTGGGCACGATCAAGATATAGGGTTGTTCCATCAGCAATTTGCTGCGGGCGCCGGCGATCGGAATGCGGATCGCCGGTAGGCCCAGTTTCTCAACGAATCGATGGGTGTTCTCCGAGCTGCTGGAGAAATAGACCAGCGGATTCATCGGCGGGCCTCAGCAGGTGAGCGCCAGCGCGCCGATTTTGTCCGGACGGAAACCGGACCAGTGATCGTCACCGGCGATAATCACCGGAACCTGCTGATAACCTAATGATTTAACGTGGTTCAGCGCCTGCTGATCCTGAGTGAGATCGATCACCTGATAATCAATCCCCTGCTTATCAAATGCGCGATAGGTGGCGTTGCACTGGACACAGTCCGGCTTACTGTAAATAATAATGCTCATGATTCGCATTTACCTTTAGGCTGAAGGAAAGGCGGACAAGTCAGATAACGGAGCATCGTTCCTGGCGTTTCTGACGGCGTTATCAACCGAACGACATTCCCTGCGGCTGACCTATAAAATACTATATGTTGATATTTGTTTTATCAACCACGCTATATATGGTGTTTTGTGTGAAGTGATACGCAGGCCGCGTCGGGGCTGGGAAGGCGAGGGGAAAATTTTTTTGCGGGTGGGAAATTCCCCCTCTCAGAGAAGAAGGGGAGGCGAACGCATTATTGACGCATGCTGACGGCCAGTCGGTTGAAGGCGTTCATGATGCTGATGGCAAAGGTCAGATCGGCGATCTCGGCGTCGCTGAAGTGCGCTTTCAGCGCCTCAAAAGCGCTGTCCGGCGCGCCGGTGGCAGCGATCAGCGTCACCGACTCGGCCCATTCCAGAGCCGCGCGCTCACGTGCGCTGAATTCATGGCTGACGCGCCAGCCCGCCAGCGTATCGAGTTTGGCGTGGCTGAAGCCGCTTTCGCGTAGCGCTTTACCGTGCATGTCCAGGCAGTAGGCGCAGCCGTTGATCTGCGAAACGCGCATAAACATCAACTCGATGGTCGCTTTGTCCAGAGCGCCTTTCTCCAGCGCCATCAGCGCGCTCACCATATTTTTGTATGGGGCGGGCGCCAGCTCGGCGTAGTTCAAACGTTGCTTAATCATGGTCAACCTCAATGGGGAGTAACGAAATCATGACGCTACTTTAGCGGCCTTATGGTCTATGCTATAGGGCCATAAAATGATTATTTAACCGGGCCATGATGCCAACTTTCCTGACCTCGCTGCGTTTGGACAGCCGGCTCGCCGAGCCGCTGTACCGGCAGATTTATCTGCGAATCAAAGACGCCATCGCCCAGGGCAACCTGGCGGCGGGCAGCCGGCTGCCTTCGGTGCGCGGGTTGGCGAGCGATCTTGGCGTGGCGCGTGCCACGGTGGAAAGCGCCTATGCTCAACTGATCGCCGAAGGTTTCTTGCTGAGCCGGGGGCAGGCGGGCACCTATGTCTCGCCGCAGTTGCCACCCATGCAGGGGGCGGCGTCCGCTGCACCGTCGCTGCCGGCGGTGGCGCCCGATCCGCTGCAGCCGCAGGGCATGCTGCAGCCTTTCCAACTGGGCGTGCCGGCGCTGGATGCGTTTCCTCGGGCGCTGTGGCAGCGCATTGTCGCCCGCCAGCTGCGCGGTTCTACGGTGGCTTCCCTGGCGCTGCCGCCGGCCGGCGGCCTGCCTGAACTGCGTGAGGCGATCGCCCATTATCTGCATTTGTCGCGCGGCATCAGCTGCCGGCCGGAACAGATTTTCCTCTGCGCCGGCTACCCGGCGCTGTTGGACTGGGTGGTGGAGACGCTGTTGCACGCCGGTGACGCGGTATGGATTGAAGATCCCGGTTATCCGGTCACGCGCCCGCTGCTGCGGGCCGCCGGCGTGAGGCCGGTCGCCGTGCCGGTGGATGAACAGGGCATGGACGTCGCCGCCGGTATCCTGACTGAGCCCGAGGCGCGGCTGGCGGTGGTGACGCCGACTCATCAAAGCCCGCTTGGCGTCTCGCTCAGCCTGGCGCGGCGTATGGCGCTGCTCGACTGGGCGCAGCAGCGTGCGGCCTGGATCCTCGAGGATGACTACGACAGCGAATTTCGCTATCACGGGCGGCCGCTGCCTCCACTGAAAAGTCTCGATGTTCAGGGACGGGTGCTGTACGCCGGCACTTTCAGCAAAACGCTGTTCCCGGCGCTGCGCATGGCTTATCTGGTGGTGCCCGCCGATCTGACGGAGGTATTCGTGCGCAGCAACCGGCTGCGCGGCTGCGGCTGCCCGCCGCTGCTGCAGGCCGGCGTGGCGGATTTCATCCGCCAAGGTCATTTCTACCGCCACCTGAAACGCATGCGGCCGGTGTACCGCCAGCGGCGCGAGTGGTTGACGCAGGCGCTGGAACGGCAGCTGGGGGCATGGCTGACGGTGGTGCCGCAGCAGGGTGGCATTCAGCTATTGGCTCGGTTGCATCACGGGCTGGCGGATGCGCCGTTGGCGGCGCAAGCGTGGCGGCACGGGTTGGCGGCGCAGGCGTTGTCGGATTGGCAAATCGATCATCCGGCGGGGCAAGGATTACTGTTGGGATTTGCCAATTTCAGCCGGCGAGAAGAGACAGAGCGGGCGGTGCAGGGGTTGGCGCAGCTGTTCAAACGCGCAAATTAAACGGCCCGCGATTTCCGCGGGCCAGACGCACATCTGTTTTATCTTTATGACTGCAGGGGTGTTAACGCCGGGCCAGCAGCACGCCGAGCACGATGCCGACAGCGGCACCGATCCCTACGCCCTGCCAGGGTTTGTCACGCACATAGCTGTCGGCTTGATCGACCGCGTCGCGCGCATGCTGTGTCAGACTGGTGGAGCCATTGAACCGCGCCCTTGCGTCGCGCAGCACGCCTTTCGCCTTGCTGTGCAGCTCTTTCAGTTCCTCTTTGGTCTTGTCACCGGACTCACGCAACACTTCATCCAGCGTATCGGCCAACAGAGTGACGTCCTGATCGATGTCGCGTTCTGTTCTTTCTGCTTTCTTAAACATTCGGCTCTCCGTTTCGACACATGTCTTTTAAGTGTAGACCATGCTGAGATTTGTGTGGCCGATCACGGAAAAAAACGACGATTCGCCGGCGTTAACAACCGGCGGCGATGAAATCGCCGTTAGCGCTGACCGGGATCACGGAATTAAACAGCACCAGCGCGAACAGGATAAGAATTACGCCGCCGAGCATTACCGCGATGCGGGAAACCTGTGCCAGATAATAGCCCGTCAGGCCGGGTTGGCTGGTCAGAAAGCGCTCGCGCGCGTGGTGCACCAGCGTGGCGAGGATCATGATCGACAGCCCGGTGCCCAGCGCCATGCTCATGGCGGAGATCACGCCCCAGGTGAACATGCCGATGGCGTTGGCGAAGACCAGGATCAGGATCGCGCCGCTGCACGGACGAATGCCGATCGAGACGATCAACCACAGGGCGTTGCGCCAGCCACCGGTCAGTTCGGCCGCGCTGGGTTGATGTCGGTGGCCGCATTCGCATGCCGCCGTATGCGGATGGTCCGCCGGATGCAGCGCTTTGATGACCGGTGAACGGCGCCACCGCCAGCCGCCGGCGCGCAGGATGACCATCAGGCCGAAGGCGGCGATAAATAACGCGCTGCCTTTTTCTACCCAGTAACGGCTGAGGCTGAGATCGCCCATCGACAGGTTAAGCGCCACCGCCAGCACCACCACGAACACAATGGCAACGACACCTTGCATCAGGCTACCCAATAGGGTGATCAGCCGGCTGGCGTTCAACTGCTGGCGATGGGTGGCCAAGTAGGTCGTGATGACGAACTTGCCGTGGCCGGGGCCGATGGAGTGCAGGAAGCCGTAAGCGAAGCTGGCCAGCGTCAGCATCAGCCCGCCGCTGTATTGCTGGTTGCGCTGCTGCAGCAGATAGAGCACCAGATAGCGGTGCATGTAAATCTGGAAGTTAATGCAGTACTGCACGAACTCCGCCCAGTGCCGCACGAACAGATAGAGCAGCGTCAGCAGCAGCAGGCCGGCGAGGGCCTGGCCGACGTAGCGGCCGGGCGCGTGTTTCAACGAGGCGGTTTTCATAGCTTGAACAGACCTGTGCCGAGGGCGTCTTTCTACAGCATATATCCGCCGATAGGGTTCACAAGCGCCATTCACAAACGTTGTACATTTGGTTACTCGGCGAAACCAATCACTCACGGAAACGGCGGTTTGATTCCACTAGTATCTGTTTCAACGGCTCCACCGGAGCTTACCGAAACAACACTCTGAGGATTTAAAGATGAAAAAAGTATTAGCGCTGATCGTTGCTGCCACTATGGGTCTGTCTTCTGTTGCTTTCGCTGCTGATACTGCAGCTACTGCTCCGGCTACCACCACTGCTCCAGCTGCGACCACCACTACCGCTGCGCCAGCGGCTGCTGCTGAAAAAGCGCCAGCTAAAGCAACGCACCACAAGAAAGCTAAGCACCACAAAAAAGCGCCAGCCCAGAAAGCTCAGGCCGCTAAAAAGCACCACAAAAAAGCGCCAGCTCAGAAAGCCCAGGCTGCTAAAAAGCACCACAAAAAAGCGCCAGTGCAGAAAGCTCAGGCCGCTAAAAAACACCACAAAAAAGCCGGTAAAAAAGCTTAATTAAGTGATGTTTGCGGAACCGAAAGGTTCCGCATGATCCAGCCCGTATTTCAGACACCCGGTTCTTCCGGGTGTCTTCTTTTGAGGCTACGCACGATGATCAATCGCTATCTGTTTGAAGTCATTTTCAGCGCGGTGACCCTGTGCGGGGTGATCGTCGGCTGGGAACTGTTTTTGGCCGGCAGCTTTTTGTGATTACTGCGCCATAGCGGTTTCGTGCAAATGTCGCCAGCCGATTGCGGCGGGCAGACGCTCGAACACCACCGTGGAGTGCCGTAGGGTGGCGCTTTGTCCTGGCAACCGCTGTTTTTCTCGATAACTGACTACCGCGCCCGTCGGCCATTCGGCCACCAGCTTCATCTCTTCTATCTCGATTTCCAATCCCGGTTTGGCGGCGCGATGCGCGCGGAAAAAAGCGCACAGCGCAGTGAAATCCAGCGGGGCGCCGTTCAGCGCGATCATGCTGAAATCCGGCGTAAAGCGCGCCAGCAGCGCCTGTTCCTCTCCAGCCCCTTTGCCCAGCCAGCGCTCAATGGCGATGTGGGCGTCGATCACTTCGGTAAAATACGGGTTCATACAGCATCCTGTTTAGCGTTGAGTTGGCGCACGATGGCGCGGTTGGCGAGACGCAGGCACAACAGCAGCGGAATAAGTACGCTGGCGCCCGCCAGAATAAAGCAGGTTCGGTAGGCGGCTGCGGGTGGCAACACGGTCAGCAGCAGATTCAACAGCAGGCTGAGCAGCGCCACGCCGAGGCAGAAACTGAGCTGGCGGTTGATATTCCACAGCGCGCTGGCGTCCGCCAATTGGCCGTCGGGGATCTGCAGGAACGCGCTGCTTTGCGCGGTGCTGCTGCACAGGCTGCCGCCGAACCCCATCAGGGCGAAGGCGGCGATCTGCAGCACATGCTGCCCGGCCTGATCGATCTGCGCCAGCGTCAGCATGCCGGCGCCTTGCAGCAGGCAGCCGACGATCAAAAGCGGCCGCGGGCCGAGGCGATTAAAGCTTTTGCCGGTCAGCGTGATGGCCAGGAACGACGCCAGCGCCCAGGGCAGCATCAGGCCGCCGACCTGAGCGGCGGGCATCGCCAGCTGGTTTTGCAGATACAGCATCGCCACCAGGCTGACGCCGATGAACAGGCCGGGAATGCATAAGTAAACCGCCATGGCGTTGCGCAGCAGCGGGTCGCCGATCAGTCGCAGGTTCAGCAGCGGTTGCGGAGTGTGCAGGCTATGGCGCAGATAATAGGCCAGCACCAGCAGGCCGGCGATCAGCAGCGCCGTGCCGGAAGCCTGATGACCGGCTTCGCTGAGCCGCGTCAGGCCGAGCAGCAGCAGCGTCAACGCCGCGCAGGCGCTCAGCAGGCCAGTGGCGTCGAGCGGTTTTCGCTCCGTCGCCGATGTTTCCGCGCGCAGCCATAGCGCAGCCAGCGCCAGCGCCAAGGCCGCCAGCGGCAGGTTGGCGAAAAACACCCAGCGCCAATCCAACCGATCGACGAGCCAGCCCCCCAGCGCCGGTGACAGCGCCGGCGCCAGCAGCCCGACTAACATGATGGCCGCCGACAGCCCGGCGCGTTCATGGCTGCGATACAGCTGATAGGTCAGCGTCTGGCCGATGGGGATCAGCAAGCCGCCGCCCATGCCCTGCAGGGTGCGCCAGCCGATCAGCGCACCGATGCTCTCGGCGTTGCCCGCACCGAGGGTGGCCAGCATGAACAGCGCCAGTGAAAGAATAAATACCCGCCGCCCGCCGATGCGCTGCGCCAGCCAAGCGCTGAGCGGGATCACCAGCGTCAGACCGAGAATATAGCCGTTGCTGACCCACGCCAGTTGGCTGACCGACGCCCGCATTGCCTGGCCGATGGCGGGGTAGGCGACGTTGGCGATAAACATATTGATCAGATCGACGAAAAAGCCGAGCAGATAGACGATTGCCACTTTGCTGCGATAAGACATGGTGCCTCCGGTTGAAGGCGAGCAGTGTAGCGGGGGGAAAAGTGCGGATAAATCGGCGGCGGGCGATTACACTGTCAAAATCATTTTGACAATAAGGGCATCGAAATGCTGAATTTGCAGCGCCTGGCGATCTTCGCGGCGGTGGTGGAGGCTGGCAGCTTTACCGCCGCCGCGGTGGCGCTGGGGCAAACCAAGGCGGTGGTGAGCTTTAACGTTAAGCAGCTGGAGAACGAGCTGGGGGTTTCACTGCTGGCGCGCAGCACCCGGCGGCTATCGCTGACCGATGCCGGCGAGCGTTTCTACCAGCGCAGCCTGCAGCTGCTGCAGGAGGCGGAAAATGTGCTGGACGACGTGCGCCGCGATCATCATGGGTTGAGCGGCGTGCTGCGTATCACCAGCACGCCGGAGTATGGCGCGCAGGTGGTGGTGCCGGCGCTGGCGGCGTTTTCGCGGCAGCATCCGCGCCTGCGCATCCAGCATGTCTCTTCTTCTTACCATGCCGATCTGATCTCAGAGCGCTTCGACGTGGCGATCCGCCTGGGGCAACTGGCGGATTCCAGCCACCGTGCGGCCTTGATCGACAGCTTCGCCATTTTTCCGGTGGCGGCGCCGGATTATCTGGCCGACCGGCCGATCCATTCGCTGACGGATCTGGCACAGGCGCAGTGGATCGCCCACAGCCGGCTCAGTTCGCCGCTCAGCTGGCAGGTGGTCACGCCGCAGCGCGAAGCGGTGCTGTTCAAGGTCGCGGACGCCGCGACGCTCACCGGCGACAGCGCTGCGGCATTGCTGGCGTTCACCTTGCATGGCGGCGGCGTGGCGCTGTTGCCGGCGTGGCTGGCGCAGCCCGCAATCGATGCCGGCAGGCTACAACGGTTGCTGCCGGATCACCGTTTCCCTGAGCAGAGCATCTATGCGCTCTACCCGAACACCCGCCATGTGCCGGAGAAGGTGCGGGCGTTTATCGATTTTCTGCGCGCACGGGTGGCGACAAACCGTTAGCGAAATAATAATTCGTTATCACTCTCTCATTTATCATCAGATCCCATCGGGGTATGCTGGAGAGCTTCGTCTACCTCGTCCGATGCGAGCCACCTTCGATGACCGCAGAAAATAACCTCCAGTTGAACCGACGCATTCTGTCCGTGGTGATGTTCACCTTCGTCTGCTACCTGACCATCGGCCTGCCGCTGGCGGTGCTGCCGGGATTCGTGCATAACCACCTGGGCTACAACTCGGTGCTGGCAGGACTTATCATCAGCGCGCAGTACTTTGCCACGCTGTTCAGCCGCCCGCACGCCGGGCGCTACGCCGATCTGCTGGGGCCGAAGAAGGTGGTGCTGTTCGGCCTGGCGTGCTGCGGCGTCAGCGGCCTGTTTTACGCGCTGGCGTTCGGCGTTGACGGCTGGCCGTGGCTCAGCCTGCTGCTGCTGTGCGTGGGGCGGGTGTTTCTCGGCGTCGGCGAGAGTTTCGCCAGCACCGGTTCCACGCTGTGGGGCATCGGCCGGGTCGGGGCGATGCACACCGCGCGCGTGATTTCCTGGAACGGCGTCGCCACCTACGGCGCAATGGCGGCCGGTGCGCCGCTCGGCGTATATCTGAACCAGCAGTGGGGATTGGCCGGTGTGGCGGCGCTGATCGTGCTGGCGGTTGCAGTCGCGCTGCTGTTGGCGAGCGGCAAACCGGACGTCTCGATCGCCGCCGGGCAACGCATCGCCTTCAGCGCGGTGCTCGGCCGTATCTGGGCCTATGGCCTGGGGCTGGCGATGGGCACCGTCGGCTTCGGCGTGATCGCCACGTTCATCACCCTTTACTACGCCGACAAGGGCTGGAGTGGCGCGGCGTTTTCGCTGACGCTGTTCAGCTGCGCCTTCGTCGGCATCCGCCTGATCTTCAGCAATGTCATCAACCGCCACGGCGGTCTGAAGGTGACGCTGGCGTCGTTTCTGGTGGAGATCGTCGGGCTGCTGTTGATCTGGCAAGCCGGCGAGCCCTGGATGGTGCAAACCGGTGCGTTGCTGGCCGGCGCCGGTTTTTCGCTGGTGTTCCCGGCGCTGGGCGTCGAGGCGGTGAAGCAGGTGCCACCGCAGAATCAGGGGACGGCGCTCGGCACCTATTCGGCCTTCCTCGATCTGGCGTTGGGCATCACAGGACCGCTGGCCGGGCTGTTGATTGGGCAAGCGGGCGTGCCGTCGATCTATTTGGCAGCGGCGCTGCTGGTAGCGCTCGGAGTATTGCTCACTCTGCGTCTGTTGCAGCAGCGTCGGGCCTGAGTCAGGAATAGTCTGAAACCCGGATTCCTCCCCAGAAAATCATTGTTTCGGTGAATGATTACGGTAAGGTCGCTCAGCGGTCCAGAATGAGAGGAGGAATCGATGTATTTACGGCCGGATGAAGTGGCTAAAGTGTTGGAGAATACCGGCTTTGAGCGTGATTATGTCACCGATCAGGCCTATGGCTACCGCAAGGGCGCACACTATGTGTATGTGAATCGCGAAGCGCGGATGGGCAGAACCGCGTTGGTGATCCACCCGGCGCTGAAAGAGAAAAGCGTGCATTTCGCCACGCCGACCTCGCCGGTGCGCACCAGCGAACAGTATCTGGAGTTTCCCCTGGATTTAAGCGGCGACGCCCCGAACCAGCGTTACGGCATCGCACACGGCTTCAGCTCGCGCGAAGCGCTGTCGCGCTACCTCTACAGCATGTTCCTGTAATCGGTCCCCCGCCCCAGGGGGACGCTATCAGCCGTGGGCCAATGCTTCGCGGTTGAAACGTTCATTGTAGGCGCGACGGAACTGCGCCAGTTCAAACGCATCGATATCCAGCTCGGCGAAGTAAAACAGCGCCGCTTCCGTGTGTTCGGCGTGTAGCTCCGGCGACAGCCCGGCGCGCAGCAGCACATCGCGCCATTGGCCGATCTGTTCGTCATCCGCCTGCTTGATGAACGTCAGGTAGATGAACAGCAGGTAAGCGGCTTGGTGCATCTCTTCGGTGTAGCCGTTGTTCAGCATGCGGATAAAGGTCTGGCTTTGGCGGCCGCCCATTTCCTGGATCATCGATTCGATCAGCATCGGTTTGACCCTCAGCAGATGGGCCAGCGAATCGATGGCTTTACGGGTGTCGGACGTCAAAATGCGGTAACCGATAATAAATACGACGATCAGGGCGGCGAGGATGATCCAGGTCATTTAGGCTTTATTACACTCTCAATACGCCAGAAGAGGGGCGGGAGGCGCTGTGCGACAGCGCCTGTTATCAATGCTGTTCGCCGCTGAAATTACCGACCGCGCTCTGTTGGCGCAGGTGGTGATTGAAGGTGGCCGCGTCTTTGGCCAGCGCATCCAGATGGGCGCCGAGCATTTTGATCTGCTTCACCAGCGCATGCTGTTCCGGCACCGAGCTGGCGGTGCTCAGCTTGCGCACCAGTTGTTCATTCTGCGCCCGCAGCGCGGCTTCGCGCTGTTTGGCTTCTTCCAGCAGTTGCTGCAGCGCCTGGTAGCTTTGCTGCCATTCGCGGTGTTGCCGTTCGAAGCTGCTCTGCAACTCATTCATCGCATTTTGAAACTGGATTTCCAGCTCGCGCATTGTCATGGGCTCGATCCTTTGCGGCACTCAATGATGGCTTAGCAGTATAGCGAAAACTGCTCGCAAGCTCACCCGTTGACGACAAATGAGACAAATGCCGCTGACAATTCCCGGCTTGCAACCGCGCCAAGGCGTCTTACAATCGTCCCCATCCCCGGCCGTAAAGGCTGCCGTTCAAGAGAGGTGGAACCATGAGCGAGCAGGAAAAAGACTTTTTTGAACAGGCGATGGCGGACGTGGTGCCGCTGGCGAGCGGGCGGCAGACGCTGTACCTCAAGCCGCAGGAGACGGCGGACAAAAGCGCGCGGCGCGAAGCGCAGCGGCTGCTGCAAGAAAATTTCCTCAGCACTGATTTTCTCGAGGTGATCCCCTGTGAACAGCCGCTGGAGTTCAAAGGGGAAGGCATTCAGCAGGGCGTGCTGGACAAGCTGCGCAACGGCCGTTACCCGCCGCAGGCGTCGCTGAATCTGCTGCGTCAGTCGGTTGAAGCCAGCCGGCAGGCGCTGTTTCGCTTTATCGTGCAGGCGGAGGCGCAAAACCTGCGTTCGCTGCTGATCGTACACGGCCGCGGGCGCCAGAACGAGAGCCATCCGAATATCGTGCGCAGTTACGTCGCCAAATGGCTGGCGCAGTTTGAACAGGTGCAGGCGTTTTGCCGCGCCTTACCCCGCGACGGCGGTGAGGGCGCCTGCTACGTCACGCTGCGTAAATCGGCGCAGGCCAAGGCGGAAAACTTCGAGCGCCACGCCAAGCGCAGCCGTTGAAAGGATAATCCAAATAAAATGGCCGGCGAATCTCGCCGGCCATCGATGAATTATTTATTAAATATTTTATAGTCCAGCGAATAACGGCCGGCGCCGGTCACCGCCAGCAACAGCAAACCGCCAATGATGCTGATGTTTTTAAAGAAGTTGATTTCGTTACCCATCATTTCCATGCCGGTCATCTTCCAGAACGGATGGCCGATAAACGCAGTGCCCAGAACATACAGGGCGAAAATGACCGCGATAGGGCGAGTAAACAGGCCGAGAATAAGCGCGATGCCGAAAATAAACTCCACCACCACGGCGATAATCGCCGCCAAATAAGGCATCGGCGTGCCATAGCCTTCCATCGCCGTGACGGTCGCACCGAAGTTGACCAGTTTCATCCAGCCGAAAATGATAAACAGAACCATCAGTAGAATGCGGGACAGCAGAATTACGCCGTCTTTTGAGCTATCACCCATTTCGAACTCCTTAGCCACTGTCGGAATTATGTTGTCTTGCTGATTAAAGATTAGATCAATTTACGTTTTTTTCTAGCGGCGGCGGGCGGTTGCGCCTCTTTTTTCGGTGAGCGAGACGCGTGGTGAAGCCGGCGACATTGCCTATACTTGAGCCTGGAGCAAAAACAATAAAACAGGCAATGTGAGGCCATGATGGACGAGGAATTGACCGCAACCGGTTACCGCCGTTATTCCGGCGACAAGATTGACGTTTATTTTAACAGCGCGATCTGCCGCCATTCCGCCAACTGCGTGCGCGGCAACGCGGCTATTTTTACCCTGAACCGCCGCCCGTGGATTATGCCGGACAATGCCGAGCCGGCCGAGGTGAAACGCGTTATCGACACCTGTCCCAGCGGCGCACTGAAATATAGGGAGAAATAATATGGATCATAAAATATTGGCAGACGATAAGCGTTTTTATATCAATGATGAGCAGGGCAAGCTGATCGCCGAGATCTCTTTCGTGCCGAGCGGCGACAAGCTGACCATTATCGATCACACCTGGGTAGATGAGTCATTGAAGGGGCAGGGCGTCGGCAAAAAGCTGGTGGCGCTGGTGGTGGAGAAAATGCGTGCGGAACAGCGCAAAATCATTCCGCTGTGCCCGTTCGCCAAGCATGAGTTCGATACCACTCCGGCCTATCAGGACATTCGCGCCTGAGGCGATAACGGGGCGCGGCGCGCCCCGGTCATTCAGCAGACGCCGAAATCGCCGTCTTCGTGGTACAGCGCCACGTCGCTGGCCTGCACCTCCGTGCGCTGCTCTTGACCCAGTTCATTCCAGCTGCAAACCAGGGTTTCGCCGTCGATCGCCACCACGGTCATCTTTGGGCCGCCGGTGGTGCGTTGCACAAAATCACCGATATTGAATGCCATGCGTTCCTCCACAACAGATTAAACCTCATCTATTGATAACACAGAATGGCGCTGCCGTTGGCAGATGTTTCGTTATGTATTAATTTATACAGCGATTATCAACAAGGAGAGCAGAATAACATGCCGGGATTATTGATGTTTTATGTGGGCGGTACGGCGCCGGGCGCCAATATTGAGTTGCACGACGTGCAGTTTGCGGCGGCGGATCGGCCGGAAGAGGCTTACCCGCTGCTGCGTGAAAAGTGGTTTGGCGACAAGCGCAAGGTGCATGTCGACGGCTATGCGCGCATCGACTGGGCAGACGGTTACGACGTAAGCCTGGAACCTGCGCCGTTCGCCGGTGAAGAGAAGCTGTTTTTCGTCAATGTGGGCGGTTACCGCAGCGATGAGCTGGCGGAACTGCACCAGTTCGGCCTGTTCGTGGCGCGTTCCGCCGATGAGGCCAAAGACAAGGCCAAGCGGGTGTTGCTGAGAGACAGCGCGCAGCAACACAAGGATGATCTGGCTGAAGTGGACGACTGCCTGCTGCTGCAGGCGCTGCAGGGTTATCACGTTCATCTGCGGGCCAACCCGCACGGCAAGCCGGCCCGGCCGCTGTGGCAAGGGTATCTGCCGATCGGCGAACCGGCGTTATAACGCCGCCAGCGCCTGCAGCTGTTGCCGCAACCAGCGGCAGGCCTCCGGTCTGCCGTTCTTACGGTGCAGGTAGATTTTGATCTGATACGACGGCACCGGAAACGGCAGGGGGTGGACATCCAGTACCGCCGCCTGGCGTAATTTTTGCGCGGCGTAATGCGGCATGCTCATCACCAGTTCGCTGTCGGCGACGATGAACGGTGCGCCCAGCAATGAAGGCGTGCGAATGGCGATATCGCGTTGCAGCCCCAGTTTGTCGAGCTGATAGTCAATGACGCCGCGCTGCTCGTTCCACGGCGTCACCACCAGATGGCGCGCCCGCAGGTAATTTTCCAACGTCAGTTCGCCGTATCTTGCGCTGAACGCGGGCGAACAGATCGCCACATACTCATCCTCCAGCCAGCTCACCTCGTCGATCTCCGGGTAGCTTTCGCCGTCGGTTTCGGTAAAGCCCAGCGCGAAATCGATGCGCCCCGCCAGCAGATCGTTCAGCGCCACTTTGCGCTCGGAATAGCGCAGCTGAAATGACAGCCCAGGCGCCAGACGTTGCATCTGCGCCATCAGCGCCGGAAACACCGCGAAGGCGGTGTAATCGGTAATGGCGAAAGTGAAGCTTTCTCGGCTTTCGGCGGGGATGAAGCGCGGGCGCGGATGCAGCCCTTTAGACAGCAGCGCCAGGCTTTCGCTGACGGTAGGAGCCAGGCTGTCGGCATACACCGTCGGGTGCATGTCGTTGCCGACCCGGTAGAACAGCTCGTCCGCCAGCGCCTTGCGCAGCCGGATCAGCGCGTGGCTCAGCGCCGATGCGCTGAGGGCCAATTCTGCGGCGGCGCGCGTCACCGACCGCAGCCGATACACCGCCTCGAACACCAGCAGCAGGTTGAGATCGAGACGTTTCAAATCCAGATGCATGATATTCATTACCTGTTGATGAAAATGCAGTTCATACAGTATTGGAGGCGCTATATGCTGGCAAGCACAGTCATCAATACACTCAGGATTCACCATGACCATTGAGATTTACCCGGCGCAAAAAAGCGATGCCAAACTGATTCTGGATATGATTATCGAGCTGGCGGTGTACGAAAAGGCGCGGGAGCAGGTGCTGGCCAGCGTGGAAGATATCGAACGCAGCCTGTTTGGACCGGGCGCCTGTTCCGAAGCACTGATTTGTACGGTGAACGGCGAGCCGGCGGGCTATGCGGTGTTCTTTATGAGTTACTCCACCTGGCTGGGTAAAAACGGCATCTATCTGGAAGATCTGTACGTGGCGCCGAAGCATCGCGGCGCGGGCGCCGGTAAAACCCTGCTGCGGCACATCGCCCGGCTGGCGTGCGAGCGGCAGTGCGGCCGCCTGGAGTGGAGCGTGCTGGACTGGAATCAACCGGCCATCGATTTCTACCTCAGCATCGGCGCTCAGCCGCAGGGCGAGTGGGTGCGCTATCGCATGGAGGGCGAGGCGCTGACGCACTTCGCGGCGCACGGGGCGGCGCTGCCGGCGCAATAGCCGTTGGGGGGAGGCGGCCTCCCCAAATTTGGCGGTGTTAATGGTGTACTGCGGGTAAATCAGGCAAGCATCAGGCGGGTTTGCGGGCGGCAAGAATGAAGATCATCGGGCGTTCCTGCTCTTCGTCCAGCGCCGGATTAGCGGCGATTTGCTGCGCGCTGGGGCCCCATTCGTTCAAATACGCAATGATAAACCCTTGCTGCGCCAGCGGATTGATATAGCTGCCGAGCGTGCGGTGCTGCTTGATGACGCCTTCCGCCAGCCAGTTGGAGACGCGCTGGCCTTCCCGTTGGTAGCCGTTGACCGGCCAGGATTTCTGCCCGTTGCCGTCGGTCAGCCAGCCCTGCTGCGCCGGGGCGGTGTAGATCGGGTGCTCGGCGGTGAAGATAAACTGCCCACCGGGTTTCAGCGCGGCGTAAACCGTGGCGAACAGCGCGGCCAGATCTTCCAGGTAGTGCAGCGTCAGCGAGCTGTAGACCAGATCGTAACTTTCCGGTGGCAGCTGCAGCTGCGCCAAATCTTGCCGACGATACTCGATGTCCGCGTCGGCAGTCATCTCCCGCGCCCTGGCCAGCATCTTTTCCGAGACGTCCAGCCCCAGTACTTTGGCGGCGCCCTGTTCGCGCGCGCTGCGGCAGAACCAGCCGTAGCCGCAGCCGAGATCGACCACGCTTTTGCCCTGTAAATCCGGCAGGATACGGCGGATGGCGGGCCATTCCGGCGCGCCGTCCAGGCCATGCTGCGAACGGCTGAGCTGCGCGTAGCCGTCGAAGAAGGCCTGATTGTCATAGATGTTTTGCGTCATGATGACTCCTTGGGGTGAATGACGGCGGCGGAATGCCGCTGCCATACTCTGCATATTGCGGCATAATTCTACGCTGACAATATCGATAACAGGAATGACGATGGACATGATTTCGGTGCGGCAAGCGCCCGAGCTGGCGCCGCGCGCCATTGCCTATTTTCAGCGGCACTGGGCCACGGCAGAGACGCTGATGATGTATGAAGACGCCATCAACCGCAGCATCGGCGCCGCTAACCTGCTGCCGCAGTGGTACCTGCTGATGGAAAATGACCAGATCCTCGGCTGTGCGGGGCTGATTACCAACGACTTTATCAGCCGCGGCGAGCTCTATCCCTGGCTATGCGCGCTCTACGTAGAAGAAACGCAGCGCGGCCGGGGTTACGGCGCCAAACTGATTGAGCATGTGGCGGCGGAAACTCGCCGGTTGGGCTTCCCGCAATTGCACCTGTGTACCGATCTGGAAGGGTACTACGAGCGCAGCGGTTTCGTGTATAACGGGCTCGGGTATCATCCCTGGGGCGAGGCTTCGCGGGTCTATTCGCGGGTGCTGTAAACCCCTCTACCTTGTTCTGCTCAGGCCTGACGGTGAGCCGGAAAGAGGGTTCAGTTAGTCTTCCCGGTTTGGCCGATGATATTGGCCATACCCCGTTTTCAGCCGGCAAGCGTTAAGCCAATGGCCTGACGGCTGGGCTTTCCTATACGGGCTGATAGTCTGATGGGTTGCTGACTCATATTTAATCTTATTTGAAATAAAATAGATTATTCGCTCTGTTTATTATTGGATTCCTTTAGTTTGCGATGAGAGGGATATATTTATTATTAATGACCTTTAGTCTTCTCTATATTTGTTTTTCTTGTGGTGAGATTGCTAATTAAAGATGATTGTCACAGGGGGATTTTCCTGCTTTGTAGGGCGCGGCTGCGTTTTTTTGTAATTAATATCTACATAATGTCATTTATTTTCGTACATGTGCTAAATCAACGCGGTTAATTGGCTTTATATTTCAATTTTTCCATTGAGAAGCTAAATTGGCCGCTCACTTATCGGCGCCGGCACCGTGGCACCTTTTGGTCCTGGCCTGAATAAGTGAGCGTTAGCGCCTCAATAACCGGCAGGGGAAATACTTTGCCGCTCAGCCTATTGGCGCAGCGGCAAACGCACGGACTCATGGAATGGAAAGCCTATCGGAATGAAAAATAAAGTGTTGCAAGCAGGGGCCTTTACCCTGTGGGTGTTTTTCTCCGCCCAACTTATCGCTGCGCCTTCGGCCGAGATAAAGGTTTCAGGAAAAATAAAGTATTCAGGATGCTCCGTTATTGCCGGCAACAATGGCGTTTACGACTATGGTGCCGTGTTAGGCAATGCTTCTGGTGGCGGCAAGCAGCTGTTGCCGACCCTGAGGCAAACCTGGCAGATACGCTGCGAAGGTGATGCTTATCTGGCATTGATTCCGACGGACAATCGGGCGGCGAGCCGCAGCGAACCGGCATTGCACTATTTTGGATTGGGCAACACGCCGGATGGGCTGCCTATCGGCTATTTCATGCTCGGCCTGACTCAATCCAGCGTAAATGGCGCGCCGGCGCTGTTGCGTTCACGCAGTTCAACCACCGCATTACCGAGCGCTGCGGTTTCATTGCGGTCCGGCGAGCGCACCGAATGGCTGCAGCCTGATGCGACGCGCGTCGCCGGGCGCGCCTATACCATGGATATCTCGGTCACGCCCGTTCTGACCGCCGCCACACCGGTGACCGACAAAACGGCGCTGGACGGCTCAGTAACGCTGAGTTTCGTATTTGGGCTCTGAATAATAAAAAAACAAAAAGCAATACCGCATGCCGTTTCTGCATTGCCTGAGGCCATTACGGCTAATCGCAGTGAGCGTGAATGAGCGAGGGGATTTTATCTCCGCCAAACGTCCTGTTTTCGGTTTTAAACAGGGCAAGTATTAACTATGAATATGGATAATTCATTATGAAAAAAACAGTAATCTCTGCAAGCATCGCCTCAATGATGTTGATGGCGAATGTCGCGACTGCCGCATCCATGTCGCCGGAACTGAAAGTCAAAGGGCAGATGGCGGTGCCGTCTTGCCAGGTGACCATCATGAATGACGGGGTTTTCGATCTGGGGAAATTGTCGAATACGTTGATCAACACGTCGACTGCCACGGCGTTGAGCAAGTCGCAAAAAGAACTCGCCATTATTTGTGAAGCCGATACCTTTTTAAACTTCACCGTAGTCGATAACCGTGAAGGCAGCGCCAGCACCGCGGGCGGCACCCACTTTGGCCTGGGCAGCGTTAATGGTTCCGGCAAGCTCGGATATTACAAGGTGAACGTGTTCAGTGCGGCGGTTAACGCCACGCCTTCTGCGTTATACAGCGTTAAAAAAGGCACCACGACCTTCTCCACGGCCAATTCCGTTTATCTTGATAAAGGCAACGTCGTCGGCTGGGGCAAAGGCGGCAATGTGCAAAACAGCGGTAAAAGTTTCCGTGCAGTGCTTGAGGTTGAACCTTATCTGGCTTCTTCCAAAGACATGAATGGCCCGATCACCGACAGCGTAAAACTGGATGGTTCTTCCACGCTCAGTTTCGCGTACGGCATTTGAGTGCCTGAAGGTTTTTTTGGACTGTAGCGATATAAGGAAGCCGAATAATGAATAAATTTACGTTGCGCATGATGGCGGCTGCGATGCTGCTGGTCGCCGGCGGCAGTCAGGCCGCCGGCCCGACTGCGGAAATCAAAGTGGTGGGGGAACTGGTGGCGCCGACCTGCGAAGTGTCGCTGCCCAATGACGGGATCTTCGATTACGGCAGTATCAGCCATATGCGGATCAATAAAGACAACGCCGTCAGTTTAGGAACAAAAGGCGGCGGCACTATGGAAGTGAAATGCGATGCTGAAACGCCGATGACCTTCAATGTGATCGATAACCGTCTGGGCACCGCCAGCGAAGCGGGCAAAACCTTCGGTCTCGGCAGTATCAACAATACCGGCAAACTGGGTTTTTATGCGATCACTGCCTATTTTCCTCAGGTTGATGGCAGAACCGTGAATATGTTCGTGGCTCAAGACGGCACGATCTCGGGACCCTCAGCTTCGGTACAGCTTGAACATGGCAAACGGGCCGGCTGGGCCCAGCTCTCCGGCAATACGCTGGCCATCGGCAAGACCTTCACTGTGCAACTGCTGGTTGAAGCCTTCCTGGCCAAAAGCGGCGATATGCACGGCGGCATCGGCGAAGATACCAACCTGGACGGCTCCACCACGCTGGAGTTCGGTTTCGGACTCTAATGCCTGATGGATAGCGCAAGGGGGAGCTTCTCCCCCTTTTTCTGAACCTGCCAACTCCTGAATTAACCCCGAGAAGATGACGTGTCTATAAGACAAAGGGCATCGGTGCTGCTGTTTCTGTTGGTCTGGCCGATGACGAAAGCCATTGCCTCCGGATTTGATGTCAAAACCCTGGCGCAGCTGGGGTACAACGCGGATATCGCCGAATTTTTCACTACCGCCCGGTTTTTGCCGGGCGTGCATCGGGTGACGCTGGAGGTCAACGCCGCGCAGCGTTACCAGGAAGAGGTGCGTTTCGATGCGCAGGGTGAGCTTTGCCTGGATGAACGGCTGGCGGAAACGCTGCGTTTGCGGGCCGTGCCGCCGCCGGGAGCCTGCGAACGTTTTGACGCGCATTGGCCGCAGGCGACGGTGCGGCCGTTTCCCGGCGCCTTTCGGGTGGAAATCACCCTGCCGGAAGTGGCGTTCGATGCGGACAAGCTGCGCACCGAACAGTCGGGCGGCCATGCGCTGCTGCTGAACTATGACCTGTACGGCAACCGCCGCCAGGGGCGCTACGGCAATCAGCAGACGCTGCAGGCGATGCTGGAGCCGGGCATCAACCTGCGCAACTGGGTGCTGCGCAATCGCTCAAACTACAGCAACGACGAGCGCGGCAGCCGGCTTGAGGTGTACGAGACCTCGGCGACCAAAGATTTTCCCGCCTGGGGCGCCTTTGTTCAGCTCGGCGAGTTCAGCGCCGGCGGCGCGCTGAGCGGCAACGTGCCGCTCAGCGGCGGGCAGCTGGCCTCTCTGGATACCGGCGCGCGCGGCGCGGTGTTGACGGTGCCACTGCAGGGCAGCGTGACGAGCCCGGCGACGCTGGAGGTCAAACAGCGCGGGCAGGTGATGTATCGCACCCTGCTGCCGGCCGGGCCGTTTTCGCTGAGCGAGCTGGGGCCGGTGATGGCCGGGGTGGAGACCGAGGTGACGCTGACCGAAACCGACGGGCGGCAGCAGCGCTTTACGGTGACGCCCGATAGCGGCGACCCGGCGGGGCAGAGCGGCGATTACCGGCTGGCGGCGGGGCGTTACCGGCCCTACGGCGCCGGCCGCGATGGCGCCTCGCCGCCGGCGCTGCTGCTGGGCGAGAAGGCATTCCGCGATGAGCGGGGCGGCCTGATGACGGCGGGCGGGCTGCTGGCGCGGACCTACCAGCGGCTGGGATGGCAGGGCACGCGGGGGGATGCCGACGGCAACTGGCTGTCGGCCGGCGCGATTTTCACCCGCGGCCGGCAACGGGGGGCGCAGCTGGAGGTGCTCGGGCAGCGGGCGCTGGGGCAAAACCTGGCGCTGTCGCTGTCGTCGCAGTACCGCACCGAAGGCTTTCGGGAGGCGGATGAAGCGCTGAATTCGCCCGCAGCGGAAGACGCGGGAGCGACCCGGCTGCGCTACAGCGGCGGGCTGGCGCTCTCCTGGCGCACCCTGAACGCCGGCGCACTGACCTACTCGCTGTCGCACGAGCGTTATTACCGCGACAGCCGCCGCAGCTGGACGCATGCGCTGGCGTACGGCATCAGCCTGGGGCGGGCGACGCTGAGCGTCAACCTGCAGTCTTCCGCCTATGACCGCGCGGCGGTTTACGCCGGGCTGAGCCTGCCCTGGGGCGCGGGCAGCCTCAGCAGCCGGTTGCAGGCGCGGCGCAACAATCAAATGACGCTGGGCGGCAGCTGGCAGGGGCCGGTAAGCGACCGGCTGAACGGTTACCTGGACGTGACGCGGGATGCGGATGGCGACTATCAGACCGCCGGCAGCCTGAGCGGCGAGACGCCTTATACCCGGCTGGCGCTGGGGGCCTCGCGCAGCGGGCAGGGCAGCCGCTCGCTGTCGCTGTCGTCGTCGGGCGGGCTGGGGGTGGCCAACGGCACCTGGGTGACGTCGCCGCAGCGCATCGGCGACACCTTCGCGGTGATGAAGGTGCCGGGGCAGTCCGGCGTCAGCGTGTCGGGTGGCGGCAGCGGCATCACGGATTTCGCCGGCGATGCGCTGTTGCCGGCGCTGATGCCCTATCTGCCGCTGCGTGCGCAGGTCGATACGCTGTCGCTGCCGCTGAACCTGCGGCTGGACAGCACCGAAGCGGCGTTTGAGCTGGCGCGCGGCACGGTGGCGGAGCGGCGCTTTCGGGTGACCGAAGTGCGCCAGCTGCTGCTGACCCTGCGGGATGAGAACGGGACGCCGCTGCCGACCGGGGCGTCGGTGCATGACGAGCGGGGGCAACTGCTGGGCACGCTGATAGGCGAGGGCAATCTGATGCTGGTGAATGACGATATCGGCAAGGCGCTGCGGGTGCGGCGCCTGAATATGAACGAATGCGTGGTGAGTTACGCGGTACCGGCGGCGTTCGATCCGTCGGTGCTGTACGAAGAGGGGGATGGCGTCTGCCGTGCGGCGGGCAGCCAGGCCCCATAACGGATGAAAAGAGAGGAGCAAGCATGATGATAAAACGGAGTCTGGCACAATGGCTGGGTGGGGTGTGGCTGGCGCTGGGGCTGGCGCACTCCGCCGGGGCGTCGTTTCAGCTGGAGAGCATGGGCATCGTGCTGGAGGAGAACCCGGGGCGGGTGAACTTCAGCATCCGGAACGGTTCATCGGAGCCGATACTGCTGGCGACGAAGGTGGAGGATTTGGATGGCAAAGGGTTCAGCAAGGCGGTGCTGCTGTCGCCGCCGATAGCGCGCATCGAGGCGGGGCAGAGCCAGCAGGTGAACTTCGTACTGAAGCCGGGCACGGTGCTGCCGCATGAGGTGATGCTGAAGGCGTCGTTCGAGGGCATAGGCCAGGCGGTGGACAACAGCGCGCGCATGCCGGTGCGCCAGAGCATCGGGCTGATATTGCAGCCGAAATCGGTGGCGGTAAGCAAGACGCCGTGGGACGACCTGCAGCTGAGCGCGGCGGACGGTCGGCTGACGATAACCAACGCCGGCCAGCACGTGGTGCGGCTGGCGCCGCAGCTGGCGCTGCAGCCGTCGGGCAAGATGGCGACGCTGAACAACTACTACCTGATGGCCGGAGAGACGCAGACGCTGGCGGTAGAGGGCCGGCCGACATCGGTGGTGATCACGCCGCTGAGCCGCTACGGCTTCAAGCAGGAGGCCGTCACGCTGGCGGTGAAATAATATGACCAAGGCCAAATCGCCCGGTGAGAGCCAACGGGCGATTTGGCTGGGCCTTTCTCGCTGCTGCGGTTTAACCGTAGCACTTCTTATGCTTTTTCCCACAGCAGTTCCTGCGTCAACGCGTACATGATGGTCTGTTCCGAGTTGCCATTGGCGCTGCCGGCCGTGATGATATGAACTTTTTCTTGTCAGCGCATTTTATCTTCGGTATGAAGAATGTTCTGATAATAATGATTTCGTCACATTGAGGGCGCGATGAATAACAGGATGACTCATATGTTAATTGGCGCTCTTATTGGCGTAGCGGCCAGCGTTATCTATTTTAAATGTTTCGATAACCTGAGCGTGCAGGGGAGCCGTGAATTATCCTTGAGCCAGGCGATAGAGAATGCATTACCATCCGTTGTATATATATATTCTAAGGATTGTAATGGTGGTGATTATGGTTGCCCGCTAGGGACCGGCGTCATTATGGACCGGGTGGGGCATGTGGTGACGAATTATCACGTGGTCAATGGAATAAAAACTACCGTGGCTCTGTTGAGCGATGCGAGCATAAGGCCGGTGACCCTTGTCGGTTACGATAAGTTGACCGATTTGGCGGTATTGAAGATAGAGCCGGCGGGAACGGCGCCGATCCGTATTAACGATCGTAACAAGCTCAAGGTTGGCGATTTTGTTCTGGCGATTGGCAATCCTTACAACCTGGTCGGTTCGGTTTCACATGGCATTGTCAGCGCGATTGGCCGCAGCGGCTTCGGCGTTATCGGCAGGCAAACATTTATTCAAACCGATGCGCCTATCAATAAAGGTAATTCCGGCGGGCCGTTGGTGAATTCATTCGGTGAAATGATCGGTATGAATACGTCGGTCTTCTCGGTAGACAAAGATCTGAACAGCGTGGCTGGCATCAGCTTTGCTTTGCCGGCGCCGCTGGTGAAGAACGTGATGCAAAAAATTGTTGCGGATGGCAGAGTGATTCGCGGCTGCATTGGGGTGGAGGCCGCCAATGTCAGTCGTTCCAGCGAACATATTGGCGGAAAATATCAGGTTACGGTCACCGGGGTGAAAAATAAAAGGCCGGCGAGTGAAGCGGGGATAACGATAGGTGATGTTATAACTACTGTAGCAGGAAATAACATTAATAATGCACAAGAGGCGCTGAATATTTTTGCCGAGACGCCACCAGGCCGTGTTATTGATATCATAATGGAAAGAAACAGTGAAAAATTTGTTTCTAGCGTGGTGGTTGATGATTGTCAAAATGAGTGAAGGCTCTGCTTGGTTGACAGGAATGGTGGGTTTTATATTGATTTTTACTGTGTTGTAACTCAGTGTATTCAATGGCTTTTTCGTTTATTTGTAAGAATATTCCTATCAATATTGCGTTGTGATATCATATAAGCGATCAACAAGAGGTGCGCTATGGCTTATGTGATAAACAACAGAATAATTTATCGAGAAGATATCTCTGAGCTTTGCGTTATTGATGATGAACAGCCAAAAGTCTCGCTAACGGCGACGATTAACAGATTGCTATTAGTATTTATAAAAAATGATAATAAAGTGTTGAGTCGCGACTTCTTGCTCAGTCACGTATGGGGAAGCTATGGGCAGATCGAGTCCGGCAATAACCTGAACAACGCGCTTTCGCAGCTGCGCAAGGCTTTCTCTGAGCTGGGGGAAAATGAGGTATTAGTCACGTTGCCGAAACAGGGCATTCAGCTCCAGGCGAGAGTCTTTCGCACGGAAGAGCCTGCTGATGATACGGTAGTTAAGCGGGTGAGCGTCATGGCCGACACAGGAAAAAAACGGCGCATAAAGTATGTTTGGGAGAGCCTGGCGCTGGCCGTTTTTATCCTGGGGTTGATGGTCTTCGGCGCCGGGGTGCGTCAGGTTTCAATTCCCACTGCGCAATTCATTCCCGGCGAACGTATAAACAACTGCGATGTCGAGATGATCAACAGCCACCATAAGCTGGTGCGTTCCAGCATCTCCTCTCAGGATGTGGCGCAGAACATCGCGGCAAACGGGTTTGGCTGTGAAAAGCCGGCGACGATTTATTATTACAACGGCGGCGCGCTGGTTCTCAGCGCTTTACATTCGTTAGCGACTTTCTTTGCCTATTGCCCTAAAACGCAAGGGAATATCAGCGCAGCTTGCGAGAATGTGTATGTCTTCAGAAAATAGAACGAGAAGGCTGTTGCTGATGGCGGTGAGCGCGCTTGGCGTTGCGCTTATTCTTACCGGTTTATACCTGCGTTTTTTCACCCCGATAATGCCGGAGTGCAATGCGGTGATTCGCTCGGAGTATCATGACGGCGATTTATCTCTGTCGCGGGTGATTTTTATCAGCATTGTTAACATCAACGATCGGGAAAGCGCATTTATCATCAATGGTACGGCGACATACAATAACCGTCACTTTACCCTCGCGCGAACCATCAACATGAAGTATAGCGCGAGTGAGGGGCGATTTTTACTGCGCCCAACCAGCATTGTCCGGCGCCCAAAAGACGACAGTGACAACGCCGTCGTGGACAGCCTGTTTCCCGTCGTTGGGAAAGATATTTTGTTTACGGTCGAAAAGGTCAATGATAAGCAATATATTTTTGCCGATAATCACTCCCCGAACTTTATCTGTAACCGCCGCTAACACCCCCCTGCTGTACCGGCCCTTCTGCGGGGGCCGGCGTCATTGTTTCAGGTTGACCGTTTTACAGGGCGCGCCCCCCTGTTTTAGACAGTAGGTCATCATGGCTGAGGTGGTGTCGCCGTCGTTATCGTTCACCTGGTTGTATAAGTATACGCTGGCGTCGCTGCCGCAATCGTAGTCGAACTCGCTCAGCAGCCGCCTGGCCGATGAAATATCCTGCGTGCTGTCGATGGCGAAGATGCTGCAGCTATGATATTTGCCGATAAAACTCAGATCGTTGTTCGCCGTATAGTGATAGACCGCGCCGCCGATCGCCACGAGGCAGCAGGCCAGCAACAGGGCGAGCGGTTTTATGCGTTTTATTTTCCCTTTCAGCGTCAGGCGGTTTGCATCAGGCGAATTATTGGCGTTTTCATCCGCTAACACAACTACCGACTCCGCAACGAATTTAAACCCCTGCCGCGGATAGGTGACCAGAATATCCTCTTCCCCCAGCTGCGCCAGCGTTTTACGTAACCCCGAGATGTAGTTGCTCAGGTTATTATTGGAGGCCGTCAGGCCGTGATTGTTCCACACCTCGTCCAGTAAGCGTTCCCTTTCCGCAATTTCATTATTGCTTTCAATAAACAGTGAAAGCAACCTCTGTGCCGGCTTTAATAAAACGATTTCTTTGTCACCTTTTTTACTGCGTGACAGCGTTCCCTTACGCTCATCATAGATGATGGCATTATTTATAATGTATTTCATCTTGTTCCCTGTAAATAGTTCGTCCGGTATTAATAATGTGGCTCGTCAGCTTTTTTTTCAACTACCTTGCCTGTCGGTAAATTAGAATATTCTTAATTTGTGCTTTTAATTGCTTAATTAAATGTAAGTCAGTCGGTTTTTTTATTTACAGTGACTGTAATCTTTGATCTGATTTGGCATTAAAATCTATTTTTTGTTATTTTGCGATATACATATCCTTAATTTATATTAATATTCAGTTTTATATTCCATGATTGCTTTCTGGGTAGTAGATTGTTCTCACCGGTTTGATGGCCGGCGGCAGAGAAAAACCTGCGCTGATAAATATTAGTGAAGAACGTTTTGTCTGCAGATAAAAGGCAGTTGCTTTTAACTCTTTTTACTTACTAAGGAATGTAAGAACTATGAAACTGAATAACATCATGATGGCGGCAGTGGTTGCCTTTGGCATGTCTTCCAGCGCATTCGCGGCCGACCAGGGCCACGGTAAAGTGACCTTCACCGGCTCGATTATCGATGCGCCGTGCTCTATTTCACCTGAAGCTGTGGACCAGACCGTTGAGCTGGGTCAGATCTCCAAGGTGGCGCTGCTGAACGGCGGCCAGTCTACCCCGCGCAACTTCTCCATCGATCTGGAGAACTGTACGTTCTCAACTAACGCTCAAGGCGCTCTGGAGAAAAACAAAGTGGCGCTGACCTTTACCGGCATGGAGTCCCAGGCCAACAACGGTCTGCTGGGCATCACCGGCAACGCCAAGGGCGCCGCCGTGGCCATCACCGACGGCTCCGG
>NZ_JCAXDO010000022.1:0-62330 GCF_059740205.1 Serratia sp. LTN-2 | reverse complement strand
CCCGGGTGGCCGGAATTTGCTTTTTGTACGGCGTCCATGCTGAGTGCGCGGATGGCGTTGGCAAGCTCTTTACGAGAAGACATAACGAAACTCCAGTACGGTTACAGTTGAGCGGCCAACATGTCTTCCAGCTTCTGCTGGTCGACGGCGAACAGGCGAATGCCTTCGGCGAGTTTCTCCACCGCCATGGCGTCCTGGTTGTGCAGCCAGCGGAACTCCGCTTCGGCCAGCGGAGCCGGTTGGTGGAAGCCTTCGGTAGACGGGGTCAGCTTGCGCTCAACCGGCCGGTCGCTGTTTTTCAGCTGTTCCAGCAGATTCGGCGCGATGGTCAGACGATCGCAGCCGGCCAGCGCCAGAATTTGCTCAACCTTGCGGAAGCTGGCGCCCATGATCACCGTCTGGTAACGATGACGCTTGTAGTATTCATAGATGGTACGCACCGACTTCACGCCCGGATCCTGATCGGCATCGTAGTCGGCGGCAGGCTGTTTAGCCTGATACCAGTCATAGATGCGGCCGACGAACGGCGAGATCAGATACACGCCGGCTTCGGCGCAGGCGCGGGCCTGAGCGAAAGAGAACAGCAGCGTCAGGTTGGTGTTGATGCCTTCTTTTTCCAGCTCTTCGGCGGCTTTGATGCCTTCCCAGGTGGAGGCCAGCTTGATCAGAATGCGCGATTTGTCGATACCTTGCTCTTGATACATGGCGATCAGCTTACGCGCTTTGGCGACACACATGCCGCGATCGAATGACAGACGGGCGTCCACTTCGGTGGAGATGCGGCCCGGCACGCTTTTGAGGATCTCGACGCCGATGTTGACCGCCAGCTTATCGCTGGCGTTGATCAGCTGGGTTTCCTTGCTGCCACCCTGGCGGCGGGCATATTCCAGCGCTTCGGTGATCAGCGCTTTGTACTGCGGCAGCGCGGCGGCTTTCAGGATCAGCGAAGGGTTGGTGGTGGCGTCCTGGGGTTCGAACTGGCGGATGGATTCGATATCGCCGCTGTCGGCGACCACCGTGGTCAGCTGCTTGAGTGCGTCTAATTGATTCATTGATAAGCTCCTTGACCAAGCTCAACGTAGGGAAATGAGAACCTTTTTCATCATAGGGGGAACACACTGCATCATCGGGTCGGGAATGAAAATGCGCTTTTTCTGATTGTTGCGATGGATAATAACAATGGATGCCGAGTAAACCCAGGCGGAGCGCGGTTTGCGCGCGACCGCCATCGAGGCTGAAAGCGGTTTAACGCCGCCCGACCACGTTTTCGTAGTAGCCGATTCGTTCGACCTTCGGCGCTGAACCGCCCCCTTCAAATTCCGATTCCAGCCAGGTATCGACGATGGTTTTCGCCAGCTCTGCGCCGATGACCCGCGCGCCCAGCGTGATGATTTGCGCATCATTGCTTTTGCGCGCCCGTTGGGCGGAGTAAGTATCGTGACATTGCGCCGCGCGAATGCCGGGCACTTTATTGGCCACGATGCTCATGCCGATGCCGGTGCCGCACAGCAGGATCCCCCGCCGATGTTTTTCCTCCCGTATCGCCTGCGCGACGCGATAGGCGATATCGGGATAGATCCCGGCTTCTGCGGCGCGATCCGTCGTGTAGTCAATGACGGGGATATCCCGTTGTTGCAGGTGGGCGACGATCAGATCCTTGAGTTCAATGGCGGCATCATCGGCGCCAATGGCGATAGGCAGCATAGCGGTCTCCTGGTTGATAACGAAAAGGGCGGCGATCCTCGGTGGCGCCACGTTCATTACCGTATCTCTGTTTTATCAAATGTTCAATTGATGATCTTTTGTTTTTTCGTATTGCTCTTCTTTGTTCCACTAAAAAGGTGATTTGTGTCACTAATTAAGGGTTTTAAAGCGTTACTCATCCTTTGGTAGGTGGGTTTTTGAGCGATATCACACTTTAACAAGTTCGCTGTGGGCAAATTGAACGCTTGGCGCTAGTGTTCATTTGTTCTTTGTTTGTGTTAATGATCAAAAGAAATCACCCTACCAGAGGAGAGTGCTATGTGTCAGACCTGCATAACAGAGGCGAAAATGGCGGACGGTATCCCCGAGATCATGAAGGCGGTAGTGGCGTACGCTCCTAAAGATTACCGCCTGGAACAGGTGCCGGTACCGAAGGTTGGCCCGAAAGAGATCCTGGTGAAGATCGAGGCCTGCGGCATCTGCGCCGGCGATGTTAAAGCGTTCGAGGGGGCGCCCAGCTTCTGGGGCGATGAAAAACAGCCGGCGTATATTAAGGCGCCGATGATCCCCGGTCATGAATTTATCGGCCACGTGGTGGGATATGGCGATGGCGTTGAGGGGTTCAAGATCGGCGATCGGGTGATATCAGAACAAATTGTCCCCTGCTGGCAATGCCGCTTCTGCAACCGCGGCCAGTATTGGATGTGCGAAAAGCATGACCTGTACGGTTTCCAGAAAAACGTCAACGGCGGCATGGCTGAGTACATGAAGTTCACCAAAGAGGCGATCAACTATCATGTGCCGGCCGATCTGCCGATCGAAAAAGCCATTCTGATCGAACCCTATGCTTGCTCCTTCCATGCGGTGCAGCGCGCCAATATCAAGCTGGGGGACGTCGTGGTGTTGGCCGGGGCCGGCACCCTGGGGTTGGGCATGATCGGGGCCATCAAAAAGTCCGGGCCCTCGAAGCTGGTGGTGCTGGATCTGTCCGACGATCGTCTGGCCCTGGCGAAGCGCTTCGGCGCGGATGTGACGCTGAATCCGACCCGTGACGACGTGCCTGCGGTCATTAAAGCGATGACCGACGGCTACGGTTGCGACATCTATATCGAGGCGACCGGCGCGCAAAAGTCCGTGGAACAAGGCCTGACGCTGATTCGCAAGCTCGGCACCTTCGTCGAATTTTCCGTTTTCAAAGATCCGGTGACCGTCGACTGGAGCATCATCAGCGACCGCAAGGAGCTGGACGTGCTCGGTTCGCACCTCGGCCCTTACTGCTACCCGCTGGTGATCGAAGGCATCGCCAATGGCGATCTGCCGACCGAAGGCGTGGTGACGCATACGTTGCCGCTGGAACAGTTCGCCGAGGGCTTCGAACTGATGAAGCGCGGCGTGGGTTCAATCAAAGTGGTGCTCAATCCAAACCTCTGAAGCCTGCGTCGTTCCTCGGGTGCGGGCGAGCCCGCGCCTCCATAATCACATGTGCTGGGGTGTTCTATGTTGCATGGACTGATTCATCGCATTGGTCTGTCACCGAAATTGCTGCTGGGCTATGCCGGCGTGCTGGTGTTCATGATGGGCGAAGGGCTGGAGCAAGGATGGCTGTCGCCTTATTTGATCGGCAAGGGGCTTAGCATTCAAGAATCGGCGTTGTTGTTCAGCGTTTATGGCTTCGCCGCCGCAATCGCCGCCTGGTTTTCCGGGGTATTGGCGGAGATCTTCACCGCCCGGCGAGTCATGCTGGCGGGGTTGCTGCTGTTTTTGTTCGGTTCGGTGTGTTTTCTGACGTTCGGGTTGCCGAGCAACAACCTGTCGATCATGGTGCCGACCTATGCGCTGCGAGGTTTGGGTTATCCGCTGTTCGCTTACGGTTTTCTGGTGTGGGTGGCGTATGAAGCGCCGCCGGAAAGGCTGGGGTCGGCGGTGGGGATTTTCTGGTTCGTCTACAGCGGCGGGCTCAGCGTGTTGGGGGTGCTGTATTCCAGCATCATGCTGCCTTATCTCGGCGAAATCCACACGCTGTGGAGCGCGCTTATCTTCGTCGTGCTGGGCGCGGTGATTGCGCTGATGCTCAATCGCAGCGAAGGCACCGCGGAGCGCGGCAATCGGGAAAAAGCCTCGCTGGCTTACGTTCTGAAAGGCATCACCATCGCGTTCGAAAACCCGAAGATCGGCCTGGGCGGCATCGTGCGCACCATTAATACCTCTGCGGCTTACGGCTTCGTCGTATTCATGCCGATGTACATGATGGATATGGGGTTCACCCGTACGCATTGGCTGCAGATGTACGCCGCGCTGTGGACGGTCAACATCATTTTCAACCTGATTTTCGGCGTGATCAGCGACGGTCTCGGCTGGCGCAATGTGGTGATGTGGTTCGGCTGCGTCGGCTGCGCCCTGACCACGCTGATGTTCTACTACGTGCCGCAATTCTTCGGCGCCAACTACCTGCTGACCGTTTGCGCCGCCGGTTTGTTCGGCGCCTGCCTGGCGGCGTTCGTGCCATTGTCGGCCATCATGCCGTCGCTGGCGCCGGACAATAAGGGCGCGGCGATGTCGATTCTCAATCTGGGCGCCGGCTTGAGCACCTTTGTCGGCCCGGCGGTGGTGGGGCTGTTTATCGGCAGCCTGGGCACCGTTGGCGTGATCTGGATCTTTACCGGCTTGTACCTGTTCAGCGGCGTGCTGATGAAATTCGTCACGCTGCCGAAGGAAAACGCGACGGTGGCGGAAGAACGCGGCGCGAGTTTGGCGAAAATATCCTGACCGATGGTGAAGTTCACAGTTTTAAGGGGAAATTTATGATTAATCATCAAACTACGCCGCCACGCGAACTCTCGCTGCAGGGCAAGGTGGCGTTGATTACCGGCGGCGCTGCGGGTATCGGTCTCGCGATCGCCGAACGCTATCTGCAAAACGGCGCACGCGTGGTGCTGCTTGACCGTGCACCGCAGGTGGTGGAAGTGGCGCGGCAACTGCACGCCGAGGCGGCGTTGGGCGTTGTGGCTGACGTGACCGATTCGGCCTCGGTGGAACGGGCGGTGGCGCAGGCCGAAGCGCATTTCGGGCGGCTGGACGTGCTGGTCAACAGCGCCGGTATCGTCGCGCTGCATCCGGCCGAGGAGCTGCCGGAAACGGCGTGGGATGCAACCCTGGCGGTCAATCTGAAAGGCGTGTTTCTCACCTGCCAGGCGGTGGGGCGCCGTTTCATTCGCCAGCGCGGCGGCAGCATCATCAATCTCGCCTCGCAGGCCGGCGTAGTGGCTTTGCCTAATCACCTGGCCTATTGCGCCAGCAAAGCGGGCGTTATCGGCTTGATCCAGGTGCTGGCGTTGGAGTGGGGGCCGTACAACGTGCGGGTCAACGCCATTTCACCCACCGTGGTTTTGACGGAGCTGGGGCGCAAAGCCTGGTCTGGCGAGGTAGCGGAGCAGATGAAGCAGAAAATTCCGCTGCGGCGCTTCGCTGAGCCGCAAGATATCGCCGCCAGCGCTCTGTTTTTGGCCGGTGACGCGGCAGCGATGATCACCGGCGCCAACCTGGTGGTCGACGGCGGATACACCATTCAATAATTCCTTATTCAGGCGACAGAGAGGCCGCGATGAACAGAATCATTAACGATCCCGATCACGTAGTGGAAGACGCCATTCAGGGCTATCAGCTGGCCCATCCGAACTATTACGCCGCCACCGACAATGCGCGGGTGTTGAAATACCCGGCGGCGCCGATCGCCGGTAAAGTGGGCATTGTCACCGGCGGCGGTTCCGGTCATGAGCCGGCGTTCCTGGGTTATGTCGGCAAGAACATGCTGGACGCCGTTGCGATTGGCGAAATTTTTTCTTCTCCTACGGCGGGGGCGTTTCTCGACGCCTTCAAGGCGGCGGACAGCGGTGCCGGCGTGGCTTGTTTGTACGGCAACTACGCCGGCGACAACATGAACGTCAAGATGGCGATCAAGAAGGCCACGGCGGCCGGCATGCGGGTGAAAACCGTGGTGGCCAATGATGATGTCGCCTCGGCGCCGGCCAGTGAAATCGAGAAGCGACGCGGCGTGGCCGGAGAAATTCTGATGTGGAAGGTCGGCGCGGCGGCGGCGGCCAAGGGCTACGATCTGGACGGCGTGATCGGCGCGGCGCAAAAAGCCATCGACCGGTGTCGTTCGATCGGCGTCGGCCTCAGTTCCTGCACCATTCCCGCGGTCGGCAAACCCAATTTTCATATCGAAGACGGCAAGATGGAGATCGGCATCGGCCATCACGGCGAACCGGGTATTGAGGTATCGCCGATCCAGTCGGCGTCGGCGATGGCCGGCACCATGCTCGACTTCGTGCTCAACGACATGCCGCTGGAACAGGGCCAGGAGGTGGCGTTGCTGATCTCCGGGCTCGGCGCCACGCCGGTGATGGAGCTGTATATCTATTACGCCGAAATCGAGCGCCGGTTGACGGCGAAAGGCGTGCGGGTGCATCGGCGCTACGTCGGCAATTACTTCACGTCGCTGGAAATGATGGGCGTGACGCTGACGCTGATGACGCTGGATGACGAACTGAAAACGCTGCTGGACATGCCGGCGCAATCCTTAGGTTTAACGCAGGTGGAGTGAATCATGACGGAACAAATTTCAACCCGGTACGGCAGTGAGATCGTTGCGGGGCTGATAGAAACCATTGTCAGCAACCGCGAATACCTGAGCGAAATCGACGGCGCCATCGGCGACGGTGATCACGGCATTAATATGTCGAAGGGATTCGCGATGTGCGGCGACGCCATTCGCGGCCGCGAGCTCACGCTGGCGCAGGCGTTCGATGCGGTTTCGGATGCGCTGATGGAGGGCATCGGCGGTTCGATGGGACCGTTGTACGGTAGCCTGTTCATGGGCATGGCGGAGAGCGTTCGTGAGCGCAGCGTGCTGGATAAGCAGGCGTTTCTGGCGATGTTGCACGGCGGATTGAGCGAACTGCAGGACATCAGCAGCGCGGGCGTGGGCGACAAGTGTCTGATGGATACGCTGATACCGGCGGTAACGGCATTTGAACAAGCGGCGGGGCGCGGTGACGACTTTGCCGCAGCGCTGGAACAAATGAAAATCGCCGCAGAGCGCGGGCGGGACTCCACCCGCGAGCTGGTGGCGAAAATCGGCCGCGCCAGTCGTCTGGGCGAGCGTTCGCGCGGCGTACTGGACGCCGGTGCGGTCTCTTGTTGTCTGCTCTTGACCCGATTGGCGGACGAGGTGGAGCAACGACTGAATACCGTTGCCGCTTGAACGCGTTATACTAGCGGGCATTCAGCCTTGTCGGAGGGCGGCGTATCGTCCCTCCGCCATCATCAACCGGCCTGCCGTGGGGAAACGTCTAACGGATGGAAAAACAAACTGTGTCCCAGGATAACGAACTGCTGACTGAAATCGCCGTGGCTTATTATCAGGATGAGATCACGCAGGAAGAGATCGCCAAGAAGTTCGGCATCTCGCGGATCAAAGTCGGTCGCTTGCTCAAACGCGCCAAGGAAGAGGGCATCGTCGAGATCAACGTGCGTTATCACCCGGTATTCAGTACCCGGCTGGAGCAACAAATGCTGGAGCGTTTTCCCATCAGCCGCGCGCTGATTGCGCTCGACCATCAGGACGAAGAGGAGCAGCGGCGACAGGTGGCGGCGCTGGTGTCCAACTATCTGGCAATGTCGTTGAAAGACGAAATGGTGTTGGCGGTCGGGCAGGGACGCAACGTGGCGGCGATCGCCGATCACGTCGGCAGCGTGACGGAACGCAACTGCAAGTTTATCTGCGGCATCGGCGGCACGCACCGTCCGGGCGATGCGATCAACGCCGACCACATCAGCCGGCGTTTGGCGAAGAAGTTCGGCGGCAGCAGCGAGACGCTCTATGCGCCGGCCTACGTCGAAAATCGCGCGTTGAAAGAGGCTTTCATGCAGAACGGCACGATTAAGGAAACGCTGGATCGCGCCCGTAAAGCCGATGTGGCGCTGGTTGGCATTGGCGATATGAATGAAAACAGCTACATGGTGAAGTTGGGCTGGTTCACGCCGCATGAGATTATCGACGCCAGCCTTAATCAGGGCGTGATCGGCGATATCGCCGGCTATGACTTTTTCAACGCTCAGGGGCAGCACGTCGACACGGTGATGAATGACCGAGTGATCGGGCTGAGCATTGATGAACTGCGCAAAATTCCTTGTGTGATCGCCATTGCTTCCGAGAATACCAAGGCGCTGGCGATTCTGGGGGCATTGCGCACCGGCGCCATCGATATTATCGCCACCAGCGCGCTCAATGTGCGCACTATCCTCAACATGTCGCAATAGCGGCACCTGCAAAAAAAAGGGTTCAGCGCCAGGCTGAACCCTCCAGAGATGTCCCCCTTTTGACGGATTAGTTGCTCAGGTTGACGTCGATCGCCTGATAGAAGGCGTTGGCGGTGTCGGCTATGTCCCACACGGCAAGGATCACGTGCGAACCGCTGCGATCTGCTGGTATGTTGCACTGGTGGGTGACCTGAGCGGCCGGGATGGCGCCGCCATCGTTGAACTGGCAGAACGGCGTCAGGTCAAAGGAAGCGCGGGTCAGTGGCTGAGAAGCGTCCCAGTTCGGTTTGGTGATGAAATAGCGCCAGCTGGTGGTGCTGTGACGCGCGGTCAGTTTCCAGGTAAAGGAGTTCGGGCCGGTTTTCAGGTTGAGCTTGTTCCAGCGCGTCGGCGTTTGCTGATCCAGCTCGAAGAAAGTGGACTTGTTGGCGCTGGCGATGTGGCCGTCAACCGGGCCGGCCTGCGGGAAGCCTTTCAGGCCTTCGACGCTCTGCGGTTCATATTGCACGCTGCCGCACTGCGTGTTGAGCTGCAGTTTGCACTGATAGGCGCGGCTGGCCGGCGACTCGACATAACCGTGGGCATTCGCCTGTTGCGAAACGCCGAACATGGCCGCGCTCAGCAGGCCCAGAGAGAGCAGGGTACGGGAAGTTTTGTTCATAAGTCACTCCTGACTGAAATTATGTTGTAAGTTGAGCGTATTTCACCGACAAAATGAGAGACTAATAACGCAATTGGAAATAACCCTTCTTGTCGGCTTGTTTTATTTTTATCATTCTGGTTGTGCGATAGAGCGGAATGTTTTAACGGCTATTAACGAAAATTATTATGATGACGATCTTTGATCGTTAGGCTGAATTTATTTAACTGTCACAGTGTAAAAACACGGCGCTATGATGAAATTTATATCATGTAGTGATGAATAGTATTTAAGATAGCGCTCTCATTTATGAAGTATATTGCTTGTTGCCTTGAGTACCCTTGTTCGACTTGATCGATTTTTGTGCGCCACCACCTCGGGAATTTAGTGTCATTTTTCTTATTTTATTTTAAAGAGGAATTTGTATGACTAGATTATCCCTGGACGCGATTAAAATAATCAGCACCATCAAGAGCACCGGCTCTTTCTCTATGGCGGCGGAGGCGTTGCATAAAACGCCTTCGGCGATCTCTTATCGGGTTTCCAATATTGAAAGCAAACTCTGTGTGAAACTTTTTCATCGCAATGGCCCTATGATTACCCTGACGGATGAAGGGGAGTTTCTCCTGCAGGAAGGCAGTTGGATTTTAAATGCGGTGCAGGATCTGGAAAGCCGGGTGCGCAACATCCCCAAGCTGGACAATAATATCCGCCTGGCGGTAGACACCTTCTTCCCGCTGGAAACGCTGACGCAGGATATCCGCGACTATATTCAACATTGCCCGAACGCCAATATCTCGGTGCAGCGGGAAGCGTTGAACGGCACCTGGGATGCGCTGAAGAACAACCGGGCGGATCTGATCATCGCCATCGGCCAAATCCCCGACAGCGTGCAGGCCAAAACCCTGATGCTCGGCAAGCTCAATTTCGTGATGTGTGTATCGCCTTCCCACCCGTTCGCGGCGCAGAGAAAGCCGGTATGCAAGAAGCAGCGGCTGAACGATATCGTGGTAGTGATCGCCGACAGCAGCCATGAGCTGCCCAAACGCAATCACGGCACGCTGCCTCTGCAGCGTCAACTGGTGGTATGCGATGTGGAAAGCAACCTGGCGCTGCTCAAGCGCGGCATCGGCCACGCTTTTTTGCCGCCTGCGCTGATCGAAAAGGAATTAGCCAGCGGTGAACTGGTGACGGTGCCGGTGGAGATGCAAAAGGGCGACGAAATGATTTGGCTGGCGTGGCATCCGGCCAGCAAGGGCGCCGGGTTTAACTGGTGGCATGAGCGGCTGACGCGCAAAAGCGATGTCTACAGCCTGATGGGCCGCGAAGTGGTGCGGGATGGCGGTTATCCATGGTGCCATAACTGAAGGAATAGAGACGAAGGGACGCGAAAATCAAACGGTTAACTCAATGAAAACCCCGCAGCATTCGGCTACGGGGTTTTTTTATGGTTTACGCCACGCGGCCCACCTTCAGCCAGGCGCTGTCTGAACCCGGCGCAGAGGTGATGTACCCCCACTTGGTCTGCCAGACGTAACCCTGATAGGACACCAGCGCGCCCTGCGCGTAAATGGTGCCCGGCACGTAGGCCGGAGCCGTCATGATCGGCAGGTTGCCGGGGCCGACGCCGGTGTAGCGCAGGCCGGTGCCCATATCCAGCTGGCTGTCGTCGTAGTCCGCGGCGTTGAAATAGCGATCCAGCGCGGCCAGCAGATCGCCGTTGCGGTTGTCTTGCCCCAGATGCCAGAACATCACGCCGCCCAGCTGCTGCTGCTTGATGTACTTCGCTTTGTATTTGAAGCTCTCGGCGTCGTCATAGGTGACGAACAGCCCGTTTTGCGCATGATACAGGTAAGGGGTTTTGGTCTTGTCGTTCCACAACCGCTGATAGCCGTAGTTGCCCTGCAGCATCTGCTCCAGCTGGCGATAGGACGCGATGCGCGGATCCTTGTCGCGCACACACTCTTCGCAGCCCACCAGCCAGTAGTCGGTGCTCGGATACGGATCTTCGCCCGGCGTGCTGTGGCTGCTGTATTGCCCGCCGTTGCCGCCGCTGACGCCCTTGAAGGCGCGGCCGTAAAACGGCACGCCCATCACGATTTTGGCGCTCGGCACCCCTTCCATCATCAGGTGTTGCTGCACCGCGGCATCGACCGTCAGGCTGAACGGGCTGGGGAAGGCGCGGGTCAGCTCTTCCCAGCTCCAGCCCAGATTGGCTTCGCGCAGCGCATTGTAGAAGGTCGGCCCGGCCGCGTCGCCGAACAGCGCCGCCTGGTGGTTGGTGATCTTCTCCCAGGGGCCGGCCAGATCGTAGGTCATCAGGTTGATGTAATCGAGCGGCGCGACGATCTGCGCCAGCTTGCTGTAATAGCGCGACAGGAAGAAGGCGCCGCCGGCGCCGGCGATGGTCAACTGATACGGCAGCGCCTGGCGGCCGTCAGCGACGGTTTGCTGATTCAGCAGGGTGCGGATCTCTTGCAGCGCGGCGATGAAGCCGTCCACTTCTGCCGCTTGCGGATACTCCCAGTCGATGTCCACGCCGTCGAAGCCGTAATCCTTCATGATGCGTACGCAGGATTGGGCGAACTTGGTGCGCGACGCCGGGGTTTTCACCGCGTTGACGTAGTTGGCGTGCGACACGCCCAGATCGTTGGAGTAGTACCAGCCGCCGATGGAGAACATGATGCGCAGGTTGGGGTTGTGCGCTTTGAGCGCGGTCAGGCGCTTGACCACATCGCGCGCTTTGGCGTCGTTGGTGGCCGGATCCCAGGCGCATTCCAGGTTGCTGTTGATATCCAGGAAAGAGAAGTTGATGTGCGTCAGCTGTTTGGCTTTGGCCGGCGTGATGTTGGATACCGGGAATGGCACGATGGAGGTATCGGACTCGGTGTAATTATTGATTTGGTTGGTTGGAATAAAATAATACCCAATAACGGCTTTGCGTGTGGACATGGTATTTCTCCAGAGTGGATGTTTTTATGATGGGGAAGTATTTCCCACCGCCATTAATGTTTATTTTTCGTAAAAACAAAAGTCGAAATAAATCACGATAATAATGAAATTTTATTAACTGTCACATCCACGGGCGCTAATCTGTTGTGCCAGCGTTCAGCATGAATGAATTCGACCATAGGTCCTGTATTTATTCATTTGCTTTGTAATAGCATCCTTAACTAGATTCTGATTATCCGATGTCCCACCGGCCGTGATTGGCATTTAATTAAAAATAAAAAGGAGATGAGCTATGTCCAGCATAGAGCCTGACGCTGTTGGCTTAATAGTCCAGCGAGTATGTGAATATCTTCAGCCGGTATTGAACGCCATTCTGGCTGGCGTGATGGCGTTATTACATGGCGCCTATCGCAACGTGGGCATTCGGCGACGCTTATTGAATGCGGCTATGTGTGCGCTGTTGGCCTGGACGGTGCGCGATGCGTTAGCGCTGATGGGCCTGGAATTAAATTGGGCGAATTTGGCCAGCGTACTGATTGGTTTTATGGGGGCGGATTACATCAACGCCTTAATTAAAAAATTCATCGGCAAAAAGACGGGGTTTAAAAATGTTAAATGACATCGAAGATATTCGCTTTACCGCCCGCAGCGAAGAAAATCTGCGTGGCGTGCATCCGGATTTGGTGCGCGTTATTCGTTTGGCGCTGCGTTATTCACTGGTGCCGTTTTCCGTCAGCGAGGGGCTGCGCAGCATGGCACGCCAGCGGGAAATGGTGCGTGCCGGCAGCAGCCAAACGCTGCGCAGCCGCCACCTGACCGGCCATGCGGTGGACGTGGTGGCGATGCCGGCGGGCGTGGTCTCCTGGGAGTGGGATTACTATGCGCAGATTGCGGTGGCGGTACGGCGCGCGGCGCGTGAATGTGGTATCGACGTCGAATGGGGCGGCGAATGGAAAACCCTCAAGGATGGCCCGCACTTCCAGCTGCCGTTTCGGGACTACCCGGCATGAGCGGCTGGCTGCAGAAGCTGGCGCAGGGCGGGTTGTTGTTGCTGTTGCTGGCGGCCATTTGCCTCGGCGGCTATAGCTCGCTGTTGTCGCACCAGTTGGCCTCCGCGCGGCAACAGGCGGCGGAATTGCAGAAAAGCCTGGCGCAGCAGGCGGGGCTTATCGCCACCTTGCAGACTCAGGACGCGCAAAACCGCGCGCTGATGGCGGCGCAGCAGCGGCAGGAACAGCAGCTGCGCCAGCAACACGACGCTTATCAGAGGAAATACCGTGAAGCGATTAAAAACGATCCCTGCGCCGCTCGGCCTCTGCCTGGCGCTGTGCTTGAGCTCCTGCGCCCAGCCGCTGGCGCCGCAGGCCGTGCCGCTGTTGCCCCCTGAGTCGGTGTTCGCGCCCTGCGAACAGCCGCAGCTGCAGGGGGAGACCTGGGGTGATGCGGTAAGCTATACCCTGGCGTTACAAACCTCGTTACACATTTGCGCCGGCCAGGTGGAGACGCTCAACGCCTGGCGCGCCACGCTGCCGTCGCACTGACGGCGGCGCTTCTCTGACTCGTCCCGCAGGCCTTCTTTTTTTACTTTTAAAACGGTATTTCGACCAAGGTTATGGCGTGCTTCAAAGTTTGTGATGTTTCTCTCACTATACTTCAAGGCTGTGCCCTGTCATTGTACCTGGGCGCCATGGCCCACGGCAGGGCGCAGCCTCAAAGCCTTACCTCAACATAAAAGCAAAAAACAAAGGAATCCATAATGGACGAACAGCTCAAACAGAGTGCCCTTGATTTCCATCAGTTTCCTGTCCCAGGGAAGATCCAGGTTTCCCCCACCAAACCGTTGGCGACCCAGCGCGATCTGGCGCTGGCCTATTCGCCGGGCGTCGCCGCGCCTTGCCTCGAGATCGCCGAAGATCCGCTGGCGGCGTACAAATACACCGCGCGCGGCAATCTGGTGGCGGTGATTTCCAACGGCACGGCGGTACTGGGTCTGGGCAATATCGGCGCGTTGGCCGGTAAGCCGGTGATGGAAGGCAAGGGCGTTTTGTTCAAGAAGTTTTCCGGTATTGATGTATTTGATATCGAAGTGGATGAGCATAACCCTGACAAATTAATCGACATTATCGCCGCGTTGGAACCGACCTTCGGCGGTATCAACCTGGAAGACATCAAGGCGCCGGAGTGTTTCTACATCGAGCAGAAACTGCGTGAGCGCATGAAGATCCCGGTGTTCCACGACGACCAGCACGGCACGGCGATCATCACCACTGCGGCGGTGCTCAACGGCCTGCGCGTGGTGAAGAAGAATATCTCCGACGTGCGTTTGGTGGTGTCCGGCGCCGGCGCGGCGTCTATCGCCTGTCTGAACCTGCTGGTGGCGCTGGGGCTGCGTCAACAGAACATCACCGTCTGTGACTCGAAGGGCGTCATCTATAAAGGCCGCGACGCCAACATGGAGCAGACCAAGGCCGCCTATGCCATCGAGGATAACGGCCAGCGCACGTTGGGCGATGCCATCCCGAACGCCGACATCTTCCTCGGTTGCTCCGGCCCGGGCGTCCTGACGCAGGATATGGTGAAAACCATGGCGCGCGATCCGCTGATCATGGCGCTGGCTAACCCGGAACCGGAAATTCTGCCGCCGCTGGCCAAAGCGGTGCGTCCGGACGCCATCATCTGCACCGGCCGTTCCGACTACCCGAACCAGGTGAACAACGTATTGTGCTTCCCGTTCATCTTCCGCGGCGCACTCGACGTGGGCGCGACCACCATCAACGAAGAGATGAAGCTGGCCTGCGTGCATGCCATCGCCGATCTGGCGCTGGCGGAGCAGAGCGACGTGGTGGCTTCTGCGTATGACGACCAGGATCTCTCCTTCGGGCCGGAATACATCATTCCGAAACCGTTCGATCCGCGCCTGATCGTCAAGATCGCGCCGGCGGTGGCCAAGGCGGCGATGGATTCAGGCGTGGCGACGCGACCGATCGAAGACTTTGATGCCTATGTGGAGAAGCTGGCGGAGTTCGTCTACAAAACCAACCTGTTCATGAAACCGATCTTCTCGCAGGCGCGCAAAGAGGTGAAGCGAGTGGTGCTGGCGGAAGGCGAGGAAGAGCGCGTGCTGCACGCCACGCAGGAGCTGGTGTCGCAGGGGCTGGCTTTCCCGATCCTGGTCGGCCGTCCGAGCGTGATCGAGATGCGCTTGAAAAAGCTGGGCCTGCAGCTGACGCCGGGCAAAGATTTCGAAGTGGTGAACAACGAGTCGGATCCGCGCTTCAACGAATACTGGGGCGAGTACTACCAGATCATGAAGCGCCGCGGCGTTTCGCAAGAGCAGGCGCGGCGCGCGGTGATCGGCAACCCGACGCTGATCGCCGCCATCATGCTGCATCGCGGCGAAGCGGATGCGATGATCTGCGGCACCATCGGCAGCTACCACGAGCATTACGACGTGGTGAAGAACGTGTTCGGTTTCCGTGAGGGCGCACACGTCGCCGGTGCGATGAACGCGCTGCTGCTGCCGAGCGGCAACACCTTTATCGCCGACACCTACGTCAATGACGATCCGACGCCGGAACAGCTGGCGGAGATCACCCTGATGGCGGCGGAAACCGTGCGCCGCTTCGGCATTGAGCCGAAGGTGGCGCTGCTGTCTCATTCCAGCTTCGGCTCGTCTGATTGCCCGGCGGCGCGCAAGATGCGCAAAACGCTGGAGCTGGTGAACGAGCTGGCGCCGGAGTTGGAGATCGACGGTGAAATGCACGGCGACGCCGCGTTGGTGGAAAGCATTCGTCACGATCTGATGCCGGACAGCCCGCTGAAAGGCTCGGCCAACCTGCTGATCATGCCGAACATGGAAGCCGCGCGCATCAGCTACAACCTGCTGCGCGTCTCCTGCTCGGAAGGGGTGACCGTCGGGCCGGTGCTGATGGGGGTCGCCAAGCCGGTGCACATCCTGACGCCGATCGCCTCGGTGCGCCGCATCGTCAACATGGTGGCGCTGGCGGTAGTGGAAGCCCAGACCGAACCGCTGTAAGGCTGGGCTGAGTGACTGGCCCCCTGCGCCCTTGGCGCCGGGGGCTTTTTTATTTCCAGCGGACGTGGTACAAATAATCGTCAAACATGTACATGTACAGGTAAAGAAAATGACTACGATTAGCTACACGGCGGCCAGAAACAACCTTGCCGAGGTGCTTTTGGAAGCGCAAAAACAGCCGGTGGAAGTGACGCGCCGCGGACACGATGAGGTTTACATCATCAGTAAGGCCGACTATGAGGTTTTGGTCAAAGCCAAGGTGAAAGCGCGCATTCAGGCTAAACACGCGGATACGATTAAGGCGCTGGCCAATAGATGATCTTTTTGACCGCAGAGGATATTGCGGAATTCAATGCTGAAATTGTGCCTCACGGCCGCCAGGATGGCAGTAAAGTTGAGGCCGTAGCCAACCGCGTGCTCAATGCTTACCACTATGAGAACGTCACCGACGTTTACCGTTTGGCCGCACTTTATCTCATTGCTATCAGTCATGGTCATATTTTTCTTGATGGCAATAAGCGCACGGCCTTCCAAAGCATGGCGTTATTTCTCGGTATCAATGGCATTGCACTGCGTGAAGATGCGCAGCTGGTTGAACTCACGGTCGAGGCTGCTCAAGGCCGCCTCAACGTCGAACAAGCCGCGGAGTAACTGCGCCGGTTAACCGAATAACCCCTTTTCTCATTTCTTGCAGCGCGCGGCGATGGCGCGGATATCCTGCGGGGTAGTGCGGCAACAGCCGCCGATCAATTGTGCGCCGAGCGCGCGCCACTCTACCGCCTGATCGACCAGACTGCTGTGCTCGCTGCCGCAGGCGTGCCAGGTTTTGCTGATTGCATCGTAATGCTCCCCGGAGTTCGGGTAGACCAGCAGCGGTTTGTCGGCCAGCGCGCTCAGCTGACGCAACGCCGGGGCGACCTTGTCCAGCGCGATGCAGTTGATACCGATGGCCAGCACCTGCGGGTTGCCGCGCAGCGCGGACATGACCTCCGTCAGCGGCGTGCCGTCGCTGAGGTGTTGGCTGTCGCGCAGGGTGAAGGCGAACCAGGCGCCGAGCGTCGGGAACTCCTGCAGCAGCGTCAGCAGCGCCTGCAGTTCAGCGAAAGACGGTAGCGTTTCGCAGGCCAGCAGATCGACGCCGGTGGCGGCCAGCGCGGTGAGGCGCGGGCGGTGGAAGGCGATCATGTCATCCTGCGCCAGCCGATAGTCGCCACGGTATTCCGATCCGTCGGCCAGATAGGCACCGTATGGGCCTACCGAACCGGCGATCAGCAGCGGCGCGGCCTGCGGGTGTTCGGCCAGATAATCGCGGCGCGCGCGTTGCGCCAGCTGCACGCTTTTGGCGATCAGCGCCAGCGACCGATCCTGATCCAGGCCGCGGCGCAAGAAGCCCTGCGGCGTGGCCTGATAGCTGGCGGTGATGGCGCACTGGGCGCCAGCGTTGAAATAATCGAGATGCACCTGATAGATAAGCTCGGGATTTTCAATCAGCACCTTGGCCGACCACAGCGGATCGGTCAGATCGCAGCCGCGCGCTTCCAGTTCGGTGGCCAGCGCGCCGTCCAGGATCAGCGTGGGCTGTTCGGCCAGCAGGTGGGCGACGGGGTTGTTAACCGACATGTTGTTCTCCCAAAGCGGTTTTTTGCCCGGCGCGCCGGGTCAGGAAATAGGTGAGGTAGCACAGGGCGACAAACGGCAGCCCGCAGTAGAGCGCAATGCGCTGCTCCGGATCGAACGCCAGTCCGATGCAGGCCAGCAGGCACAGCGCAAAGCCGAGGATCGGCGTCAATGGGTAGCCGGGCGCGCGGTATTTCAGGCCGCTTATCGGCTGGCCGCTGCGAAGGTAGGCGCGGCGGAAAGCATAGTGGGCGGCGCAGATGCTCAGCCACACCGCCACCACCGCAAAGCCGGAGATTGCCGACAGGGCGACAAACACCGTATCCGGCGCGATCACGCTGGTCAGCAGCGCCAGGACGCCACCGAGCATGCTGAAGGTCAGGGCATTGATCGGAATGCCGCGTGCATTGACGCGGGCGAAGTAGGCCGGCAGGGTGCGCTGGTGGGCCAGTGACCACAGCATGCGCCCGGAGGCGTACAGGCCGGAGTTGGCCGCCGACAGGATGGCGGTCAGGATCACGAAGTTGAAGATATCGGCGGCGTAAGGCACGCCGATGCGTTCAAACACCAGCACGAACGGGCTTTTGACGATCCCCGCCTGATCCATTGGGATCAGCGCCGCCAGCACGAACACGGTGCCGATAAAGAACAGCATCAGACGGATCACCGTGGTGCGGATCGCCAGCGGCACGACTTTTTCCGGGTTCTCGGTTTCACCGGCGGCGATGCCGATCAGTTCCGTGCCGGAGAAGGCGAAGTTCACTGCCACCATGGTCATCAGGATCGGCAGCGTGCCGTGCGGCAGCCAGCCGGAAGCGGTCAGATTGTGCAGGAACGGCGCCGGGGTGCCGTCTTTCATCGGCAGCAGACCGAACATGGCGGCGCCACCCAGAATGATAAACGCCAGAATGGTCACCACTTTGATCAGCGAAAACCAGAATTCGCTTTCGGCGAAAAAGCGGGTGGTCACCACGTTAAGCAGAAAAATGGCCGCGCAGAAGATCAGGCACCACAGCCACACCGGCGACTGCGGGAACCAGTACTGCATGCAGAATCCGGCGGCGGTCAGGCTGGAGCCGAGCGCCACTGTCCAGGTGAGCCAGTACAGCCAGGCGACGGCATAGCCGGTGGCCGGCCCCAGATAGCGCGAGGCATAGACGTGAAAAGCGCCGGTTTCCGGCATCGCCACCGACAGCTCACCCAGGCACAGCATCACCAGGTACACCACCAGCGCGCCGATCAGGTAGGCCAGCAGGGTGCCGAGCGCCCCGGTGGTAGAGATGATATAACCGGTGTTGAAAAACAGCCCGGTACCGATCACACCGCCCAGCGACAACATCACCAGGTGCCGGGCCTTCATGCTGCGTTTGAACTGCCCTGCGGCGGGCGCCGATGCGTGCATAATAATCTATCCGTATAGACGTCTAAATATCTGAATGGCTATTGGTTATACCCGCAATGCCTTTCCAACGCAATGCGCCACCGGCGATCGCCGCGTAAAAAAATCGTTAAGTCGGATCTATATGCAAATGATAATTATTATCTATAATGTCGCCATTTTCGATAATGGGGCAACATGATGAGATATCTGATTTTATTGGCGGCGTTGGCGCTCGGCGCCTGCAGCCAAAACTCGGTGCAAACGCCGGCCAACAGCATCGACAACCTGGGTAATATCACCGATCTGCACAGCGGCGCGACCCTGACGCCTGAGCAGCTGTTGACGCGATTGGCGCAGCAGCCGCGGGTGATCGTCGGGGAAAAGCATGACAATCCTTACCACCATCAGATTGAGCAATGGCTGGTGCAGCAGCTGCCGCAGCGGCGGCCGCAGGGCAGCGTGCTGATGGAGATGATCAACCCGAACCAGCAGGCGCAGGTGGACAAAGTTAAGCAGTGGCTGCAGAGCGATCCCACAGTGCGTGACGGCCGCGTGGCGGAACTGATCGCCTGGCAGCCGGGCTGGAAGTGGGAACTGTATGGCGGGGTGACGATGGCGGCGATGCGTGCGCCATACCCGCTGTGGTCAGCCAACCTGGATCGCAGCGAGATTACGGCGTTCTATCAGCAGCCGCAGTTCCCGGCGGGGCAGTTATCGGCGCAGCCGGCGGTGCGCAAGGCGCTGGAAGAAACCATCCGCACTTCGCACGGCGGCAAGATTGAGGCCGACCAACTGCACGCGATGCTGGCGATCCAGCAGCAGCGCGATCGGCGTATGGCGGAACGTTTGCTGGCGGCGCCCACGCCCGCGCTGTTGATCGCCGGTGGCTATCACGCCGCCAAATCGGTGGGCGTGCCGCTGCACGTGCGGGATCTGCAACCGGCGGCGGCCTCGACGGTGCTGATGTTGGCGGAGCCGGGCGTACAGGTTGATGCGAACACAGCGGACTACCTGTGGATCACACCATCAGTGAAATGAATACGTTAAGGCAGTGAAAAGGGGTGTTAATTATATTTGCAAATGATTATCATTAGTAAATGTGATCTGCAATCATTCGCAATTAAGCAAGCTAATGCCCCTATGTTAAGTCAGTCTTATTCCCTTCCGGCCTTTGAGCTGCCGCAGCCTCGCTGGGCGCGCGGCCTGCTGCTCGCCCTGGCGGCGCACGCGGCGTTGGTATTGCTGTTTTATTGGCCGCAGACGGCGCTGGAACCGGTGGTGCTGCCGCCGCCGGCGGTGATGATGAGCTGGGCGGCGCAGATTGAAGCGCCGGAAAGCAAGCCGCTGCCGTTGGGCGTGCAGCAAGCGGAGTCCGCCGCGGCGCAGCCCGCTGAGCAGCAGCAACAGCCGGATCTGCCCAAGCTGGCGCGCGCCGATAAAGCGAAAATCGTGACGGCGCAGAAGAAGCGCGCCGAACACCGCCCCCCGCAAAAAGCGCAGCCGAAACCGCAGGAACAGGCCAAAGAGACGCGCAGTGCCGCCGCGTCCAGCGCCGCCGCGCCGCAGGCGCAGACGCTCTCCCACCAAACCGCCGCGCCGATCAACAGCGATGCCAACAGCAACGCGCAGGCCAAGCTGTCGTGGGAGAGTCTGGTGAAGGGCAAGCTGAACCGCATCAAGGAATATCCCCTGGATGCCCGCAGCCGCCGGCGTAGCGGCATGCCGCAGGTCAGTTTCAGCGTCGATGCGCAGGGGCGCGTGTCGAATGTGAGCCTGCAGGTGCGCTCCGGCACCGCGTCGCTGGATCGGGAAGCGGTGGCGGTAGTGTCGCGCGCGCAGCCGTTGCCGCCGCCGCCGCCGGAGATGCTGCAGCAGGGGGCCGTCAGGGTGACGATGCCGATCGATTTCAATCTGGCGGAGCTGAACGCCCGCCGTTAATGCTGGCAGACGCCGCCTCGCTGCCGTCCGCCTTTTCAAACTTCGTGAGGGATTATGAACCCGCTGTTATTCACCCCGCGCCGCCGCATTGCGGCCGCGTTCTGGCTTTCTTTAGGCGTCGCCGGCGCCGCGCTGGCGCAACCGCAGCCGCCGTTGGCGGAACGCGCGCCGAAAGTGCTAACTGCCCACGGCGAGACGCGCATCGACGATTATTACTGGCTGCGCGACGACAGCCGAAAAGAGCAGAAGGTGCTGGACTACCTGAAGGCGGAGAACCGCTACACCGAGCAAATGATGGTGCCGTACCAGAAGCTGCGCGCCACGCTGTATCAGGAGATGCTGGGCCGCATGAATCCTGACGATCGTTCGGTGCCCTATCAGCTCAACGGCTATCGCTATCAGGAAAGCTACGCCGCCGGTAAAGAGTTCGCGCTGTATCAGCGCCAGGCGCTCACCGCCGACGCGCCGTGGCAAACCTTGCTGGACGCCAATCAGCGCGCGGCCGGCCAGGCCTATTATCGACTGGGGGCAATGGACGTCAGCCGGGACAACCGCCGTCTGGCGGTGGCCGAAGATCTGCAGGGCCGCCGCCAATACCGCATCTCCCTGCGGGAGATAGGCAGTGACAGCTGGTCGCCGGAAACGCTGGAAAATACCTCCGGCAACATGCTGTGGGCCAACGACAATCAAACCCTGTTCTACGTGCGCAACCACCCGCAAACGCTGTTGCCGTATCAGGTTTACTGCCATCAGTACGGGACGCCGACGGCGCAAGATAAGCTGGTGTACCAGGAAAACGATCCGGCGTTTTACCTCAGCCTCGGCCGCTCATCCTCACGCGATTACCTGATACTCACCATCAGCGGCAATACCACTTCCGAAGTGCGCCTGATCGACGCCAGCCAGCCGCAGCGCGAGCCGCAGTTGTTCGCCGCCCGACAAAACGGCCGCGAGTATTACCTCGATCACTACCGCGGCGAGTTCTATCTGCGTTCCAACCATCAGGACCCGAATTTTGGCCTGTACCGTACGGCGGCGGCGGGTAAACCCTGGCAGACGCTGATTGCGCCGCAGGCGCAGCACGAGGTGGAAAGCTTCAGCCTGTTCCGTGACTGGCTGGTGGTGCAGGAACGCGCCAACGGGCTGGTACAGCTGCGGCAAATCAGCTGGGACGGTAAAACCGAGCGCGCCATCCCGTTCGACGACGCCAGCTACATGGCCTGGCTGGGCTATAACCCGGAGCCGGACAGCGATCGATTGCGCTACGGCTATTCGGCGATGACCACGCCGACCCGCACCTATGAGTGGGATCTGAATAAGGGCGAGCGCACCCTGCTCAAACAGCAGGACGTGAAAGGCGTCGATCCCAGCCTGTATCACAGCGAGCGCATTTGGATCGCAGCGCGGGACGGCGTGAAGGTACCGGTCTCGCTGGTGTATCGCAAATCGCTGTTCAAAAACGGCCATAACCCGCTGCTGGTCTACGGCTATGGCGCTTACGGCATGAGCATGGATCCGGCGTTCAGCGCCAACCGCATCAGCCTGCTGGATCGCGGCTTCGTCTATGCGCTGATCCACGTGCGCGGCGGCGGCGAGCTGGGACAGAGCTGGTACAAACAGGGCAAGCTGACGCACAAACCGAACAGCTTCAACGACTTCATCGACGCCACCCAGGCGTTGATCAAAGACGGCTACGGCCAGCCGGGGCGCATCTACGCCATGGGCGGCAGCGCCGGCGGCTTGCTGATGGGGGCGGTGATCAATCAGGCGCCGCAGCTGTACAACGCGGTGGTGGCGCAGGTGCCGTTCGTCGACGTGGTGACCACCATGCTGGACGACAGCATTCCACTGACCACCGGCGAATACGAGGAGTGGGGCAACCCGAACCAGCCGGCCGCCTATGCGCTGATGAAGTCCTACAGCCCGTACGACAACGTGCGCAAGCAGCGTTATCCGAACCTGCTGGTCACCAGCGGTTTGTACGACTCGCAGGTGCAGTATTGGGAGCCGGCCAAATGGGTGGCGAAGCTGCGGCGTTTCAAACAGGGCGATTCACTGCTGCTGCTCTCCACCGACATGACCGCCGGCCACGGCGGCAAATCGGGCCGCCTGGCGCGGCTGGAAACCGGCGCGCTGGAGTACGCCTTTATTCTGGCGGCGGACCGGCAGGCGCAGAAATAACCTTCAGCGCCGCGGCACGCTGCGGCGCAATAAAACAATAACAACCTTATTTACCGCGTTTTCGGCGGGCTTTTTGCTGGGCATTGTCGGCCATCAAACCTTATTGGCTATTTCTGGGGATATATGAAAATCAAAATGATAGCGAGCCTGATCGGCGCGGGACTGGCGCTGCACGGGCCGGCTGCGGCCGCGCAGGAACAGGCGGAAAATAATAAAGGCAGCGTGGCGTTCAGCCCGCTTAACGTCTCGGCTGCCGAGAGCGGCAAAAGCAGCGAAAAAGACGCGTTGGCCAGGCCAGGCGCGTTCAGCTCGCGCGATGAAAACAAAAATCTGGAGTCGGTGGACAGCATTCTGCGCAGCATGCCGGGCACCTATACCCAGATCGATCCCGGCCAGGGATCGGTCAGCGTCAATATCCGCGGCCTGAGCGGTTTCGGCCGGGTCAACACCATGGTCGATGGCATCACGCAAAACTACTACGGCAACTCGCCGAGCGACGCAGCGCACGGGGGATTGCCCACCAGCCAGTTCGGGGCGCTGATCGATCCTAACTTTATCGTCGGCGTCGACGTGGCGCGCGGCAACGCCACCGGTTCCGACGGCGTCAACGCCCTGGCGGGCAGCGCCAACTTCCGCACTATCGGCGTGGACGACGTAGTATTTGGCGACAACCCGTTCGGCGTGCGTACCAAATTCTCGGTGGGCAATAACGGCATCGGCCGCAGCGGCATGATCGCCGTCGGCGCCAAAACCGCCGCCTTTGCCGACGGCGGCAGCCTGGGGGCGATGGCGGCGATCAGCGGCAGCTCCATCACCTCCAACTACAAAAACGGCGCCGGTTTCGACAGCGAGATGTTCAACGTCGATAAAACCTACCGCCAGAACCCGAAATCCCAACTGTTCAAAGTGGACATCAAGCCGGATGCCTTCAACAGCATCGAACTGTCGGCGCGCAGCTACCAGAATAAAATCACCCGCCGCCACATCGACAGCGACGATTTCTACCTCAAATATCACTACGCGCCGTTCTCGGAATTGATCGATTTCAACCTGACCGCCAGCACCAGCCGCGGCAAGCAGCAGTTCATGTCCGACAACATGGCGGGGTTCAGCGACAGCACGGCGAAAAACATCTCCGATGCGCTGGATATCAACAACACCAGCCGTTTCAGCCTGCAGGACGTCGATTTCGCCTTCAGCTACGGCGGCAAGCTGGTGCGCAACGAGTATAAGAAAAAGGCCTCCGGCTTGGTGACGGATGACAATCAGGCGGAAAGCATGCCGGTGGGCATTGCCGGCAAACAAGATATCTCCAGCCTGTACAGCGGGTTGCAAGCTAACTACGGCATCTGGCAGGGGAATTTCGATCTGAACTACACCGCCTATCGTCTCTCCGGCTATAAGCCGGCCTGTGACGAGCGCGTAGAGTGCTTCCCGCAGGGCGCCGGCAATATCACCCGCAACGAACACGGCTTCAACCCGTCGGTGATGCTGTCGGCGCAGGTGACGCCGTGGCTGCAGCCGTTCGTCAGCTACAGCAAGTCGATGCGCGGGCCGAATATCCAGGAGGTGTTCTTCGCCAACAGCGAAGGGCAATCGATGAACCCGTTCCTCAAGGGCGAAAAAGCGGAGACCTGGCAGGGCGGGTTCAATGCCAATGCCCACGATCTGTTGTTCAAGCAGGACAGCTTCCAACTGAAAGCGGTCTATTTCGAAACCAGGATCAAAAACTACATTTCCAGCCAATCCTACCTGGTGTGTAAAAATCGCCAGAAGTGCAATCGCTCGCAGGCGACGCAGGAAGAGTGGGATAACGCGGACGCCAACGTCAAAATGACCATGTACAGCAACGCTCCCGAGCCGGTCAAAATGCGCGGGGTGGAGCTTGAAGCGCTGTACGACGCCGGTTTCGCCTTCACCAAACTGTCGTTAAGCAAGGAGCATACTTCCCAGCCGACCAACCAGGCCAGCAACGAATTCGGCGCGGGCGACATCAGCGAACTGCCGGAATTCTACTTCACGCTGGACAGCGGGGTGCGCCTGCTGGACGAGACGTTGACGCTGGGCGGGGTGGTGAAATACACCGGCAAAGCGGTGCGCCTGTCGCCTGATTCCACTCCCGATGAAAACGAACAGTTGATGAAGGAGCCGGCGCCGCATATTCCGACCATTATCGATCTGTACGGCACCTATCAGGTGAATCGCAATCTGTTGCTGAAGCTCAGCGTGCAAAACCTGATGGACAAAGACTATTCGGACGCGCTGAACAAGATGAACTCGCTACCGTCGCAGTCACAAGATTTCACGCCGACCAACACCGCCCGTGGGCGGACTTATATCTTCGGCGGGGAGGTACGCTTCTAAACCGCAGCAGAGCAGGGCGCAGTCACTGCGCCCGTTTTGCCTGCAGCAGCCATTTGTCCAGCTCGTTGGCGAACTGCTGGCGGTCGCGCTGGTTCAGGGCGTTCGGGCCGCCGGTCTGAATGCCGCTGGCGCGCAGGGTATCCATAAAATCGCGCATGTTGAGGCGCTCGCGGATGGTGTCCGGCGTATAGCGCTCGCCGCGCGGGTTCAGCGCCACCGCGCCTTTCTCTATCACCTCCGCCGCCAGCGGAATGTCGGCGGTGATCACCAGATCGCCCGCTTCGCAGCGGCGCACGATCTCGTTGTCGGCCACGTCGAAACCGGCCGCCACCTGCAGTGAACGGATGTACTTCGACGGCGGCGTGCGCAATGGCTGGTTCGCCACCAGCGTCACGGTGATGGCGGTGCGATCGGCGGCGCGGAACAGCACCTCTTTGATCACGTTCGGACAAGCGTCCGCATCGACCCAAATCTGCATCATTTCGGCTCCTGCAGCCAGTCGCGCACCGGCAGGAAATCGCGCGCCAGCGCCGCTTCCGGGCTGTCGCCTTCCGGCTGGTAGTTATATTCCCAACGCACCAGCGGCGGCATCGACATCAGAATGGACTCGGTGCGCCCGCCGGTTTGCAGCCCGAACAGCGTGCCGCGATCCCACACCAGGTTGAACTCCACGTAGCGGCCGCGGCGATAGAGCTGGAACTGGCGCTCGCGCTCGCCCCAGGTCAAGGCCTTGCGTTTTTCGACGATCGGCAGATAGGCGTCGAGGAAGCCCTGGCCCACCGCACGGGTGAAGGCGAAACAGTGGTCGAAGTCCGGGGTGTTCAGATCGTCGTAGAACAGGCCGCCGATGCCGCGCGCTTCGTTGCGGTGCTTGATGAAGAAGTAATCGTCGCACCACCGCTTGTATTTGGGGTAAACCTCGTCGCCGAACGGCGCGCACAGCTCGGCCGCGGTACGGTGCCAGTGCACGGCATCCTCTGCGAAACCGTAGAACGGCGTTAGGTCAAAGCCGCCGCCGAACCACCACACCGGCGCTTCGCCCGGCTTTTCGGCGATGAAGAAGCGCACGTTGGCGTGGCTGGTGGGCACGTAGGGGCTGAGCGGGTGGATCACCAATGAGACGCCCATCGCCTGGAAACTGCGCCCGGCCAGTTCCGGACGGTGCGCGGTGGCCGAGGCCGGCAGGGTGGCGCCGGAGACGTGCGAGAAGTTGACCCCCGCCTGTTCGAACACCGCGCCGTTGGTCAGCACGCGGCTGCGGCCACCGCCGCCTTCTTCACGCGTCCATTGGTCTTCGGTGAACGTGGCGCCGCCGTCGGCCTGGGCGAGCTGCGCGCAGATATGATCCTGCAGCGCCAGCAGGAAGGATTTTACTTCAGCGATGTTAGGTAAACTCATGCGGGGTCTTTATAGCGTCTGGCTGAACAAGGCGCTGAGTATACTCTTATTCGCCGCCCGCGGCATCAGCGGGGTTTGCGCTGGTGGGCATCGAAGTAATCGAAGAAATTGATGATGCCGTCCGAGATGGCGCGGGCTATTTTCTCGCGAAACGCGGTGGTGCCCAGCAGCCGCTCTTCGTTCGGGTTGGTGATGAACGAGGTTTCTACCAGTACTGAGGGAATGGACGGCGATTTCAGCACCGCGAACGCCGCCTGTTCGGTGCTGTCGCTGTGCAGGTGGTGCACCGGGCGGATCTGGCCGAGCACGTGGCGGCCGAGCGTCAGGCTGTTGTTGATGGTATCGGTTTGCACCAGATCGAACAGCACCTGCTGCAGGTAGTTGTCCTGATCCTTGTACTTGCCGCCCGCCACGTCGTCGGCGGCGTTTTCACGGTTGGACAGGTAGCGCGCCATGGCGCTGCTGGCGCCGCGGTTGGACAGGGCGAACACCGAAGCGCCGGAGGCCGATGGGCTGGTGAAGCCGTCGGCGTGAATCGAAATGAACAGATCGGCCTGGTGCTGGTGGGCGATCTCCACCCGCTGGAACAGCGGAATGAACTCGTCTTCTTCGCGCGTCAGGCGCGCTTCGACGTGGTCGTGCTCATGCAGAAAACGGCGCACGTGGTTGGCGATTTCCAGCACGATGTGTTTTTCCTGCGAGCCTTCGTGGCCGACCGCGCCGGAATCGATGCCGCCGTGGCCGGGATCGATCATCACCAGCTTTTTGCCGCCGATCGGTTTTGCCGCCGGTTTGCTGTGCTGATTGCGCAGCAGGCCTTCCGCCTTGGCGCTTTGGCTTTTTACGCCGAGCAGCGCCACCGCCAGGCCGGAAAGCAAAAGTTGGCGTCGCGTCGGGGAAACGGCAAGCGGTTTAAAATTGAGGAATGGTTTACCCTGCTTTTTCATTACGCAACGCTCCATCGACGTTTCTATTTTGCGACGTTATATCGTATTGATAATCATTAATCGACCCGATAACTATTTCCATTTATTACGCCTGTTACCGGCGATTTCTGGGCAAATAGCGCGGTAAATCGCAGTTTGATATTGCGTAAGTGAATAATCACGCGATAATCAGATAAACACCTTAATTAACAGCGGCCAACATCGATGGAAATTCGCGTATTTCGACAAGACGACTTTGAAGAAGTCATTACCCTGTGGGAGCGCTGCGATCTGCTGCGCCCCTGGAACGATCCGGAAATGGACATCGAGCGCAAGCTGAACCACGACCCGGAGCTGTTCTTGGTGGCGGAGGTTGGCGGTGAAGTGGTCGGTTCGGTGATGGGCGGCTATGACGGCCACCGCGGATCGGCTTATTACCTCGGGGTGCATCCCGACTATCGCGGGCGCGGCATCGCCAATGCGTTGATCAACCGTCTGGAGAAGAAGTTGATCGCCCGTGGCTGCCCGAAGATCCAGATTATGGTGCGCGAAGACAACGACACGGTGGTCGAGATGTACGAGAAGCTCGGCTACGAGATCCAGGGCATCACCAGCCTGGGCAAGCGGCTGATCGAAGATCAGGAATATTGAGCAGGCAGCGGGCGGCGGCGTCGCACCGCCCGCCGCAGCGCATTACGGCAGCTTTTTGACGGTTTTCACGTCCACTTCGAGGCTGTTCCAGTCTTTATCCACTTTACCTTCCAACTGCACCTTGTCTTTCGGCGTAACGGTCTGGCCGTTCCAGCGTTTGCGGTCGATATCGACCGTCAGGGTGCCGGTGGCGTCGCGGAAGGTATAGGTTTCGTCGCCGATGCGCTGTTCGATGTTGCCCTGCAGCATCACCCAGGTGTCGTCGCTCAGCGATTTCACCTTGTCCACGGTGGTCAGCGCCGCGCTGGGGCCGGAGAAACCGCCCTGCGGAGCAGGCTGTGTTTGCGCCTGCGGCGCGGCCGGATCGAGGAACCCGCCTTGTTGCGCCAGTACCGGTACGCTGCACAGCGCGATCAGAGCGGCCAGAGTCAGTTTTTTCATGTTGCGCTTCCTTATCGTTATCGAAAATCACATCCCGCTGATATCGGGTGCTTGCTTGGTGATAAGGATTAAAACACGCCGATCTTAAGAGCTTCTTAAGCCGACGCATTGAAATTCCCATCGCCGGCGCCCATCTGTAGCCATAGTCTTTTTATTCTGTTGGCAAGGAACGACCGTTGAAGCCATTCTCACCCCGCTTTTCCCCGGACGATTACGATCAGCACGGCACGCTGCGGCTGCCGCTGGGGTTTTGGGCCGTGCTGATTCTGCAGGCGCGCACCTGGCTGCTGTTCGTGATGGCCGGCGCTTCGCGCGAGCAGGGCGAAAGCTTGCTGGCGCTGTTTTATCCGGATACCCAACGCTTTTGGTACGGCATGCTGCTCGGTCTGCCGGCGGCGCTGGCGTTTTTGCTGAGCGGCCGTCGCCACCAATGGCCGCGGCTGTGGCGCGGCTGGCGCTGGGTGTTGGCAGCCTCTCTGCTGGCGTCGCTCGGCGGCTCGCTGTTCAGCCTGTGGCGCCAGGACGGCGATGCGCCGGGGCTGGAGTTGGCGTTGGCGCTGTTCGACGCGCTGGCGCTGAGCTATCTGCTGCTGAATGCGCGCCTGAAAGCCTGTTTCGCGCCGGCGGAGCAGGCTGACTAATTGCCGATAAGTGCGGCACTTTTCGCATTTTCCGCACTCCAAGCAGGCAACCGTTGGCGTAGTGCGGGCCGTTGTGAGAGGCTGGCACGCAGCAAAACGCCGAGTGCGGCAGGGGCGGGTTACCGCCCCGTGCCATTGATGTTTAAGGAGCTAGAGATGAATATTCGCCCCCTGCTGTTAGGGCTTCCGCTGTTACTGACCGGCTGTTCGAGCATGTCCAATTTCTCCTGGTCCAGCCTGTCGCCGTTCAACTGGTTCGGCAGCAGCCTGGAGGTCGGCGCCAAGGGCGTCGGCAAGCTCAACGCCGGCACGCCAATGTCGGAAAGCGCCATCAACGACGGGCTGGACGGCAACTACCGCCTGCGCGGCGGCATGGCGACCAACAACGGCCAGATCGTCTCTTACTATCAGGCGCTGTCCGGCGACGAAGTGAAGCTGGTGATCACCGGCGAACCGAAAGGGCGCCTGCAGCGGGTGGACGTGATGGATCCTAAAGTGGCGACGGAGTGGGGCAACAAGCTCGGCACGCCGTTCGGCGACATGTACAGCAAGGCGTTCGGTTCCTGTAAACCGGGCAGCGGCGAAGACGCCGGCAAGGTGGAGTGCGTGGCGGAGCAGAGCAAGTACGTCACCTACATCTTCAGCGGCAAGTGGGCCGGGGCGCAGGATATCATCCCGCCGGACGACACCCTGAAAAGCTGGACGGTCAGCAAGATCGTTTGGCACGCCAAACCGCAGCAGTAACGCTGTCAACGGGCGCCGGTGCGCGGCGCCTGCCTTTTCAAGCCATTACCCCTATTTTCTTTGCGCTGCTGCAAGGCAATCGCCCGTGCTTGCGGTATCATAGCGCGCGTTTGTAACAGGGAACCCGCGCGTCAACCGCCATACCTGTTGCCGGATTCTGGTATTGAGGATAACAACATGACACAGGTTCAGAGCGGCATTCTGCTGGAGCACTGCCGTTTCGCCATTTTTATGGAAGCCAGCGTACAGGGCGAATTCGCCGATTTGCGCCAGGGCTGCAAACAGTTTTGTCAGACGTTGAGCGAGCTGCAACAGCAGTTTCCCGATGCGCGCCTCGGCGCGGTTATCGCTTTCGGCTATGACGTCTGGCACGATCTCTCCAGCGGCCAGGGCGCGAAAGAACTGAAGCCGTTTACGCCGCTCGGCAAAGGACTGGCGCCGGCCACCCAGCGCGATATGCTGATCCACATTCAGTCGCTGCGCCACGACGTCAACTTTACGCTGGCGCAGGCCGCGTTGGCGGCGTTCGGCAACGTCATCAAGATCGAAGAAGAAACCCATGGCTTCCGCTGGGTGGAAGAGCGCGATCTGAGCGGCTTCATCGACGGCACCGAAAACCCGCAGGGCGACCAGCGCCCGGCAGTGGCGACGATCGCCGAGGGTGAAGAGGATGCGGGCGGCAGCTACGTGCTGGTGCAACGTTACGAGCACAACCTGCGCCAGTGGCAGCGTTTTACCACCGAACAGCAGGAGCAGATCATCGGCCGCACCAAGCACGACAGCGAAGAGCTGCCGGCGGACCAGCGCCCGGATACTTCGCACGTCAGCCGTGTCGATCTGAAAGAGGACGGCAAGGGCCTGAAGATTCTGCGCCAGAGCCTGCCTTACGGCACCGCCAGCGGCAAGCACGGCCTGTTCTTCATCGCCTATTGCGCGCGCCTGCACAATATCGAGCAGCAGCTGCTGAGCATGTTCGGCGATCTGGACGGCAAACGCGACGCGATGCTGCGTTTCAGCCGAGCGGTGACCGGCAGCTACTACTTTGCGCCATCGCTGACGCGCCTGCTGTCACTTTGACGCCGTTGCCGAAGCCGGCGCGCCCGGCTTCGGCCCGCATTCCCGACCCGAAAACGCCGCTCTTTTCCTGCCTTATAGCGTTTGATGCTTGTAAATCACTAAACGGTATATAAAAGCGTTACAGCTCCGCACCGAGTTATAAATACACTGGTCGTCAATAAGGCGAAAGCCTGAAGGACTGACTCAGTGATAAGGTGCAGAATGAAACAAAACCGGGTTAAAAATCTCGTGCTGAAAGGTTGGCTGGCGGCTGCGCTGTTGGCGAGCGGCGCAGCGTCGGCGGCGGAATTGCTGAACAGTTCTTATGACGTTTCCCGTGAATTGTTCGTCGCGCTGAACCCCGGCTTTGAACAGCAGTGGAATCAACAGCACCCGAACGACAAGCTGACCATCAAACAGTCGCACGCCGGTTCCTCCAAGCAGGCGCTGGCTATCCTGCAGGGCTTGCGCGCCGACGTGGTGACGTACAACCAGGTGACCGACGTGCAGATCCTGCACGATCGTGGGCAGCTGATCCCGGCGGACTGGCAGGCGCGCCTGCCCAACAACAGCTCGCCGTTCTATTCCACCATGGCGTTTTTAGTGCGCAAGGACAACCCGAAGGGCATCCACACCTGGAACGATTTGGTGCGCGACGACGTGAAGCTGGTGTTCCCGAATCCGAAAACCTCCGGCAATGGCCGCTACACCTATCTGGCCGCCTGGGGCGCCGCCAGCCAGGCTGACGGCAACGATCCGGCCAAGACCCGCGCCTTTATGACCCGCTTCCTGAAAAACGTACTGGTGTTCGATACCGGTGGCCGCGGCGCGACCACCACCTTCGTCGAACGCGGCTTGGGCGACGTGCTGATCAGCTTCGAGTCCGAAGTGAACAACATTCGTAAGCAATACGGTGAAGACAAGTACGAAGTGATCGTGCCGCCGGTCGATATTCTGGCGGAGTTTCCTGTGGCCTGGGTCGACAAAAACGTCGAGCGCAACGGCACCGAGCAGGCGGCCAAAGCCTATCTGAACTACCTCTACAGCCCGGCGGCGCAGCAGGTGATCACCAGCTTCTACTACCGCGTCTATGACCAGAAAGCGATGGCGGCGGCGAAAGGGCAATTCCCGGACACCAAACTGTTCCGGGTGGAAGACCAGTTCGGCGGTTGGCCGCAGGTGATGAAAACTCACTTCGCTACCGGCGGCGAGTTGGATCAGCTGTTAGCGGCAGGGCGCAAGTAAATGTTGGCGTTGTCGTCCAGTAAGCGGGTGCTGCCCGGATTTGGCCTCAGCCTCGGCAGCAGCCTGTTTTATACCTGTCTGATCCTGCTGCTGCCGCTCACCGCGCTGGTGATGCAGCTGGCGCAGATGAGCCTGGCGCAATATTGGGAAGTGATTTCCAACCCGCAGGTGGTGGCGGCGTACAAAGTGACGCTGCTGGCCGCCGGCGTCGCCAGCCTGTTCAACGCGGTGTTCGGCATGCTGATGGCCTGGATCCTGACGCGCTACCGTTTTCCCGGCCGTTCGCTGCTGGACGGCCTGATCGATCTGCCGTTCGCGCTGCCGACGGCGGTGGCCGGCCTGACGCTGGCCGGTCTGTTTTCCACCACTGGCTGGTACGGTCAGTGGCTGGCGCACTTTGACATTAAGGTCACCTTCACCTGGCTTGGGATCGCGGTGGCGATGGCGTTCACCAGCCTGCCGTTTGTGGTGCGCACCGTGCAGCCGGTTTTGGAAGAGCTGGGGCCGGAATACGAAGAGGCGGCCGAGACGCTGGGCGCCACGCGCTGGCAGAGCTTTCGCCGCGTGGTGTTGCCCGAGGTGGCGCCGGCACTGCTGGCCGGCACCGCCATTTCCTTTACCCGCAGCCTGGGCGAGTTCGGCGCGGTGATTTTCATCGCCGGCAACATCGCCTGGAAGACGGAAGTGACCTCGCTGATGATTTTTGTACGTTTGCAGGAGTTCGATTACCCGGCGGCCAGCGCTATCGCTTCGGTGATCCTGGCGGCGTCGCTGCTGCTGCTGTTCAGCATTAACGTATTGCAAAGCCGCTTCGGCAGACGTTTGGGAGGAGGGCACTGATGGCTGATGTTTCCGCCTTCAACGGCGCCGAGCGCCCGCGCGTCAACTGGGGCAAGTGGACGCTGATCGCCATCGGCGCGCTGTTTTCGGTGCTGCTGCTGGTGGTGCCGATGATGTCGATTTTCGCCGAGGCCTTCTCCAAAGGGTTCGGCGCGATGTGGAGCAACTTGCTCGATCCGGACATGCTGCACGCCATCTGGCTGACGGTCTTGATCGCGCTGATCACCGTGCCGTTCAACCTGGTGTTCGGCACCTTGCTGGCGTGGCTGGTGACGCGTTTCACCTTCCCCGGCCGCCAGCTGCTGCTGACGCTGATCGACATTCCGTTCGCCGTTTCACCGGTGGTGGCGGGGCTGATTTACCTGCTGTTTTACGGCAGCAACGGCCTGCTGGGCGGCTGGCTGGACGCGCATAACATCCAGATCATGTTCTCCTGGCCGGGCATGGTGCTGGTGACCATTTTCGTCACCTGTCCCTTCGTGGTGCGCGAGCTGGTGCCGATGATGCTCAGCCAGGGCAGCCAGGAAGACGAGGCCGCCATTCTTCTGGGGGCGTCCGGCTGGCAGATGTTCCGCCGCGTGACGCTGCCCAACATTCGCTGGGCGTTGCTATACGGTGTGGTGCTGACCAACGCGCGCGCCATCGGCGAGTTCGGCGCGGTGTCGGTGGTGTCCGGTTCGATTCGCGGCGAAACCTACAGTTTGCCGCTGCAGGTCGAGCTGTTGCAGCAGGATTACAACACCGTCGGCTCCTTTACCGCCGCCGCGCTGTTGACCCTGATGGCGATCGTTACCCTATTTTTGAAGAGTGCGCTGCAGTGGCGTCTGGAACGCCAGAACGCGCGTCTCGAGCGGGAGGAAAATCATGAGCATTGAGATTAACGGCATCAACAAGTACTTCGGTCGCACCAAGGTATTGAACGATATCTCGCTCGATATTGCTTCCGGCGAGATGGTGGCGCTGCTCGGGCCGTCCGGTTCCGGCAAGACCACGCTGCTGCGCATCATCGCCGGGCTGGAAAGCCAGAGCGGCGGCAAACTGGGCTTCCACGGCACCGATGTCAGCCACATGCACGCGCGCGACAGGCGTGTGGGCTTCGTGTTTCAGCACTATGCGCTGTTCCGCCACATGACGGTGTTCGACAATATCGCCTTTGGCCTGACCGTACTGCCGCGTCGCGAGCGTCCGAACGCCGCGGCGATCAAACAGAAAGTCACTCAGCTGCTGGAAATGGTACAGCTGAGCCACCTGGCCAGCCGCTATCCGTCGCAGCTGTCCGGCGGCCAGAAACAGCGCGTGGCGCTGGCGCGCGCCTTGGCGGTGGAACCGCAAATTCTGCTGCTGGACGAACCGTTCGGCGCGCTGGATGCGCAGGTGCGCAAAGAGCTGCGCCGCTGGCTGCGTCAGTTGCATGAAGAGCTGAAGTTCACCAGCGTGTTCGTCACCCACGATCAGGAAGAGGCGATGGAAGTGGCCGACCGCATCGTGGTGATGAGCCAGGGCAATATCGAACAGGTCGGTTCGCCGATCGAAATCATGCGCGAACCGGCCAGCCGCTTCGTGCTGGAATTCATGGGGGAAGTGAACCGCCTGAACGGCGAAATTCGCGGTTCCCAGCTGTTCGTCGGCGCGCACCAGTGGCCGCTGTCGTTCCAGCCGATGCATCAGGGCAGCGTCGATCTGTTCCTGCGCCCGTGGGAAATGGAAGTGGCTACTGAGAGCAGCGAGCGCTGCCCGCTGCCGGTACAGGTGCTGGAAGTCAGCCCGCGCGGCCACTTCTGGCAGCTGACGGTGCAACCGATCGGCTGGCACCAGGAACCGATCAGCGTGGTACTGCCGGAAGGCAACGCCACGCCGGTGCGCGGCGGCCGCTATTACGTCGGCAGCCTCAATGCGCGGCTGTATGCCGGCGATCAACTGCTGCAACCTGTTGCGTTAGCCAAAAGCGCCTGATAGGTTTTAGCTGCCCTTTTGTTCAAGGCAACCCCAGGGTTGCCTTTTTACTTTACGTACATCAACAACACACAGGCAAAGATCGTGACAACGCTCGAACAATGCATCGGGAATACCCCGCTGGTAAAACTGCAACGGCTGGCCGCCCAGGCGGGCAGCGAAGTATGGGTCAAACTGGAAGGCAATAACCCGGCGGGATCGGTGAAGGATCGCGCTGCGTTGGCGATGATCCAGCAGGCGGAGCTGCGCGGTGAGATCAAGCCCGGCGACGTGCTGATCGAGGCCACCAGCGGCAACACCGGCATTGCGCTGGCGATGATCGCTGCATTGAAAGGCTATACGCTGAAGCTGCTGATGCCGGAGAACATGAGCCTGGAGCGGCAGGCGGCAATGCGTGCCTACGGCGCCGAGCTGATCCTGGTTAGCCGTGAACAGGGAATGGAGGGCGCGCGCGATCTGGCGCTGGAGATGCAGCGCCAGGGGCAGGGCAAGGTGCTGGATCAGTTCAATAACCTGGACAACCCCTACGCCCACTTCACCACCACCGGCCCGGAGATCTGGCGCCAGACCGAAGGGCGCATCACGCACTTCGTTTCCAGCATGGGCACCACCGGCACCATTACCGGCGTGGGCGGTTACCTGAAGAGCCAGAACCCACAGGTGCAGATCATCGGCCTGCAGCCGGCGGAAGGCAGCAGCATCCCCGGCATTCGCCGTTGGGCGCCCGCTTACCTGCCGGGCATTTTCCGCCCGGAGCTGGTGGATCAGGTGCTGGATATCGAACAGGGCGATGCCGAGCAGACCATGCGTCAGTTGGCGCAGCGTGAAGGTATCTTCTGCGGCGTCAGCTCCGGTGGCGCGGTAGTCGGCGCCCTGCGCGTCGCGGCGGCTCACCCCGGCAGCGTCGTGGTGGCGATCGTCTGCGATCGCGGCGATCGCTACCTCTCCACCGGCGTATTCGACTGAGTCCCCCTCCCGGCGGCGCGTCCCGCCGGGAAACGCCTTCTCACCTCCCTGTTACAGACTGTCTGTCCGGCCCGCCGAAGCGGCGGCTATCGCCTGCTCGCGCGCCAATCCCCTGACTGAAGTAGAGAAATCTCGCAACAGCGGCCACAATAACGGTGGCGAGACGCAAAGAGCGATGTGTAAGGATTGAGTAAAACCGGCTGCGGGCCGGCGGAATTGGCGGGAAAATAACGAAAATCGGTGAAGGAGCAAGGCATGAAAATTTTACTGGTCGACGATGACCTGGAGCTTGGCACCATGCTGAGCGAATACCTGACGGGCGAAGGCTTCGACGCCACGCTGGTGCTGACCGGCAAGGCGGGGGTCGAAGGCGCGCTGTCGGGCGATTATACCGCGATGATCCTCGACATCATGCTGCCGGACATGAGCGGCATCGACGTGCTGCGCGACGTGCGTAAAAAGAGCCGGCTGCCGATCATCATGCTGACAGCCAAAGGCGACAACATCGATCGGGTGATTGGCCTGGAGATGGGGGCCGACGATTACATGCCCAAGCCATGCTATCCGCGCGAATTGGTGGCGCGTCTGCGCGCGGTGCTGCGCCGTTTCGAAGAGCGGCCGCAAGAGGCGGACGACGAGGCCGCCATCAGCTTCGGCGAGCTGACGCTGAACCCTTCTACCCGCAGCAGCGAATGGCGGGGCAAGGCGTTTGATCTGACGGCTTCGGAATTCAATCTGCTGGAGCTGTTGCTGCGCGCGCCGGATCGCGTGGTGTCGAAGGACGAACTGTCCGAGAAAGGACTGGGGCGCCCGCGCGAGGCCTATGATCGCAGCGTAGACGTGCATATCAGCAATATCCGCCAGAAGCTGAGCGCGCTGGCCGGCAGTAAGCTGAGCATCGAGACGGTGCGCAGCATCGGCTATCGTATACGGTAACCAGACATGCGCGGAAGACTGTTCTGGAAAATTTTGCTCGGCTTTTGGCTGACCTTCCTCATTATGACGCAGGCCTTGTGGGTGGCGTTTTCTCTTTATGGCGACCGCTATGTGCCGCCGGAGAATTCCATGGCACGGCGGGCGATCGGCTTGCTGCTGACCTCCGCCACCACCCAGTTGCGCAGCGGCGGCATGCCGGCGCTGGAAGCCCTGATGCGCGACTGGCCGGAGGACGATCGGCGTCTGCTGTCCGTTACGCCGATGACCCAACCGCCGCCTGAGCCGGAAGAACCGGTGTTTGAAGGGCGGCGGATGCCGAAAGAGATTTCCGCCTGGGTGCAGACTGGAGAAGGGCAGGGGTACTGGCTGAGTTATAACGTGCGCGGGCTGCGGGAAGAGTATCGGCCGGAGCGGCGTTCCCACTTCTTCAACATTCCAGCGCCGATGCTGTGGGTCGGCGGGCTGGGCGGTTTGCTGTTCAGCGCCGTGCTGGCCTGGAACCTGACCCGCCCGATGCGTCAGCTGCGCGGCGGCCTGGATCGGGTGGCGCAGGGCGATCTGTCGGTGCGGCTGTACCCGAATATGCGGCGGCGTCATGACGAACTGTCTGACGTGGCGCGCGATTTCGATACCATGGCCGAGCGGCTGGAGCTGCTGGTCAGCGCCCGTGAGCAGTTGCTGCACGATGTTTCGCACGAACTGCGTTCACCGTTGGCGCGCCTGCAGTTGGCCATCGGCCTGGCGCGGCAGAATGCCGGCAACGTCGAAACCTCGCTGAAGCGCATCGAACATGAGTCGGGGCGGTTGGACAAAATGATCGGCGAACTGCTGGCGCTGTCGCGTACCGAACACAGCAGCTTGCCGGACGAAGAGTATTTCGATCTGTATGGTCTGGTGGACGCGGTGGTGAGCGATGCGCGCTACGAGGCTCAGGTGCCCGGCGTGGATATCGTGCTGCAGGCCGAATCGGATGTGGAGTACACCGTCAAGGGCAATGCGGAGCTGATGCGGCGTGCGGTGGATAACGTCGTGCGTAATGCGTTGCGCTTTTCCAGCCACGGTCAGCGGGTGACGGTGGCGCTGTCGCGCGTCGACAATCAGTTTCAGATCGCCGTCAGCGATCAGGGGCCGGGCGTCGAGGAGTCGAAGCTGTCGAGCATTTTCGATCCTTTCGTGCGCGTGAAATCGGCGCTGTCGGGCAAGGGCTACGGCCTTGGGCTGGCGATTACCCGCAAGGTGGTGCTGGCGCACGGCGGCCAGGTTGAGGCGCGCAACGGCGACAAAGAGGGGTTGATCATCACTCTGCGCGTGCCGCGCTGGTCGTCATGACGCAGCGAGATGGGGATACCCTGAAGGGATAAAAAAAACGGCGCCGAGGGCGCCGTTTTTTATTGATCATCCGCGATTACTTCTTGATGCGGATGATCGGGGTTTCGCCAACGGTTACGCTGCCGGACAGTTTGATCAGCTCTTTGATCTCGTCCATGTTGGAGATAACGACCGGCGTCAGGGTCGACTTGGCTTTCTCTTCCAGCAGAGGCAGGTTGAACTCGATAACGACGTCGCCTTTCTTGACGCGCTGACCTTCTTCGGCGATGCGTTTGAAGCCTTCGCCTTTCAGTTCTACGGTATCGATGCCGAAGTGGACGAACAGCTCAATGCCGCTGTCGGATTCGATAGAGAATGCATGGTTGGTTTCGAAAATCTTGCCGATGGTGCCGTCAACCGGAGCAACCATTTTGTTGCCGGCCGGTTTGATAGCGATACCGTCGCCAACGATTTTTTCAGCGAACACTACGTCCGGCACATCTTCGATATTGACGATTTCGCCAGAAAGGGGAGCGACGATCTCGATAGTGCCCGTGTCTTTCTTGTCATCAGAAACCAGAGATTTCAGTTTATCGAACAAACCCATGATCTTCTCCTAAGCATTAAATTGGGCGGCGTTCCAGTGTCGTGGAAGTTTAGCAGAGCGTTTTTTCTTCGATGAATTTATTGACGCAATTCATCAGGTCTTGTGCCGTTGGCTGTGCCAAGGCTTGCGCTGCCAACGCCTTCACATCTTCGAAATTCGTGTTGCGAATAATTTTCTTGATGCGCGGGATTGAAATCGCACTCATGCTGAACTCATCCAGCCCCATGCCCAATAACAACAGTGTAGCACGCTCATCGCCAGCCAGTTCACCGCACATGCCGGTCCACTTGCCTTCCGCGTGAGATGCATCAATAACCTGTTTAATCAGGCCAAGTACTGATGGGGACATCGGGTTATAGAGATGAGAAATCAGCTCGTTGCCGCGATCTACCGCCAGAGTATACTGGGTTAGATCGTTTGTCCCAATACTAAAGAAGTCGACTTCTTTCGCCAGGTGGTGAGCGATGACCGCCGCAGCCGGTGTTTCCACCATCACGCCCACTTCGATGCTCTCGTCAAACGCCTTGCCTTCTTCGCGCAGCTGCGCCTTCAGCGTCTCGATTTCGCCTTTCAGATCGCGCACTTCTTCCACGGAGATGATCATCGGGAACATGATGCGCAGTTTGCCGAACGCCGAGGCGCGCAGGATGGCGCGCAGCTGGGCATGCAGGATTTCACGGCGGTCCATCGCGATGCGGATGGCGCGCCAGCCGAGGAACGGGTTCTCTTCCTTCGGCAGGTTCATGTACGGCAGGTCTTTGTCGCCGCCGATGTCCATGGTGCGGACGATCACCGCTTGCGAGCCCATGGCTTCCGCCACGGCCTTGTAAGCCTGGAACTGCTCGTCTTCGGTCGGCAGCGAGTCGCGGTCCATGAACAGGAATTCGGTACGATACAGGCCGACACCTTCCGCGCCGTTGCGCTCTGCACCCGCGACGTCGCGCACGGTGCCGATGTTGGCGCAGACTTCAACCTGATGGCCGTCCAGCGTAATCGCCGGCAGGTCCTTCAGCTTGGCCAGATCGTTTTTCTCGGTGATGTATTGGTTCTGGGCGGCCTTCAGCTGATCGATAACGTCAGCGGTCGGGTTAACGTAAATTTTGTTGTTAACCGCGTCCAGAATCAGGTAGTCGTCGTTTTTCACCTGCTTGGTCACGTCGCTGGTACCGACGATCGCCGGCAGCTCCAGGGAGCGCGCCATGATGGAGGTGTGGGAGGTACGGCCGCCGAGGTCGGTGATGAAGCCCAGCACTTTGTCCAGGTTCAGCTGCGCGGTCTCTGACGGGGTCAGATCGGTGGCCACCAGGATCACTTCGTCCTGAATGGAGCCCAGATCGACGATCGGCATGCCCAGGATGTTCTGCAGCAGGCGCTTGCCGATGTCGCGCACGTCGGCGGCGCGTTCTTTCAGGTATTCGTCGTCCAGCTCTTCCAACGCTTTCGCCTGACCTTCGATCACGGTGTAGGCGGCGGCGTCTGCGGAGGCCAGCTCATCTTTGATTAGGGCTATGATTTCCTGCTCAAGCTCTTCGTCTTCCAGCAACATGATGTGGCCTTCGAAGATAGCTTCCTTCTCTTCGCCGAAGGTTTCGCCAGCTTTGGTCTTGATCGCTTCCAGCTGTTCGGACGCTTTCGCGCGGCCGGCCAGAAAACGCGAGACTTCCTGCTCTACTTGATCAGCAGAGATTTTTTTCCGGTTGATGACAATGTCGTCTTCTTTCAGCAAGAGAGCCTTACCAAAAGCGATGCCCGGTGATACTAAAATGCCTGAAATCATAACCCTACCTTACTCTTGACTGGTGTTAACTAAAAAGACGGGCCGATTACTCAAGCTCTGCCATCAGTTTTACCAAGTGCTCAACGGCTTTCTGCTCGTCTTCACCTTCAGCGGAGATGGTCACTACGGTCCCTTGAGTCAGCCCCAGAGTTTGCAGTTTGAACAGACTTTTAGCGCTGGCGCTTTTGCCGTTGGAGGTCACGGTGATGTCAGACGTGAAGCCTTTGGCTTCTTTAACGAACTGAGCGGCAGGGCGAGTATGCAGACCATTCGGAGCGGTAATAGTAACTTCTTGCTGGAACATTGATGTTTCCCCAACTTATTGGATTAATGTTGTGGTGCTAAAGTTTAGCCCAGGGGCCTGACTTTAGCTTGCCTGGTTATAGCGCCTGACTATGGACAGGGGCGAACGTTGATGCAACAGAAAACGACGCGTTAGGCACTTCAGATCAAAAAACTCGGCTTTAGACGTCGTTCCAATCCGCTCCCCATTATGCCCGATTCGACGCGTCGGCGACAGATGAGTAAATCGATTCAGCCTTGACCGGGCTCGGGGGGTGATTAATTTTGCGCATCGAAATAATGCACCGTTAAATACTAAAGCCGACGGGCAAAAGCAATCTTGGACTGCTATAAAGTTTGATCCAGTCCACAAAAAAGCACCCCGCAGGGTGCTTTTTTAGCGATTTGTGCAGTGCTGGAATTACTGCTGCAATTCCTGCTCGGTGAACAGATCGGCAAACAGCGCGGTGCTCAAATAACGTTCGCCGGAAGACGGCAGTATCACCACGATGGTCTTGTCGGCGAATGCCGGTTCTTCGGCCAGTTTTACCGCCGCCGCGACCGCCGCGCCGGAGGAGATACCCGCCAGGATGCCTTCTTCGTCCATCAGGCGACGCGCCATGCTGATGGCTTCGTCGTTGGAGATTTTCTCGACGCGATCCACCAGGTCCAGATCGAGGTTGCCCGGAATGAAACCGGCGCCGATGCCCTGAATCTTGTGCGGGCCCGGTTTCAGCTCTTCACCGGCCAGCGCCTGGCTGATGACCGGCGAGTCGGTCGGCTCGACCGCCACGGTGGTGATGGCTTTGCCTTTGGTGTTCTTGATGTAGCGGCTGACGCCGGTCAGCGTGCCGCCGGTGCCGACGCCGGAGATGAACACGTCGACTTCCCCGTCGGTGTCTTCCCAGATTTCCGGGCCGGTGGTTTTCTCATGGATCGCCGGGTTGGCCGGGTTGCTGAACTGTTGCAGGATCAGGTAACGGTTCGGATCGGTGGCGACGATCTCTTCCGCTTTGGCGATGGCGCCCTTCATGCCTTTCGCCCCTTCAGTCAGCACCAGGTTGGCGCCCAGCGCCTTGAGCAGCTTGCGGCGCTCGATGCTCATGGTTTCCGGCATGGTCAGCGTCAGCTTGTAACCGCGCGCGGCGGCGACGAAGGCCAGCGCGATGCCGGTGTTGCCGCTGGTGGGCTCTACCAGTTCCTTGCCGGCGGTCAGCACGCCGCGTTGTTCCGCATCCCAAATCATATTGGCACCGATGCGGCATTTGACGCTGAAGCTCGGGTTGCGTGATTCAACCTTGGCCAGAATGCGTCCGTTGCCGATACGGTTCAGACGAACCAGCGGCGTATGGCCGATTGTTAATGAGTTGTCTTCATATATCTTGCTCATAGCCCGTCCTTTAACTCTATGAAAATGTGGGGAACATCGAAAGCATACGCTAACAGTACCGGCAGGGAAGTAAAGAATTGGTATATCTATATGTTATTAGGAAATAAGTTTTAAGCACAATGATAAGGGCGCGAAATGCGCGCCCTGTCGAAAATTCCCGCGCTATCGGCGGTAAAAAACGTCGATTATCGGACGAATTGCGAGCGGTAGCGATCGACCCACATCGCGGTGGCGCCGCAGACGGCGACCGGCAGGATCACCAGATTGAGGATCGGGATCATGGTGAACAGGCTGACCAGCGCGCCGAACTGCAGGTTGTCGGTTTTGTGCTGGCGCAAGGCGCGGCGCATGTCGGCAAAGCTCACCTTGTGGTTGTCGAACGGGTAGTCGCAATACTGGATCGCCAGCATCCAGGCGCTGAACAGGAACCACAGCACCGGCGCCACCGTCTGACCGATGCCGGGCACGAAATACAGCGCCAGCAGCAGCAGCGCGCGCGGCAGGTAATACATCAGCTTGCGCCATTCGCGCGCCATGATGCGCGGCAGATCTTTGGCGATGCCGAGCAGGCCGGTGTCCGGCAGCGGTTTGCCGGTCAGGCTGCCTTCGAGCTGTTCCGCCAGCAGGCCGCAGAACGGCGCGGCAATAAGATTGGTGATGGTGCTGAACAGATAGCTGAACACCAGCAGCACCGAAACGACCGCCAGCGGCCACAGCAGGTAGCTCAACCATTGCAGCCAGTCGGGCACGTGGCTCATCATCGCCGGGATCCAGTCGCCAAGTCGGCTGAACAGCCACCAGAAAGCGGAGCCCATCAGCAGCACGTTGACCAGCAACGGCAGGACCACATAGCGTTTAATCCCCGGGCGTGAAATCAGGCGCCAGCCTTCGGCGAAATAGTGAATGCCGCTGGTCGGGCGGGAAGGGGGCTGCGTATAGGACATATCTTAAGTTATCTCGTTGTCTGAACAGGCATCATTATCATATAGGGATGATTTTCCACTGGCTAGGGTAGGGTTGGCTGAAAAACCAGCAGAAAAAGGCAGTATAATCATCTTTATTGGCATAAAGTTCAGCACGGACTTGCACTTGTGTGCGCGGGCAAATAGAGTTAAAGAGTGAATGTTTGCCGCGGTGGCAATGTATTGGAACAACAGAGATAGCAATGATGCAGGATTTGCGTCTGATATTAATCGTTGTTGGCGCGATCGCCATAATAGCGCTGTTATTGCACGGTCTGTGGACCAGTCGCAAAGAACGGTCAGCGCTCTTCCGCGATCGCCCAGCCAAACGTTCCCAAAAGGAACGTGAACAAACTCCGATCGACGATCTCGAAGAAGGCGTCGGTGAGGTGCGCGTGCGCGCCGCTCACCCGCAAGACGAGCCGTCATTCGGCCATTTCGATGCCGCACGCGAAGAACCCGTGGCCGCGCCGAAGCCCGCTCCGGCGGCTGCGCCAGCGCCCCGCGCCGTTCAGCCGGCCGCTCATCAGACACCGCCTCCGCTGTCTCAGCGGCCGGAGTATGATGACATCCTGCTGAACAACTACGCGCCGGACGAAGAACAGGCCGAGCCGCAGCAACCGCAACCGGCCGCGCGCCGCGAGCCGCGCGTCGACGATCTGCCGCATGAACATGAGGCGCCGCAGGTGGCGGAACCGCCATTCCACGCCGAACCGGCCCCTGTGCAGCCCGCGCCGGCAGCGAAGCCGGCGCAGGAACCTGCGCCGCAGCCACAACAGCCGGCGGTTGCGCCAATTCCGGCTAAGCTGAAAGAGACCGTGCTGGTGTTGCACGTCGCGGCCCATCAGGGCGGCGTGATCGGCGGCGAAGTGCTGCTGCAGAGCGTGTTGCAGGCGGGCTTCCAGTTTGGCGAGATGGGCATCTTCCACCGCCATATCAGCCCGGCCGGCAGCGGCCCGGTGCTGTTCAGCCTGGCGAACATGGTCAAGCCGGGATCGTTCGATCCTGACATGATGTCCGACTTCTCCACGCCGGGCGTGTCGATGTTCATGATGGTGCCGTCTTACGGCGACGCCAATCAGAACTTCAAGCTGATGCTGCAGTCGGCGCAGCGCATCGCCGACGACGTGGGCGGCGTGGTGCTGGACGACGAGCGCCGCATGATGACGCCGCAGAAGCTGGAAACCTACAAAGCGCGCATCCGTGAAGTGTTGGAAAACAACGCCTGACCGGGTTGCCGCGCGCACTGAACATCCGTAACAACAAAGCCCCCGCTAGCCGGGGGTTTTTTATCTTTGATGGTGAGCCATGGAATCGATAATCCAACAAATCAATCAACTACGAGCCACATTGCGCCATCATGAATACCAGTATCATGTGCTGGATGCGCCGGAAGTGCCGGATGCGGAATATGACCGTCTGATGCGCGAGCTGCGCGAGCTGGAGAGCGCGCATCCTGAGTGGGTCACCGCCGATTCGCCGACCCAGCGCGTGGGCGCGGCGCCGCTGGCGGCGTTCGACCAGGTGCGTCACGAAGTGCCGATGCTGTCGCTGGACAACGTGTTTGACGAAGAGAGCTTCCTGGCGTTTTACAAGCGCGTGCAAGATAGGCTCAAGAGCAGCGATCCGCTGACCTTCTGCTGCGAACTGAAGCTGGATGGCCTGGCGGTCAGCCTGCTGTACGAAGACGGCGAGCTGGTGCGCGCGGCGACGCGCGGCGACGGCACCACCGGTGAGAACATCACCGCCAACGTGCGTACCATCCGCGCCATCCCGCTGCGCCTGACCGGCGACAACATCCCGCGCCGGGTGGAAGTGCGCGGCGAAGTGTTTATGCCGCAGGCCGGTTTTGAGCAAATGAACGAAGAAGCCCGGCGCAAAGACGGCAAGGTGTTCGCCAATCCGCGCAACGCCGCCGCCGGCTCGCTGCGTCAGCTCGATCCGCGTATTGCCGCCAAACGTCCGTTGACCTTCTTCTGCTATGGCGTTGGCCTGCTGGAAGGCGGCGAGCTGCCGCGCAGCCACTTTGAGCGCCTGATGCAGTTCAAAGCCTGGGGTCTGCCGGTCAGCGATCGCGCCCAACGCCGCACCGGCAGCGAGGAAGTGCTGGCGTTTTATCGCCAGGTCGAGCAGGACCGCGCGCAGCTCGGTTTCGACATCGACGGCGTGGTGATCAAGATTGACGACATCGACCTGCAGGAAACGCTGGGCTTCGTGGCGCGCGCGCCGCGCTGGGCGACGGCGTTCAAATTCCCGGCGCAGGAGCAGATCACCGTGGTGCGCGAAGTGGAGTTTCAGGTTGGCCGCACCGGCGCGATTACGCCGGTGGCCCGCCTTGAGCCGGTGCTGGTGGCCGGGGTGACCGTCAGCAACGCGACCTTGCACAACGCCGATGAAATCGAGCGTCTGGGGCTGCGCATCGGCGATACGGTGATCGTGCGCCGCGCCGGCGACGTGATCCCGCAGGTGGTGGGGGTGCTGGAAGACCGCCGGCCGCAGGATGCGCGCGAAGTGGTGTTCCCGCTGCATTGCCCGGTGTGCGGTTCCGACGTTGAGCGCGTGGAAGGCGAGGCCGTGGCGCGTTGCACTGGCGGGCTGATCTGCGGTGCGCAGCGCAAAGAGGCGTTGAAGCACTTCGTTTCCCGTCGCGCGCTGGACGTAGAGGGCATGGGCGACAAGATCATCGAGCAGCTGGTGGACAAGGAGTACGTGAAGAATCCGGCCGATCTGTTCCGCCTGTCCGCCGGCATTCTGACCGGCCTGGATCGCATGGGGCCGAAATCGGCGCAGAACCTGGTCAACGCGCTGGAGAAATCCAAGCAGACCACCTTCGCCCGCTTCCTGTACGCGCTGGGCATTCGCGAGGTCGGTGAGGCGACCGCTGCCAACCTGGCGGCGCATTTCGGTTCGCTGGAGAAGCTGTTCGCCGCCGATATCGAGGCGTTGAAAGAAGTACCGGACGTCGGTGAAGTGGTGGCCAAACACACCCGCAACTTCCTCGATGAAGCGCTCAATCAGCAGGTCATCAACGAGCTGGTGGGCGCTGAGATCGGCATTCATTGGCCGGCGCCGGTGGTGGTGGTGGCGGAAGAGATAGACAGCCCGTTCGCCGGCAAAACCGTGGTGCTGACCGGTTCGCTGAGCCAGCTGTCGCGTGACGAAGCCAAAGATCGCCTGACGGCGCTGGGCGCCAAGGTCAGTGGCAGCGTATCGAAGAAAACCGACCTGGTGATCGCCGGCGAGGCGGCCGGTTCCAAGCTGGCGAAGGCGCAGGAGCTGGGTATCGCGGTGATCGATGAAGCGGAGATGATCCGCCTGCTGGGTGACTGATGGAAAAAGAAAACCTGCTGGAGATCGCCAATACCGTGATGCCGTTCGGCAAGTACCAGGGGCGGGTGCTGATCGACCTGCCCGAAGAGTACCTGCTGTGGTTCGCTCGCAAAGGCGAATTCCCCAAAGGCAAGCTCGGCATGCTGATGGAGATGACGCTGGCGATTAAAATCGAAGGGCTTGACCACCTGGTCAAGCCGCTGAAGAAAAGCTGATCTGACGGGCCTTGGCCCGTCTTTTTTTTACCCGCGCGACGCCTGTGCGTTGGGCACCGCCTGTTGCGTCTGCCGCTTACGCTGGTACCTCTTCGCCAACACTGCGCAGGTCATCAACTGCACCTGATGAAACACCATCAACGGCAGCACCATGATCCCCACCTGAGCCGCCGGAAACAGGATATTGGCCATCGGAATGCCGTTCGCCAGGCTTTTCTTCGAGCCGCAGAACACGATGGTGATCTCGTCCGCCTTGCTGAACCCCAGCCAACGCGCCATGTAAGTGTTCACCACCAGCACGATCGTCAGCAACACGATGCTGCCGCCGACGATAAACGCCAGCGAACCAAGCCCGACCTGATGCCAGATGCCGTGCGTCACCGCTTCGCTGAAGGCGGCGTACACCACCAGCAGAATCGAGGTCTGGTCGGTTTTGCCGATCAGCGGGCGATGGCGTTCGATCCAGCCGCCGATCAGCGGCCGCAGCAGGTGGCCGGCGACGAACGGCACCAGCAGCTGCAGCACGATCGAGCCGACCTGCCGCAGGCTGCCGGTATCGCCGTGCACATTCATCAGCAGGCCGACCAGCAGCGGCGACACGAAGATCCCGAGCAGGCTGGAGGCGGAAGCGCTACACACCGCCGCCGCCACGTTGCCGCCCGCCAGCGAGGTGAAGGCGATGGCCGATTGCACGGTGGCGGGCAGGATGCACAGGTAGATGAAACCGGCGTACAGCTCGGGGCTGACGTCGATCGGCGCCCACCAGGCGAACAGCATGCCCAGCGCCGGAAAAATGATGAAGGTGCTGAACATCACCCACAGATGCAGCCGCCAGTTATTGCTGCCGGCCAGGATGGCCTCGCGCGACAGCTTGGCGCCGTGCATGAAGAACAGCAGGGCGATGGCGGCGATGGTCAGGGCGTTGAGCCAGCCGACGAACTCGCCGCGCGCCGGCAGGAACGACGCCAGCAATACGGTGGCGATCAGCGTCAGGGTAAAACGATCGGGCAGAAATCTCATGGCGGTGCGCTCAGGGTAGAAAATCGATGGGGCTATTCTCCCTCGTGGGCATATAATAATTAAATTGATTTATTTAATTCATATATGAATAAAACACATGAATTACTCACTCAAACAGCTGCGGGTGTTCGTCGCCATCGCTCGCCACGGCAGTTTCAGCCGCGCCGGTGAGGCGATTGGTCTGACGCAATCGGCGGTCAGCCACAGCGTGAAAGAGCTGGAAGCAGAGGTCGGCGTGCGCCTGCTGGATCGCACCACGCGTGAAGTGGTGCTGACCGACGCCGGCCTGCGGCTGGCCAATCGGGTCGAGCGGCTGCTGGACGAACTGCAGGCCGCGTTGCTGGATGCGCGCAGCTTTGGCGTACAGCGCAGCGGCACGGTGCGGGTGGCGACGAGCCAAACCATTTCCGCCCATCTGATGCCGCAGTGCATCGCGGCCGGTGAGCGCGAATACCCGGAGATCCGCATCATGCTGCGCGATCAGGCGCAGCAGCAGGTGCTGCACAGCGTACGCAACGCGGAGGTGGATTTCGGCATCGTGGTCGATCCGATACAGGCGGTGGATCTGGAGTGCGAAGCGGTGCTGCACGAGCCGTTCCTGTTGCTGTGCCGCGACGATCATCCGTTCGCGGCGCAACAGGCGGTACATTGGTCGGCGCTGAACGGTTGCCGCCTGGTGTTGCAGGACTATGCGTCGGGCAGCCGACCGCTGATCGACAGCGCGCTGAGACAGCAGGGCGTGGAGGCGCAGGTAGTGCAGGAAATCGGCCATCCGGCGACGCTGTTCCCGATGGTGGCGGAGGGGATCGGCATCAGCATTTTCCCGGCGTTGGCGTTGCCGCTGCCGGAAGGGGGGCGGCTCCGGGTGCGGCGGCTGGTGCCGGAGATCAACCGTGCTCTGATGCTGGTGCGGCGCAAGAACCGTTCGCTGACGCCGGCGGCGGAGGCCATCTGGCAGGTGGCGCGTCAGCAGGCGGCGCTGCTGCAACAGCGCCGGCAGGAAAACGCGGAATATTGACTCAGATATAGACGTCCACAGCGTTGAGCGGCGTTGGGCGGTTTACGCCGTCGCCGGATTGCGCCGCGGCTTTTGCCATCTGCTCCTGCTGCTGCTTTTCCATTTCTTCTTTCTGGATGCGGGCGATTTCTGCCTGCAACATCTTGATCTGCGCTTCGATCAGCTGCTTCTGCTTTTCGATTTCCTTAGGATCGGCGTCGGAGTCCTTTAGCTCCACCAACTTTTGCTGCAGCGCCTGAATCTGCCGGTTCAGCGCCTTGATGCGGGCCGAGGCGCGGCTTTCGTTGAGGTTGACCGGTTCGTCATTGCCGTTGGCGCGTTCGTTTTTCTCCATCTTGCCGCCTTGCGGCTGGTTGTTGACCGGTTTGGCCATCAGCAGTTCGCCCTGATGGCCCGGCGCGCTGAACACGTTGCTGACGCCGGGAACGGTATTTTTGATCGGTACTATCATGGTGATGGTGGTCGACATGGATGCTCTCCCTGAGTCGGTATATCGCTGTTCAGGGTATCGGCAGCGGCGGCTAAATCTTTACCTGCCGCAGATGCGGCCAGCGCAGCAGCCAGCCTTTGTCGAGCACCCGCTGGGCATAGGCGGCGCGGTCGCCGTTTTTCACGTTGAAGGTGATGGTGTCGTTGAACAGCGCCGCGAGCCCGAAGGGGGCCACCAGCGTGATGCTGTCGTCGGCGTTCAGGCGCGCGCCGATCGCCGTTTCCACTTCGGTCCAGAAGCTGATGGCCTCTTCGCTGTTGCGGTAGGGCGCCCGGCCGCTGCGTAGGTGCATGCGCGCCTGGTTCTTGACCGACCACGGCTGCGGCAGCCACTGTTGCAAACGCGCTTCCAGCATGCGATCGCGTTCGGCCTGCGCACGCTCCGCATCGAAATGAATCACGTCGATATCGTTGAGCGGCGTCGCCACGGCGTAGCCATGCCGCCGGTCCCACACCAGATTGCGTACAAAGCCGGCGCCGAGGCACCAGTCATTCAGGCCGAGCCTGCGCACGGTGCGCAGGGCCGCCATGCGAGCGTTATCTTGTTGCAGCCATTCGATAATTTGCCGTTGCGGATCCATCATCCCTCCCGTTTTCGCGGCTACTGTAACCCGAAGCGGCGGCGGGCGAAATGGGGGGGAAGCGTGATGGCGGCGATCGCCGGCAAAATAATTTTCTTCTCCCGCTGACTACACTTGGTGCAGGGCTTGTATCTCGTCACGCAGGGCAAGGGAGGGGGCTATGTATCAGGCAACGTTGGGCCAACGCGGCTATCGCTTCGGCGACCTGCGCCAGCTGATGGCAAAGGCTTCGCCGGCGCGTTCCGGCGATTATCTGGCGGAAGTGGCAGCGCAAAGCGCCGAAGAGCGCATGGCGGCGCGCATCGCGCTGGCGGATCTGCCGCTTAAGGTGTTCCTGCAGCAGCCGCTGGTGCCGTACGAACAGGACGAGGTGACCCGCCTGATTATCGACAGCCACGATGCCGTCGCCTTTGCGCCCATCTCGCACCTCACGGTCGGCGATTTTCGCGACTGGCTGCTGAGCGAGCAGGCGGACAGCGCCATGCTGGCGCAGGTGGCCGCCGGCATAACGCCGGAGATGGCGGCGGCGGTCAGCAAGATCATGCGCAATCAGGATCTGATCCTGGTGGCGAAGAAATGCCGGGTGGTGACGCGTTTTCGCAATACGATCGGCCTGCCGGGCCACCTCAGCGTGCGGCTGCAGCCCAATCACCCGACCGACAGCCTGCAGGGCATCGCCGCCAGCATGCTGGACGGCCTGCTGTACGGCAGCGGCGACGCGGTGGTCGGCATCAACCCGGCCAGCGACAGCCTGCCGCTGCTGGAAAAACTCAACTACATGCTGGACGACGTGATCCAGCGCTTCGCCATTCCCACCCAATCCTGCGTGCTGACCCACGTGACCAACACGCTGCGGCTGATGGAGCGCGGCACGCCGGTGGATCTGGTGTTTCAGTCGATCGCCGGCACCGAGGCGGCCAACCGCGGTTTCGGCATCAGTCTGGCGCTGCTGGCGGAGGCGCAGCAGGCGGCGCTGAGCCTCAAGCGCGGCACATTGGGCGATAACGTGATGTATTTCGAAACCGGGCAGGGCAGTTGCCTGTCGGCCAACGCGCATCACGGCGTCGATCAGCAAACCTGCGAGGCACGCGCCTATGCGGTGGCGCGCCATTTTTCGCCGCTGCTGATCAACACCGTAGTGGGGTTTATCGGCCCGGAGTATCTGTATGACGGCAAACAAATCATCCGCGCCGGGCTGGAGGACCACTTCTGCGGCAAGCTGCTCGGCCTGCCGCTGGGCTGCGACGTCTGCTATACCAACCATGCCGAAGCCGATCAGGACGACATGGATACCTTGCTGACGCTGTTGGCCGCCGCCGGGCTGACGTTCCTGATCGGCGTGCCGGGCGCGGACGATATCATGCTTAACTACCAAAGCACCTCGTTCCATGATGCGCTTTATATCCGCGAGCTGCTGGGGCTGAAACACGCGCCGGAATTCGCCGCCTGGCTGGCGGCGATGAACATCACCGACGAGCGCGGGCGGCTGCGCGATGCCGCCGCCAATCACCCGCTGTTGCTGGCGCTGCAGGGAGAACGCACATGAGCAAACCGGTACACGTCAACAGCTGGGACGCGCTGCGCGCCTTTACCGATGCGCGCATCGCGCTGGGGCGCACCGGCGCCAGCCTGCCGACCGACGAGCTGCTGCGCTTCGGCCTGGCCCATGCCCAGGCGCGCGACGCGGTGCATCAGCCTTTCGACAGCGAGCGGCTGGCGGCGGATCTGCACGAGGCCGGTTGGCCCTCGCTGGCGGTGCGCAGCCAGGCTACAGACCGCGCCGCCTACCTGCGTCGGCCGGATCTGGGGCGGCGACTGGCGCCGGACAGCCGCAGCCTGCTGCTCGGTTTGCCGCCGCGCCGCATCGATTTGTTACTGGTGGTGGCGGACGGCCTCTCCTCCAAGGCGGTGCATCGCCAGGCGCTGCCGTTGCTGCAGGCGCTGTTGCCCTATCTCGAGACGCTGGGGCTGGCCGTCGCGCCGGTGGCGCTGGCGCATCAGGCGCGGGTGGCGCTGGGGGATGAGATCGGCGAATGCCTGCAAGCCCGGGCGGTGGCGGTACTGATCGGCGAACGGCCGGGGCTGTCGTCGCCGGACAGCCTGGGCGTCTATTTGACCTGGGAGCCGAACTCGCACAGAAGAGACTCTGAGCGCAACTGCATCTCCAACGTGCGGCCTGAGGGGCTGGATTATCCGCAGGCGGCGTTCCGCCTGGCCTGGCTGCTGGAGCAGGCGTTTCAGCGGCGATTGACCGGCATCGAGCTGAAGGACGAGAGCGATAACCCGGCGCTGCACAATCGGGTCACGCCGCTTTACGCCCAGCTGGGCGGCTGACCGATGGTTTGCTGCAGCAGGGCGGTGAAGGCCGCCAGCCGGGCGGATACCTTCGCCATCGGCCGCAGCAGGTAGATGCCTTGCTGCTCATGGCGCGGATCTTCCAGCATCTGCACCAGTTGCCCGTTCTGCACGTCCGGCCCCACCACCCAGTTGGGCAGAAAAGCGATACCCAGGCCGAGCAGCGCGGCCTGACGCTGCGCGGTGAAGTCGTCGCAGCGCAGCGCCATGGTGCAGCGGCTCATCAGCGCCGCGTCGAGTATCTGCGCCCAACAGGCCGGCTGTTGTTTGTGGTAGCGGGCGATCAGCCGGTGCTGCGGCAGCGCCTCCAGATCGGTCGGCAGGCCATAGCGCGCGACGTAGGCGGGGCTGGCGCACATAACCCAGCGTTGGGTGGCGATACGGCTGGCGTACAGCGCGCTGTCCTTCTGCTCGCCGATACGGATGGCGGCGTCCAGCGGTTCCTGCGTCGGATCGGTCTGGCGTTCGGTCAGATCGAGATCGATCCACAGCTGCGGATAGCGCTCCGCCAACGTCGGCAGCAACGGCAACACATAGGTTTTGCCGAAGGTCGGCAGACAGCTGATGCGCAGCGTGCCCTGCGGCGTTTCGTTCAACGCGCTCAGCTCTGCGTGAATACCGGTAATGTCCGTCATCAGCGCGGCGGCGCGCGTCAGCAGCAGCTCGCCGGCGTCGGTCAGCAGCAGCCCACGGGTGGAGCGGACGAACAGCGCGGCGCCGAGCGCGCTTTCCAGCGCGTCGATATGGCGCACCAGCGAGGAGGGCACCATGCCCAGCCGGCGTGCGGCGGCGGAAAAGCTGCCCAGGCGGGCCACGTCGAGAAAGATCGGTAGATGTTCAACATAACGGGCGTCATTCATTTTTGCATTATATGCAAAAGCGTTTCTTATGAATACCCGCTTCTCTGTCGGCGGCGCTGCGGCTACTCTGGCTGCGGGTTGACGGCGGGCTTCAACGCCGCCGCATCCCGGCCGTATAGAGAGAAAACGCATAAACCTTGCGGCGCTTAGCACTAAATAACAGATGTTTTTCCCAGGCTGCACGAGCCGCCTGCGGAGTTGATTGTCGCTCCAACACCAGATTAACCGTTCAATTTGATATCCGACTCGGTATTAATGATTAGTGAGCCTTTACTGTCACACATTATGCCGTGAGTTCTGGATATCGGCCGGCCAGCCGTGCCGGTTTTTTTGTCGCCTCAGGCTGAATCGTTCCAACTGATGAACGTGACCTGGGCGGCATCTTGGCTCACCGCCGGTGGGTCTTTTGAACGCGCGGAACCGCGATTCCGCGCTGGTGGAGGAGTTAGTCATGAACGAAAAACACGGGTGTTCCTGTGCGCGCCATTTGGCGCAGGGTTTCGCCAGGCAGTCGATCAACGCCGGGGAGGGCGAAATCTATCAAATCTCGCTGATGAGCGCGCTCATTGACGGGGTCTACGAGGGCGAAACCACTATTGCCGAGCTGCTCAAACATGGCGATTTCGGCCTCGGCACCTTCAATCATCTGGATGGCGAACTGATCGCCTTCGACCAGGAAATACACCAGCTGCGCGCCGACGGCAGCGCCCGCCCAGCCGGTCTGCAACAGAAAACCCCTTTCGCCGTCGTCACCTTTTTCCAGCCCAGCATCAGCCAGCAGTTCGACCGGCCAATCACCAAGGCGCAGCTGCACCAGTGCATCGACGAGCAGGTCGCCTCGCCGAACCTGTTTTGCGCGGTAAGGGTTGATGGCGAGTTCAGCCATGTGGAAACCCGCACCGTGCCGCGTCAGGAACGGCCCTATCGCCCGATGCTGGAAGCGATAGAAGAGCAGCCGACCTTCTCGTTCCATCAGCGGCGCGGCACGCTGGTCGGCTTCCGCTCGCCGGATTACATGCAGGGCATCGGCGTGGCCGGCTATCACGAACATTTCGTTACCGACGACCGCAGCGGCGGCGGCCACGTGCTGGACTACCAGCTCGATCACGGCCGCCTGCAGTTCGGCGTCATCACCCGTCTCAATCTTCAGTTGCCGCATGATGCGGATTTCTTGCGCGCCAACCTCTGCCCAGAGGATTTGGACCGCGCGATTCGTTCCGCCGAGGGCTAACCCCGGCGATCGTTTTCTTAGGAGGTGGAACCATGGCACAGGAAAAAACAGGCAATGACTGGCAATGCGGCGCCGATTTGGTGGTGAAAAACCTGGAAGCGCAGGGCGTCAAACACGTTTTCGGCATTCCGGGCGCCAAGATAGACCGGGTGTTCGATTCGCTGGAGGACGCACCGTCGATCGAAACAGTGGTGGTGCGGCATGAGGCCAACGCGGCCTTTATGGCGGCGGCGGTCGGCCGCCTGACCGGCAAGGCCGGGGTGGCGCTGGTCACCTCCGGGCCGGGCAGTTCCAACCTGATCACCGGGCTGGCCACCGCCACCTCGGAAGGGGATGCGGTGGTGGCCTTCGGCGGAGCGGTGAAGCGCGCCGACAGCCTGAAGCAGACGCACCAGAGCATGGATACCGTCAGCATGTTCCGGCCGGTGACCAAGTATTGCGCCGAAGTGCACGCCGGCTCGGCGATTTCCGAGGTGATCGCCAACGCCTTCCGCCGCGCCGAGTTCGGCCGCCCGGGGGCGTCGTTCGTCAGCCTGCCGATGGATATCGTCAATGAACCGGTCACGGCGCCGGTGCTGGCCGGCTGCCGCTTGCCGCGCATGGGGGCTGCGGCGGCGGACGACATTCAGGCGGCGGTGAAACTGATCCGCCAGGCCAAATGCCCGGTATTGCTGCTCGGTTTGCAGGCCAGCCGGCCAGAGAACAGCGAGGCGGTGCGCCATCTGCTGTACCGCACCCATATGCCGGTGGTCGGCACCTATCAGGCGGCGGGGGTGATCGACGTCAATCACTTCGCCCGTTTTGCCGGCCGCGTCGGTCTGTTCAACAACCAGCCGGCCGATCAGTTGCTGCAGAAGGCCGATCTGGTGGTGAGCGTCGGCTATGATCCGATCGAATACGATCCCTGCATGTGGAACAGCCACGGGCGGCTGAAGCTGGTGCATCTCGACGTGCTGCCGGCGGATATCGATACCTGTTATCGTCCGGACGTCGAGCTGGTGGGCAACATCAGCGCCACGCTGAACATGATGACCGAAGCGTTCAGTGAGGCAGTCTGCGTGCCGCCCGAGGTAGAACTGATCCTCACCGATCTCGGCCGTCAACGCACTGAACTGGCGGAGCGCGCCGCGCGGCGCGGCGGTATGCCGATCCACCCGCTACGCATCGTCAAGGAGCTGCAGGACATCGTCAGCGACGACGTGACGCTGTGCGTGGACATGGGCAGCTTCCACATCTGGATCGCCCGCTATCTTTACAGCTTCCGCGCCCGCCAGCTGTTGATCTCCAACGGCCAGCAAACCATGGGGGTGGCGTTGCCGTGGGCCATCGGCGCGGCGTTGGTGCGCCCCGGCGACAAGGTGGTGTCGATCTCCGGCGACGGCGGGTTCATGCAGTCGAGCATGGAGCTGGAGACCGCGGTGCGGCTGAAAAACAACATCGTGCACGTCATCTGGGTGGATAACGCCTACAACATGGTGGAGATGCAGGAGGTGAACAAATACCAGCGCAAATCCGGCGTGGAGTTCGGGCCGATTGACTTCAAGGCCTACGCGGAATCCTGCGGCGCGGTCGGTTTCGCCGTACAGTCGGTGGACGATCTGCGGCCGATGCTGCGCAAGGCGATGGCGATCCAGGGGCCGGTGGTGGTGGCCATTCCGGTCGACTATGCCGACAACTATAAGCTGATGGCGCAGATGAACTTCAGCCAGATGATTTAATTTCATCATCGCGCGGTTTCACCGGGGCAGGCCGCTTGCGCGCCTGCCCGTTTTTATGCGCGGAATTTGTCCTTTACATCGCTAACTGCATGATTTATTGCTATCCGTTGGGCTGTTTTTTCACCACTGGGGATAGCGCAATGAAAAGAAAAGCAATAACGATCGGGTTGCTGGCGTTGGCGATTGCCGGCGGCGCGCGGGCCAATACGCTGGTCTACTGTTCCGAAGGCTCACCGGAAGGCTTCAACCCGCAGCTGTTCACCTCCGGCACCACGGTAGACGCCAGTTCAGCGGCGATCTACAACCGGCTGGTGGATTTCAAACCCGGCACCGTCGAGCTGCAACCCAGCCTGGCGGAAAGCTGGGAGGTGAGCGAGGACGGCAAGCGCTATACCTTCCATCTGCGCAAGGGCGTGGCATTCCAGAGCAATAAATATTTTACGCCCACCCGCGATTTCAACGCCGACGACGTCATCTTCTCGTTTATGCGCCAGAAGGACGCCAACAACCCTTATCACAACGTCTCCAACGGCGCCTACACCAACTTCGAGTCGATGGAGTTCGGTACGCTGATCGACCGGATCGTCAAGGTGGACGACCACACCGTGCGCTTTGAGCTCTCCCGCGCCGAGGCGCCGTTCGTCGCCGATCTGGGCATGTACTTCGCCACCCTTTTTTCGGCGGAATATGCCGACGCGATGCTGAAGGCCGGCACGCCACAGCGGGTGGACAACGATCCGATCGGCACCGGGCCGTTCCAACTGGTGCAGTACCAGAAGGACGCGAAAATCCTCTACAAGGCGTTCGATCGCTACTGGGAAGGCAAACCGCAGATAGACCGGCTGGTGTTCTCGATCACGCCGGATGCGGCGGTGCGTTACGCCAAGCTGCAAAAAAACGAGTGCCAGGTGATGCCGTTCCCCAATCCGGCGGATCTGGCGCGCATGCGGCAGGACGGCAACATCCAGGTGATGGAAAAATCCGGCTTGAATATCGGCTTCCTGGCCTTCAACACCCAGAAGAAACCGTTGGATAACGTCAAGGTGCGCCAGGCGTTGGCGCTGGCGGTCAACAAACCGGCGATCATCGACGCGGTGTTCCACGGCGCCGGCCAGCCGGCCAAGAACCTGCTGCCGCCGACCCAATGGGGCAGCAACGCGCAGCTTGAAGACTATCCGTATTCGCCGGAGCGGGCGAAGCAGCTGTTGCAGGAGGCCGGCCTGGGCCAGGGGTTCGACATCGATCTGTGGGCGATGCCGGTGCAGCGGCCCTATAATCCCAACGCCAAGCGCATGGCGGAGATGATTCAGGCCGACTGGGCCAAAATCGGCGTGCGCGCCCACATCGTCACCTTCGAGTGGGGCGAATATTTGCAGCGGATTAAAAACGGCGAACACCAGACCGCATTGATGGGTTGGACCACCGCCAACGGCGATCCGGACAACTTCTTCGGCCCGCTGTTCACCTGCGCTTCGCTCGGCGGCTCCAACTCGGCGAAATGGTGCTACAAACCGTTCGACCAGCTGATCCTGCAGGCGCGCGAAGAGAACGATCACGCCAAACGGGTGGCGATGTACCAGCAGGCGCAGGTGATGATGCACGATCAGATGCCGGCGCTGATGATCGCGCACTCGACTATCTTCGAACCGGTGCGCAAGGAAGTAAAAGGCTACGAAATCGACCCGTTCGGCAAACACATCTTCAAGCAGGTGTCGCTGGAAAAATAACGAAAAGGCCGGGTTAACCCGGCCTTTTTCATGCTTGCGGCGCGTCGCAGTGGTAGCGGCCGCGCGGGATCACCAGCGGCGTGTGGGACAGCGGATCGTCGATGATCATGCACGGCATGCCGAACACCCGCTCCACCAGTTCGGCGGTGATGATCTCCGCCGGTTTCCCTTCCGCCACGATCTTGCCGTCGCGCATGGCGATGATGTGATCGGCATAGCGGCAGGCGTGGTTGAGATCGTGCAGCACCGCGATTAGGGTTTGACCGCGCTCGCGGTTGAGTTGGCGGAACAGATCCAGCAGCTCGATCTGGTGTGCGATGTCCAGATAGGTAGTTGGCTCATCCAGCAGCAGCAGCGGGGTTTGCTGTGCTAGCGCCATCGCCACCCAGACGCGCTGACGCTGCCCGCCGGACAGCTCGTCGACGCTGCGGTCCGCCAGTTGGCTGACGTTGGTGGCCGCCATTGCGGCTTCCACCGCCTGTTTGTCGGCCTGCGTCCACTGTTTCAGCAGGCTTTGGTGCGGATAGCGGCCGCGCGACACCAGGTCCGCCACGGTGATGCTGTCCGGCGCGATCGAGGTTTGCGGCAGCAGGCCAAGCTCGCGCGCCAGCGCCTTGGTGGCGAAGCTGCTGATGTTCTTGCCGTCCAGCATCACCTCGCCGGCGCTGGGTTTCAGCAGGCGGCACAAGGCGCGCAACAGCGTCGATTTTCCGCAGGCGTTCGGCCCGACGATCACCGTGAAGGCGCCGTCGGGGATCGCCACGCTCAGATCGTCAGCGATGATTTTATTGTCGTAGCCCAGCTTCAGGTGCGAGGCGTGCAGGCGGTGGCTCATGGCATTATCACTCTTCATTATCTGCGGGCCTCTCGAATGAGCAGCCAAATCAGGTACAGGCCGCCGATGCAGACGGTCACGACCCCGACCGGCAGTTGGATCGGCGCGAAAAGATGTTGGGACACCACGTCGGCGCCGAGCAGCAACGCCGCGCCCATCAGCGCCGAGGAGGTCAGGGTGACCGAGGATTGTCCGGCCAGGCGACGGGCGATCTGCGGTGCCGCCAGCGCGATAAAGGAAATCGGCCCGGCGGTGGCGGTGACGGCGGCGGTGAGGGTGACGCCGAACAGCATCAGCCACAGCCGGCTGCTTTCGGCATTGACGCCCAGCGCGCGCGCCGTGTCGTCGCCCATTTCCAGCAGCTGCAGCCGTTTGCCTATCAGCAGTGCGGCGGCCGCCGCCAGCACGATGAACGCCGTGGCGGGCTGGGCTTTTTGCCAGGTCATGCCGTTGAGCGAACCGGCCTGCCACATGGCGGCGTCCATGGCGCGCTCGAGCGAAGCGGTGATGATCAGCCAGGTGTTGGTGGAGACCAGCACTGCGCTGATGGCGATGCCGACGATGATCAACCGGAAGCCGGCAATGCCTTGCCGCCAGGCGAGCAGATAGATGGCCAGCGCCGAGAGAATGCCGCCGGCCAGCGCGCCGCCGGCGACGTAATAGTAGCCGCCGTTGAACAGGGTGATGGCGATCAGCGCGCCGGTGTAAGCCCCCATATTAAAGCCGATCACGTCCGGGCTGCCGAGCGGGTTGCGGATAATCGACTGGAAAATGGCGCCGCTCATGCCGAGCGCGGCGCCTAACAACAGCGCCATGGCGATGCGAGGCAAGCGCCATTGGGTGACCACAGTCACCAGGTTTTTCGGCGCCTCGCCGCTGAGCGCGGCAAAGACCTGCTCCAGCGAGAGCTGCAGCGTGCCGTAGCACAGCGCGGCAACCGCCATCGCCAGGCACAAAGCCAGCAGCGAAAGGTTGACCAGCAGCAGGCGCAGCGGCATGCGCCAGTTGATGATGCCGTCCGGGCGGCCAATATGCAGAGTGTGGGGCAGACTCATCACAAGCCCCCCAGCGTTTTCTTGCGTCGCACCAGCCAGATCAACACCGGCGCGCCGATAAAGGCGGCGACGATGGAAACCCGCAGTTCACCGGCCGCCAGCAAGCGGCCGACCACGTCGGCGCACAGCAGTAAAATCGGCGCCAGCAGCATGGAGTAGGGCAGGATCCAGCGTTGGTCGGGGCCGACCCACCAACGAGCGATATGCGGCACCATCAGGCCGATGAAGCTGATCGGGCCGACGGTGGCGGTTGCTGCACCGCACAGCAAGGTGATGGCGATCACCGCGATCACCTGAGTCAGCACCACGCGCGCGCCGAGCGCGATAGCCAGATCTTCCCCCATGCCGATGGTATTCAGCGGCCGGGCGATGAGCAGCGTCAGCAGGCAGCCGAGCAGAATGGCGGGGGTGGTCACCGGCAGCGTGGACAGCGTGCGGATATCCAGCGTGCCGGCCTGCCAGAAGCGGAGTTGGTCAAAGGTTTGCGGATCGATCAGCGACAGCCCGGTGGTGATGCCGAGCAGCACCGCGCCGATAGCCACGCCGGCCAACGTCAGCCGTACTGGGTTGATTCGCCCGCCCGCCAGCGTGCCGATCAGGTAGACCAGCAGGGTAGTGACGGCGGCGCCGGCGAAGGCGTAGACCATATAGCTTTCGGTGGTGGCGGCACCGAAAAACATGATGCCGATGACCACGGCGAAGCTGGCGCCGGCGTTGATGCCGAGCACGCCGGGATCGGCCAGCGGGTTGCGCGTCAACGCCTGAATCAGCGCGCCGGCGGCGCCGAGCGCCATGCCGGCCAAAATGCCCGCCAGCGTACGGGGCACCCGGGCGTTGAGAATGATGGTGCTGTCGGAACCGCTCGCTACGCCCTGCAGGCTGAGCCAGACGGTATGGAAAGGAATGGCTTTGGAACCCAGCATCAGGCTGGCAATGACGCACAGCAGCAACAGCGCCAAACCGATACCGAACCCGGCGATGCGTTTGAAGCCACTGGCGTAAGCTGCGTGCGGCGCGGACGAAAGCGTCCGCTCAGTCGGAGTGGGTACGTTCACACCGGTAACTCCTTTATGATTTTTATTCTCATTGCTATTTGCGTTTATAACGGGCGCCAAATAGTAGCACGAGTTTACGCCCGCATGCACCCGTCGGTTCGTGGTTTAGCTGCGTTGAGGATGTTAATAACTATTGATATTTCAATTGATTGAATGTGAACTGCCGATCCGTTTGCGGAAAGCGTCGGCAGGGGATTGGCCTGCCGACGGCGTGATTCAGGGCTTTTTGAACAACTGCTCGATTTGGTTCAGCATGTTGGTGGCGCTGTAGTAATCGAGGCGGAAGGTGTCGTTGCCGACGGCGTAGACGTGCCGCTGCTCCACCGGCTCCAGATGCTTGAGGAACGGGTTGGCCAACAGCTCCTGCACTTTGCGTTCATTGGTGGCGAACAGGATCAGCGTTTTACCGTTCAGGCCCTCGGCCATTTTCTCGCCGGAGATCTGGATGATGTCATGGCGTTTCCCCATGCTGGTGTTGCCTTTGGCGCTTTCCGGCGGAGTGGCCAGCTGGAAGCCGAGCTGGGTCAGCAGCTTGCCCTGGGCGGAGCCCGGCGTCCACAGCATGGCCTCGCGGCCATTGTCGGCATACACCAGCGGGGTGGTCGGCTGCGGCGGCAGGGCAATCGCCTGCTTCACTTGCTCCACGCGCTGTTCGAAACGATCTTCCGCCTGTTTGGCGCCGGCCTCATGGCCGGTGATCTCGCCGAGCTCGCTCGCCAGCTGTTGCCAGCTTTTGTCGCCGTAATCGAGCACCAGCGTCGGCGCAATGGCAGACAGCTGATCGTACAGTTTTAACGCAGAATCACCGCCGGTTGCGGCGACGACGATCAAGTCCGGCGCGGCGGCGGCGACGGCTTCGGCATTCGGCTCCACCTGATACAGCCGCTCGACGTGGCGCTGTTTGGCCACTTCGCTCCATTGGGTAAAGAAACCTTGTTTATCGGCTACCAGGGGATTCGGACTGGTGGCGGCGCTGGCGACCACCGGGGCGTCGATCGCCAGCAGCGTGCCGGTGATGGTGACGCTGGTGGACACGATGCGCTGCGGCGGTTTTTCCAGCGTAAATTTCCCTTTGGCGCTGTCGATGGTGCGCGGCCAACTGCTGTCGGCAGTGGGGGCGGACGGTTTCTGCTCGTCGCTCTTGTCGTCCGGGCCGCAGCCGCTGAGCAGCAAGGTGGAAACGGCGATGAATGAAATAAACAGCTGACGTAAGGATAGGGTCATGAGCGGGCTCTTTCTTTCCTTGCACAAAGGCGTATCAATCCGACGGCGGAGTGGCCGTGGGGGTTGCCCGCTAATTTACCATTCAAGCGGCCAAAATGATAACCATTCGTATCTCAGCGCGTGGTGAATAGAGAGAATAAGAAGAAGGGAAAGTGAGTGCGGCAGAAACGCAAAAAGCGCCAAAAGGCGCTTTTTTCTGAATTGGTGGGTCGTGCAGGATTCGAACCTGCGACCAATTGATTAAAAGTCAACTGCTCTACCAACTGAGCTAACGACCCGCAGAAGTGGTGGGTGATGACGGGCTCGAACCGCCGACCCCCTCCGTGTAAAGGAGATGCTCTACCAACTGAGCTAATCACC